>DAOTXL010000102.1:0-121865 GCA_034435455.1 Anaerolineae bacterium
AGATGGCGTTGGGGGTACTCCAGACGGCCTGTCGGCAGGGAATCCGGGTGCCCCATGACCTGGCCGTCGTGGGGTTCGACGGCCTGCCAGAAGCGGCCTACTACTGGCCCCCCCTCACCACCATCTACCAGGACCTGCGGAACCTTGGCTGGACGGCTGTGCGAGAGTTGGTCCGGGCCATTGAAGCAAACCGTTATGAGCAGGAAATTTTTGAACCCCGATCGATCTCCCTTCGCCCGGAACTGATCGTCCGGGAGAGCTCCACCAACCACCGGGATTCAAGCCTGGAGGCACCGATCCCATCCATGTTGGATTCTTTTTGATGGAGAAAGAGAATGAAAAAATTCACCCTTGGAGTTATCGTCGGCAATCGGGGTTTTTTCCCTGACCACCTGTGCGAGGCTGGGCGGCAAGAGGTATTGCGCGTGTTGGCCGAAGAGGGGATAGAGGCCATCGCTCTCAACACCTCAGACACCCCTTTTGGCTCGGTCGAGACGTTGCAAGATGCCGAAAAGTGCGCCGCGCTATTCCGGGCGCACCGGGCCGAGATCGATGGCATTCTGGTCACTCTACCCAACTTTGGCGACGAGCGGGCGGTCGCCAACGCCATCCGGATGGCCGATCTGAACGTGCCGGTGCTGGTCCACGCCTTCCCCGACGAGATCGGCAAGATGACGGTCGCCGACCGGCGGGACAGCTTCTGCGGCAAGATGTCGGTGTGCAACAATCTGTGGCAATACGGCATTGCCTACACCCTCACCGCCCTTCACACCGTGGCTCCCGACTCGGACGGCTTTCGCCAGGACCTGCGCCGGTTTGCCGGGACCTGTCGCGTGGTGCGCGGGCTGCGCGGGGCCCGATTCGGGATGTTGGGTGCCCGGCCGGCAGCCTTTATCACCGTGCGGTTCAGCGAAAAGTTGCTGGAAAGGGCCGGCATCAGCGTCGAAGTCCTGGACCTGTCGGAGGCTTTTGGCCGGGCCAACTGCCTGGCAGCAGACGATCCGGCCGTCCGCGACAAGTTGAGCGCCCTTGCGAGCTACGTCCCCACCGCCGGCATCCCCAAAGAGGCGTTGCTCAAGATGGCCAGGTTCGCCGTAGTGACCGAGCGGTGGATGGAGGAAAACCGGCTGGTGGCCACGGCCGTGCAGTGTTGGACCTCCATGGAAGAGTACTTTGGCGTCGTCCCCTGTGCGGTGATGAGCATGATGAGCAACGCCCTCAAGCCCAGCGCCTGCGAGACCGACATCACCGGTGCCATCGGCATGTACGCCATGGCCCTGGCCTCCGGCAAACCCAGCGCGCTGGTGGATTGGAACAACAACTATGGCGACGATCCCGACAAGGGGGTGATCTTTCACTGCAGCAACCTCCCAGCCGATTTCTTTCAGGAACCGGAGATGTCTTACCAGGAGATCATCGCCGGTACGGTGGGCAAAGAGAACACCTATGGGACCCTGGTGGGCCGGATCAGGTCTGGGCCGTTTACCTACTGCCGGGTGTCCACCGACGATGAGTATGGGTCCATCCGCGCCTATCTGGGAGAAGGCCTGTTGACCGACGATCCGCTGGAAACCTTTGGCGGCTTTGGGGTGGTCCAGATCCCGAATTTCCAGGGCCTGCTCCACTACATCTGCGCGAACGGCTACGAGCACCATGTGGCGGTGAACCGTTCGCAGGTGGCCGACGCCTTGCACGAGGCGTTGGCCAGGTACATGGGTTGGGATGTCTATTATCATAAGGCCTGAAGCTCACAGAGGGCCGGGATGTACAGGAGGGGATGGGGCTCCATGACTGAGGCAGAGCTCGAGCAGCTCCGGTGAGATCTGTTGGAAGCAAAATTCAAAAAATGTGAAGAAAGGAGAAGAAAATGAGCGTCGCAAAGAATCTGTTCAGAGCAGCGATGGTGCTGCTGATCCTGGCGTCGGTGTTGATCGCCGCCTGTGGTGGCCCCCAACCGACCGCCACCCCCAAGGTCTATACGTACAAGGACATGGTGGTCGGCTTTCTCCAGACCGGTTCTGAGGGTGGCTGGCGCGCTGCCAACACCGCCTCGTTCAAAGAGACGGCAGAACAACTGGGCATCACGCTCAAGTTCTACGATTCCCAGAACGACCTGGCGAAGCAGGTGGCCGGCTTTCGCCAGTTCATCCAGGACAAGGAGGTGAACGTCATCATCCTGGCTGCTCTGGAGACGACCGGCTGGGAAGATGTGCTGAAAGAAGCCCAGGCCGCCGGCAAGATCGTCGTCCTGGAGGACCGCCGCATTGACGCGCCGGATACCCTGTATGCCACCTACATCGGCTCCGACTTTGCCGAAGAGGGGCGCAAGTCCGCCGTCGAGTTGTGCAAACTCCTCGAGAACAGCCCGAAAAAGAATGTGTGGGAGCTGGTTGGCAACGTCGGTTCTTCGGCCGCCAAGGACCGCAGCCAGGGGTTCCGCGAAAAGATGGGCGACTGTGGGATGACGATCACCAAGAGCCAGACCGCCAACTGGAGCATCACCGAAGGCAAGCAGGTGACCGAGGCCTGGCTGAAGGAGACCAAGGATGTCCAGGCCATCTTTGCCCAGAATGACGAGATGGGGCTGGGCGCCATCGAGGCGTTGAAGGAGGCCGGCCTCAGGCCCGGCGTGGATGTCTATGTCCTGTCGGTTGACGCAACCGCCGGTGCCTTCAAGGCCATGCTGGCCGGCGAGTTGAATGTGACCGTCGAGTGCAACCCGCTCCTCGCCCCGCAGGTATACGAAGCGGCGCTGAAGGCGCTCAACGGCGAACAGTTGCCCAAGTGGGTTCCTTCCCAGGAAGGGGTGTTCCGCTCCACCGACCCGAACCTGCAGGCGATTGCCGAAGGCCGCAAGTACTAGGGTTTGCGGTGCAGGTTCCGGGGCCGGGGGTGTGTCCCTTGTGGCCCTGTAGAACCGAGGCGGAGGAGCGGCGGGTAGGCGGTGCCGCTCCTCTGCCCCTCCCGATTCTGCGGGGCATGGCAGAGGTGGCGCATGTCAGATTCTGACCAGATTGTGGTAGAGATGCGGGGGATCGACAAGGCGTTCCCCGGCGTTCAGGCCCTCTCAAAAGTGGATTTTGTATTACGGCGCGGTGAGATCCATGCCCTTGTAGGCGAGAATGGTGCAGGCAAGTCAACCCTCATCAAGGTGCTCACCGGGGTCGAGAGGCAGGATGCCGGCACGATCGCCCTCGAAGGAAAAGAGGTCATCATCAGAACCCCTCTCCACGCCCAGAAGCTGGGCATCAGCACGGTGTACCAGGAGATCAACCTGTGCCCGAACCTGACCGTAGCGGAGAATATCTTGATCGGCCGGGAGCCCAGGAAGTTGCTGGGGGTAGATTGGAAGGCCATAAACAGGCAGGCCAGGCTGGCCCTCCAGCACCTGGACATTGACATTGACGTGACCCAGCCGTTGGGTTCCTATTCGGTAGCCATCCAGCAGATGGCGGCCATCGCCCGGGCACTCGAGATCTCCTCCGCCAAGGTTTTGATCCTGGACGAACCCACCTCCAGCCTCGATACCCACGAAACCGCCCAGCTTTTCGGGGTGATGCGCAAACTGAAAAGCGAAGGGGTCTCGATCATCTTTATCACCCACTTTATTGACCAGGTCTACGAGATTTCGGACCGGATCACCATCCTCCGCAACGGGAACCTGGTGGGGACCTTTGAGACGGCAACCATTCCGCGCCTGGAACTGATCGCCCGGATGATCGGGCGGGAGTTGACCGAATTCGACGAGATGTCGCGGATCAAGCTCACAAGCAGCCAGCAGATCAAGCGCGAAGTGCTGCTCGAAGCCCGCCAGCTTGGCCGCAGGGGGGCCATCGAACCGCTTGACCTGGAGTTGCATGCCGGCGAAGTCCTCGGTTTTGCCGGGCTGCTGGGATCGGGGCGCACCGAAACCGCCCACCTGCTGTTCGGGATCGAGAAGCCCGACAACGGCACCGTCCGGCTGGCCGGGCGCGTGATCGAGCATTTTTCCCCACTGGCCTCCGTCAGCCGGGGCATCGCCCTGTGCCCCGAAGACAGAAAAGAGGCCGGCATTGTAGACGGCCTGACGGTCCGGGAGAATATCATCCTGGCCCTGCAGGCCAGCCGGGGCTGGTTCAGGTATCTGAGCAGCCAACAGCAGTATGAAATAGCCGACAGGTACATCAAGCTGCTGAATATCGCGACCCCTTCTGCCGACCGGCCGGTCAAGAACTTGAGCGGCGGCAATCAGCAGAAGGTGATCCTGGCCCGTTGGCTTGCCACAAACCCGCAGATCCTGATCCTGGATGAACCGACCCGCGGCATTGATGTGGGAGCAAAAGCCGAGATCCAGAAGCTGGTCTTGTCGCTGGCCGAGGAAGGCAAGTCGTGCGTGTTCATCTCCTCCGAGCTGGAAGAGGTGTTGCGCACCAGCCATCGCATCGTCGTGCTGCGGGACCGGAAAAAGGTCACGGAGATCAGCGGCGAGGTAGAGGAGCATGTCATTATGCAATGGATGGCCGGGGGTGACTGATGGGACAGATCAAACCCTCCTTCAGTTGGCGGACGGTAACCGAGAGCAGGCTTTTTTTCCCGCTCGTTGCCTTTGCCCTGATCCTGCTCTTCGACCTGATTGCCGTCCCTGGGTTTTTCACCATTCAGACCCGGGAAGGCAACCTGTATGGCAGCCTGATCGATATCTTGCGAAACGGTTCGACCGTTTCCCTGTTGGCTATCGGCATGACCCTTGTCATCGCCACCGGCGGGGTGGACCTCTCGGTGGGGGCGGTCATGGCCATTGCCGCTTCGGTGGCGGCCCTGCTGATGAATCCGTACGTGCTGGCCACAGAGCTGCCGCCGCACCTGATGAGGTTGATCAATGACCCGCACTTTACCTACCAGCCCCTCTGGATCGTGATCCTGGTGGCGCTCCTTGTGTCCGCCCTCTGTGGCCTGTGGAATGGGCTGCTGGTGGCTTACGTGCGGATTCAACCCATGGTGGGCACCCT
This sequence comes from Anaerolineae bacterium, assembly GCA_034435455.1. Taxonomy (GTDB): domain Bacteria; phylum Chloroflexota; class Anaerolineae; order JAAYZQ01; family JAAYZQ01; genus DAOTXL01. Next base: position 4,989 of record DAOTXL010000102.1, read on the forward strand.
GATCCTGATGATCGCCGGCCGGGGCATCGCTCAGCTCATCACCAATGGGGTGAGAATCCAGATCTTTTACGAACCATACGCTTTCATCGGCCAGGGCTGGATCGTTCTCCCCTTTTCTCTGTACATTGTGGCCTTTGTGTTCATCATCGCCTGGCTCCTGACCCGCAAGACGGCCGTCGGGCTGTTCATCGAATCGGTGGGCATCAATTCCCGCTCCAGTTTCTACAGCGGTATCGAAGAAAAAAGGATCAAGCTGCTGGCCTACACCTTTTGCGGTCTGTGTGCCGGGATAGCCGGCCTGGTGGCCAGTTCGAACATCAAAACGTCGGACGCCTTTAACATCGGCATGACCAACGAACTGGATGCCATCCTGGCGGTTGTCATCGGTGGCACGTTGATGTCGGGGGGCCGCTTCTCTCTGTTCGCCAGCATTGTCGGGGCCTGGGTCATCCAGGCGATCACGACCTCGATGTATGCGATCGGGGTTCCGGCGTTTGCCCTACAGGCCATCAAAGGGGTGGTGGTCATCTTTGTCATCCTCCTCTATTCGGAACAGGTCAGAAGCCTTGTCCGCAAGATCGGGGCGCAGAAAGAGGCTTGACTGCCATGCGAAGAATAGGTGATCTGGTTTCCACTTATCAGCGGTTCATTCCGCTGGCGGCGACGGCGCTGTTGGCTTTTGTCGCCTATGGAGTCGGCGCGATCTTTTACCCAGGCATGCGTGATCCGCAGGTCTTTATCAACATCTTTCGCAACAACGCCCATCTGTTGATCAGCGCCACAGGCATGACGCTGGTCATCCTCACCGGGGGCATTGACCTGTCGGTCGGGGGGGTGATGGCATTGACGACGGTCGCCTCTGCCGCGCTGCTCCGCGAAGGGTGGAACGCCTGGGTGGTCATCCTGTTGATGCTGGCCATGGGGACGGCCTTTGGCGCGATCATGGGCAACATCATTGCCCACATGAAGGTGCAACCCTTCATCGCCACCCTGGCAGGCATGTGGGTGGCCCGCGGGCTGTGCTTTTTCATCAGCGATGATGCCATCGCCATCCGGGATCGTACCTTTCGCATCCTCGGCGGGACCAGGATTCTGATCCCAGGGCTGAGCGATCCGGCCACCAAACAGGGGGATTTCATCTCGATCTTTATCCTCGTCGCCTTTCTCGTCCTGGCGGCCGGGATCTACCTTACTCACTACCGGCGCTTTGGCCGCACCGTGTACGCCATCGGCGGGAATGAGGGGAGGAATGAACAATCGGCCCGGCTGATGGGCCTGCCGGTGGACTCGACCAAGGTGTTGGTGTACACCTTGAACGGGTTCTGCTCGGCTTTGGCCGGCATTGCCCTGGCCGTGTTTGTGATGTCGGGGCACGGTCTCTATGCCAACGGCGTGGAGCTGGACGTCATCGCTTCGGTGGTGATGGGGGGCACGTCGCTGAGCGGTGGGGTGGGGTATGTGTTCGGCACCTTGTTCGGCGTGCTCATCCTCGGCATCACCCAGACCCTGATCCAGTTCAACGGCACCCTGAGTTCGTGGTGGACCCGGATCGTGATCGGCTTGCTCACGCTGGTTTTTATCGGCGTGCAGACCCTGCTGGCTACCCGGAGAGGTGGCCGTGGCCGGGCCAGGGGGGCCGGTGTGGCAGCCGCCCTGGGCCAGCGCCGGGCGCTGGTCTTTGGCGGCATCGCGGTCCTGGTGCTCGCCGTCGGCGTGTCGGTGCTTGCGACCGGCCTGGGCCGGGGGTCGGCAGAGGGTGAGGCAACCGCCACTTCGACGCCGGGATCGGACAGGTGTGAGCCCCGGCCTTTCAGGCAGGACCAGGCCGAAATCGCCATGCAAACCGGAGCGGTGGTCACCTACGAGCGCAACGGTGGGCCCAATTGCATTGACGAACTCTATTTCATCTACCCGGACGGGCGGATCGTGGGCGACGACGGCGCGAACACCCTCCAGGCTCAGGTGTCCCCGGCCGAGGTGGAGGCGCTGTTGAAGGGCATTACTGACCTCGGGTGGTTCACAGACGAGATGTACAGCACCTGGCATACTCCCTGCAAGCAATGCTTCGGCTACTATGTCACCCTCTCTTATCAGGGTCAGATCAAGACGGTAAAAGGCGTGGATGGCGGGACCGATGCGCCGGCTGATTATTGGCAGGTCGTGTCGCTGATCAAGGGGATCGTCCCGAAATTCACCGCTGGCCCATAGGGGGTCGAAAGCGCCGGGGACAGGAGTGGAAAAGATGAAGGGGAAAAAGGCGCTCGTTCCTATTTTGATCTGCGCCCTACTGCTGGGTGCCTGCGACTATATCGTATTACCGGAAGACCTGGACTCCTATGGTTCAAAGGGATCAAAGGGTTGGAGTGCGGTAGTGACCCACGTCGGCAAAACGGAGGCCGGCGACCTGCACATTGACCTGACCATCCGAAATGAGACCGGCGATTGGAGCGCCATGCAGGCCGTGCCGGGCAAACCGGCCGTGCTCAAGACAGGCGACGGCAAGACCTCGAACTGCGATACGGTCTTTATCAGCACGGGAGGTCACCGCCTGGCGCCGGGCTTTCAGATGAGGGGATACATCGGCGGGACCAAAGCGGAACAAAAGGTCCAACTGATCTATGTGGAGTGCCAGGGGGCAGAAGCTGCCCCAGGTTCCACCCTCACCGTTGACTATAGCTACGTGACAGGCGAGTACAACTACTACTACCCGGATGAGAACAAGGTGGACGCGACGCTGGAAGTCAAGCTCGACCGGGTTGTCACCGACCTCACCTACCCGGTCGCCGAAGAGGTCAAGGGGCTGATCCAAAAGCCCGGCACCGAGATCACTGCGATCAACAACGTCATCCTCACCCTCACCGGCGTCGAGCGCACCGATACCGGCCTGCTGTTCCAATGGCGGACTCACAATCCCGGCGAGTACCCCTCCTATGTGCACATTGGCAACCCACCCGTCATCGGCTCCGATGGCATCATCTACGGGTTCTATGAAACGCCCGACATTGTGTCGGTGCCGATCACCCCTGCCGGCGACAAGGCGGAATGGACTACCGAGGTGGTCGTCCCCCAGGATATCACCGGCCTGTACCTATTGCTGAGCGTCGAGTCGAAAAAACAGCGGCTTTTCATCAGTTATGCCGTGGACATCACCGACCTCTAGTTTCTGACTACAACGAGGGAAAAATGGGCGAGCACAAATACACCATCGGCGTTGACTTTGGCACAGAGTCGGGCCGCGTGGTCCTGGTGGACGTAAGCAACGGCCAGGAACTGGCGACGGCGGTCCACAAATACAAGAACGGCGTGATCGATCAGGTCCTGCCGGAGAACAATGTCCGCCTCGAGCCCGACTGGGCGCTTCAGGACCCCAACGACTATCTCGACGTGTTCAAGCAGGCCATCCCGGCTGTGCTCCAAGAAAGCGGCATCGATCCGGCGGACGTCATCGGCATCGGCATTGATTTCACCGCCTGTACGATGTTGCCCACCAGGGCGGACGGAACCCCGCTTTGCTCTCTGCCCGAATGGCGCGACAATCCCCACGCCTGGGTCAAGCTATGGAAACACCACGCCGCCCAGCCCGAAGCCAACCAGCTCAACGAGGTCGCCCGGCGGCTGGGCTACCACTTTCTGGACCGCTATGGAGGCAAGATCAGCTCCGAATGGTTTTTCCCCAAAGCCTGGCAGATCCTCAACGAGGCACCCGAGGTGTACGCTGCCGCCGACCGCCTGATTGAAGCCGCCGACTGGGTGGTCTGGCAATTGACAGGGGTAGAGACGCGCAACGCCTGCACCGCCGGCTACAAGGCGATCTGGTCCAAGACGGAAGGCTTTCCGCCGGACGACTTTTTCCGGGCGCTGGACCCCCGCCTGGAGCGGATCGTGGATGAAAAGATGAAGCGCGACATCCTGCCGTTGGGTGCCAGGGCAGGCGGTCTGACCGGGCAGGCTGCCGCCTGGACCGGTCTGAAGCCGGGCACCGCCGTGGCGGTGGCCAATGTGGATGCCCACGTGGCCGTGCCGGCGGCGACCGTCACCGAAGCGGGGCGCATGGTCATCATCATGGGCACCTCCAACTGCCACATGGTGCTGGGCCACGAAGAACGGATTGTGCCGGGCATGTGCGGCGTGGTCCTGGACGGGATCCTGCCCGACATGGCCGGCTTTGAGGCCGGCCAATCGTGTGTGGGCGATCACTTTGCCTGGTTCGTCGAGAACTGCGTGCCGGCGGCCTACGAGCGAGAAGCGCAGGCGCGCGACATGGAGATCCATCGGTTGCTGGAAGAAAAAGCGGCCCGCCTGAAGCCGGGGGAGAGCGGCTTGCTGGCTTTGGACTGGTGGAACGGCAACCGCAGCGTGCTGGTGGATGTGGACCTCACCGGCCTGCTGTTGGGAGCCACCCTGCTCACCACCCCGGAGGAGATCTATCGAGCGTTGATTGAAGCGACCGCCTTTGGCACGCGGTTAATTGTGGAGACCTTCCGCCAAAACGGCGTCGAAATCCACGAGATCGTGGCGACAGGTGGCCTGCCCGACCGCAACAAGCTGCTCATGCAGATCTATGCCGACGTGACCGGCATGCCGATCTATATCCCGGCCTCCTCCTTCGTCCCTGCCTTCGGCTCGGCGATGCACGGGGCGGTAGCGGCCGGCTCTGCGGCCGGCGGCTTTGACAGCATCGTCGAGGCCAGCCGCAAGATGGCCCGGTTGCGGGACGAGAGCTACCATCCCATCCCCGCCAACCAGGCCGTCTACGACAGGCTATACGCCGAATATCTCCTTTTGCACGATTACTTTGGCCGCGGGAGCAACGACGTCATGAAGCGGTTGAAGCAGATCAAAGCCCAGGCCCGCAACGGTTGAGGAAAAGGACCGACGATGCTCGAACATCTCAAGACAGAACTGGTCGAGCTGCACCTGGAACTGCCCCGGCACGGGCTGGTAGTATGGACCGGCGGGAACGTGAGTGCCCGGGACCCGGCGACCGGCTTGGTGGTGATCAAGCCGTCGGGGGTGCGCTACGAGGACCTGCGCCCCGAACGGATGGTAGTTCTGGACCTGCAGGGCCAGGTGGTCGAAGGCAACCTCAAACCATCTTCCGATACGGCCAGCCATCTGTACATCTATCGCCACCGGCCGGATGTGGGCGGAATAGTCCACACCCATTCCCCTTATGCCACCGCCTTTGCTGCGGTAGGCCGTCCTGTCCCTGTCGTGCTCACCGCCATCGCCGACGAATTCGGCGGGCCGATCCCATGCGGGGGGTTTGCCCTGATCGGCGACGAATCGATCGGCCAAGTGGTGGTAGACAGCATCGGCGATTCGCCGGCGGTGTTGCTCAAAAACCACGGCGTGTTTACCATCGGCAAGACGGCCGAGGCGGCGGTCAAGGCCGCGATCATGACCGAGGAGAATGCCCGAACCGTGTGGCTGGCGTTGCAGTTGGGCACCCCTGACGAAATCCCACCCCCAGAGGTAGCCAGACTACACCACCGCTATACCCGGGTGTACGGCCAGTAGTTGCCTTCCCTGTCCCGGCCAATATCCCCTCCTATCAGCAAGCCGGCCTGCATGGGCCGGCTTGCTGCAAAAAGCTCCCTCGTCCCCTGTTGGAGGGAGGTCAAACCGGGTCCCAATTCCTTGCGGAGAACCTGATTTGTCTTTTCTCTAAGGTATGGTATAATCGCCCCTGTTCTGCTCGCCACATCAGGTGGGATGAGACGGGAACCTCTTTGCGCCGACGGCGGTCATTGCCCCGGCGCAAAATGATGCCGCCCCACCGGATGAAGAAAAACGGAGGAACGATGAGTAACGGAATGAAAAAAAGGATGATCTGGGTGCTGGCTGTGGTTGCCGTCGGCGCTGCGATGCTGGCCTGTTCGGCCGGTACGCTGATCGGCCGCAGGGCAGAGCCGACCTCTACCCCGACCAAGACACCCAGGCCCACCTTTACCATCACCCCGACCCCCACCGACACGCCCATCCCCACCCACACGCCGACGCCGACCTTTACCCCGACGCCGGTGACGCCCACCAACACCCCCCTGGTGCTGACGGCCACGCCGACCTCTACCGATACCCCGGTCCCGCCCACCGACACGCCGATCCCGCCGACTAACACCCCCAAGCCCACCGCCAGGCCCAAACCCAAAGCGACGGCTACTCCCACCAAAAAGCCAGGGCCGACCAATACGCCCAAGCCCGCCTTTGCCTGGTTCGGCCAGATTGACAACCGCCTGCAGAACTGTGGCCTGACCCGTGTGTTTGGCTTCACCCTCGACCAGGGCGGTGGCCTGGCGGGCGATGTTTGGGTGCACTACTGGGCCGATGGCTGGGAAGGGGCCTGGGCCAAATCGCTGTGGACCGACTTGGGGGCCGGGACCTCATGGACAGGCGATGAGGGGAACTGGGATGGCACCATTGACATCCATCCGCGAGAAGGGGTGTGGCATGTGTGTGTTGTCCCCAGCCAGGGCAGTTGGGACTGCATCTCCAATATCGTAGATGCCGCCACCAACTATGATTGCAACACCGGAACCCAGGTGGTGCACATCACCTTCCGCAAGCAGTGAGTTGGTCGGCAATTTGCAAGGCCGGGCACCTGCGCCCGGCCTTTTTTTACAAGGCGGGAGCCCACACCCGGTCCATGGTCGGCCAGGGCTGAAAGTGCCAGGCGCCTGAGCAGCAGAGACAATTTCCACAATACAGCGGGTTTCTTACCCACTCTTTTGCGCTTGCCCCGCTGCCGGTCTGACGGTGCTCTCCTCCGACCGTCACCTTCAATTCATAGACAATCTATCGGTTAAAATCTGGTTCTAGCGAGAAGCAGTACAAGGCAGCAGCCGGTCATGAGGGTGGCGGCACCGGCTCTCGTCGCCGCAATGCTGGCCTGCCCGGGTGGCACGCTGCCGGGCCGCAAGGTCCAGCCCCCGTCCCCCCCACCAGGACCCCCAGGCCGATCTGGACTGCTCGTGAAATCGGATGCCGGATCCTCAGGGCGAAAGAGAACCAGGCGTGCTTGACTTTTCCCCCACTTGCGGGTATCCTATGCCCTGTGATGGTCGGATCACGCAAAGAGCGGCTGGACCTGCTCCTGGTGGAGCGGGGGCTGGCCGACAGCCGCCAACAGGCCCAGCGGCTTATTATGGCCGGCGAGGTGACCGTGGAGGGGCAGGTGGTGGACAAGCCGGGGGCGCGGGTGGCGGTTGCCGCCCGGCTGACGGTGGCCGGCGGCCTGCCCTACGTCAGCCGGGGCGGGTGCAAGCTGGCGGCGGCGCTGGATGCCTTTGGCCTGGATGTGAGCGGCTGGATCGCCGCCGACGTGGGGGCCTCGACCGGTGGCTTCACCGATTGCCTGTTGCAACGCGGAGCCGCGCGGGTGTATGCCATTGACGTGGGCTATGGCCAACTGGCCTGGAAGCTCCAGCAGGACCCCCGCGTGGTGGTCATGGACCGCACCAACGCCCGTTACCTGGAGCGCCTGCCGGAAGTAGTGGACCTGGCGACGGTGGATGTGTCGTTCATCTCCCTCCGGCTCATTCTGCCCACCGTGGCCGGCTGGTTACGGCCCGACGGCCGGATCGTGGCCCTGATCAAGCCGCAGTTTGAGGCCGGGCGCCGGCAGGTGGGCAAAGGGGGAGTGGTCCGCGACCCGGCCGTGCACCGGGCGGTGCTGCAGGAGATCGTCGCCTGGGCCCAGGCGCAGGGGCTGGGGCTGCAGGGCCTTCTCCGCTCGCCCATCACCGGGCCGGCGGGCAACATCGAGTTCCTGGCGCACTGGCAGCCGGGCACGGCCTCCAGTGAAGCGGTCGGCTCCTGGATTGAGGAGTGCGTGGAGCGACAAAGCCATGGACCTCTGAACGGTTCAGCCGCGGGATGACCCTGCGCGATTCTGACTTGAGGGTTGGGCTGAGAGGGGTATCGGATGGAGTGGTGGCCCCCAGAACCGAGATCAGTGCCGAGAATTTGATCGACATAGAGGAATCTGGTCAGAATGCCAATCGTCAATCGTCAATCATAGATCCTCAATTGGAGTAAGAGATGTCGCCGATCTTGATTCCTTCCCCAAAACGGAATCGCCTGCTCCTGTGGCTGGCGGTGGGCCTGCTCGTCGGCGGGATGATCTGGGCAGCGCGGGGGGTGTTGCTGCCCTACTTCTTGGGCCTGGTGCTGGCCTACCTGCTCCTGCCCCTGGTCAACTGGCTGGACCGGCACATGCCTGCCCGGCTGCACCGGTGGCGGCTGGCACGCCCCCTGGCCATCGTGCTGACCTACCTCCTGCTCTTCCTCATTGTCGCCGGGATCATCGCCTTTTTTGTGCCGCCGGTGGCGGAGCAGGTCGGTGTCCTGGTCAAAAAATGGCCGGAACTGACCGGCCGGGTGGAGGAGTGGGGCACGCGGGGTTGGGGCTGGTATCAGAGAAATATCCCGGCCGATTGGCGGCAGACCATCGAGACCAACCTGAAGGGCCTGCTCAACGACGTGATCAGGGCGGTTCAGAACGGCGTGGTGGCCACCCTGCGCCAGGTGTTCAGCACCATCAGCTTTGTCATCGGTCTGGTGGTCATCCCCTTCTGGCTCTTTTACATCCTTCACGACGAAAGCCAGGTGAAAACCGGCCTGGTTCAGGCGCTCCCCCAACAACTCCGCGCCGATCTGTTGTGCATGGCCCGCCTGATTGACGACGTGCTCAGCGCCTACATCCGCGGCCAGTTGCTCCTCTGTCTCTTTGTGGGGGGAATGGCGACCATCGCCCTGCTGATCATCGGCGTGCCCTTTGCCCTGGTGTTGGGCCTGATCGCCGGCCTTTTCGAGGCATTGCCCTTCGTCGGTCCGATCCTGGGGGCCATCCCGGCCCTCCTGTTGGCCCTGCTGTCGAACCCGGTGTCGGCCATCTGGGTGGCGATCGCCTTTTTTGCCATCCAACAGGTGGAAAACCTGGTCCTGGTGCCCCGCATCGCCGGCAAGAGCGTCAAACTCCACCCGGCCATGGTCATGGTGGTGTTGGTGGTCGGCAACGAGCTGGCCGGTTTCCTGGGGATGCTGCTGGCCGTGCCGGTTACGGCGGTGATCCGTGACGTGTTCAAGTACCTCTACCTGCGATTTCTGGACGAACCACTGGCCCCCGAAGCGGCCATGGCCAGCATCCGCGCCGGCAAGGAAGTGCAACTGGGCATGTGAGGGGCTCCCCGCACATCCGTGCCTGCCCGTTGGGAGAGGGTCTCGTGGCCTCTGAACAGATGTCCGACACTTCCTGGTACCCGGTCCTGGTGGCCTTGCTGGCGGTTTTGGCCATCGCCCCGCTGACCTACCCCGGCTTTTTCCAGGCCCACAGCGGCTTCCTGCCTGTTTTCAACATTTCCCACCCCGCCGACATGCCGACCTGGGGCCGCCTGCCCGATCCGGTGCGGGGCGAGGGCCGGCTGCCCTACTTGCTGGCCTGGCCGTTCTGGCAACTATCGGGCAGCGGGATCGTGGCCGTCAAATGGGGGTACGGGCTGGCCTTTATGATCGGGGCGCTGGGCATCTATGCCTGGACCCGCCGCTGGCTGGGTGGGCGGGGGGGCGTGCTGGCCGCCACCCTCTACACCTGCCTGCCCTGGCATCTAGGCGCTGTCTATGTGCGCGGCGCCTATGCCGAGGCGTGGTTGTGGGCCTGCTGGCCCTTGACCCTGTGGGCAATGGACCGCCTGGCCGGGCGCCGCCTGGCAGCAGCGGCTATCGTCGGCCTGCCGGCGCTGGGGGCAACGTTTTGGATTCAGCCGGGGCTGGCGGCCCTGTTTCTCCCGCTGCTTGCTGCCTACGGCGCCGTTGTGACCGGTGGGCGGCGGCGGTGGGTGCTCCAGGTCGCCGGGGCGTCGCTGCTATCGCTGCCGGTCCTGTGGTTCACCGCCCGCCTGGCCCCCGCGGCCCGCATCCCCTTCGCCCAACACCTTCTTCACCCGTTTCAGCTCTTTTCAGCCGCCTGGGGGGAAGGGCTGTCGTTCCAGATCGGGGTGGCGGCGGCGGGGCTGAGCATCGTCGCCCTGGCGCTCCGGGCGGCCGGAATGGCCGACGGGCCTTCCCTGGGGTGCGCCCTGGGGTTCTGGCCGGCCGTCCTGCTCCTGCTCCTGCTGCTCACCCTGCGCCCTGCGGCCCCCTTCTGGCAGGTCACCGGCCTGGACAAACTGCTGACCTACCCCTGGCAACTGCTGGCGCTGACCGGGCCGGGGCTGGCTTTCCTGGGCGGATCGGTGGTCCGCCTGGAGGAGCGACTGGCGGAGCGGCCGGCCTGGGCGGGGCTGGTGGCCCTGGTGGTGCTGGCCGGCTATCCCTACCTGGCTCCCCGCTTCACCCGGCTCGATCCTGGCCCCGAACCGGTGGCCCTGTTCCGGCCGGTCGAAGCTGCCGCCCCCCAGATCATGCTCCTCCAGGCCACCGTCTCACCGCCGACCGAGATCACGCCCACCCTGACCCTGACCCTCACCTGGCAGGCGGTCGAGCCGGTGGCCGGCGACTATACCGTCTTTGTCCACCTGCTGGCCGGGGGGGAAAAGATCGCCCAGCGCGACACCCGCCCCTGCGACGGCCTCTGCCCGACGAACGGCTGGCAGCCCGGCGAGATCATGGCCGACCGCTACCGGCTCGACCTGCCTTCTGACGCCCCGCCCGGCCCCTATCGCCTGGCGGTGGGCCTCTACCTGCTCGAAACCGGCGACCGCGCTGCCGTGGTGGGGCGCGACGACAAGGCGGTGTTTCTCGATGTCCCGTAGCAGGAAGCCGGAAGCAGGGGGCAAGGGGCAGGAAGCAGGGGGCAAGAAGCAGGAGGCAAAGAGGGTGCATCACCTTTTACGTTTTACTTTACGTCTTGACCCCTACCTTATCCTTATCTTCCTCCTCTCCCTGTTCCCCATCGGCCCCCTGCTTCAACCGGGCTACTTCTGGGAGGCGCACGACGCCCGCCACAGCGTCTATTTTCTGTTCGAGCTCGACCGGGGCATCCAGGATGGCATCCTCTACCCCCGCTGGCAACCCGACTTTGCCTTTGGGTATGGCTATCCGTTTTTCAACATCTATGGGCCCTTTTCCTCGTACCTGGGGGAGCTTTTCCACCTGCTCGGCTTTGGCTTCACCGATGCGGTCAAGTTCGTCTTTGGCCTGTCGGTGATCGGTTCCGGGCTGGCGATGTATGGCTTTGTGAAGCAGGTGATGGGCCGGCAGGCAGGGTTGGTGGCGGCGGTGGCCTACATGGTCATTCCCTATCGCCTGGTGGACCTGTACGTGCGGGCTGCCCTGGCCGAATCGGTGGCCCATGCCTTTGTGCCGCTGGTGCTGTGGGGGACCTGGATGGCGCTTCACCAACCCCGGCTGACCAATCTCCTGGGCCTGGCCCTGGCCTATGCCGGGCTGATCCTGACCCACCCGCTTACCGCTCTGCTGCTGACCCTCATCCTGGCCTTTTATGTGGCTGCCCTGGCCCTGATGCGGCTGAATGAGCAACAGCCCTGGCGAGAGCTCTCGCGGGAGTCGCTCTTCTCGCTCCTCGGCCACCTGGGGCACATCCTGGCGCCGGTCGGGTTCGGGCTGGCCCTGGGCCTGGGCCTCAGCGCCCTCTTTTTCCTGCCGGCCATGACCGAAAACCGCTTTGTCCGGGTGGACCAGTGGTACGGCGGGCGCTACGCCTGGGGGGGCGATTTTGTCGAGTTCTTTCAGCTCTTCTCGCCCCGGTGGGGCTTTGGGGTCAGCGTGCCCGGACCGGATGATCAGGTGAGCTTTCAGTTGGGCGCGGTGCCGGTGGTGTTGAGCCTGCTCGCCGTAGCAGCGGCGATGGCCCGGCGCCGTCCTCTCGGCCTGAGAGAGGGGGCGGCCCTCCATCCAACCGCTCGCCGCCTGGTCGCCTTTTTTGCCCTGCTGACGGCCATCGCCGTCTTGCTGATGCTGAGCGTATCGGCACCGCTCTGGCAGGGGTTGCCCCTGGTGCGCCTGGTCCAGTTTCCGTGGCGGCTGTTGAGCGTGACGGTCGTCTCGATGGCCTTTCTGTGTGGCGTTGTGGCGTACAACGGCCGGGACACCCCCTGGCCAGTCCCCACCACCCTCCTCCTCGTCGCCCTGCTCATCTTGAGCAGCCGGCCCTACATGCAGGTCAGGATGTCGGAGCAGGAGGTATCGCTGGCCGGCCTGATGCGCTTCCAGCAGTCGTCCGATGAGATGACCGGTTCGACAGCCTGGGTGCAGCGCATCCCCACCTGGTCGCCGATGGCCGACTATTACATCGCCGGGGAACCGATCACCTCCAAGATCAACTATGACGCCCTCTATGCCCAGCCGGGGCGTGTCCACGCCCGGACACTGGAGCTCCGTGTGGACCGCGAGCTGATCGAATACTCGGCCGAACGGTCGGTATTGCTGATCTTTAACACCTTCTACTATCCCGGCTGGCGCGCCTATCTGCTCGACCCGGCGACGAATGCCGTGGTCGAAGAGCTGCCCATCGCCCTGCGCGGCGAGTTGGGCCTGATGGCCGTCCGGGTGCCGGCCGGCACGGGCCGGGTGCTCCTGCGCTTCGAGGACACCCCCATCCGCAAACTGGGGACGGCGCTGAGCCTGACCAGCCTGGCGTGGATCGGCCTGTTGTGGGCAGGGCGCCTTGTTTTCCGCCCCGGCAGGCGGCGTGAAGCATAGGAGCGACCGATGTCCTTGCTGCGTACCCTTCGCCATCGGCGGTCGGCGGTCCGCCTGGACCCGTATGTCGGGCTGGTGATCGCCTTTTCCCTGTTTATCGTGCTGCCGCTGGCCGGGCCGGACTATTTTTTCGATGCCCACGACGCGCCCCACACCATCTTTTTCCTGACCGAATTCGACGCGGCATTGCGCGATGGGGTGTGGTATCCCGGCTGGGCTACCGATCAGGCATTGGGGTATGGCTACCCCACCTTTGTCTTTTACTCGCCCCTGGCCTACTATGTGGCGGAGGGGTTTCACCTGCTGGGGGCCGGCAAGGTAGCCGCCGTCAAATGGACCTGGGCGCTGGCGACGGTCGCCGCCGGGCTGGCCATGTACGCCTGTGCCCGCCACTTTGTGGGGCGCAAGGGGGGGCTGCTGGCTGCCGTGGTTTACCTGTACACCCCCTACCACCTGGCCGACCTCTATGTCCGGGCAGACCTGGTCGAATATTGTGCCTGCGTCTGGATGCCGCTGGCCTTGCTGACCTTCCACCGGGCCGTCGAGAAGCCGGGGGCACGCTCTATTGCGCTGGCCGGGCTGACCTATGGGGCGCTGTGGCTGACTCACAACGTGACCGGTCTGGCCTTCACCCCCCTCCTGGCTGCCTATGTCCTGTTCTGCGTGCTGGCCGGGCGCATCTCCTGGCGGGACCGGCTGGTGAGAGCGGCCACCGCCCTGGCCGGGGCGCTGCTGGGCCTGGGGGTCGCGGCGGTGTTGCTCCTGCCCAACCTCCTGGAGCGCACCCTGATCAATCAGCAGCAGTGGACGGCGGCCGGCTACCACTATGCCCGCAACTTTGTCCAGCCTGCCCACCTCTTGTCGGCATCGTGGGGCTATGCGCCGGGCCCGCCGGGCACAGAAGGAGGAATGTCGTTCCAACTGGGGGCGGTGCCCCTCATCCTGGCCTCGGTCGCCGTGGTGAGCGCCTTTCACCGTCCGGCCAGGGAGCGAGGGCTGATCCTCTTTTTTGCCGGAGCGACGGCCCTGTTGATCTTTTGTATGCTGCCCCTTTCGGCGTTCCTGTGGAAGCTGCTGCCCCTCGCGGCGCTGATCCAGTTTCCCTGGCGGCTGCTGGCTCTGGTCGCCGTCAACCTGGCTCTCCTCTCCGGCCTGGCCATTTTCGAGGAGCAGGGGTCAGAGGGCCGGGGACCGGTCTTGACCCTGGCGCTGGTGGCCGTGCTGGCCGGCTTTCCCTACACCCTGCCCCAATATACCCCTGTGCCGGAGATCGCCGAAGGGCCGCTGTTGACCATCGAATTCGAGATGAAATACACCGATATGCGGGGCATGACCGCCTGGACAAAAGAGATGCCGCCCGATTCTCCGCTGGTGGCGCAGTACCGCGCCGGTGGGCCGCTGATCACGGCCGAGGCCCTGGCGCCGGGCGCTACGGTGGAGATGATCCGCGCCGGCGGTGCCTCGGACGAACTGTGGGTGCGCTCGCCCCAGGGGACGGCGCTGCGCTTTTACACCTACTACTTCCCCGGCTGGCGCGTCTATGTGGATGGCCGGCGCCTGCCCGATGCAGCGCTGCGGCCTGAAACCGCCTACGGGCTGCTGACGGTGGACATCCCACCGGGTGAGCACCACGTCCTGCTGCGCTGGGGCGACACGCCGCTGCGCCGGGCCGGCAAGATGATCACCCTGAGTTGCCTGGCGCTGGCCATCGGCCTGATGATCCCCTGGCGGGGAAGAGCCACCGACCGGTAACAGTTCCGAATGAGGACTGGACTTGTGCCGTTTTGTCTGCTATAATTGTTAACGTATCTCAGCGGTGGAGGAGCTATGGGAGAGCTGGAGTTAGACCAGTTAGCGCGGCTGCTGTACCTGCTTGTCAGCCTCACCCTGCTGGTCTTTATCATCCTGATCGTTTACGTGGTTGTGGCCGGGCGCCGGGCGCGGGCAAAGCAGGCCCTGCGCCAGCAGGAACAGGCGGACGATCTGGTGATCCGCCCCGCCCTCCAGGTCACCGGTGAGGTTCTATCCCTGGTACGGGAGGTGCAGGGTGGGCCGTTGCAGGTCGAGGTGGCCGGCACCCGGTATCGGACCCTGGCCGAGGTGACCGACCCTCAGGTGAAACGCCGGGTCCTGGATGCGGCGATAGAGTTTATTCAGTTCACCGGGGTGTTGGGGGCGGGGACCATGAGGCCGGCCCCGCTGGAAAAGACCCACCGGTGGCGGGAGGATTTACGCCAGGGTAGCCAGGCCGATCTGGAGCGGGTGCGTGTCGCCGCTTCAGAAGCGGCCCCCCAGCCCCCAGCACCGACCGAGGTCGAGCAACAATTTCTGAGCCTGTTGGTCGAACTGGGCCAGGCCCCGCCGCCGCCCGAAAAGCCCAGCCTGATCGGCTCTATCCAGCGCCGCCTGCATCCCCCCCCCACCGAACAGGGGCAGGCCCGCAGCTTTATAGACGACATTGATGCAATTGTCCAGCGGCGCGTGCAGATGATCCCGGCGCTGGCCGGCCGGGGCCTGCATGTGCGCCCCGGTCCGGGCGGAAAGGTGGTCTTTCAGTTCGAGGGGGAGCAATACAGCAGCCTGGACGACCTCCCTAATCTGACGGCCCGCCAGTTGGTCCAGGATGCCATCCAGGAGTGGGATGAAACGACGTAAGAGCCGGTCTGAAAAGGTGGCCACAAAAGCAGAGATCGCAAAGGAATACCAGGGAAATAGCTAAGATCCCTGGTGTCCTTCGTGTCCTTGGTGGTTTTCAGACAAACTCTAAGGCCCGGTGCGTGTTCCGGGGCGGGCCATCCCCTACGGCTCAATAGATGCGCCGGCCAAACCCCTGGGGTGTTGCCGAGTTGTCGTACATCTCTTCGATGGTGAACAGGTATGCCGGCCGCTCCGGCCAACGCTCAGGATGGGGACGGTGATACACGTCGTGCTGGGCGTTCAAGAAGCGATGGTAAATGCTGCCTTCGAGGTGTATCTCGGCCTTGCCGCGCAGTTCGTAGCTGATCGCCGGCGGTTGGTAGAAGAGCAGGGTCACCGCCGGGTTGGCGCGCAGGTTGGTCCAGGAATGATCGCGCGCCAGTTCTAACGTCCCCAGCCGCGTAAAGTCAATGCGCTCCTGGCAGCCCTCGCCGTAGAGCTGCTCCCTCAAGAGCTGCAGGCCCTCCTGCTCATACCCGTCGCGCCAGCCCCGTGTGATGTGCTCCAGATAGGCGTCCAGGATCGCCTCCAGCCAATCGGCCTTGGGGATAAAGCCCACCCCTTTGATCGAGGCGTTCAGGCCGGCCGGTCCGCAGGAGACCACCGCCGGGGTGTGGCGGCTGAAGCCGATAAAGATCTCGTGGGAAGGCACCTTTTCCCCCTTTGCCTGGCGTTGGATCAGCGCGGCGCGGTCGTGGTAGGCCCATTTGATGAATGCTTCGGGGATAGTCAAGCCTCACTCCTCCCATTCCACAGGTTCTACCCGGAAACGGTCGGGCCGCTCGGTGGGATGCAGGTAGCCGGCCACGACCTGGGGATGGTGCTCAAAGATCAGGAGCACATGGTGTTCGACGGCCCAGTGGGCCAGGTTGCGCTTGGTTTCGAGGCTCACCAGCGGTTCCACGTCGTAGGCCGGCACCCACGACAACCGCTCCATGTGCACCGGCCATGAGGCCACATCCCCCAAAAAGATCGCCGTTCTGCCGCCGCTTTCTACCACCACGCACTGATGAGCGCGGGTGTGGCCCGGCGTGACGATCACCCGCACCTCGTCGGTCAGGCGGGTGTCGCCGGAAAGGATGCGCAGTTGCCCGGTCTGTCCCAGCGGTTCAAAGTTTTCGGCCAGGTAGGTGACCCGCGTCCGTTCATTGGGGAAGGTGGCATCGGCCAGCTCCAGGCGCTGGACGCAGTAGGTGGCCCAGGGAAAGGTGGGCACCAGCTCGCCCTTTTCGTCGTAGCGGGTGTTGCCCCCGCAGTGGTCGGCGTGGAGGTGGGTGTTGATCACCAGGTCCACGTCCAGGGGGCCGATGCCCAGCTTTTCCAGGCTGCGCAGCAGGCGGCGTTCTCCCTCCAGGCTGATAAAGCCGCGCTCCTTTTCCGGCAACTTGTCGCCATAACCGGTATCCACCAGAATGCGTTGCCGCTCGGTCTCGATAAGCAGGCAGTGGCTCCCGAAGGGCAGGCGGTTCCGCTCGTCGGGGGCCATGACCTGCTGCCACAGGACCTTGGGCACCAACCCGAACAGCCCCCCGCCATCCTCCCAATAGGTGCCGTCGGAGGCCAGGTGCAGGGACAGTTTGCCGAAACGCATGGGACCCCTCCTGCAACCCCTACCGGTTATCCCCCGCGGACGTAGGCCACTCCCCGGTCCAGCGCCCGCTTGTTCGGCTCGATGATGCGGCTGCGCTCCGGGGGGATGTGCAGGTCCAGGGTGCGCTTGATCCCTGCCAGGGGCAGGATCTCGCGCTTGCCGAGCATCGCCCCCAACAGGACGACGTTGGCCATGCGCACATTGCCCAGCTCGGCGGCCAGTTCATTGGCCGGGACGTACACCGCTTCGATGTCGGTGCGCGGTGACCGGTTGCGCACCAGCGTCGAGTTGACCACCAGCAGGCCACCCGGCTTGACCAGCGGCTCATACCTGTCCATCGAGGGGGGGTTCATGACGATACACATCGTCGGGTGGCTGATGATGGGCGAACCGATCTCGTCATCGGAGATGATGACGATGCAGTGCGCCGTGCCCCCGCGCATTTCCGGGCCGTAGGATGGGATCCAGGTCACGTGCCAGCCCTCATCCATGCCGGTGTAGGTCAAAAGCTGCCCGGCAAAGAGGGCACCCTGCCCTCCAAAGCCGGAGATGATGATCTCTTCGTGCATGTCAGCCTCCAGTCTCAAGTGTCCAGTGGCAAGTTACGAGTGGCAAGTGGCAAGTTGTCGGTTGATTGCTACTTTAACCCTGTCACCTCGTCCTTCACCTTATAATCCCCCAGGGGGTAGTAGGGGATCATCCGCTCCTCGACGAACTTGAGCGACTCTTTGGGCGTCATGCCCCAGTTGGTGGGGCAGTTGGACACGACCTCGACCAGGGAAAAGCCCAGGCCAGCCATCTGGACCTGGAACGCGGTCTTGATCGCCTTGCGCAGCCGGTTCACCTCAGCGGGCTTGTAGGCCGTGCGCCGCACGATATAGGCCGCACCATCTAACTGCGACACCAGTTCGCAGACACGCACCGGATAGCCCTGCGTTTTGACATCGCGGCCATAGGGCGACGAGGTGGTCACCATGCCGGGCAGGGTGGTAGGGGCCATCTGGCCGCCGGTCATGCCGTACACGGCGTTGTTGATAAAGATGGTGGTGATATTCTCCCCCCGCGCCGCGGCGTGGATCAGTTCGTTGGTGCCGATGGAGGCCAGGTCCCCGTCGCCCTGATAGGTGAACACGATCAGGTCGGGGTTGGTGCGCTTCATGCCGGTGGCCATGGCCGGGGCCCGCCCGTGGGCAGCTTCGGCAAAGTCGCACTCGAAATAGTTGTAGGCCAGCACCGAACAACCGACCGGGGCGATGCCCACCGTCCGCTCGCGGATGCCCAGATCGTCCATCACCTCGGCGATGAGGCGATGGACAACGCCGTGGAGGCAGCCGGGGCAATAGTGCGTCACTACATCCGACAGGGATTCGGGGCGGCGGAATACCAGTTTGACATCTTCGCTCATGGTTTGCTCCTTAACCGGTACAGGTCTTGTTACCTGTCACTCGCTGCTTTTTTGATTTCGGCCAGAATATCCTCCGGCAGGGGCACCACGCCGCCCATTCTGCCAAAGAAGGAGACAGGCACGCGGTCGTGGGTGGCCAGGCGCACATCCTCGATCATCTGCCCGGCGCTCAGTTCCACCACCAGGAACTTTTTGGCCGTCTGGGCAATCTGATCCAGCCGGTCATAGGGGAAGGGGAACAGGGTGATGGGGCGGAACAGGCCGGCGGGGATGCCCTCGGCGCGGGCCTGCTTGACCGCCGTCTGGACAATGCGCCCTGCCGTGCCATAGGCTACCACTACGATCTCGGCCCCCTCTAACTGGTACTCGGCGTAGCGGACCTCGTTGGCCCGGATGTCGGCCAGGATGCGCTGGAGGCGTTGGTTTTCCTGTTCCAGCTTGTGGATGTCCAGGAAAAGGGAGGTGATGATATTCTTTTTACGCCCTTTGGCCCCGGTCAGGGCCCAGGAGCGTTCTGGACGCTGGGGCGGCTTGAGATCGGGAAACTCGACCGGCTCCATAATCTGGCCGATCATGCCGTCGGCGATGACGCCTACCGGCTGGAGATATTTGTCGGCCAGGTCGAAGGCCAGGATAATCAGGTCTACCGTCTCCTGCACGGTAGCGGGGGCCAGGACGATGAGGTTATAGTCGCCGTGACCGCCCCCTTTGGTGAGCTGGAAATAGTCGCCCTGGCTGGGGGCGATGTTGCCCAAGCCCGGCCCCCCCCGCATGATATTGACCACGACGCAGGGCACAAACGACAGGGCGATGTAGGAGATGCCCTCCTGCATCAGGCTGAAGCCAGGGCTGGAGGTGGTGGTCATCACCCGCGCCCCGGTGCAGGCTGCGCCGTAGACCATGTTGATCGCTCCCAGTTCGCTTTCGGCCTGGACAAAGGCCCGCCCCAACTCCGGCATCCGCCGCGACATATACTCCAGCACCTCGGTCTGGGGGGTGATAGGGTAGCCGAAGTAGGCCTCACACCCGGCGCGGATGGCGGCCTCGGCGATGGCTTCGTTGCCTTTCATCAAGATTTTCATGACCTTGTCCTTTCTATCGGGATCGTGCAGCGCGTGTCTGTCGTCCAACGCCCATCTCAGGGCATCGGCCGGGTGGGCCCGGAGGTACACCCCTCGGCTCCGGCCTCGCTTCCCACAGGTTCTTAAAATTATAGATTCCCTCGACCTCCTTGTCAAATCCCCCTGCCGTTTCGGCAGTTGTCCTACCTGGCGCTCTCCGCCACCGCTTCGCCATAGTCCAGCAGGGCCCTGACCCCGTCGGGCGTGGGGGCTTCGGCATAGACGCGCAGCACCGGTTCGGTGCCCGACGGGCGGATCAACAGCCAGCTATCGTCGGCCAGCCGGTATTTGACCCCGTCCAGCGTATCTACCTGGCGTATCGCTACCCCGCCGATGCCGGGGGGGGCGCCGTCGGTCAGGCGCGTCACCATTTCCCTTTTGTCCACCGGGTGGCGTAAACGCAGGTCGGTGCGGGCGTAATGGACCGGTCCGGCAGCCCGTTGGATGTCGGCGACCAGCTCGTGCAGGGGGGCGCCGGCCTCGGCGATGATCTCCAGCAGCAGCAGGCCCATCAGCACCCCATCCCCTTCCGGGATGTGCCCCTGGATGCTCAACCCCCCGGACTCCTCGCCGCCGATGAGGACGTTGCCCTGGAGCATATAATCGGCGATGTGGTTAAAGCCGACGGGGGTCTCTTTCAGCGGCAGGCCATATTTTGCCGCCAGGCGGTCCACCATCATCGTCGTGGACACGGTCTTGACCACCATGCCTGTCCAGCCCCGCTTTTCCACCAGGTAGCGCAGCGCCAGGGCAAAGATATGGTGCGGGTCCACAAAGTTGCCCTGCGCATCTACCGCGCCGATCCGGTCGGCGTCGCCATCGGTGGCCAGGCCCACATCGGCGTGGTGGGTCTGGATGGCAGCCACCAGCGCATTCAGGTATTTGGCGATCGGTTCGGGGTGGATGCCGCCAAAGCCGGGGTTCATCTCGTTGCGGATCTCGTGGACATGGCAGCGGGTGCGCGACAGCATCCCGGCGATGCTGCCCCGCCCTGAGCCGTACATGGCATCGGCCACCACCCGCAGCTCGCCGCTGGAGATCACGTCCAGGTCCACCAGCCGGCCCAGGTGCTCGTAATAGGCCCAGGCCGGGTTGAAGCGACGAATGAGGCCCTGGTCCACGGCGCGCTGGTAGTCCATGATGTTGGGTCCCCGCGCCTGGGCTTCGGCCTCCTCCAGGTAGTGCTCCACCCGGCGCGCCTGCTGCGGCGACGCCGAGCCGCCATAGGCCGATTTGAGCTTGACGCCGTTGTAGCGCGGCGGGTTGTGGCTGGCGGTGATCATCACGCCGGCGGCGGCCTTTTTTTCCACAACGCTGTACGAGACGGCCGGGGTGGGGGCATCGGCCCGGGTCAGCCAGGCGACGATGCCGTTGCCGGCCATTACCCGCGCTACTTCGGTGGCATACCGGTCCGACAGGAAGCGGGTGTCATAGCCCACCACCACCTCCGGTTCCCGGCCGTTGCTGCCCTCATTGCGGACGTAATCGGCGATGGCCTGGGCTACCAGCCGCAGGTTGTTGAAGGTAAAGGTGTCGGAAATGACCGCCCGCCAGCCATCGGTGCCAAACTTGATGCTCATTCCTCACTCCTGCCAGAATTACTTGCTGTTGTCAATGGCCTGAGCGGCAGCCTGTTCCGGCGTGGCCGTTCCGCTCAAGACAGCTTCTACCGCCTGTTGTAGCGCCGTGGCTACCTGGGTGTAGTTGGGGATGGCCGGGCGGCTGCGAGCCATCTCCAGTTGCTGTTGCAAAAACAGGGTATAATCGTCCGATGGATCCCAAAAGGCCAGGGCTGCCCGGCGGGTGGGCAGATAGTTCGCCGCCAGGTTCCAGGCGCCGTTGATTTCGGGGGACATGAGCTGTACCAGGAATTCGGCGGCAAGGAGCTGGCGGGCGGGGTCAGACGTGACCAGCGCCAGCGCCCAGCCGCGGCCGATGGGAGCCGCCGGGCCGTTGATCGCCGGGATGGGCGCTGCGGCCGAACCCTCCAGGCGGCTGCGGTCGGCCAGGTAGAGGTGGGCACTGACCTGGACCAGAGCGGCCTGCCCGGCCAGGTACTCTCGCCAGCAGTCGGCGGGGGTGTGATAGGTGGTGATGGTGGCCGGCAGAACCCCCCGCGAAAGGCCATCCTGATGGAACTGGAGGACGGCCGCCAGGCTGTTTTGCTCCAGGAAGGGGCTATCGGTCCCCTGCCCCCGCACCGCCAGATACTGGATCAGAAAGGCATCGTTGACCAGCCCGGCCTGCCCCCCCGCCGGAAAGAGGTAGAGCCCCTGGCCGCTCAGCACGCCCGGCCAGGAGCGGGGCGGCATGGTCATCTGGCCGGTGTTGTAGACCAGGTGGTCCAGGTCGGCCTGGAATTGCAGGCCGTACAGCCGCCCGTCAAAGGTGCACGCCTCCCGGGCAAAGGGGTACAGGTCGGCCCCCAGGTCAGAGGGGATCAGGTTGTCGAGGGGATGGACCAGCCCGGCCTGGACTGCCGTGCCCAGTTCGTCCACGTCTATGAAGACCAGGTCGGGCAGCAGGTCGGGCACGACCGCGGCCGTGGTGAGCAAAAAGTCGAGGAGGCCCCCTTTGCCGTACGGTTTTTTGAGCATCACCTCCAGCCGCACGTCCGGGTGGGCCGTCTCAAAGGCGGCCACCTGTTGCGCCAGGATCTGGCCGGCGGGGCCGGCCTGTGTCGGCGAAAAGGCCTCGGTCGTCCACAGGGTCAGGGTGATGACCGCCGGCACCGGCAGCGAGGTGGGCGTCGGGGTGGCCGCAGGGGCGGGCGGCAGGGGGGTATAGGTCGGCGTGCCCGGCGTGGCCATCGGCGGCGGCCAGGGCAGGTCGCAGCCGCTCAACAGCGCCATCGCCACCAGCAGGAGCAAGGCCCCGGCCAGGGCCGGCCCCATCCCCTGGGAACGGTGCATGGCCCTCACCGCCAGATAGTCTGGTCCCGCCCCGGCCCCACCGAAATGCAGGTGGCGGGGATGCCCAACAGTTCCTCCAGGCGTGCCACATAGTCGCGCGCCGGCCGGGGCAGATCGGCGAAAGCCCGGACGTGGGTGATCTCTGTCTGCCAGCCGGGCAGCGTCTCGTAAAGGGGCCGGCAGCGGGCCAGGGCCTCCTGGTCGGAAGGGAAGGTCTCGATCCGCCGGCCATCCAGCTCATAGGCCACGCAGATGGGCAGGCTCGCAAAGCGTGACAGGATGTCGAGTTTGGTGATGGCCATCTCGGTCAGGCCGTTGACCTGCACGGCGTAGCGGGCAGCCACGGCATCCAGCCAGCCACAGCGCCGTGGGCGGCCGGTGGTGGTGCCGAATTCATCCCACGGCTGTGCCCCGCTGCCGCGCAGCAGGTTGGCCGGTTCCCCGGTCAGTTCGGTCGGCATCGGGCCGGCCCCGACGCGCGTCTGGTACGCCTTGACTACCCCTACCACCCGCTCGATATGTTGTGGTCCGACCCCCAGGCCCAACAGCACGCCACCGATGGTCGGATAGGAACTGGTGACGTAGGGATAGGTGCCCAGGTCTATATCCAGCAACGTGCCCTGGGCCCCCTCGGCCAGGATGCGCTTGTGGGAATGGAGGGCCTGGGCGATCACCTCCGGCCCGGCGGTGATGTGCGGGGCCAGGCGCCCGGCGTAGGCCAGGTACTCCTGGACGATCTCCTCGGCCTCCAGCGGCTCCTGGCCGTAGACCCGTTCCAGGATGGCGTTCTTGGCGGCCACCTGTTCGCGGATGCGTTGGGCCAGGGCCGACGGGGGGTGGAGCATCTCCTGGACGCGGATGCCGCTGCGGGCGGCCTTGTCGGCATAGGCCGGGCCGATGCCCCGCCGGGTGGTGCCCAACGCCACCCGGCCCCGCGCCGCCTCGGCTGCGCCATCCAGGGCGAGGTGGTAGGGCAGGATCAGGTGGGCGCGCCCATCGAGCTTGAGCCGCGTGGGGGAAACATCCACGCCCCGCGCAGCCAGCCCTTCCATCTCGGCCAGCAGTTGCCTGGGGTTCACGACCATCCCTCCGCCCAGCAGGCAGGTGACGCGGGGATAGAGGATGCCCGACGGGATCAGGTGCAGGGCGAACCGTTCGGTGCCGACGGTGACGGTATGCCCGGCATTGTCTCCGCCGCCGTAGCGGACCACCAGGTCAGCCTCGGCGGCCAGCAGGTCGGTGATCTTGCCTTTGCCTTCGTCGCCCCACTGGGCGCCCAGAATCACGGTGATCGGCATGAGAAGCGTTCCTTTCTACCCGAACAACGGCACCAGGTCGAATCGGTTCACATCCACCAGCCCTTTATCGGTCAGTTTGAGGGTAGGGATGACCGGCAAGGCCAGGAAGCTCATGGTCATCAGCGGGTCGGGCAGGGTGCAGCCCAGGGCATGGGCCGCCCCGGTCAGGGCGGCCACCCGGTCACGGACCTCTTCCAGAGGCCGGTCGGACATCAGCCCGGCGATGGGCAGCGGGCAGGCGGCCTGCACCTGGCCATCGGCGACGACCACCTGGCCGCCCTCCATCTCGACCACGGCCGCGATGGCAGCCCGCATCTCGGCGTCATCCGCGCCGATGACCACCAGGTTGTGCGAGTCGTGGGCCACGCTGGAAGCGATGGCCCCGCGCTTCAGCCCCATCCCCTGGACCAACCCCAGGCCCACCTGCCCCGTGCCCCGATGCCGCTCGATGACGGCGATTTTGAGCAGATCGCGGGCCGGATCGGACGCCACCTGGCCGTCGGCCAGGGTCGGTTCCAGGCGCAGGTCGTCGGTGACGATCTGGTCGGGGATGACGCCGATCACCCGCGCCGGCCCCTCGCCGGCAGGGATGGTCAGATCGAGAGCCGCTACATCCACGCGCACCGGATTGCCGGGCGGCGGCACCGGGGCCACGGGCCGCAGATAGGCGCCGTC
This sequence comes from Anaerolineae bacterium, assembly GCA_034435455.1. Taxonomy (GTDB): domain Bacteria; phylum Chloroflexota; class Anaerolineae; order JAAYZQ01; family JAAYZQ01; genus DAOTXL01. The sequence continues at coordinate 29,348 of DAOTXL010000102.1, forward strand.
CCGCGCGGCCATCTTGCCCGCCGCAAAGACCAGGTCCACCCGGACTGCCGACAGGTCGCTCAGTACCAGCAGGTCGGCGCGAAAGCCGGGGGCCACGGCGCCCACATCCCGCAGGCCGAAATAGCGAGCGGTGTTGATCGTCGCCATCTGGATGGCCGTCACCGGGTCCATCCCCCCGGCGATGGCCTGGCGCACCAGGTCGTCCACATGGCCTTCGCTCAGCAAGGTGTCGGGGTGGCGGTCATCGGTGCACCAGTGGCACAGGGGGGCGTTGGCCGGCGTGACCAGGGGCAGCAGGGCATGGAGGTTGCGGGCCGTGGTCCCCTCGCGGATAAAGATGTGCATCCCCCGCCGCAGCTTTTCGCGGGCTTCGTCCAACGTCGTGCACTCGTGGTCGGAGCGGATGCCGGCAGCGATATAGGCGTTCAGGTCCGGCCCGGTCAGCCCCGGCGCGTGGCCGTCTATGGGGCGGTCGCCGGCGATGCGGAGCTTTTCCAGCACGGCCGGCAGGCGCAAGAGCACGCCGGGATAGTTCATCATCTCCGCCAGGCCCAACACCCGTTCGTGCTTCAAGAGTTCGGCGATCTCGGCGGCGGTCAATTCGGCACCGGCCGTCTCCAGATGGGTCGCCGGGACGCACGACGGGGCCATGACGTACACCCGTAGGGGCAGGTCTGCGCCGGCGTCGAGGATGTAACGGACCCCCTCCACCCCCAGGACGTTGGCGATCTCGTGCGGGTCACAGATGACGCCGGTGGTGCCGTGCGGTACCACCGCCCGGGCGAACTCGGCCGGCTGGACCATCGAGCTTTCCAGGTGAACGTGAGCGTCCAGAAAGCCGGGGCACACAAACCGGCCGCCCAGGTCCACGGTGCCGTGGGCCGGATAGGGGCCCAGGCCCACGATGCGCCCTCCCCAGATGGCAATGTCGGCAGGATGGATCTCACCGGACAGGACGTTGACCAGTCGGGCGTTCTTGAGCAGCAGGTCGGCCGGTTGTTCGCCCCGGGCGACGGCGATCAGGGGTTCCAGTTCCATTTTTATCCTCCCCTTTTGAAGCGTAAAACGTAAAGCGTAAGGCGTAAGGCGGGGGTGTTCAGCGAGCCAGTGAACTGATGCTCACCCGCAGCCCGTAGCCCATCCGCCTCAAAAAGTCATGGCAATCCTCGATCGTCAGGCCCGCCGGCCCGCCGGCAGCGGTGGCGCGGTCCACCAGCTCGCGCAGCACCGCCTCGTCGTCAGGGGCGAGATCGCCGGCGGCCAGGGTGTCTTGGGCCCAGGCGATGAGCTGGGACAGAGGGGCGGCCCGGTTCAGATACTCGCTCAGGTGACGCAGGATGGCGCCCCGCGTCAGCACTTTTTTGTACAGCGGCGCTTTGAGCACACCCACGAAGGGCAGGTTGCGGTAGCCCTCGGCAAAGTCCAGGCCATAGCCCACCACAAACTTGTCGGGGATCTCGAACCCGACATAGTCCACCTGGATCGGCACCTGGCGGCGCTCCGGCTTGTCCAGCAGGGCGCAGATGCGCAGGCTGGCCGGCTGACGGGCTTTGAGGGTTTCGACCAGGTAGGACAGGGTCTTGCCGGTGTCCACAATGTCTTCGACGATGAGCACATGCCGGCCGGCGATGTCGGTCTCCAGGTCCATCACCAGCCGCACGGCCCCGCTCTCGGTGCTGGCCCCGTAGCTGGAGATGCCGATAAAGTCGAGTTGAACCGGGATGGTAATGGCCCGCATCAGGTCAGACAGGAAAACGATCGCTCCCCGCAACAGGCCGATGAGCAACAGGTCTTTATCCCGGTAATCCCTGGAAATGCGTTCCCCCAGTTCGGCGACCCGGGCCCGGATCGCCGGTTCAGGGACCAAAATTTCGGCAATATCGTTCTGTAAATCCATCCCCGCTCCTTTGCGTCAGGCTTGCTCGTCGGTTGAGAGCGGGGACAGTATACGCCAAATGGGCCCGATTGTCAATGTCCTGGGGCAGGCATTCGGCAGGCCGGCCACTTGACGGCAGGCTGCTTTTGTATTAAACTGACCGGTGAGACGACAGGAAGCGAGGTGGATGATGAGAGTGCCCCACATGATGACGTTGGCCCAGATAGACGGGCAGCGCTTTATCACCGCCTGCCGCAGCGGCGTCGTCCATGTGACCTGGGGGCGGGTTACTCTGCGCTTTTTGGAGGATGAATTCCGCCGCTGGGCCGGCCTCCTGGCCCGCGCCCTGGACCCCCTGCCCCCGGCTTTTCTTCGGGATGGAGAGCTGAGCATCCGAAACCGGCCGGACGGGGAGGGCGAACTCCGGGTGGGACCGCTGGTCCTGTCCCTTCCGCTCCAGCAGTTGCAGGAACTGGCCCAGGCCGCCCGTCAGGCGGTCGCCAGCCTCGACGAAATCCGCGCTTCTGGGATGTGGGAGCAACAAGAGGCAGAAGAGGCCCCGCCCGGCTTCCTGGAACTGTTCCGGCGCATCCCCTTCTCGCGGAACTGACCTCACATCCTCTCCGGGGCGCTGACCCCGATCAGTTTCAGCGTCCGGGCCAGCACCTGTTTGGCCGCCTTGACCAGCCGCAGGCGGGCCTTGCTGATCTCGGCGTCGGCCGGGTCGGAGCTGACCACCCGGCAATCGCGGTAAAAGGCATGGAAAACGGCAGCCAGGTCCTGGGCATAGTGGGGCAGGTGGTGGGGGGCCAGGTTTTCGGCGGCCAGGGCGACCACTTCGGGCAGCTCCAGCATCTTGCGGATGAGCGTCAGCTCGGCGGGGTGGGTCAACAGCGACAGGTCGGCCCCCGCGTCGGTGTGGCCCTGTTCCTCGGCATAGCGCAGGATGCTGGCGATGCGGGCATGGCCATACTGCACATAGTAGACCGGGTTCTCCTCTGACTGCTGACGGGCCAGGTCCAGGTCCAGGTCCATCTGGCTGTCGGCAGCGCGGGCCGCCAGGTGGAAACGGAAGGCATCCGGCCCGATGTCGTCCAGGACCTCTTGCAGAAGAACCAGGTTGCCGGCCCGTTTCGACAGCCGCATCTGCTCCCCCCGCTCCAGGATGGTGACGAGCTGGTAGATGAGCAGCGTCAGCCGCTCAGGGTCCAGCCCCAGGGCACGCATCATCGCCTTCATGCGCGGCACATGGCCCTGGTGGTCGGCCCCCCAGACATCAATCACCCAATCAAAGCCCCGCCGCACAAACTTGTCGTAATGGTAGGCGATATCGGAGGCAAAGTAGCCGGGCTGTCCGGTGGAGCGGATCAACACCTCATCCTTGTCCCCCCCCAGGGCCGTAGCATTGAACCACACCGCGCCATCGGCCATGAACAGATGGTCTCCCTGGCGCAAGAGGCTCATGATGGCATCAAACACCCCCTCGTCGTAGAGCGACCGTTCCGAAAACCAGCGGTCGTAGTGGATGCCCAACCGTTCGCAGTCCCGGCGGATGCTGTCCATCACAAAGCGGTTCAGGCCGATGTCGCGCATCAGGGCCACCGCCTCCTGGCGGGGTAGCGCCAGATACCGGTCCCCCTCCTCTTCGACCAGTTGGCGTGCCCAATCCACCAGGTAGGCTCCCTGGTAGCCGCCTTCGGGGATGCCGCCCACATCGTGGCCCAGGATCTCGCCATAGCGCACATACAGGCTCTCGCCGAACTTTTCCATCTGGGAGCCGGCATCATTGACATAGAACTCGCGCTCCACCTGATAGCCGGCGGCTTCCAGGAGATTGGCCACGCAATCGCCCAGCACCAGGTTGCGGCCAAAGCCGACGTGCATCGGGCCGGTAGGGTTGGCGCTGCCGAATTCGACCTGCACCCGGCGGCCGTGGCCGATCTCCACACAGCCAAAGGCCTCACCGGCGGCCAGGATCGCCTCCACCTGCCCGGCCAGCCAGCCCGCGTCCAGGGTTATGTTGATGAACCCCGGCGGCACCACCTCCACCTGCCCGACAAAGGGGGCCCGATCCAGGCGGCGGACGATGCGCTGGGCCACCTCGACCGGGGTCATCGTCGGCTTTTCCGCTGCTTTCAGTGCGCTGTTGACGGCCGCAATCATCTTGAGCGGCTGGCCGGTGGCGTAATCGCCATACTCTGCCCGCCGTGGCCGCTCGACGACAACCGGCGGGATGTCGGTCTTGGGCAGGTCCCCCTTTTTTTGCGCTTTGCGTATGGCGTGGTAGATCAGATCGGCCAGATCATCCCGGACCATGTTTTTGATACTCCTCCATTTCCAACCAGTTTCGCCCCACCCGGACCTCCACCTTCAACGGGGCCTTGAGGGGATAGGCGCCCTCCATCGTTTCGATGACCAGGGGGGCGACCCGCTCCACCTCCCCCTGCGGCACCTCCAGCACCAGCTCGTCGTGGACCTGCAGGATCATCCGGCTGCGCAGGCCCTGCTCTTTGAGCGCCCGCCACAGGCGGTTCATGGCCACTTTTAGAATGTCGGCGGCGGTGCCCTGGATGGGGGCGTTCACCGCCATGCGGTAGGCCCCCTCGCGGGCGACGGCCGCCGTCTGGGCGGTGGGAGAGAGCTCCGGGAAGTAGCGGCGTCGGCCCAGCAGCGTCTCGACGTAGCCCTGTTCGCGGGCCTGCCGGCGGGTGTGGTCAATGTACTCCTTGACCTTGGGGTAGGTCCTGAAATAGGTCTGGATAAAGGCCTCTGCCTCTTCCTGGGTCAACCCGGTTCGCTCCGCCAGGCCATAGCCGGTCACGCCGTAGCTGATGGCAAAGTTGGTCATCTTGGCCACGCGGCGTTGGGCAGGCGTCACCGCGTCCAGGGGTACGCCGTAGATGGCCGCCGCCGTGCTGGCATGGATATCCTCCCCACGGGCAAAGGCGGCCAACATGGCCGGGTCGCCGGAGATGTGGGCCAGGATGCGCAGCTCCACCTGAGAATAGTCGGCGGCCAGCAGCAGGCAGCCCTCCTCGGCCACAAAGGCCCGGCGGATCTCGCGGCCTATGTCGGTGCGGATGGGGATATTTTGCAGGTTGGGGTTGCTGCTGCTGACCCGGCCGGTCACGGTACCCACCTGGTTGTAGGAGGTGTGCACCCGGCCCGTGCGGGGGTTGACCAGCGCCGGCAAGGCATCCACGTAGGTGCCTTTCAGTTTGGAAAGCTGGCGGTGTTCCAGGATGAGGTCCACTACCGGATGTTTGCCGCGCAGCTTTTCCAGAACCTCGGCAGCGGTGGAATAGTGGCCCGACGCGCTCCGGCGCATCCCCGGCAGGGTCAGCCCCATCTCGTCGAACAGGGCGACGCTGAGCTGCTGGGGGGAGTTGATATTGATGGCGTGGCCCACCTGCTTCTCAATCTCCTCCTGGAGTTGGCCCAGCCGCTCCCCCATCTGCCGCCCCATCTCGGCCAGGGCGTTGACGTCCAGTTTGACCCCCGCCCGCTGCATGTCTACGATCACCGGCACCAGGGGCATCTCGACTTCGGCAAAGAGATCCCCCAGCGCCTTCTCCCGCAGTTCCGGCAGGAGTTGCTTCGCCAAGCGCAGGGTCATGTCGGCGTCGGCGCAGGCATAGGCAGCGACCTTTTCGACCGGCACCCGGTCTATTGTGATCTGCTTCCGGCCACTGCCGATCAGCTCTTCGATGGGCGTCATCTCCACGCCCAGGCGTCGCCAGGCCAGGTCCTTCAGCCCCAGGCTGTGGCTGCCGGGGTCCAGCAGCCACGCCGCGATCATGGTGTCGCAGGTCACGGGCGTCACCTCCAGGCCGACCTGGGCCAGCACCGTCAGATCATAGTTGGCGTTGTGGGCATATTTCGGCACCCGGGGGTCTTGGAGGAGCGGCCTGAGCTTTTCGATGACGGTTGGGAGGGGGATGGCCGGAGGTTGAAGATCGGGGCCGACGGGCAGGTAGCAGGCGGTGCCCTCCCGGCCGCTCAGGGCAATGCCGACCAGCCGGGCGGCCATCGGATCGGTGCTGGTGGCTTCTACGTCCACGACCACCGCCGGGCTTTGCCGCAACCCGGCGACCATCGCTTCCAGCGCCGCCACGTCCTCCACGAGGCGATAGTCGTTTTTGGGGGGCTTGTCCGCTTTGGCTTCCTCGCCGAACAGCGAGAGTTGCTTCACCCCCTGCTCTTTGGCCGTCGGCAGGCGGTTCAACAGGGTGCGGAACTCCAGTTCGCGGAACAGCGCCATCACCGCCTCGCGGTCCAGTTCCCGCACCCGACACGCCTCCAGGTCGAGCGCCACCGGGACATCGGCGGTGAGGGTCACCAGGTGTTTGCTGAGAAACGCCATCTCGCGGCCCTGTTCCAGCGCACTGCGGACCCGCCTGTCTTCGATCTCGTCCAGGTGCCGGTAGATCTCTTCGAGGCTGCCATATTTTTGCAGCAGCGCCGTTGCCCTCTTTTCGCCGATGCCCCGCACGCCGGGCACATTATCGCTAGAGTCGCCGACCAGTGCCTTATAGTCCGCCAGTTGTTTCGGTGCCAGGCCGTAGCGCCGGCGGATGCCGGTCTCGTCATAGATCACGGTGTCGCCGAACTGTCGCCCGGGGGTGAGCACCCGCACACCGGGGCGGATGAGCTGAAAGGTGTCGGTGTCGCCGGTGACAATGAGGGTTTCCAGCCCTCGGGTTTCGGCCTGATGGCTCAGGGCGGCCAACACATCGTCGGCCTCAAAGCCCTCGGCCGAGTAGGTGGGGATGCGGAAGGCGCTCAGCAACTCCGCGATCCGTCGAAACTGAAGGCGCAGGCTATCGGGCATTTCGGCGCGATTGGCCTTGTACGCGGCATACTCCTCATGGCGAAAGGTGCGCCCCCGGTCAAAGGCCACGGCCAGATAGGTGGGCTGCTCGTCGCGCAGGACGTTGAGCAACATCGAAGCGAAACCGAACACGGCATTGGTCAGTTCGCCGCGCGAGGTGGCCATGTCGGACGGCAGGGCAAAGAAGGCGCGATAGACCAGGGCGTGGCCGTCAATCAGCACCAGTTTGGCAGGAACAGACATTGCACTTTTCTCCTTTGCTCCGGGCCGGGCCCTATTGGGCCCAACCATCGGCCAGGCCCAGCAACAGGCGCCGCAGGAATTCCAGGGCCAGGGTTGTCGTCCAGGTCCGGGCGCGGTCGTCCTGGCCGCGGAAACGGGTCTGGCGCACATCGGCGCTGCTGGCCGAAACCACCGCCACCCACGGCTGGTCGGTCCCGTTTGGGCCGTGGCCCACCACTGTCAGGCCGTGCGAGGTCCCCCATGCCCGGCGCACCCCCTGGGCCAGGGCCACCGCCGCGGCCTGGCCGGTTCCTTCTACCTCCGGCAGGTGCAGGAATCGGGCCAGGTCCGGGCCGTCGGCGGCCACCAGCCCACCGCGGAAGACATCGGGATGGGCGCTCATACGGCGGCTGAGGTCGCCGCCGGTGAGCGTCTCGGCGACGGCCAGCGTCGCGCCCTGCCCGCGCAGCAGGTCGGCCACGACCGCTTCCAGCGTTGCCTCGCCGGTGGCATAGATGGCCGCGCCCAGGCGCTGGCGGATACGGGCCTCCAGGTCGGCCAGCAACGCTTCGGCCTCGGCCTGGGTGGGGGCCTTGGCCACGAGGCGCACGTCGGTCTGGCCGGGATGGGCCGACAGCCCGACGGTAGGGTTGGCCAAAGTCTCCAGGTCGGCGAGGGCCTGGTCTATGCGGCTTTCGCCCACGGCCACGGTGCGCAGGATGCGGGTGACGATCACCTCCTGCTGCCCCCCCAGCCGCTTTTGCAGGTAGGGCACCACCGTATGCTCCATCAGATAGCGCATCTCGTGGGGCACCCCCGGCAGGGTAATGATGGTCCCTTGCCCCTCTTCGACGATAAAGCCGGGAGCGGTGCCTACCGGGTTCTCGATAGGGAGGCAGCCCTCCGGCAGGCAGGCCTGGCGTCGGTTGTTGTCGGTCATGCGGGCACCGGCCCGGACAAAAAAGGCTTCGATCTGGGCCAGCAGATGGGGGTGCAGCACCAGGGGCCGTCCGGTGACGCGGGCTACCGCCTCGCGGGTCACGTCGTCCACCGTGGGCCCCAGGCCGCCCGTGACCAGGATGAGATCGGCGCGGGCCAGCGCCAGTTCGAGCGCCTGGGCGATGCGCCCCTCGTTGTCGCCCACGGTGGTGCGGAAGTACAAGTCAATGCCCAGGTCCCGCAACTGGCGGGCCAGGTAGGTCGCGTTGGTGTCGTCAATCTGACCCAGCAGCAGTTCGGTGCCGGTGGTGATGATCTCGGCCCGCATAACCCCTCCCTCTGTGCGCACCATTTTGACAGGGTTAGATGGACCTCCTGGACGGCAGGTCCGACCTCTCCTCTACCCCCTGGCCCCGGAAGGGGGTTGGGGGAGGTCCGATCTAACAATGTCAACTTTATTTTACCACAGGAAGGAGGAAGGCACCAAGTAGGGGGAGGGATGTTTCGGGAAGGTTCTCTTGCCTGAGAGCCGGTTCTGGCGTATAATGGGGCCAGTCTGTTGACAGGAGGAGGTGGATGGGCCGGATTGCTGCACTGTTTGACATGGACAAGACCCTGCTGGACACCAGCTCCGGTCAGCTTTACGCCCGCTACCTGTACCGCAACGGCCAGATGAAGCGCAGGGAGATGGCGCGGGTGTTCTGGTGGGGCCTTCTCAGTCGGTTGGGGGTGCTGGACATGCAGAGCCTGCTCCCCCGGCTGTTGGCCGGCGCGGCCGGCGATGATGAAGGGGCGATGCGCGCCCTGTGCGACCGCTGGTTTGTGGAAGAGGTGCTGCCCCACCTGAGCGAGCGGGGACAGCAGCGGGTGGCCGAACACCGGGCCCAGGGGCACGTGGTGGCCATCGTCTCGGCCTCGACCCAATATGTCGTGGGGCCGTTGGCCGCGCATCTGGGGATCCCGGGCCAGTATGTTTGCACCCGCCTGGTGAGCCGGGATGGACGGTTTACGGGGGAGATCGAGCCGCCGGCCTGTTACGGCCAGGGCAAGGTGGTCTGGGCCGAGCGGTTTGCGGCCGAATATGGCGTGGACCTGTCGGCCAGCACCTTTTACACCGACAGCATCAGCGATCGGCCGCTTCTGGAGCGGGTGGGCCATCCTGTGGCGGTGAATCCCGATCCCCGGCTGCGGCGGCTGGCACGAAAGCGGGGCTGGCCGGTGGAGAGGTTCTATTGAGCCAGCCGGAAGCAACGACCAGGGCCACCGCGTAGCCGCGTTCGTGCGACAGGCTGATGGCCCAGTGGCGCAGGCCCTGCTCCTCGGCCAGGGCCAACGCCCGGCCTGACAGGCGGACCCCCGGCTTGCCCCAGGGGTCGGACAACACCTCCACCTCTCGCCAGCCGATGCCGTGGCTGCTGAGGTGGGCCAGCCCCACCCCCAGGGCTTTGGAAACCGCTTCCTTGGCGGCCAGGCGAACGGCCAGCTCCGGCAACCGGTGGCCATAGCGGGCGATCTCCTCTGGCGTGTAGATGCGCGTCAGAAAGCGGTCGCCGTACCGCTCTACCGCCCGCCGCAGGCGCTCTATCTCCACCAGGTCCACGCCGACGGCCAATAGGGGCGACGCATGCGTCGCCCCTACGCTAGGCTCCTTCGCCATTGTAGCCCCGGCCCATGCCCCGGTATATGAACCCCATCTCGGCCATCCGCCTGGGATCGTAGATGTTGCGGCCATCCACCAGCACCGGCTGGCGCATGGATGCCTTGATGCGGGCCATATCGAGCTGCTTGAACTCGTTCCATTCGGTCACCAGGATCAGACCATCGGCCCCTTCGGCCACCTGGTAGGGATCCTGGCAAAAGACCACATCTTGGAGCAGCCGCCGGGCGTTCTCCTGGGCCTCCGGGTCATAGGCCTTGACCGTGGCTCCCTCGTGCTGGAGCATGTGGACCAGGCTGATAGAGGGCGCATCGCGCATATCATCGGTGTTGGGCTTGAAGGCCAGCCCCCACAGGCCGATGGTCTTGCCCCGAAAGCCGCCCAGGATATGGCGCAGCTTCTGGATCAACCGCTTGCGTTGGTCATAGTTGACATGGGTCACGGCCCGCAGGATTTCGGGGTTCTCGCCATAGAGTTCGGCCATGTGGATCAGCGCCTTGACATCTTTGGGGAAGCAACTGCCGCCCCAGCCGATGCCGGCCCCCAAAAAGTGGGGGGAGATGCGGTGATCGGTGCCCATGCCGTGGGCCACCTCCTTGACGTCGGCGCCCAGCGCCTCGCAGATGTTGGCGATTTCGTTGATGAACGAGATCTTGGTCGCCAGGAAGGCGTTAGAGGCGTACTTGATCATCTCGGCCGTCCGCAGGTCGGTGATGATCCGCTCGCCGCCCAGCGGGTAATAGAGCTCCGCCACCCGTTCGGCGGCCCGGCGGTTGGTGGAGCCCAGCACGATGCGGTCGGGGTTCATGAAATCATAGACGCCCGACCCTTCGCGCAGGAATTCGGGGTTGCTGACCACCCAGAAGGGCACATCCTCGCCGCGGATTTCGCGCACAATGTCGGCCACCCAGTCGCCGGTGCCGATCGGCACGGTGCTCTTGTTGACAATGATCACCTCTTTGTGGATGCGCCGGGCGATCTCTTCCGCCGTGGCGTTGACGTGGGCCAGGTCGGCCTCGCCCTCGATGCCGGTGGGCGTGCCCACCGCGATGAACACAAACTCGGCGTCGGCCATCGCCTCATCCCAATCGGTGGTAAAGTGCAGGCGGCCCGCCTCGCTGTTGCGCCGGACGATCTCTTCCAGGCCCGGCTCATAGATGGGCAGGATGCCCTTTTTCAGGTTCTCCGACTTTTCCCGGTTGCGGTTGATGCAGATGACCTGGTTGCCCAGGTCGGCCAGACAGGCACCGGTCACCAAACCCACGTACCCGACGCCTACGACTGTGATGTTCGCCATCTTCTTCTCCTCTTCTCAATTCTAATATCTAATACCCGATCAATCTTGTCCCGGCCCGGCAACCGCCAGAGCATAGATATCCGGATCCAAATATTTCCGGGCCATTTCCTGTACATCCTGGGCAGTGACCTGATGGACCAGAGAGGCATAGCGTTCCAGATAGTCCAGCCCCAGGCCGTGGCGCTCCATATCCAGCAGGGTCCCGACCAGCCCCTCGTTTGTTTCCAGGCGCAGGGGCATCGAGCCGGTGAGGAACGACTGGCTGTCGGCCAGTTCGGCAGCGGGGAGCGGTTCGTCGCGCAGGCAGCGCACCTCCCGGCGGATGCTGTCAATAGCCTGTTCCACGTTGGCCGGGTTGACTCCGGCGATGACCAGCCACGGGCCGGCGCCCAGCCCGGCTTCGAGGCGGCTGTAGACATAGTAGGCCAGCCCCTGCCGGTCGCGGATGTGGTCGCCCAGGCGGCCCATCATGCCGAAAACGCCCAGGATGGTGTTGGTCAGGTGGGCTTTCATAAAGTCGGGATCGTTGCGGGCCAGCGCCGGCCAGCCCAGCACGATATCGGCCTGAGCTTTGCCGACCACGGGCACTGCCTGGCGGCGCGGCCCGCTGAGCTGCACCCTCGGCGGGATACTCCGGTTAGGGGTCGCCTCCGGGGCCTGCCAGTCTCCCAACCTGGAGTGCACCCGGTCCACCACCGCCCCGGCCGAGATGGCTCCCACCACTACGACGATCATCCCCGCCGGGGAGTAATGCCGCCGGTAATATCCGACCAGGTCGTCGCGGCCCAGGGTGGCCACGGTCTCTTCGTACCCCTGAACGCTGCGGCCGTAGGGGTGGTTGGGGTAGAGCAGGGCATCGAAGGTCAGGCGGGCCATGCGGCGTGTATCGTGGGCGCGCCGTTTCAGGTCGGTGAGGATCTGGCCCTGGAGCCGGGTGGCCTCGTCGGGCGGGAAGGTGGGGTGCTGCAGGCAGTCGGCCAGGATGTCCAGGAGCAGGTCCAGGTCCTCGGCCAGGGCCTTGCCGCCAAAGCCGACGGTGTGGACGCCGCTGTGGAAGGCCAACTGGGCCCCCACCGATTCCAGCGCTTTGTTGATCTGCTCAAAGGTGCGCGTCGCGGTGCCGCGCATCAGCATCCCGGCGGTGAAATTCGCCAGCCCGGCCTGCTCCGGCGCTTCGTCGAGCGACCCGGCCCACAGGGACCCGCCGATCACCACCGCCGGGCTGCTGTGGTTTTCGTAGAGGAGCAGGACGATGCCGTTGGGCAGTTCGACGCGGGTGATCGTTTCCGGTGAGGGGATGGATGCGGTCACAAATTGCCTCCTACAGGCCCAGGGGCACATAGTGGCCCACGGTCCGGTTGCGACGTGTCAGGTAGGTGTTGGCGGCGCGGTGTAGATCCTGAACGGTGACAGAGGCCAGGCGGTCCAGGAACGACTCGAACCAGTCGGTGTCGGCCATGACCGACGAAAGACCCAGCCAGAAGCCCTGGTTGGTCACACTTTCGCTGGAATAGGCGAATTGGGCCTTGCTCTGCTTGAGGGCGGTTTGCAGCTCCTCGGCCGAGATCGGACCGGCCAGGATGCGCTCCATCTCGGCGTTGAGAGCGGCTTCTACCTCCTCCAGGCTGCGCCCGTCCCGCACGGTGGCCACGATGCTGTAGAGGTAGGGGTCGAGCATGGGCGACAGCGAGCCGGATACACTCGCCGCCAGGCCGGTCTCTACCAGTGCCCTGTACAGCCGCGAACTGCGGTTGGGCGGCGGTCCGGAAAACAGGTTCATGCCGCCGGCGCCGGTCAGGATCGTGCTGAGCAGGGTCATGGGGAAAAAGTCGGGGTGGGCCGCCTGGGGGGCCTTGTAGGCGACCTGGAGATAGGCGGTAGCACCCGGCCCCTCCAGGAGGATGCGGCGCTCCCCGCGTTGAGGTGGCTCCGGGCGGTTCACCGGCGGCGGGTCGGAGCGGGCCGGGATGGGGCCGAACAGGTCGGCGATGCGGGCCAGCATCTGCGTCGGCTCGAAATCGCCCACGGCCACCGCAATGGCATTGTTGGGGCCATAGTAGGTCTGATAGTGGTGCCACAGTTCCTCGTGGCCGATCGCCTCCAGATCGCACAGATCGCCGATGGTGTCGTGGTGGTAGGGATGCACCCGGAAGGCGGCCCCGATCACCTCCTCGTTCAGCAGGAAAACAGGTTCGTTTTCAGCGCCTTGCCGCTCCGAGATGATAACCGTGCGTTCCAGGGCCACCTCCTCCGGATCAAAGAGGGCATTGACCATCCGGTCGGCCTCGATGCGCAGGGCCAGGTCCACCCGATCGGCAGGCAGCGTCTCAAAGAAGGCGGTAAAGTCGAGCCAGGTGAAACCGTTCTGCACGCCGCCGTTGCGGGCGATCTGCCGGTCAATTTCACCTTTGGGGAACGCCCGAGAGCCTTTGAACAGCATGTGCTCGGCCCAGTGGGCGATGCCGGTGATGCCGGGCACCTCGTTGCGGCTGCCAACCCGGTACCACACCCAAAAGGTAGTCACTGGGGCGTGGTGGTCCTCTTTGAGCAGCACGGTCAGGCCGTTATCCAGAGTCTGTTTCAGGATCGTCATGGTTTTCTCCAGGGGGCAGGGGAGCACCCCTGGCCAGGCTCTAATAGCCGCGCCCCATCCCCCGATAGATGAACCCCAGCGCCTTCATCTGCTCCGGGTCGTAGAGGTTGCGGCCATCCACGATGATCGGCCGGCGCATGGCTGCCTTGAGGCGGGGCAGCGACAGGTGCTTGAATTCGTTCCACTCGGTGACAATGACCAGGGCGTCGGCCCCCTCTGCCACCTGGTAGGCGTCCTGGCACAGGGCAACGTCGTGCAGATATCGGTCGGCGTTGACCATCGCCACCGGGTCGTAGGCCCGAATGCGCGCCCCTTCACTTTGCAGCAGGTGGATCAGTTCCACCGAGGGCGCTTCGCGCATGTCGTCGGTGTTGGGTTTGAAGGCCAGTCCCAGGACCCCGATCACCGCTTCGTCCAGGGTGCCCAGCAGCTCCCGCAGCTTGTGGACCACCTGCCGGCGCTGGTCGCGGTTGATCTCCATCACCGCCCGCAGCAGTTGGGGATGACAGCCGTGGACGGCGGCCATGTGGGCCAGGGCCTGGACATCCTTGGGGAAGCAACTGCCGCCAAAGCCGATGCCCGCATCCAGAAAAGAGGGGCCGATCCGCTTGTCGTACCCCATCCCCACCGCCACTTCCTTCACGTCGGCCCCCAGCGCCTCGCAGATGCTGGCGATCTCGTTGATGAACGAGATGCGGGTAGCCAGGAAGGCGTTGGAGGCGTACTTGATCATCTCGGCGGTGCGCAGGTCGGTGATCATGATAGGGGCCCGGAGCGCCAGGTAAAGCTGGGCCACCTGGGCTGCGGCTTCGGGGTTCAGCGAGCCGAGGACAATGCGGTCGGGGTACATGAAATCGTTGATGGCCGACCCTTCGCGCAGGAATTCGGGGTTGCTGACGACAGAAAAGTCGATCGGGTATGGCTGGTGGCGGCGGACAATGTCGGCCACCCAGTCGCCGGTGCCGATGGGCACCGTGCTCTTGTTGACAATGATCAGGGGGTGATCCATGGCCCGGGCGATACTCCGCGCCGCCGCCCGGACATATTTCAGGTCTGCCTCACCTCCGCTGCCCTGCGGTGTGCCTACGGCGATAAAGGCAAATTCCGCCTGGGCCAGCCCCTCCGGGTAGGAGGTGGTGAAATGCAGGCGCTCTGCCTGGGCGTTGCGCCGGACCATCTCTTCCAGGCCCGGTTCGTAGATCGGCATCACCCCGGCGCGCAGTTTTTCGATCTTGAGCTCGTCCACGTCCACACAGGTTACTTCGTGGCCCAGGTCGGCAAAGCAGGTACCGGTTACCAGGCCTACATATCCGACCCCGATCACGCAAATCTTTCTCATGGGATTCAGCCCTCACTGCCGATTGTTGTCCATTCCGCTACGTGCCTTGTGTGTGGGGGAGCCGATAGGGCGGCGAGCGCCCTTCCCTGGCACACCGGGTTTACTATACCACAAAAACAGGGCTTTTTCAAATAGCTGGGGCTTGTTTACCGCCCCCTCACCCCGACCCTCTCCCCACGGGGGCGAGGGAGCCTGTCCCCCTCACCCCGACCCTCTCCCCACGGGGGCGAGGGCGATGCAGCCCAGGGGTGTCGAAGTGACAGGCAGAAATCTGTTTGAAATAACGAAAAATCGCACGCAGCCCTTGACAGCAGCCTGGGTTTGTGGTATGCTTGCCCCATCTGGAAACCTTGGGAGTCGAGATGCTGCGCGAACGAGTAACCGAAGATGTCTATGTGTTTATCAGCGCGCTCTATGTCGAAGTAGCCGCTACCGTCGTCATGACCCCTGAGGGGGCGGTGGTCATTGACACCCTGCCCTTTCCCCAAGAGACCCGTCAGGTACGAGAGTTTGTCCAGCGGCAGTGTCCGCGCGGTGTCCGCTACGTGGTGCTCACCCATCATCACGCCGACCACGTCTATGGCAGTTACCTGTTCCCCGAAGCGGAATTGATCGCGCACCGGCAATGCCGCCAGATTCTGGCCAAGGTTGGCGAAGAGAGCCTGAACCAGGCCAAAGCTCAGAACCCGGCCCTGGCTTCGGTCCGGTTGCGAATCCCCCAACTGGTCTTTGAGACCGAGATGCTGCTGCGGCTGCACGACAAGACGTTGCACCTCATGCACGCGCCGGGGCATTCCCCCGACGGGATCATGGTCCACATCCGCGAGGACAAGGTGCTGGTCGCCGGGGACGTGGTCACTCCGGTGCCTTTCGTCGCCCGGGGCAACCCCGATGAACTGATGCACTCTTTGAAACAGATCAAAACCCTGAGCCTGGAAAATGTGATCCAGGGGCACGGGGGGGTTCTCCTGCGGGGGGAGATTGACGAGACGGTGGACAGCAGCATCGCCTATCTGCAGACCGTCAAGAAGCGGGTGCGGGCCATCGTGGAAAAGGGGCTGCCCCGCTCAGAGTTGAAAAAGATCGATATCGAGTCATGTGGCAAGTCGCGCATTCCCCTGGGCGGCCTGGTCCAGCGGCTGCATCAGGCCAATCTCGACTATCTATATGCTCAAGAGCTGGGCGAAGGCAACGGATGAAGAGGAAAAAAGAGGAGAGGGACCGGGTCGGGGAGATCGCCGTCGCCATCGCCGGGCTGGAGCCGGCGGAGAAGCGGCGGCTGTTTGAGCTCCTGGCCGCCCAGGGAGACCTGCCGGGCCGGGCGGCTGGCCCGCCGCCGGCTCAACCGGAACTGTTCCCCACCGGCTCCCCGCCCGCCCGCCCGCCCGATTATATCCTGGTCTTTGATGGCGGCAGCCGGGGCAATCCCGGCTGGGGATATGGCAGCTATGCCATCACCCGCACACAGGATGGCCGCCGCCGCCTGGAGCGCCTGGAGTTGGGCGACGGCTATACCAGCAACGAGGCCGAATATGACACCCTCATCGCCGCCCTGCAGGACCTGATTCGGCGCATTGAGGAGGCGGGGCGCCGGCCCGAGGAGTTTGCCGTGGAGGTGCGGGGCGATAGCGCCCTGGTCATCAGCCAGTTGCAGGGCAAATGGAAAGCCAAAGAGCCGCGCATGAAAGAGCGGCGCGACCGTTGTCTCCGCCTGTTGCAACGCTTCGGGGGCGTGGCGCTCCAGGCCCAACCGCGCGAGGCCAGCGTTCAGATCTTGGGGCACTGACATGATTTGACAGATTCACCGATCCATGATAGACTGTTCTTGCCTCTATAGCCCAAAAGGCTGTGAAGGGAACGAGTAGGCGCGGCGGAACGCCCAGAGAGCCTGGCCACAGGGTGAAAGCCGGGCGCGGAAAGCCCGCCGAATATCCTCCTGGAGCCGCCAACCGAACATCGGCTGTGGGCCGACCAGTAGGCCTGGCCGGAGTCGCCCACCGTTAGCCGGGCGCGGGTATCGCCCCGCAGGCAGGTTGCGTCCATAGAGGGCCGTACCCGATAAGGTGAGCGGTAACGCTAAGAAGGGTGGTACCGCGGGAGTCAGATGTCGGCGCTCTCGTCCCTTGGGCTGAGGGCGCTTTTTCGTCTTTTCGTGTCAAGGAGGAAGTGGCGTGAAGTATGTTTCCTACTCCAAATTGAGTGGCCTGCCCCACATCATCGTGGATGGGGCGGCCCAGGCCGATACGGTCTTGACCTTGAGCCACTGGCCGGGCAGTCCTTCACCGCCCGAGTTCCGCGCCGACACCAGTACCGAGATCGTGCTGAACTATCTGGCTTCGCCGGGCGCACAAAAGCGGTATGCCCCAAAGGTGCGCACCGTGTCGAACAACCACTTTGACGAGGATGGCCTCTGTGCGGTATGGGCCATGCTCCATCCCGAACCGGCCTTGAAACGGCGAGAACTGCTCATTGACGTGGCTACCGCCGGGGATTTCAACACCTACCGCCGACCCCAGGCGGCCAAGGTGGTGTTCACCATCCGCAGCCACGCCGATCCGGATACCTCTCCTGTAGCCGGCAAACTCCAGGGCGATGACGACGCCGGCACTGCCCGGTATCGGGCCCTGTTGCCGCTGCTGGAAAGCTTCCTGGAAGATACCGAACACTATGGGCCTTACTGGGATGGCGAGTGGTCGGCCATGCTCAAAAGCAAGACGGCGATGGTCACCGGTCAGGTCGATCTCCACGAGGTCCCCCATGTGGATCTGGCGGTGGCCCAGGCGCCCGAACTCCTTCACCCGATGGTCCTCTACAACAGCACCGAGCGCCTGCGGGTATTGACGGCATTGCCCGGTGGCTTTTACCTGTTGCGCTATCGCGCCGAGACGTGGGTGCAGTTCGCCAGCCGGCCGGTGATGCCCCGCGTGGACCTGACCCCGCTGCTGCCACGCCTGCAAGAGCTGGAACGGTCAGGGGCCCGCTGGACCTTTGACGGCATAGCCACCAGGACCCCGGCCCTCCAGCCGGTAGGGCCTGATGGTCGGCCGGCCCCCAGCAGCCTGAAACTGGAGACCCTCCTCGACGAACTGGTGGCCTTTTATGAGCGGGAGCAGAACAAGCCGGCGTTGCAGTGGAATCCTTATCCAGGATAAAGGACGCGGAAATGGCGGAGAATCTGTATCAGACAGACAGTTACATACAGGAGTTCGATGCGGTGGTGACGGCGGCAGAAGGGCAGGCGGTGGCCCTGGACCGCACAGCGTTTTACCCTGGCGGTGGCGGCCAACCCCACGATACCGGGGCCCTGACCTGGGCCGGCGGCTCGGCGCGGGTGGTCAAGGTGCAGAAGCAAGGGGAGGAGGTGTGGCACACCCTGGAGGGCGACCTGCCGCCGGTCGGGATGCCGGTCCACGGGGCGCTGGACTGGGAGCGGCGCTATCAACTGATGCGCACCCACACCGCGCTTCACATCCTGTGCGGCATAGTCTGGCGTGACTATGGCGCCCTCGTTACCGGTGGCAACATGGACCCGCTGCAGGGCCGGATGGATTTTGAGTTCGAGACGCTGCACAAGGAGCTGGTAGCCGAGATCGAAGCCCGCGTCAACGCCGAGGTCGCCAGGGGCCGTCCGGTGCGCGTGGCACTGTTGCCCCGCGAGCAGGCGTTCCAGATCCCCGACCTGATCCGCACCAAAATCAACCTGCTGCCGCCGCACATTCAGGAGGTGCGCATTGTAGAGATCGAGGGGCTGGACCTGCAAGCCGACGGCGGTACCCACGTGGCCAACACCTCCGAGGTGGGCCGGGTGCGGGTGGTGGACTATAAGAGCAAAGGGGCGATCAACAAGCGGATCTATATCGAGTTGGAAGCATAGGAGAACAGGGACCATGCCTGAGCGGAGTGCCGATTGGATGGTCCAGGCCGACAAGAGCTGACCGAGAAACAACAGCAGGGCAACCTTTTTGTGCAGCAGGCCCTGCCAGGGGGGATTTTGCTGGGCGCACGTCAGGGCTACCGGGAGGCCGATACAACCCTGCCGAGAACAAAACCGGAGGAACCGGTTATCCAGAGAGCAAGGACTCTCTCTGCGCTCTGATTCGCCACCCACGTGAGGGGGAGCAGGGCACAAGGGCAGAATCTGTCAAAGAGAGGAGGATCCCGAGGAGATGCGAAACCACGAATTGCCATCTCCATACTCGATTGCCGGCTCCGAGATCGTCATCCCACAAAAAGATCACACGATTTCGGAGGAGGAGCTATGTTTGAGTCGGTACCCAATCAGGTAGATTTTGTCCAACTGGAGCATGAGGTGCTCGACTTTTGGAAACAGACCGCTGCCTTCCAAAAGTTGCGCCAAAAAAACCAGGGGAACAAGAAATTCTCCTTTATTGACGGCCCTATCACGGCCAACAACCCGATGGGTGTCCATCACGCCTGGGGGCGCACCTACAAGGACCTGTTCTTGCGCTACAAGGCGATGCGGGGCTACGACCAGCGCTGGCAGAACGGCTTTGACTGCCAGGGGCTGTGGGTCGAGGTCAATGTGGAGCGCGACATGGGCTTCAAGACGAAAAGGGACATCGAGACCTATGGCCTGGCCGAGTTCGTCAACCTGTGCAAACAGCGCGTCCTCGAATTTTCGGCCGTCCAGACGGAACAATCGATCCGCCTGGGCTACTGGATGGACTGGAACGACCCGGCCTTTCTCCGCGACCTGAAAGCCAAAATGGCCCACGACCCCCTGCAACGGATCACGGTGAACGGTCCCCACGGCCCGGTGACCGGCACCGTGGAGCAGATCGTCGGGCGGCTGGGTCTGCCGGAACTGGGCGGCAGCTACTTTACCTTTAGCGACGAGAACAACTATACCATCTGGGCGGCCTTGAAGAAATGCCACGAAAACGGCTGGATCTACAAAGGGACCGATGTGATGCCCTGGTGTCCCCGCTGCGGCACCGGCATCAGCCAGCACGAGATCGTCACCGAGGGCTATCAGGAACTGACCCACCCCAGCATCTTTGTGCGTTTTCCCCTGCGCCATCGCCCCGGCTACCTTCCCTCTGCTCAGGGCGGGGAGGATCTGTTGGTGTGGACCACCACCCCCTGGACCCTGACCAGCAACGTCGCCGCGGCGGTCCACCCCGACCTGCCCTACGTCCTGGTGGAGAACCAGGGACACCGCTTCTGGCTGAGCAAGGGGGCGCTGGATAACGCCCTGCGCGGCCCCTACACCATCCTGGATGAAAAGCCCGGTGCGGCGCTGGAGGGGTGGACCTACGAGGGCCCCTTTGACGAACTGCCGGCCCAGCAGCAGAGCGGTGCGGCAGCGGCGCATCGCATCATTCTGTGGGACCAGGTGGGCGAGGCGGAGGGCACAGGCATTGTGCACATCGCCCCTGGCTGCGGCGCCGAGGACCTGGCCCTGGGCAGAGGAGCGGACCTGCCGGCCATCGCGCCGCTGGACGAAAATGGCCTCTTTCTCGACGGATTTGCGTGGCTGACCGGCAGGAGCGTTTACGATTCGGCGCAACCGATCTTTGACAACCTGGCGCACAAGGGCCTCCTCTACCGCCTGGAGGACTACACCCACCGCTACCCGGTCTGCTGGCGCTGCCAGAGTGAACTGGTCTTCCGCCTGGTGGACGAGTGGTTTATCGGCATGGGCGACCTGCTGGACAGGCCCTACGACCAGCTCACGCCGGAGGAAAAGGCGACACGGCTGCGCTACCTGATCATGGATTCGGTGCAGGAGACGCGCTGGATCCCCGATTTTGGCTTCGAGCGGGAGATGGACTGGCTGCGCAACATGCACGACTGGATGATCAGCAAAAAGCGCTACTATGGCCTGGCCCTGCCCATCTGGGAGTGCCACCTGTGCGGCTGGTTCGACGTCATCGGCAGCAAGGAGGAGCTGAAAGCACGGGCTGTCGCCGGTTGGGAGGAGTTCGAGGGCCACACCCCGCACCGGCCCTACGTGGACGCGGTCAAGATCCGCTGCGAACGGTGCGGCGCCGAGATCGGCCGCATCCCCGACGTGGGCAACCCCTGGCTCGATGCCGGCATCGTCGCCTACTCCACGTTGCAGTACCGCACCAACCGCGACTACTGGCGGCAATGGTTCCCGGCAGATCTCATCACCGAGAGCTTTCCGGGGCAGTTCCGCAACTGGTTCTATTCCATGCTGGCCATGAGCACCATCATGGAGCGACGGGCCCCCTTCCGCACGGTGCAGACCTACGCCACCCTCCTGGCCGAGGATGGCCGGCCGATGCATAAGAGCTGGGGCAATGCCATCGAGTTCAACGACGCAGCCGATACGATGGGCGTGGATGTGATGCGCTGGATGTACTGCGCCCACAAGCCGGAGGTCAACCTCCTCTTCGGCTACCAACTGGCCGACGACACCCGCCGCCGCTTCCTGCTGCCGCTGTGGAACGTCTACTCCTTCTTTGTCACCTACGCCAACCTGGATCACTGGCAGCCGGCCGATCCCCAATCGCCAATATCCCATCGCCAATTGCCAGAACTCGACCGCTGGATCCTGGCCCGCCTCAACCAGGTCATCGCCGGCGTTACCGAGCGCCTGGACGACTATGACCCCTACGGCGCGACGCTGGCAGTAGAGCCGTTCCTGGATGACCTGACCAACTGGTATGTGCGCCGCAGCCGCCGCCGTTTCTGGAAGAGCGAACAGGACGCCGACAAAGAGGCCGCCTACGCCACCCTGTACCACGTCTTGCTGACATTGAGCAAACTGTTGGCTCCGTTCGTGCCCTTTGTGACCGAAAAGATGTACCAGAACCTGGCCCGCTCCGCCGACCGGAGTGCGGCCGAGAGCGTCCACCTGTGCGACTGGCCGACCGCCGAGGAGAGCCTGGTGGACCGGAAGCTGCTGGACCGCATGGCCCTGGCGATGCAGATCGCCGCCCTGGGCCGCTCGGCGCGGAGCACCTCCAACATTAAACTGCGGCAACCGCTCGCCAAAGCGCTGATCTACGCCGGGGAACGGGCTGCCGATCTGGGGCCGCTGGCCGACCTGGTGGCCGACGAGCTCAACGTCAAGGCGCTCGAGTTCGTGGCGACCGAGGCGGAGCTGGTGCAGTACGAGATCGGCCTGTTGCCCAACCTGCTGGGTCCCAAACATGGTAAACGGTTCCCGCTGCTGCGCCAGGCCGTCGCTGCCGCCGACGCCACGGCGCTGGCCCGCCGCTTCCAGGCCGGCCTGAGCGCCATCCTGGAACTCAACGACGGCGGCCCGGCGGTGGAACTGCTGCCGCAGGAGGTGGAGGTCCGCCTTCACGGGCGCGAAGGCTATGCCGTGGCCGGGGAAAAGGGCCTGGTGGTGGCGGTAGACGTGACCCTCACACCCGAGCTGGCCCGCGAGGGGCTGGCCCGCGACCTGGTGCGCCGGGTGCAGACGATGCGCAAGGAGGCCGGCTTTGAGCTCAACGACCGCATCGTCACCTTCTACGACGCCGATGACGAGCTCAAATCGGCCATCGCCGAGTGGGCCGGTTACGTCCAGGCCGAGACGTTGAGCGTGGAGCTGGTGCCCGGCCCCGTGCCCGCCGATGTCGCCCGCCGGGAGTCGTTCAAACTGGAGGGGCACCCGGTGACGCTGGGGATCAAAAAGGGGGTGTGACGCCGGGAGCGAGGGCGATGCCCCCGCTCCCATCGGATCTTGCGCTCCCCCTTCCCTGCGAGGGAAGGGGGACGCCTGGAGAGCAGGTCGGGCTGCGCCGAAAAACCTGCCCTTGGGAAAGGGGATGGGGTGGGCCGATCGTTGCCTGGCTGTAGGGATTCCATCGGCTCAGCATGCCAGGGGGGACTTGCCCATTTTTGAGCCTTGCGGTAAAATAGAAAGCCAGGATAGGGGAATAGACCTGTTGTGGAGGAAAGATGGCAGTGAGAAGACCCGACGTGCTCCGGTCGTTCCTGGAGAGCGAGCGGGCGCGGCTGGAAGCTGTAATCGCCCAAATGGATGCTGAGGGCGGGACCAACCTGGGCCTTGGCAATCACATGGCCGACGATGCCACCGAGGCCTTTGAGCAGGCCAAAGAACAGGCCCTCCACTGGAATGCGGAGCAGTTGTTGAAACAGGTCAACGACGCGCTGGAGCGGTTTCAGCAGGGGACCTATGGCCTGTGCATTCAGTGCGGGGATGAGATCGATCCGGCGCGGCTGAAAGCCCTGCCCTATGCGACGCTGTGCCTGCGTTGCCAGCAGCGGATCAAACCATAGCGGGCGTAGAGGACCTTGCGATCCAACCATCTCCGAAACTGGCTGCTGTTGGTCGGTCTGGCATGCGTTTTCCTGGCCCTGGACCAGGGCAGCAAGTGGCTGGTCCGGCAAAACCTGGCCGTCGGCGAGGCATGGGCACCCATCCCTGCCCTATCCCGGTTCTTCACCTTTACCCACGTGCAGAATACCGGCGTGGCCTTTGGCCAATTTCCAGGGCTGGGCTGGTTGTTCATGCTGGTCAACCTGACGGTCCTGGTGGGCATTCTGGCCTACTATCCACGCCTTCCGGCCGGGCTATGGTCCCTGCGCCTGGCCGCAGCCCTCATCCTGGCCGGTGACCTGGGCAACGTGATAGACCGGCTGCGCGCCACCTGGCTCATCGCCCAGAGCACCGGCAACGTGTGGGCGGCACTGCCTCAGGCCTACGTGACCGACTTTGTCGACATCAAGATCTGGCCGGTCTGGAACGTCGCCGATATGTGTGTGGTCGGCGGGGTGGCGATCCTGGCCTGGACGTTGTGGCGAACCGACCGGATAGCCGAGGGCCAGGGGGTAATGACCGACGACGGGGGGGCGGGGGTCAGGAGGGAATGACCACGGGGCCATGTTCGGGGCGAGCAGGCCCCGTTCTTGTTTCCGGGCGATGAACGGACGGCGGGTTGAGATCGAGGTGGAGGAAGGCGGGCTGCGCCTGGACCGGTTTCTGACAGACCGGCTGGGAGGGCTGTCCCGTTCGGCGGTGCAGCGGCTGATGGCCGAGGAGCAGGTCACCGTGAACGGCAGGCCGGTCAAGGCCGACTACAGAGTTCGACCGGGCGATGTAGTGGCCGTTGACCTGCCGGCCGAGGAACCACAGAAGCCGACCGCCGAGGCGATCCCGCTGGCGGTGGTGTATGAGGATGAATGGTTGCTGGTGGTGGACAAACCGGCAGGCATGGTGGTCCACCCGGCGCCCGGACACCAGGGCGGGACGCTGGTCAACGCCTTGCTGGCCCGTTACCCCGAACTGGCGACCGACAGCGAGGGGTGGCCGGGCATCGTCCATCGCCTGGACCGGGATACCTCCGGCCTTCTTCTGGTGGCCAAAGAGGAAAAAGGGCGCCTGGCCTTGCAACGGCAGTTCAAAATGCGCCGGGTGCGCAAGCTCTACCTGGCGCTGCTGGACGGTTGCCTGCAACCGCCCCGGGGCCGCATCGAAGCGCCGCTGGGACGAGATCCTCGCCACCGGCAGCGGTTCGCGGTGCTGCCCGATGGCCGCGAGGCGGTCACCGACTATCGCGTGCTGGAACCGTTCACCCGCCGGGCCGGCCCCTCAGCCGGCGATTATACCCTGGTAGAGGCAGAACCCAAAACCGGGCGCACCCACCAGATCCGCGTCCATTTCGCCTCCATCGGCCATCCGGTGGTGGGCGACCGGGTCTATGGCCGGCGGCGGCCAGCTTTGCCCGTGCCCCGGCAGTTCCTCCACGCCTGGCGGCTGGAGTTTACCCACCCCCTTAGCGGGCAGCGCGTGGAACTGGAAGCGCCGCTGCCCCCCGATCTCGGCGCGGTGCTGGACCTCTTGCGCGGGGGATAGGCCGGGCCGGGCGGGTTGTCCGGCGCTATTTGCCTTTCTTCTTCTTGTCCTTCTTCTTTTCTCCCTTCCCCTTCTTCCCCTTCTTTCCTTCCTTCTCGGCAACCTTTTCGTCGTCCTTTTTTCCCTTTGCCATTTTTTCCTCCTTCTTGCCCTTGGCCACGGGATCGGGGGGGAGGTAGTCGAGTTCGCGGCTCAACACCTCTACCAGCGTCCGCAAGGTTTTGACCCGGGCATACCACTTGCAGTTGCCCTCGACGATGGTCCACGGCGCGGTGAGGGTGCTCGTTTTGAGCAGCATGTCGTTGATCGCCTCTTCGTACGCCTCCCATTTGGCGCGGTTGCGCCAGTCCTCGTCGGTCAGCTTCCATGCTTTGTAGGGGGTTTCCTGGCGTTCCAGGAAGCGGCGCAACTGCTCCTCCCGGCTGATGTGGATCCAGAACTTGACCAGGATGGTGCCAAAGTCCACCAGTTGTCGCTCGAACTCGTTGATCTCGCGGTAGGCACGCTTCCATTCCTCCTCGGTGCAAAAGCCCTCCAGCCGCTCGACCAATACCCGGCCGTACCAGCTCCGGTCGAAGATGAGGATCTGCTTTTCATCGGGCGGCCTGAGCCGACGCCAAAAGCGATACAGGTAGTGGTGGGTTTTATCCTCCCCTTGCGGCGCAGCGATGGGATAGACCTCATAGCCGCGCGGGTCCAGCCGCTCGGTGACCCGCTTGATGTTGCCCCCCTTACCGCCGGCGTCCCAGCCTTCATAGACGATGACCAGCGGGCGTTTGTGCACATACAGTTGATAGGCCAGCGCTCGCAGTTGCAACTGGTAGCGGATTAGATTGTGGACATATTCCTCTTTGGTCAGGCTTTTGCTCAGGTCGACCGTCTCCAGCATGGCCCCTCCCCTACTCTTCGTCTCCCTGCGCTTCCGCTTCGGCGCTCAGTTCCGCATCCAGGGCGCGGCTGTCGGCGCCTTCCTCGTCGGCCATCGCCTCGTCCGGTGCTTCCGGCGGCAGCTCCAGGCCCCGGTCTTTCAGGGCTTCCTCCAGCCGGCCGATGATGGTCTGAAAGATCTTGATCCGTGCCCAACGCCGGTCGGTGGCTTCGACAATGGTCCACGGCCCCCATTCGGTGTCGGTCCGTTCCAGCATCTCTTCGATGGCGACCAAATAGGCGTCGTATTGGCGGTGGTGCTCCCAATCCTCCGGCTGCACGTGCCAGCTCTTGAGGGGGTCCTTCTCCAGCATTTTGAAGCGCCGGGCCTGCTCCTCCCGGCTGATGTGCAGGAAGAACTTGAGGATCACATAGCCATCATCGGCCAGGGTCCGCTCGAAATCCACGATGTCCCGGTAGCCCTTGCGCCACTCTTCCTCCGGCGTCAGGCCCTCCACCCGCTCGACCAGCACCCGGCCGTACCAACTGCGGTCAAAGATGGCCATTTCGCCATAGTTGGGGATCTTGAGCCAGAAACGCCACAGCCAGGGCAGGTGGGTTTCAAAGGTGCGCGGTGCCTGGATCGGGTAGAGCTTGAAGCCCCGCGGGTCGAGCCGCGAGGTGAGCAGGTTGATGGAGGTGCCCTTGCCGGCGGCATCCCAGCCCTCGAAGACGATGATGGTGGGGATCTGGGCATCCCAACAGGCCTTTTCCAGATCGTACAGCCGCCGTTGCAGGCGAGGCAACAGCCGCTTGTACTCCCCTTTCGGCAGTTTATGGGTGAGATCGACCTTTTCGAGCATAGGGGATACCCTCCCTTTGAAATAACGGTATTCCTTGGGCAGCCGCGAGGGCGGCCCCTACCCTGGGCAGCCGCGAGGGCGGCCCCTACCCTTTTCATCCCTGGGGGTGTGCCAGGGAACAGGATGACTCTATAAAACTGCAATGGCCTGGGCTGCCAGCCGGCTGAGGGTGGCGCTGTTGAACCGCTGCCAGGCCTGAGGAAAGGCCGCCAGCAGACGCTGGAGGTCCGATTGCCTGACGGCCAGGTAGGCGGCCACGCCGGGGGCAATTACCGGCGCCGGCCGGTCGGGCGAGGGGATCGCGGCGACCTCACCGCCCCACGTGCCCCACATCAAAAAGTCGCGCAGGATGCGGCTGGCCACCACGGCATCCTGTAGCTCGCCCAGGTGGTCCTGCAGGGCGACGACCTCTTCGATGAGAGCGGGGGTCTCTGGCCCCAACAGTTCGTTCAAGAACTCTAGCGTGTAGCGCAGTTGCTTGCAGGCGATGCGCAGGGCGTGGAGCCTGGTGAGGGGCGGGTTGGGGATGCTCACCCACTCGTCGTAGGCGCGGACGGCCGCCAGCCGCTCATAGACCGTCACAGGCGCCACGTGGCGCACGCGGCAGGGGCGGGGTTCCCCGTCGTCCAGGGTGATGGGCCGGCTGCCCAGGCCCTCGGTCTCCACAAATTCGGTAAAGCGCTCCCGGAAGCGGGCATATTTTCCACCATCCAGGTAGGCGAGCATGGCCCGGCGGGCTGCGTCGCGCTGTTCCTCCAACACGGCCAGAAATCGGTCCAGGCTGCCCCGTTGCGCTTCGGGCAGGGTATCCAGATAAGCCTGGACTCGGGCACGAAAGACATCCAGGTCGCGCACTGCGCCCAGCACCCGGCCGGTGCGCCGCAGCCCTTTCAGCAGTGGGGCGGTGACCTGGGGTTCGTAATAGTCGCCAAAGATGCGAAAGGCAGCCCGCATCCGCCGCGTGGCGACGCGCATATCGTGCAGCGCCTCGATATCCTGGCCCAGCCGTGTGCCCGGTTCGTGGAAGAGCATCCGCCGCCAGTGGAAGCGCAAGACCTTGCGCCCCGCCTCGCTCATCAGGTCATCCGGTTCGAGCCCCGGCTTTTTGAGCAGTTCAACCTGGGGAGCCGGTGAGGGGGGGGGAGCTATCGGCACCCCTTCGGTGGCGGCCGGTGGTGGCCGGTGGACCTCCACAGGCCCGGCGGCGGGAGCCAGGTTCAGCGCCTGGGGGGGAAAGATGCCCAGCCGCTGTCGGCGGAAGGCGCTCAGCCAGTGACGAGCGCGGCGCGACGACAGCCCGGCCCGCTCCAGCATCTCGGCGCGGGGCAGGCCGTCGTCCCAGGCCAGCAGCAGACGGGCGCGGCGGGCAAGCGCCTCCCGTTCCCTGCTCAGCCGCTCGACGAGGGCCCGTTCCGCAGGGGTCAGACGCGGCTCTGAGCCGGCCGGGGACAGAGCCAGGGCCCGCTCGAACTTGGAGCGGGGCTCTGGAACCAGGCCCCACCCCGCTTGCAGGTCGGCCACCAGCCGGTTCAGGTCTGCCTGGCTGCCATCGGCCAGGAGCTCGGCCTCCAGTTCCAGGAAGCTGGCGATGGGTTGGCGTGTCTCGCCCCCGTACACCTCGACGCGGTCCAGGGCCAGTTCGGCCACGGCGCGGTCGCCGTCATACACCAGACGACAGTGGCGGGTCTGTTCCAGCTCAAAGAGGGGGAGGAGCGGCTCATCGCCGCACAAACGCAGGGCCAGGTCGCGGGCCCGGCCGGGCGGCCATTCCTGGGGAGGCAGGGGGCCGTCCAGTTCGACCTGATGCTCGGCCCGGCGATGGATCGCCCCGGCGGCGGTGCCCAGGCCCTTGAGGGTGGCCAGGGTGCGCCCCTCCTGCCGGCGCAACCGGCAGGCATAGCCGCCGGCCAGGATGGCCCGGTCGGCCGTATCCAGGTAGCGGTCGTGGAGCCGGGTCAGCGAGGCCCGGCCCAGGGTGAATCCGGCCAGCGCCGTCGCTTCCAGCAGGCGCCGGAACGTCTGCTCATCGGGAACGCCGAATTTGGCCTCGATCTCCACAGGAAGCCGCCTTCCTCCCCCTCCGACCCGGTGGCCGGTTGCCCTGGTGGGTCAGGTGGAACTATATCACATCTTGCGATTTTGCGCAAACCACCGCCCCTTGGGCCTTTCAACCGGCACCTTACAGGTTATCAACCCGCGACCGCAGTTGCCCCAACGTGGCGTTGATCGTGCCCAACTCCCCCTCGATCCGGGCCAGTTTTTGCTGTTCGGCGCGGACAAAGCGGGTGTAGGGTTCGATCGCCTCGCGGAGCCGTTGCAGGCTGTGGGCCAGTTCCCGCTCGAATTCCGCGCTCATGGCGGCTATCAACTGATGGCGCAGGTTCTCCAGTTTTTCGTTCAGGTCGTTCTTGGCCCGCCGCCGCCTGGCGGGGATGATGAGGAGGCCCACCACAGCCAGGGCCCCGGCCGACAGGAGGCCGGTAAAGTCGAGCAGCGCCCCGTGGAGGATGGCCACCAGCAGGGCCCCCAACCCCACCGCCCCTACCTGGCTCAGGGCCAGCCCCGCCACCGCGTCGCGCACACTCAGGGCCAGTTGGCGGGCCTCGGCCTCGCGGTCGTAGCTCAGCACCACCTCTTTGGCCGCCCGCCCCACCGAATCGAGCAGCGCCTGGCGGTTGTACTCGAACGTGCCGCCCACCTGGCCGATGATCCGCTCCTCTCCCCGCGGTGCCGGCGAATCGGCCCGCTCGTGCATCCTGGCCCGATGGCGCTCCAGGTACTCCAGCGTCGCCTGCCATTGGCGCAGGTCTCTGTCTACCAGCCAATCGATCAGGGTGTGGACCTGGCGTTCGATCTCATAGGGGGTGTCGGCCACCACCTGCCGCTCGAACTCGCCGCGGATGCGTTGGGTGTTGATCAGGTCCAAGACGCGGGCCAGGCGCAACGTCTCGTCCAGGTAGGCCATGCCCCGGTTGTTCATAGCCAGCAGCACCTTCTCGATATCGGCCAGGCGGTAGCGAAAGTCGCGCTGCATGTCGGCGCGATAGATCTCGAGCTGGCCCTCGATGTTTTCGATGGCCTTGAGGTCTTGGGCCAGGAGCGCCAGACGGTGGCGGGCCAGTTCCAGGTAGCCGGCTGCCAGCCGCTCGCCCACGCCCAGGGGGTTCTGCAGCTTGAGCTGCACCCGGCTCTTTTGATCCAGCGTTTTGAGGATATACACTTCGACCGCCTCGAAGCGGCTGGCTGCCCACAGCTTTTCCCGCTCGGCGCGGCTTTCGGCCTGCTTGGCCCGCAATGCCAGCCGGGCCGACACCGGAAAGACCTCGGGGGCAAAGCCCAGCAGGGCCAGGGCATTCTGCCGGATATAGTCCACCACCTGGGCGATCTCGGCCTCCTCCAGCAGGTCGATCTTGTTGAGCAGGATGACCACCTTTTTGCCCCACTCGCGGATGCGCTCCATGAAGGCCCGTTCGCTCTCGGTGAAGGGCCGGTCGGTGGACGTGACAAAGACCACCAGGTCGCTGCGCGGCACAAATTCCGAGGTCAACTGCTCGTGGCGGCGGATAATGGCGTTGGTGCCGGGGGTATCCACCAGGTTGATCTCGCGCAGGAACTCGGCCGGATGGGTGACCGCCAGTACCCCTTCTTCTACCACCTCCTGGTCAGGGGTATCGCCATGGCGCAGGATATAGATCTGAGCGGTGGTGGGCGTCACCCCCTCAGGCAGGAAGCGCTCACCCAGCAGGGCGTTGATAAAGGCCGACTTGCCGCTGTTGAACTCGCCGACGATGACCAGCAGGAACAGCTCATCGAGCTGGCGCAGCGACTTTTGCAGCGTCTTCTGGTCCTCCGGCGTGACCTCAAAGCCGGCCAGGGCCAGTTGCAGGCGCTCCAGGGCCTCTTTTTCATCGGTGAGCAGTTGGGCTTGTTTGCGGTTCAGAACAGTTCGGAGCACGGTTACCCTCACAAAAGATCTTCCTGCTTACCTCCACAGCCACAGCAGCCGCGGTCGCCGCTCGTCCAGGCGCAGGCCGGCCTCCTGGGCCAGGCGCACCGCCTCGGCGTACTCCTGGGTGGTGATGGGCCGGTTCAGTGGCGGCAGCCCGTGGGCCCGGTAGCAGGGCCGGTATTGGGCCATCACGTTGATATACGTGTTGGGCGAGACCTGGTCGCGCAAGAAGCGGACGATCTCGGCCGTGCCGGCCAGGCCTTCGGGCAGGACCAGGTGGCGGACCAGCAACCCCCGCCGGGCCACGCCCCGCTCGTCCATCGTCAGGTCGCCCACCTGGCGGTGCATCTCTTTGACAGCGGCCTGGTTGGCCGCCGGATAGTGGCCGATCCCGGAATAGCGCCGGGCCACCGCGGCATCGGCATATTTCATGTCGGGCATGTAGATGTCCACCACGCCGTCCAACAGGGCCAGCGTCTGGAGCGAATCGTAGCCGCCGCTGTTATAGACCAGCGGCAACCGCAGCCCCGCCTCGGCGGCGATGAGCAACCCGGCCAGGATCTGCGGCACTACGTGGCTGGGCGACACCAGGTTGATGTTGTGGCAGCCCTGGCTTTGCAGGCTGAGCATCATGCGGGCCAGCTCCTCCGGTTCGACCTCGCGCCCCTGGCCCAACTGGCTGATGTCATAGTTCTGACAGTATTGGCAGCGCAGGTTACACCAGGTGAAAAAGATCGTCCCCGACCCCCCGCTGCCCACCAGCGGGTCCTCTTCGCCAAAGTGGGGGCCATAGCTGGAGACCCAGGCCCGCTCCCCTGTGTGGCAGCCTGCCTTATCGGGGTCCAGACGGCGATTGATGCCACACGTGCGGGCGCAGAGATCGCACGCTTCCAGCCGGGCGTACGCCTCTGCCACACGGCGCTTTAGCTCGCCGGAGCGGAGGAGAGCCAGGTAAGCAGGCTCAAACCGTTCCATCGCCTTCACGGGGTCCCTCAGGGTCAAGCAGCCTGGACCCTGCTTCACCAACTCACCGCCACCATCCTGACCTGCCAGTTTCGGTCCCGGTACTTGACATGTTTGTGCTGTCGCCCATACTCGTACAACTGCCGCGTCACTTCCACATCCTGCTGGCAATAGTCCAGGATTTCCTGGATGCGGCCCTCTTTGTACCAGCGCACCGCCTGCAGGCCATCGGCTGACTTGCCGATGCCCAACGTGGCGCTCGCCAGGTCGCCCAGGCTGACCCGAAAGCCCAACCGCCGGTAGAGGTGCTCCAGCATGTCCACCGTGGGGAGGTGGTCCAACCGTTCCTCGGTATAGGCGTGCAGCACCTCATAGTCGAAGCGCAGCACGTTAAAGCCCACCACCAGGTCAGCGGCTTTCAGTTCGGCGATCAGGCCGGCGACGGTCCCTTCGGTGTAATGGTGGAAGGCCCCGTCGGCGGTGGAATAGGTCACGGCGGCGGCCAGGCCCAGCTTGCGGATGTTGTGCCGCCCTCCCACCTCGTCGAAGGTATGTTGGGTTTCGACGTCAAAAAAGACCGTGTTCATCCAACAACTCCAATCTATCCCGACAATGTCACATTGGCGGAGCGGATGAGGGACTTCCCCTCTCCCCTACCCCCTGGCCCCCTTCCCCTCTCCGCCGCGGGAGAGGGGAAGGGGGTTGGGGGATGGGGTGAGGTCAAAGCGAACAACATCCAAGACAGATCTGTTCCTGGATTGCTTCTCGCAAGCCCGTTCCGGTTGACCTCATCTCCAGACAGTCGGTGCAAAGTTAACATCTACGGTTTCCAGATATGCCTTATTTTATCACGAACCGCCCCCCGGCGCAAGCGAGAGTGCACCTCACAAGCTTTTGACGGCTGCCCTCCTTTGGGGTATACTGTATGCCGGGCAAACAGGAGAAGGAAATGGCGCTTCCACTGGCCGGTCTGGTTGACGCTCTACCGCGCGCCGACGTTCGCGGCGACACAGACATTACCATCACCGCTCTCACCTCCGACTCGCGGCAGGTGAAGCCCGGCAGCCTGTTCGTTGCTTATCGCGGCGTGGCGGCGGATGGCCACGATTTTATCCCCCAGGCCGTGGCCAACGGCGCGGTGGCCCTTGTGGCCGAGAGGGAGGTGCCGGGCCTGGCGGTGCCGCTCGTTGTCGTGCCCAACGGGCGAGAAGCGCTGGCCTATCTGGCCGCGGCGTGGCACGGCTTCCCGGCGCGCCGGCTGACCGTCATCGGCGTGACCGGCACCGACGGCAAGACGACCACCTGCAACCTGCTGCACAGCATCCTGACCGCTGCCGGCCGCCGGGCGGGGCTGATCACCACCGTCAATGCCCTCATCGGCGACCGGGCGTTCGACACCGGCCTGCACACCACCACCCCCGACGCTCCCGATGTGCAACGCTACCTGGCAGAGATGGTAAAAGCGGGCATGGAACTGGCCGTGGTAGAGGCCACCTCCCACGGCCTGGAGCAGCATCGCGTTGCTGCCTGCGATTTCGATGTGGCGGTTGTGACCAACGTCACCCACGAGCACCTGGACATCCACGGCAGCCTGGAGGCCTACCGTCAGGCCAAGGCCACCCTCTTTCGCCACCTGATGGCCGGTTATCGCAAGCCGGGCATCCCCAAGGTGGCGGTTCTCAATGCCGATGACGATTCCTACCGCTATCTGCGCCCGATCCCTGCCGACCGGCATCTGACCTACAGCATCGGCGGCAATGCCGATGTGGTGGCGACCGACCTCTGGCGCTCGCCTTCCGGCAGCCGCTTCGTGGTTCGATCACCCGGCGGCGAGATAGAGCTGCACACGGCGCTGGTGGGGGACTATAACGTATCCAACATCCTGGCCGCCATGACCGCTGCCCTGGCCCTGGGCGTGCCGACGACGGCCATCCGGCAGGGGGTATGGGCGGTCCAGGGCGTCGTCGGGCGCATGGAACGGGTGGACGAAGGCCAGGACTTTACCGCCATCGTGGACTTTGCCCATACCCCCAACGCCCTGCAACGGGCGTTGGAAACGGCCCGCACCCTGACCCAGGGGCGTGTCATCGCCGTATTCGGCTGCGCCGGCGAGCGGGATGTAGCCAAGCGGGCCTGGATGGGCGGAATCGGTGCCCGGCTGGCCGACGTGACGGTCCTGACCGCCGAGGACCCCCGCCGTGAGTCGCTGGCGGCCATCCTGGACGAGATGGCGCGGGGCGCGGCGGGGGCCGGTGCCGTCGAGGGGGAATCGTACTTTTGCGTGCCCGACCGGGCCGAGGCGATCCGGTTCGCGGTGGACCTGGCCCGCCCCGGCGACCTGGTCATCTGTTGCGGCAAGGGGCACGAGCAATCCATGTGCTACGGCACCGTCGAGACGCCCTGGAGCGAGCATCAGGCGCTGCGGGAGGCGTTACGGCGGCGCATTGCCAGGACGATGAAGCGGAGTGAACCATGAACCTGTTGTCTGTCTTGTTGGCCCTGTCGCCGGTCCTGATCATCCTGCTCCTGTTGACCCTGCGCCGCACGGCTGCCGACACGGCAGGCGTCATCGGCTGGGTTGCTGCCGTGCTCGTGGCCTGGCTCTACTTCAAGACGCCACCGGGTGTCATCCTGTCGGCCAGCCTGGCCGGGGTGGTGGCCTCGCTGCCCATCGCCCTGGTGGTGGCAACCTCGATCTTGCAGGTCACGATCCTGATCGAGACGGGGGCCATCGCCCGCATCGTGGCCCTCGTCAAGAGCGTGGCCGTGGGCGATCAGGGGGTACAGATCATGCTCCTCAACGTTGGCTGCGGGACGCTGCTGACGGCATTGGGCGCGGTGCCGGTCTCGATCCTGCCGCCGATCCTGATCGCCCTGGGCTATACCCCCTTTGCGGCCATCGCCCTGCCGGCCATCGGCTACGATGCCCTGTGCACCTACGCCCTGCTGGGTATCCCGGTGGTTGTCTTTGCCGGCTTTGTCAACCTGCCGGTGGGGGAGGCGGGGGAATATTTTGCCCGGTTCATGCCGGTCATCAGTTCGGGCATCGCCCTGGGGATGCTGTGGTTGGTGGGGCGAGGGGCCATGCTGCGCCGGGGGTTCCTGCCCGCCCTCCTCGCCGGGCTGACGGCCGGGCTGGTGTGCATCGGCATGACCGCCGCCAACCTGGTCACCCTCACCGGCATCGCCGCAGGGCTGGCCGTCATCGCCGTGATGCTGGTCTACCTCAGGCTCCGGGGCAGGCCGTTGCGGGACTGCACGGTCTTGAGCCAGGCCGACCGGGCTGCCGAGCGCCAGCTGCCGCTGTGGGCAGCCCTCTCGCCCTGGATCCTGCTGACCCTCTGTGCCCTGCTGGTCAACGCCCCCTTTTCCCCCTTTTTCGACCTGACCTTCCGGCGATGGGCCATGCCGGTCGAGATCATCCCCGGCGCCCCGGAAAAGGTGCGCCCCCTGTGGCAGGCCTATTTCTGGATCCTGGTCAGCACGTTGCTAACCCTGCCCCTGCTCAGGCCGACGCGGGCCCAGATCGTCACCGCATGGCGCAAGTGGCTGAAGCGAGCGCCGCGGCCGGTGCTGGCCGCTGCCGTCTTTTTCGCCATCGCCTATGTCCTCAACCATTCGGGCAAGGGAGCCGACTGGCGCCTGGCCGACCCCTCGCGCAACATGATCTATGTGCTGGCCACAGCCGCCGCGGCGACCTTGGGCAAACTCTATCCCTTCGTCGCCCCCTTCCTGGGGCTGTTGGGCGGCTTTATCAGCGGCTCCGAGACCTCGTCTATCGCCATGTTGACCGCCCTGCACCGCCAGACGGCGGAGCAGATCGGCGCGGACGGGTTGCTCATCGCTGCTGCCAGCGGCATCGGCGGCGGACTGGCCAGCGTCATCTCGCCGGCCAAGCTGCAAAACGCCTCGGCGGCCATTGACCGCATCGGCGAGGAGGCCCAGGTTCTGCCCAAGACCTTCGTCATCGCCCTGATCATCACCGCGGTGGGCGCAGGGATGGCGCTGCTGTGGGCTTTTTGACCGAACCGTGAACGAGACCGGGGAGAGGATCATGGTCCAAGTCATCTATCGCGACAAGACCTGGGAGGTCAGGCCGGGCAGCACCGTGCGCCACCTCATCGAGAAGGTTGGGCTGAATCCCGAATCGGTCCTGGCGGTGCGCAACGGTGTGTTGATCAACGAGGCAACCCTGACCGAAGAGGGGGACGTCATCAAACTGGTAGCGGTCGTGTCCGGGGGATGAGGGCTGCACGACAGGCCCCCCCATCCATCCGCTGCAAAGCAGATCAACGAGAGGAGGAATCTATGACCATAGAATGGAACGATGAATTGCGGCTGGGGGTCCCTGAAATGGACGACCAGCACCAAAAACTGATCGCCCTCCTGAACCAGTTTTACGCCGCAGTAGAACGGGGAGAGCGCGAAGAGGGGATCATGGCCCTCCTGGAAGGAGTGGACCGTTACACCGTTTACCACTTTTCCGCCGAGGAGCAGTTTATGGAGCAGATCGGCTATCCCGACCTGGAGCCCCACCGGAAAATCCACCTCGCCTTCCGACAGGAGTATCTGGCCACGGTGGAGCGGCACAAAGGGGGAGACCGGAAGGCGATCCGGGATCTGGTTGCTTCTCTCCTCTCCTGGCTGTACACCCACATCAACAAGACAGACCGACGGTATGCAACCTTTTTTCAGAAGCAGGCCGGGGGAGGTTGATCCCTGGTAGCAGGAGCCGAACTGTCCCCCCCGGTCCCTTCCTCACTCCGGCGCGGCGCGGGGGCAACGGAACAGGGGTCCAAGGCAAGGTGACATGAAGTGTAGCAAATGCGGTGGCCTGGCCGTCATCAACCTGCGCCAACACCGGCTGCGGCTGTGCTCCGACCATTTTGTCGAATGGTCCATCGCTATGGTCCAACGCACCATCGAAACCTACCGTATGTTCACCCCGGCCGAGCGGGTGCTTGTCGCCGTCTCCGGTGGGAAGGATAGCCTGACCTTGTGGGATATCCTGTTGCGGCTGGGCTACCAGGCGGAGGGGTTGTACATCGGCCTGGGGATTGACGAGGGGATCGGGTACTCGGCCCGATCGCTGGAGATGTGCCGCAAATTTGTCGCCGACCACCACCCGGCAGCCCTGCTCCACGTGGTGGAGATGGAGGGCGAGTACGGGCGGGCCCTCC
The DNA here is from genome assembly GCA_034435455.1 of Anaerolineae bacterium. Classification (GTDB taxonomy): domain Bacteria; phylum Chloroflexota; class Anaerolineae; order JAAYZQ01; family JAAYZQ01; genus DAOTXL01. Next base: position 65,741 of record DAOTXL010000102.1, read on the forward strand.
CCGACCTGGCCCGCCACACACAGCGTGGCCGGGGCAAACCATGCGCCGTGTGCGGCCTGGTCAAACGCCATGTGATGAACCGTGTCGCCCGCGACGGCCACTTTGCCGCCATCGCCACCGGCCACAACCTGGATGACGAGGCTGCCGTGCTGATGCAAAACACCCTGCATTGGCAGGCCGGCTACCTGGCCCGCCAGGCGCCGGTGTTGGTCGAGCGGGAGGGCCTGGCGCGCAAGGTCAAGCCGCTGTGCCGCCTCTATGAGCGGGAGGCAGCCGCCTATGCCCTGGTGCAGGGCATTGACTATATCTACGACGAGTGTCCCTTTGCCAGGGGCTCGACCACCAACTTTTACAAGGAACTGCTCAACCAACTGGAGCTCAAATCGCCAGGGGCCAAGCAGCAGTTCTACCTGCAATTCCTGCGGGCGCGCGACGCCGGTCAGGTGACCTTTAGCGAGGCCGCCGGGGAGGAGCTGCACCCCTGCGCCCGTTGTGGCCAGCCGACTACGGCCGGCGACCTGTGCGCCTTCTGCCGGTTGTGGGAGTAGGCCCCTCCCCCTCCCTCCGCCCCCCCCCTGAACGGTTCAGGTGCCAGGCACTTTTTTGATCGTCGAAACCAAGCCTAGAGGGCCGAGGCTTCCGGAGTCTGGTTTTGTAGCGCCAGCCAGCGCCTGGCCACCTCCGGCAGCCTGGCCAGCGGGGCGCGCACCGTGGTACACTCCGGCAGGGAGTTGAGGAACATCGGCCCGTACGATTTGGTCAAGACGCGCCTGTCCAGGACGACGACCACCCCCCGGTCGGTCTTGGCGCGGATCAGCCGGCCAAAGCCCTGGCGGAAGCGCAAGATCGCCTCTGGGATGGCATACCGGGCAAAGGGGTTGTCATAGGTCTCGGAGCGGGCGGCAAAGATCGGGTCGTCGGGCACGGAGAAGGGCAGGCGGACCAGCACCAGCACGCTCAGCGCCGGCCCGACCACGTCTACCCCCTCCCAAAAGCTGCGCGTGCCCAGCAGCACCGCCCGGGGGGTGGTGCGGAAATTTTCCAGCAGTTGCACCCGCGAGGTGCCTGCCCCCTGCTCGTAGAGCACGATCCCGGCCTCGGCCAGGGGGCGGGCAATGGCCTGCGAGGTGGCCCGCAGTTGGGAATAGGAGGTGAACAGCACCAGCGCCCGGCCTTCGGTGGCGCGGCACAGGGCCAACAGCACCTCCTCCACCGTCTTCTGATAGTAGGGCTGGTTGGGCTCCGGGATGTCGGTGGGCAGGTAGAGGAGGGTCGAGTTCTTGTAGTCGAACGGGGAACCGACTGCCAGTTCGTCCGCTTCCCAGGCGTTCAGCCGCTCGCGGAGAAAGTCGAAGCGGTTGTCGGTGGTCAGCGTGGCCGAGGTGAGGATGACCGACTCTTTGGCATGGAACAGGTGCCGTTCCACCAGTTTGCCCACGTGCAGCGGCGCAGCGTGGAGGGTCACCCGCCCGTCCTGGGCCGAAATGCTGGCCCAATAGATAGCCTCGTGGGACGGTTCGGCGATGCAGGCATTGATCTGTGCCCGTAGCTCGCCCAGGCGGGCGAGATACCCGCCACAATCCTGGATCAACCCCTCCAGGTCCGGGATGTCGTAGCGGTCCAGTTCCCCCAGGCCGCCGATCAACTGCTCCAGGTCGCCGAGGATCCGGTAGAGCTGGGCCGCCAGATTATCCCAGCTCATCTCCACCCGGCTCCAGGCCGGCTGGACCCGCTGGCCGCTGGTCAGGCGAACCCGCCGGTCGTACTCACCCTGCCCGGGGCTGTGTTCCTGCAAAAAGTCGCCCAGGATGTTGAAAAAACTGTAGGCGTTGGTCAATGCCGCTTCCACCTGGCGCTGCAGCTCGCGGACGTGGCTCTCCAGCACAGCCCACTCTTCGGCGGGGACCCTGCCCCGGCAGTGGGAGAGGAGATCGCTCAGGAAACCGCCGTAGCGGCGGGCCCCCATCGGCCGGACCAGCTCGTTGAGCACCCGTTCCACGGCGGCCTGGTCGGCCTCGAAGCTCAATTGGCGGGTGACGCTGTCCTCCAGGTGGTGGGCCTCGTCTACGATAAGGTAGCGGTAATCGGGCAGGACCCGGTTCTCGGTGGCCACGTCCGAAAGGAGCAGGGCATGGTTGACGATGACCAGGTGCGCCCGTTCGGCGGCACGCCGGGCACGGTAAAAGAAGCAGCGGCCCCGCTCCCGGAAGCGGCAGCGTTCCAGGGTACAGGTATCGCTCTCGGCCGAGATCTTGTTCCACAGCACCTGCTCGACCGGATCGGGCATGAACAGCTCATCCCGCTCGCCGGTTTGGGTGCTGGGCAACCAGACCAGTACCTTGGCCAACATGCGCATCTCCTCCACCGAGCTGACGCCCGCCTGGCGCAGGCCGGCCAGCCGCCGCTGGCAGAGATAGTTGTTCCGCCCTTTGAGCACCGCCACCCGAAACTCGAAGGGCAGGAGCTTTTGCAGGTCGGGGGTGTCTTTGCGAAAGAGCTGGTCCTGCAGGTTGATGGTATTGGTCGAAACGACGACCCGCTCGCCGTTGAGGTGGGCAAAGGTGACGGCAGGCAACAGGTAGGCCAGGCTCTTGCCGGTACCGGTACCGGCCTCGACCAGCAGGTGTTGTTGTTTGTTGAAAGCGTTGGCCACAGCCCGGAGCATCTCCACCTGCTGGGGACGATGCTCAAAGCCGGGAAAGTGGCGGGCAAAGGGGCCGCCTTCCTCCAGCATGGCGGCCAGTTCGTCCACGTTCAGGGCCCTGGGCCGGGCGGCGCGGACCAGTTCCTCCTCTTCCGAGTCTGTGGCAAAGAGCGGCCCCAACGCCTCCTCCCTCGAATCGAACCGGGCGGCCAGTTGCTGGCCGATGGCCCCCCGGAAGGCGGTCCGCGTCTGTTCCCGCTCCAGGTCACGGAACACCTCCCGCAGCGGCCAGTCCACCGTCCTGGCCAGGCGGTTGATCTCCTGGAGGATGGCCGGCGGCAGGTGGGAGGCCTGTTCCAGCAGCGCCACAAACAGGTCCTTGGCGGCCAGCGCATCCTCCAGGGCGCGATGGGTGCTGAGGGTGGGCAACTCGAACTCCTGGCACAGCCTGGACAGGCTATAACGGGCGGCGTGGGGCGCCAGGATGCTGGCCAGCTCGAAGGTGTCCACCACCGGGTTGTCCAAGGACAGGTCATGGCTCCGCAGGAAATCCAGGTCAAAGTGCACGCTATGGCCCACCAGCGGGTGGCTGCCCACGAAGCGGCGCAGTTCGTGGGCCACCTGCCTGAAGCGGGGAGCGCGGTTCACCTCGTCGTGGCCGATGCCGGTCAACTGCTGGATGGGAAAGGGGATGGGCCGGCCGGGGTTGACCACGGTGGACCAGGTGTCGAGCACCTGGGCCTGGAGAGAGCCCTCGTCGGTAGAGAGGCGAAAGCGGACGGCGCCAACTTCCAGGATGGCATCGCGCCGGGGGTCAAGGCCCGTGGTCTCGATGTCCAGGGCCACGCAGGTTCGATTCATGGGGAATCCCTTCTAGGGGAGATGCAGAGGCGCAGCACGCTGTCCTCTCCTCCCGGTGGGGTGATTATACCCCAGGTCTGGACAGGAGGCAAATGTCAACCGGGTGCCAGCCACCGATCCAGCAGCAGTTCCTGTTTCTTGCACTCGATCTTTTCTGAACTCTGCTCATTGCCCAGGATGGCGCCGGCCAGTACCGGCAGATACCGGCCGAGGAGCCGGAAAGGTCGGAGCAGGTAGCAGGCATGCAGGCTGAGGTGGATCAGCAGGTCTTCTGGGGCCAGGAACTTGACCGGTCGCCCGGCCACCTGCCCGGCTGTTGCCCGCTGCCACAGGGCTTCCACCGGGATGGGAAAGCCGTCGTTGGGCGGCATCAGGTCCCAGTGCACCTCCACCTGGACCCTGCGCCCCGGCAGGTGATAGGGGACCAGGTGGTGGATCCGCTCCGGCCGATACCAATCGCGGGGGGCATAGCCCTCGTCGGGCCGGTAGCCCAGATGCAGCAGGATCTCCTCGGCCTGCTCCACGTCCGCCGGCCGGACCAGGAAGTCCAGATCGCCGCACAACCGCAAGGCCGGATCGGGAAAGATGCTCTCCCGCAGGGCCAGCCCTTTGAGCGGCATCGCCTCGATGCCGGCAGCGCGCCACGCATCCAGCAAGCGGCCCCCTTCGATCTGTTGCAGGGTGGTCAGCAAGATGCCCAGCCGATTGGCCTCCTCCAGCATCCGCCAGGCCCCGGCCGGCACCTTCACCCCCAGGTCAGGCTTTTGCAGATGGTGGTAGACCAGGGTGGGGAGGCCATGCCGGATGGCGCGGGTCACCACCCTGTCCCAGTCCAGGTCCCGGCCGGCCAGATGGTGGATGGTCTGCTCCTGGGCCGGTTCCAGGGCGACCCGGGCGCACAGCAATAACAGCCGGTCTTCGGCGGAAACGGAGATCAGGGGGTTCATCGGCGCAAGACCCAGGCTGCCAGTGCAGGGAGCCAGGCCACGGCCCGGCGCAGCAGGCGACGGCGGCGCAGGGGGAAACAGAGGGCCAGGGCCCAGCCGAAGGCCCGGGCAACCGGGGATTGCAGGTCGAAATGGCAACCAGGGCCATCCACGGCCACCACCCGGCCGATCACAGCACCGACCGGGAACGGCGGGTCGGCCTCGAGGCGGTTGTCGCCACCCAGCGGGGGGCAGTGGGGCGCAGCAACAGGGTGAGGTCGCCGCGTTGCTCCACCCACACGCCGACCGGCAGCCGTGGCCGATGGTCCAGAGTGTCCATAGCCAGGGCGGCCCGGACTAGCACAAAACGACCGAGTGGTTAAAGGAGCAAGCCTGGGCCGGGCCCAGTTCCTCCAGGATCTGGTCGCCGCGATAGGTGATGACCCGGGGTGGCTCGTACGGGGGCAGGGCTTCCTCGCTTTTCCGGACCGCCGTCGGTTCCTGCTTTTCGATCTGGTTCACCGCACCCTCCTCCTGTCAATCCACGCGGCCATGGTTGCAGGATAACTATGGCCTTGTTATCAAACCTTCTGCTTCAAAAAGCTCCAGGACGGCCTGGATGTCACCGGCAACATCCTGTTCCGGTGCTGGGGCAAAGCGGGCACAGAGCACAGCTTCGATCTCGGTCGGGGTATGCTGCCCATCACCCAGCTCCCACACCAGCCGGGCGGTGGGGTTCAGGATGTGGATCGAGTCCCGGACGGGGTCATAGAGGAGTGTCTCGCGCCCTGCAGATTTACACACGATATCGGGTCGTTGACGCAATGTTCCCCGACTCTGGTCCATTGGCAGAGACCCACGCCCCGGCCCTGGCATCCGCCAGCCCTGGGCCCCTTTCCCTTCAGGATGCTTCCATTATATCAGAACCCGGTGCGGAAGTCAAGGGGCAAGAAGGTCTGATTTGGGTGGGTAACAAACCTGCCCTGCCTGCCGCCGGGCCTTGCCCTTGACGGCCTGAGGTGGGAATGGTATACTGGCCCCGGAAGCAGGGACAAACATCCTGAGCGAGGAGGGGCAAGGTGACGGAACAGACAAATCCGACAGGCAGGAACCCCGACGCAGAGCCGGTGTGGACCTACCGGGGCTATCGTCTGCGGCCCAGCGAGTTCACCACCGCCATGGTCCACTTTTTCCGGGCGGAGGTGCAACGGGCCAACGTCTGGCGGCAGCGGCTGGATACCACCACCAACTGGGCGGTGCTGACCACCGGCGCGGCAATCTCTTTTGCCTTCAGCCGGGCTATCGCCGAGGACCACCGGGTGATCATCCTGAACGTCCTGTTGGTGACGCTCTTTTTGTATATCGAGGCCCGCCGCGACCGCTATTACGAGCTGTGGAGCTACCGCGTGCGGCTGATGGAGACCGATTTCTTTGCCACCATGCTGGTGCCGCCCTTCCATCCGGCGGCCGATTGGGCCGAAAGCCTGGCCGAGAACCTGCTCCACCCCCAGTTTCCGATCTCGTTGTGGGAGGCGTTGGGCCGGCGGTATCGGCGAAATTATCTGTGGATCTATGCCGTGCTGGGGCTGGCCTGGCTGTCCAAGATATGGTTGCACCCTATCCAGGCATCCTCCTGGTCCCAGTTCATCTCCAGAGCAGCCATCGGCCCCATCCCGGGCGGAGCAGTGCTGGCGGCTGGCCTCCTGTTCAACGGCCTGCTGCTGCTCGTCGGGCTGCTGACGGTGGGGCTGCAACAGGCCACCGGCGAGGTGCTGCCCCGCTACGGCGCCTTCCAACTGCCCGCCCTGGCAGAGCGCGCACCGGCCCCCGGCCCTCGCCTGGCCTCCTGGCGAGCCTGGTTCCGCCCCAGCCGACAGCGGCAACGGCTGCTGGCCTTCATCATCACCGACCGGGCCCAGGCCGTGGCCGACCGCATCCTGCGCGACATGAGCCGGGGGGTGACCGCCCTGTCGGCCGTCGGCATGTACACCCGGCAGCCGCGCACCATGCTGATGTGTGCCCTGACCGTGACCGAGGTGGCACAGCTCAAGGCCGTGGTTAGCGCCGAGGACCCCCAGGCGTTCGTCACCCTGTCGCCGGCCCAGGAGGTGTTGGGCAAGGGCTTTGCGCCGTTGCGCGAGGAGGCCGAACCATCGTCGGAAACGGAGTAAAAGCCCCCTGTCAGCCCCACACCCCGGGGATGGCGCGGCCGCAGTCGGGGCAGCGGCCCTGTCCCAGCCGCCAGCGGGTCACCTGCAGCCCCCACCGCCCGATGAGCAGCGTCCCACAGTCGGGACAGGCTGTGTTCTCCAGAGGGTGGCCCGGCACGTTGCCCAGATACACGAACTCCAGGCCGGCCTCCTGTCCAATCTGCCAGGCCCGTTCCAGGGTGCGCAGCGGTGTCGGCGGGGCAGTGAAGCGATAGGCCGGGTAATAGCCGCTGAGGTGCCAGGGCACCTCTCTCCCCAGTTCGGCGGCGATGCGGCCGGCGATGGAGCGCAGAACCTGGTCCGCATCGTTCACGCCCGGAATGACCAGGGTGGTGATCTCCAGCCAGACCCCTGCCTGCCGCGCCAGGTAGCAGTTACGCCACACTTTTTCCACGTCCACCCCGCAATATCGCCGCACGGCCTGGGCATCGCCTTTTATGTCCACATTCATGGCATCCAACCCGGCTTCGACCAGCAGGGCCAGCGCCTGGGGAGTCATGTAGCCGTTCGTCACATAGGTGTTGTACAGGCCCTGCCGGCGGGCCAGGCGGAACACCTCCAGTGACCATTCCAGGGAGAGGGTGGGTTCGTTGAAGCTGATGGAGGTCCCCCGGCAGTCCCGCTCCACGGCTTCTTGCACAAACTCTTCAGGCGCGAAAAAGCGGGTCGGGCGGGGTCGGGCCTTGGAGATCTCCCAGTTTTGGCACCAGGGGCAGGCCAGGTTGCACGACCAGGCCCCGCCGGTCAGGGCCACCGAACCGGGATAAAAGTGGTAGAGCGGCTTTTTTTCGATCGGGTTGACCGAGAGGGACGAGACCGCGCCGTAGAGGAGGGTCACCAGTTCGCCATTCCGGTGGCCTCGGGTCCGACACCAGCCCAGCCCGCCAGGGGCGATCTCGCAGCGGCGCTCGCAGGTCAGGCAGCGGAGCCGCTCCCCGGCCGGCTCCACCAGCAACGCGGGCCGGGTGAACCGCTGCAGGGAGGTCGGCCAGTGCCCCTCCTCCATCGCTCCCGCCCCTACCCCCCGGCCGTGGCCTGCCAGGCCGAGAGCAGTTCGGCCACGCTCCACGCCTGAGCGACGCAGCCATGCGGGGTAAAAGGCGGATCGCCGTCGAAAATCTCGCTGATGCTACCCACGCCATGGCTGACCACCTGGCGCAACAGCGGTTCCAGATAGGAGCGCGCCTGGGCCGGGTTGCGATAGACGCGCAGGTGCGCCCGGACAAAGGGGCCGATGAGCCAGCCCCAGACTGTGCCCTGGTGATAAGCGGCATCGCGCTGCCGGCGGTCGCCGCCATAGTGGCCGATGTAGGCCGGATGGTCGGGGGCCAGGCTGCGCAGGCCGTGCGAAGTGAGCAGATGTCGGGCGCAGAGGTCCACCACCGCCCGCTGCTGATCGGCGGTCAACGGGCTGTGGGGCAGCGATACGGCTAACAACTGGTTGGGGCGCAGCGCCGGATCGTTGCCCTCCGGTCCGTCGAGGAGGTCGTAGCAACAGCCCTTTGCCGGGTTCCAGAAACGGGCGAACCCGGCAGCGACCCGGTCGGCCAGGGCATCGTACCGTTCGGCCGGCTCGCCCAGGATGCGGGCGAAATCGGCCAGGATGCGCAACGCATTGTACCACAGGGCATTGATCTCCACCGGCTTGCCGATGCGCGGCGTAACCACCCAATCGTCCACCCTGGCATCCATCCAGGTGAGTTGCAGGCCCGGCTCGCCGGCATAGAGCAGGCCGTCGGCGGGGTCGGCATGGATCTGGTAGCGGGTGCCGCGCAGGTGCCAGGCAACGATCTCCTCCAGGGTGGGGAACAGGCGGCGCAACAGAGCCTCGTCGCCCGTGGCCGCGTAGCAGGCGCGGATGGCTTCCAGATACCACAGGGTGGCATCGGCCGTGTTGTATTCGGGCGCTTCGCCCCCATCGGGGAAGCGGTTGGGCAGCAGGCCCTGATGAACGTGGTGGGCAAAGGTGTCGAGGATGCGCCAGGCAATCTGGTAGCGGCCGGTAACCAAGGTCAGGCCGGGCAGGCTGATCATCGTGTCGCGGCCCCAGTCGGCAAACCAGGGGTAGCCGGCGATGACCGAGTAGCCCTGTTGTCCGTCGGGCAGTGGGCGGCGGACGATGAACTGATCGGCAGCCAGCACCAGGTGTTCGATGGCCCGGGGAGCAGCCCGCAGGACAGGCATACGGCCGGCCTCCGCCAGTACCTGCTCTTCGTAGGCCTGCCGCCCGGCATAGGCGGCCACGCCGTCCAGGTTCGGCGAGGGGTCAACGCTGGCCACCAGGCAGAGCGACTCGCCGGGTTGCAGGGTCCGCTGCAAGGTAGCGCCGCATAAGAGGTCCTCCGTGGCGATCTGCCCCCGGCGTGCCTCGGCGCTCAGGTAGAGCCCCTCGCACCACTCGTAGGCGGGGATCATCCCGGCATCGCGGCTCAGCAGGTAAAACGGCACCGCCCCTGCCGACGCGGTCAGGCGCAGGCCGTGGGCCACCGGCTCGATCTGGAGGGTCCAGTCGCCGGCCCGGGTGCTGCCGTGATGGTCCCGGTAGTTGACCAGCGCCCGGATGTCCAGGCGCAGTGGGCCACCGGCCCGACGCAGGTCATAGCGAATGTAGGTGGTGTTGGCCCCTGGCTGCATCCAGATGCGCTTTTCCAGCAAGGCATCGGCGCAGGCAAAGGTCCATACCGGCGTGGTGCCCTCCAGGCGAAAGCGTTCCAGATAGCGGAAGCCGGTCGGCTCCACCCCGCCTCCGCGCCAGCGGTTGGCAAACAGAGGATAGCTATGGCCGTCGCAGGTAGCCGTCTCGTCCAGTTTGGCCAGCAGGAGGGTGCGTCCCACCGGCGGTCGGAGGGCAGCGATCAGCAGGCCGTGGTAGCGGCGCGTCAACAACCCGGCGACCGTGCCTGAGGCATAGCCCCCCAGGCCGTTTGTCACCAGCCATTCGCGCCGTTCGGCGATGGAGAGGTCGCCACACACCTCACGTCCAAAATCGAGGAACTCCCCTCCGCCCTTGCGCTCCATAGCCAAGCCCCCCGACACCCCGTCGTGGGGAAAAGCCTGCCCGAAAAATCGGTAGGACAGGCTCTGAGAGCATAACACACCTTCCCTGTTTCGTCAAAACCGGTCCCCCCTCACCCGCGGGCTGAAACAGCCCCAGGACAGCCGGGAACCCCTGACGGGGCCAGGCACCTCCAAGCGATCAGTCCGGATAGTTACGTCAAGCCGATCAGTCCGGTTGCTCTTCGAGCGTCACCGGGAGGGTCAACTCGCGGTTGCCCCGGTAGAGGGTCAGGGTTACCGTGTCGCCGATAGCCGTCCTGGTTTCCAGGTAGACGGTCAGGGTTTGCAGGTCGGCGACCGGCTGGCCATCAATGGCAGTGATGATGTCCCCACCCACCGGAAGCTGATAGGGGCCTACCCGCACCATCCGGCTCCCGCCCTGGACCCCGGCCCGATCGGCCGGGCTGCCGGACACCACGTCGAGGACCAGCAGGCCCGCATCCACCGGAACGGTGATGCCGGCTTCGCGCAGGATCCGCGTCGTGGAAGCCGACAGGGGCAGCAGTTCCACGCCCATCCAGGGGTGCGGGTAGCGGCCTTGCTCGATCAGCCGGGGCACGACCCGTCTGACGGTGTTGGCCGATACGGCAAAGCCGATGCCGGCCGATGCCCCGCTGGGGCTGATGATCTGCGAGTTGACGCCGATGACGTGGCCGTGCAGGTCCAACATCGGCCCACCCGAGTTGCCGGGGTTGATGGCTGCATCGGTCTGGATCGCCTCACCGATGAAGCGGTTGTCCTCCGGGCTTTCGATCACCCGGCCCAGGGCGCTGACCACGCCGGTGGTCAGGGTATGTTGCAGGCCAAAGGGGTTGCCGATGGCAACCACGAACTGGCCCACCTGCACCTTGTCGGAATCGCCCAGGACCAGCGGCGGCGGCAGGTTGTCGCCGGCGTCAATGCGCAACACGGCCAGGTCGTTGGTCGGATCCGACCCCACCACCTCGGCGGGATAGGTCTGGCCGTTGGCCAGGGTGACCAGCACCTCGTCGGCGCTTTCGATCACGTGATAGTTGGTCACAATGTCGCCCTGCGTGTCGTACACAAACCCGGAACCGGTCCCCTCCTGGGGCACGGCCCCCATGAAGCGGCTGTAGACATAGCTGCGGTTGGTGACGTTCACCACCGAGGGGCTGGCCCTGTTGTAGACGGCGATGATCTGCGCCTCCAGCTCATTGGCGGCTTGCTGCTCGTCGAAAGCAGGAGCATCTGGATCGGGCACAGCCGTGGCAGCCGGGCTGACCATTGCCGCTGCCGGACCAACCGTCACCGTGTCTCGTAGCCCACAACCGATCCCCGCCAACAAGAGCAGACAGATAGCGGCAATCCACACCCTATGCAATTTCAACACTCTTCTCATCGTGATCACCTCCTGAAACTTTGGCGGCACGGACCGTTCACTGCGTCCAGGAGATGGCCCGCTCGCCGGCAAAGGTGTACTCTAATGTCAAGCCTTTCAACTCTGTGTCGAACAGGGGGCCGGGGTTGCTACCGTCTGCCCCCATGACCCATATCTCCCACCGGCCGGTCTGATTGGTGAGAAAGGCGATGTACCGTCCGTCTGGTGACCACGCCGGGGAGACGCTGCTGCCCGCCGTGCCGTCGGGCAACGCCGGCGTGTCGGTCAGCCGCCTGGCGTTGCCACCGTCCGCATCCACGACCCAGACCTCCCAATGGTCGTGCTGACGCCGGATAAAGGCCACTTTCTTCCCATCGGGCGACCAGGCTGGCGTTGTGTCGGTCCAGTCAGAGGTGAGCTTGTAGGCCTGCTTGCCATCCGCACTCTGGACCTGGAGCCCATACAGCCCGTTGAACACGACCTGATCCCCCGTCGGCGACCAATCGGGCGTCTGGCTGATTTCCGCGTTGGGCAGCGGTTCCCAGAAAGTGCCATCGCAGGGGTTGACGACACCCAGCCGCCATGCCTCGGCCCTGGTTTCCGAAGGGCCACCAGGGCTGCCCCCTGACGGTGGGCGCTTTTGAATGCCGGGGCCGGGTGGACCCCCTCCTCTCGGCAGTGTGCCGTGCTGCCGGGTGAAGACGATCTGGGTTCCGTCGGACGACCAGGAAGGATGTCGTGCCTCGGTCCAGTCAAAAACGCGCCGCTCCCCCGCTCCATCAGCATTGACCACCCATACGCCGCGTGGTTCCTCCCACCGCACGAAGGCGATCTGGCTGCCATCGGGCGACCACACCGGATCGATGCCGGTGGTGATGCGCTGCAGGCCGGTGCCGTCGGCGTTGATGGCGTAGAACGGCCCGCCGTAGGTCGTCTGGAAGAGGATCTTGCCGGTGAGTTTCGCAGCTATAGTCGCCTTGGGCTGCGACCGGACCACGGGAGTGGGCGTGGGCGTAGAGGTTGTTTTGGTCAGCAATGCCCCGCTGCCGCTCACCTGGAGCCGGTAGTAGCTCGTCCCCGTCTGATTGGCTGTGCGTTCGACAACGACAGAATAGTCGCCCGCCTCGGGAAAGCTGCCGCGCCACACCAGGGTACCCGGGGCATAGGGATCGCTCGAGGCCCGACCGACCGGCTCAACGCGCCATCCGTCGGCAAGACGCTGCATCTGGTCCGGTGTCCACACAGCCAGGGTCGCGCTGCCCTCCGGCGTGGCCTGGAGCCGCAGCTCGATCGGCGAGCGGTCGCCGGCATAATGCAGGGTGTACCAGATGCTTGCTCCAGCACTGAGCGCCTCCCATTCGCCATCCTGCGTCGCTGTCGAGTCGGACGCCGAGGCGCCGGTCAGGCCCAAGACCGGGCCGAACGCGACCACGGTGATCAGGACCAGGAAAATGCCCGGCATACGATCCTGCTTATGTCTCATCCTGGTTACCTCCAAATTTGCCCCCCTAGTGTGCCGCCCGCTGCGTCAGCAGATCCACCAACGGCTTGACCAGAAAGGTGAAGGGCTCCGAGCTTCCGCCGCCCTGTCGAAAGCCACCGACCGGCATGCCGCCGGCCTCGGCGGTGGCGCGCAGGGAGGCGCGCTGTTCCTCGGTGAGATTGCCAAGACCTGGCCCACCCTGCCCGCCGCTAAAGCCACCGGCTTCAGCGGTGGCGCGGAAGGCCTGCCGCTGGGCGTCGGTCATGTTTCCGGGCGCGCCTGAGCCTTGTCCGCCCTGGGGGCTGCCACCGGCCTGGTCCGTGCCCATCGCTCCAGATGGCGGTCCCATCACCAGGCCACTGACCCGGGCATAGTCCGTGACGTCCTGGACGGTAAGTTGCATAGCGGCAATGGCCTGAAGCTGATCGGCTTTCATGGCTTTTTCGATCTGTTTCAGGACGGCGCTGACCTCGGCGTCGGTCCGGGCCGCGCCGTTCTGGATGGCCTGCCACAGGGGCAGGAGTGCCCTGGCCTGCTCCGGCGTCACGGCGTTCGGCGTCCCCTCCAGTTTGAGTATGCCGAGGGCCAGTTGGGTGCTGGCCGGCAGGGCGTTCGGATAGGTCGTCACCAACACCGCGCTGGTGTAGGTCTGCGGCGTCGCCGTCGCTTCGCCAGCCTGCCCGGCGGTAAAGACCGAGCGAACTTCCTGGACGCTGCATCCGGCCAAGGCGCCGGCCAACAGGATCAAAACCACCGCTATCTTGTGCCGCTTCATGTTCGATTCTCCCCCTCTGATTCTGATTTCCCTGCCTCGAAAATCGCCTGTGGGGCAACTGCTTGCCGGTGGTGAGCCGGGGATCATGGTAACCACCTCCTCCCTCTCTACTCCCGCCTGAGGGCTTCGATGGGATCCAACTGGGCGGCCCGGCTGGCCGGGTAGTAGCCGAAAAAGATGCCCACTACCGCCGCTGCGGCAAAGGCCAGCGGGATCGAGGCCGGCACCAGAGCGGTAGTCAGCGTGCCCAGGGCATTAAAGAGATAGGATCCTGCCACGCCGAACCCCACCCCGGCCAGCCCCCCCATCAGGCTCAGCACCAGCGCCTCCAACAGGAATTGCCGCCGCACGTCGCGCGGACGAGCGCCCAGTGCCTGGCGCAGGCCGATCTCTCGCGTCCGTTCGGCGATGCTGACCAGCATGATGTTCATAATGCCGATGCCGCCCACGACGAGGGACACCGCCGCCACCCAGGCCAGCAGGTTGCGAAAGGTGGCCGTGGTCGAGGCCTGGGCATTGATGATGCTATCCTGGGTGACCAGGCTAAAGCCGGGGGCTGCTTCGTTGGTGCCGTGGCGCTCCATCAGCAGGTTGCTCACCTGCGACATCACACTCTGCATCTGCTCCCGGCTTTTGGCCGAGACATAGAGGGTCCTCACCTCATTGCCGCCAAAGCGGGCCCGGGTGAATTTGCTGAACATCACCGGCAAAGGGATGTAGATGCGGCTATCATAGTCGGTATTGCCGACAACCCCCTTGGCGGCCATCACGCCCACCACGGTAAACTGATAGGAACCGATCTTGATCTTTTGGCCGACGGCAGACCGCGCGTCGCCAAAGAGCTGTTCGGCGATGTCGGACCCCAACACGGCGGCCTTGTAGGAACGGGCGTCGTCCTCGTCGGTGAGAAAGCGCCCCACGGCTACCTTGTAGTCGCGCACCTGCGGAAAACCGGAGGTAGTGCCCAGGATTTCGATCTCCTCCAGAATCGTCGCCCCGGCCTTGACGGTCTGGACGGTCTGCTGCTCGGCCGATACGCCGTTGATGCCGGTCACGTTCTGGGCAATGGCGGCAATGTCGTCGTAGGAGATGCTCGACTGACCGGGTCGCTGGTTGGGGTTAAAGCCGCCACGGCTGAACGAAGGCATGACCATGATCAGGTTAGGCCCCAGGGAGTTGATCTGGTCGGCGATCACCTTTTCGGCGCCGGCGCTGACCGCCATCATGATAATGACTGCGGCCACACCGATGATGACGCCCAACGTAGTCAGGAAGGAACGCGCCTTGTTGAGGGTCAACCCTTCCCAGGCGACGCGGATAGTTCGACTCAGGTTCATGTCGGCCTCCTTGTCCCGGCATGGCCGTTCTGCACATCGGCCTCGATCTGGCCGTCGCGCACGTGAATGACCCGCTGCGCGTATTGGGCGATATCCGGCTCGTGGGTCACCATGACGATGGTCACGCCGCCGGCGTTCAGTTGATGGAGCAGTTCCAGCACCTCTATGCTGGACCGGGTGTCCAGGTTGCCCGTCGGCTCATCGGCCAGGATGAGGGATGGATGGTTGATCAGAGCGCGGGCGATGGCCACGCGCTGCTGCTGCCCACCCGATAACTCGTTGGGCCGGTGATGCGCCCGATCCTGCAGGCCCACCGTCTCCAGAGCGGCGACGGCCAGGGCGTGGAGTTCGGCGTCGCTCAGGTGCCGGTGGCCGTTGTACAGCAACGGCAGGATCACATTCTTGGCAGCCGTCATCCGTGGCAGGAGGTTATACGATTGAAAGACGAACCCGATCTTGCGGTTGCGTATCCCGGCCAGTTTGTCTTTGCTCAATCGGCTGACATCCTGGCCGTCGAGGAGGTAGGTGCCACTCGTCGGCCGGTCCAGGCAGCCGAGGATGTTCATCAACGTTGATTTGCCCGAACCGGAAGGCCCCATGATGGCCAGGAACTCGCCCTGTTGCACTTCCAGGTTGACGTTGCGCAGGGCATGGACGGCGACATCGCCCGTGCCATAGATTTTGGTCAGGTCCCGAAGCACGATCAAAGGTTGCCCGGCGTCGCTCATGGCTGGCCTCCCATCGGTGGCATCGGGCCTTCAAACCTGAAGCCGGGGCTGGTTGAATTCTGGGTTTGGGTTGAGGGGGTGGTCTGGGTGCCGGTCGAAGACGCCAGGGCCACCGTCTCCCCCTCCTGAAGGCCGGAGCGGACCTCGGCGTTGACCAGGTCTTTGAGCCCAACCTCGACGGCACGCATCTCCAGTTCACCATCGGGCTGGACCACGAATACGACATACTGGCCATCGGCGATCTCCCGCAGGGCCTCAACCGGCACGAGGAGCGCGTTTCGCGCCTCCCCGGCGACGACCTCGACGGCGGCGTTCATGCCCGAAAGCAACTGAACCGGGTGGGCGCTCAGGTCAATGCTGGCCGTGACCTGGATGGCCGGGGTGTTGCTCACCGTCACCACGGACGGATCCACGCTGAGGATCTTGCCTGGGTAGACATAGTCGGGTAGGGCATCGAACGTAACGTTGATGGCATTGCCCGGCACGGCGCTGGCCAGATCGGTCTCCTCCACCCAGAACTGGATCAACGGTTCCTCAAGATCGGCCAGGGTGAGGATGGCCGCCGTACCCACCGCCTCTCCCACCTGGGCATCTATCGCGGTGACCGTTCCCGCTATGGGGGCCACCAGCCTGGTCGCCTCCAGCGTGCGTTGGGCGCTTTCCAGGTTCAATTGCGCCTGAGCGACGCTCAATTGGGCTGCCTCCAGGTCGCTCGCCGAGGCGCCGGCCAGCAGTTCATCCAACTGAGCCTGCGCCTGGTCCACCTGCGCCTGGGCAGCAGCGACTTCATCGGGGTCGGGACCTGCCAGCAGGCTGTCCAACTGCGCCTGGGCCGAGGCGACAGAGGCGCGGGCAGCGGCGATCTCTTCGTCGGTTGGGCCTGCCACAGCAGCCGCATAGGCTGCCTTGGCTTTTTCATACTCGATAGTGGCCTGCTGCAGGGCGAGCGCCTGAGAACTCATCCCTACATCGGGTTGCCATTTGATCCGGTCATAGGCCGCCTGGGCGGATTGCAGATTGAGTTCGGCCAGCTTGAGGTCCGCCTTGGCGTTGGTGATGGTGGCCTCATCAGGACCGGCCAGAAGCGCCTCCAGTTTGTCCTGGGCGCTTTTCAGGTTCTGTCGGGCAGCCAGTACCTCCTGAGAACTGGCCGGCGTCGTGAGTTTGGTCAA
The DNA here is from genome assembly GCA_034435455.1 of Anaerolineae bacterium. Classification (GTDB taxonomy): domain Bacteria; phylum Chloroflexota; class Anaerolineae; order JAAYZQ01; family JAAYZQ01; genus DAOTXL01. The sequence continues at coordinate 82,273 of DAOTXL010000102.1, forward strand.
GGCTGCCCTGGCCGAGGCCAGGTTGCCCTGAGCAGCGGCCACTTCGGCGGCGCTGACGTTCTCTGTCAGCTTGGCCAGGCTGATCTCGGCCTGGCGCAGGCTGATCTCCGCCTGGCGCACCTGGGCCTGCGCTTCGGTGTCATCCAGGCGGGCCAACAACTGGCCGGCCTCAACCCGGTCGCCCACTTTTACCAAAAGTTCGGCCACAATTCCGCCGCTGCGAAAGCCGATCGAGACCTCCGTGGCCGGCACCAGTGTGCCCGAACCGGAAGCGGTGATGACCAGGTCCCCCCGCTCCACTGTGGCTGTGGTTTGAGCCGGTTCGGCGGCTACTGCCTGAGCCCTGGCCTGGGTGGTCCGGTAGTAGTAATACCCACCCCCACCGGCCGCCAGCACCAGCGCAAGGGCAAGGATCCAAAACAACCTTCTCCGAAACATAGACCTTTCTCCTTCTTTCACAACAGGTTCAACTGGACACAATCTGATAAGATCTTAGCAGCCAGATTTGGAGATTTGATGGAGATCAGATGGAGGGGATAAGGAGTTTCGGCTCACCCCCGTTCACAGCCAGAGACCAAAATAGTCTTCCGGCTGCGATTGTGATACAATAGGATCATCCGGGAGGTTGACCTATGAAATCCATAGCCGACGTTGTGATCATCGGCGGCGGTATCCAGGGTCTGAGCCTGGCTTACTCCCTGGCTGCCAAGGGCCTGACCGACATAGTCCTGGTCGAGAAGAACAGCCTGGGCAGCGGCTCGTCCGGGCGGTCGGCGGCGATCATTGGCCTGGCCTTCCCCTCCGAACGTTGTCTGCCCCTCACCCTCTGGTCGTATGGGGCCCTGCTGCGCTTCGAGGAGGAGCTGGGGGCCAGCCCTGATTACCAACCCATCGGCTGCCTGCTGATGGCCGGGGCGCGAGGGGCGCCCGACCTGCGCCGGCGCCATGCCCTGCTGCGGCAACTGGGCATTGAGAGCTACCTGCTGGAGCCGGAGGAGATCCTCCGCCTGACGCCAGGCCTGAACCTGGCAGGGATCGAGATCGGCCTGTACAACCCGAACGAGGGCAACCTTGACCCGCATTCGATCATGATGGCCTACGCCGGGCAGGCGCGTCGCCGGGGGGTTGAACTGGCCGAGGGGGTGCAGGCCACGGGCCTGCAGATCGAGGGGGACCGGGTGGTGGCCGTCCACACCACCGCCGGAGCTATCGCCACCCCCTGTGTGGTCAACGCCGCCGGGGCCCAGGCCCGCCAGGTGGCGGCCTGGGCCGGCATGGAGTTGCCCATCACCAACGTCAAGCGGCACATTCTCGTCACCGGCCCGGTGCCGGCCTACTCCATGCCCATCCCCTTCACCTATGAGGTCGAACTGCCCTGGTACATGCGCCGGGAGGGGCCGGGGCTGCTGCTGGGCATGGGGGCTACCGAAAGCGACGAGGAAGACCCCCAGGTGGACCGCTCTTTCCTTGAAAGGGTAATCGAGCATTCGATCCACCGCGCTCCGCCGCTGGCCGAGGCGGGGGTCAAGACCGCCTGGGCCGGCCTGCGGCCCGTTACCCCCGATGACGACCCCATCCTGGGGCCAGCGCCGCACCTGCACGGTTTCTGGAACGACTGTGGCTGGGGTGGACATGGGATTATGAACGCTCCGGCTGCCGGCGCAGCACTGGCTGAATGGATCGTGGATGGCCAGCCGGCAGCGGTGGAGATCAGGCCCTTTGGCCCAGAGCGATTGGCCGCCGGGCATTCCCGGCAGTCGGTGATATGAATGAGAAAGGGACCCGCCCGCCTCAACCGCAGGCCGACCAGACCGGCGTCCAGGCTGACGGCAGCCCGGCGCCGCTGATCATAACCAAGCTCCGGGTTCCGCGCCGCCGATCGGATCTGCTGCCGCGCCATCGGCTGGTGGATTTCATTCACACCCACCTCGACCGCAAGTTGATCCTGGTCTCTGCGCCCGCCGGATATGGCAAAACCACCCTGCTGATCGAATTTGCCCACGACACCGAACTGCCGGTTTGCTGGTACACCCTCGACCCGTTCGACCGCGACCTGCGCCTGTTTCTGGAACACCTGCTCGCCGCTATTGCCCAACGCTTTCCTGCCTTTGGAGAACGCTCCCGGGCCCTCCTGCAACACATCGCCGACCTGCGCCGCAACCTCTACCCGCTGGTGGCCACCATCGTCCGGGAGATCTATGATACGATCCCCGAATACTTTGTCCTGGTGCTCGACGATCACCACACGGTCGAGGATCAAGAAGCGATCAACGAGTTTCTCGACCTCCTGGTGACCTATGCCGACGAAAACTTGCACCTGATCCTGGCCTCGCGGACGCTGCCGGCCCTGCCCAACCTCTCGCTGCTGATCGCCCGTCGGCAGGCGGCCGGCCTGAGCATAGATGAACTGCGCTTCACCCCGCCGGAGATCCAGGCCCTGGCCCTGCAGAACTATGGCCTGAGGTTGAGCGCCGAGCAGGCCGAGTCCCTGGCAGAGCGCAGCGAGGGGTGGATCACCGGCCTGTTGCTCACCGTTGCCCCCCTTTGGGAGAAAAAAGGGCAGGAATCTGCCATTCAGGGACGGATCAATGTGGGCCTGTACGACTATCTGTCCAGACAGGTGCTGGATCAACAGCCCCCTGCTCTGCGCGAATTCCTGCTGGATTCTTCCATTCTCGATGAACTGAGTCCAGAGCTGTGCTCCCAGGTGCTGGAAGTGGACAATCCGGCCGACCTGATCGATCAGCTTCGGATTCGGAACCTGTTCATTATCGAATTCGAGGGGGATGACGGCCGGGTGCGCTATCACGATCTGTTCCGCGACTTCCTGCAGAACACCTTGCGCCGCCGGGACGGGGCCCGCTTCCGCCGGCTGATGCACCGGGCGGCCCAGGTTTACGCCGCCCGGGGCGAATGGGAGCGGGCCGTCAGCCGCTACCTGGCGCTCCGCGACTATGAGCCGGTCGCCGAGATTGTGGAGCGGACCGCCAACGCCCTGTACGGGACCGGCCGCTGGGACACCCTGGCAGGCTGGATTGATGCCCTGCCGGAGGCGATCCGCAACGCCCACCCCCGCTTTTTGATGCATCGCGGGCAGATTCACATGGAGCGCGGAGAGCACGCGGCGGCCCTGGCCCTGTACCAGCAGGCAGAACAGGCCTTTGTGGCTGCCGATGACCGGCCGCGGATCGCCCATGCCCTGGTCATGCGGGGTTCCCTGTTGCGCTTCCAGGGGCAGTATGCCGCCGCTGTCTCCTATTGTCAGCGGGCGCTGGCCTTGGCAGGCCGGGCTACAGAGCGGGAACGGCATACCCTGGCCTTGGCCTACAAGAACATCGGCCTGTGCTGGTTGAGGCTGGGACAACTGGCAGAGGGGCAAGAGGCCCTGCAACGCGCCCTCGACCTCTACAAAGAGATGGAGGCCCCCTACGACATCGGCAGCGTGTACCACGATCTGGGCCTGGGCTGCGAACTGGCAGGGGACCTCGAGGGGGCAATAGAGCACTACCAGGCCGCCCTGCGCTATTGGCAGCGCCTGGCCAACCCCGGGCCGTGGGCCAACACCCTCAACAGCCTGGGGGTCATCCACTATCTGCGCGGGGAATATGACCAGGCACTGCGACTCCTCCACGAGGCGCTGTCCAAGGCCCAACAGGCAGGGAACCTGCGGGCCGAAGCCCTCATCTGGGCCAGCCTGGGCGATCTGCGCCGCGATCTGGGGGCCTACGGGCAGGCGCAGCAAGCCTACGCCGAAGGACTCCAGATCGCCATCCGCGCCGGCTATGGGTTTGCCATCACCTACACGCTGGATGCCTGGGGGAACGTGGCCCGGCTGCAGGGCAACTCAGCCGAGGCCGGCAGGCGATTGCAGCAGGCTCTGGGACGTGCCCTGGCTCACGAGTCTGCCTACGAGATCGGACTGTGTCGCACCTCTCTGGGCATCCTGGCCGGTACAGAAGGGGACCTGGAGGCAGCACGGCACCACCTCGACCAGGCCATCGAGATCCTGCAATCCGGCGGCTTCCGGCGAGAGTTGGGCAAAGCCTATCTCTACCGCGCCCAGATCAGGTTCCAGGCCGGCGACAGGCCCACCGCCCTGGCCGACCTGCAACAGGCCCTGACCGTGGCCGAAAAACCCAACCTGGATCAGTTCCTGGTCGTAGAAGGACAGCACTGCCTGCCGGTGTTGCACTATGCCGCCCGGCAGGGGATAGCGGGCGCCACCCTGCAGGCCTTGCTGAAGCGGATCGCAGCCCATCGCTCCAGGGCGGCAGAGCGCCCCGAACCGGTGATCGTGGCTCAACCTCAGCCCGCCCTCCAGATCTATGCTCTGGGGCAGCCGCGCGTGGAGATAGAGGGCCGGGCTGTGCAGTGGACCACCAGCCAGAGCCGTGACCTCCTGTTTTGCCTGCTCCAACATCGGCCTGGCCTGCGGAAGGAGGAGATCGGCCATATCTTTTGGCCCAACCATGACCCTCCTCGCCTGAGTGCCATCTTTCGTTCCACCATGTACCGTTTGCGGCGGACCTTGTCTCGAGAAGCCATCCTCTTTGAAAATGGCGTGTATCGTTTCAACTGGCAGGGCGACTGCTGGTTCGATGTAGAGGCCTTCGAAAGGCTGTTGGAACAGGCCGGACCGGCACAAGCGGTTCCTCAAGAACAGGAGATCGCCTGCCTGGAGGAGGCCATCGCCCTGTATCAGGGTGATTACCTGGAAGGGATCTATGCCGATTGGTGTGGGGTGGAACGGGAGAGGCTGCGCCGCCGCTACCTGTCTGCCCTGGAAAGGCTGGGCGAGTTGTATGCCGATCGGCAGGATTGGCAACGGGCCATCAATCTGTACCAACGCCTGGTAGCCCAGGACCCATACCGGGAGGCAGCCCACCGGGGGCTGATGGATTGCTACTATCGTCAGGGCGACCGGGCCGCTGCCATCCGGCAATATCAGGCCTGCGCCCGTGCCCTGCGTGAGGACCTGGGGCTGAGCCCCTCACTGGAGACAGAAAGCCTGTACCTCCGGATCATCGGTTGACCCCTCCGACCCCCTGACTCCCCCCGCAAGAGAATAGCCGCCGAGGTGGGGACAGAGCGTCCCCCGCCGGGAGCTTTGGTGATCCCTTTGATGAGTCATTTGGTGATCGGCCTGTGTTATACTCAAATTAGTGGCCGCACCCCTGTCCACATTCCTGGCAGCGGTCTCGAACCGGACATCTCGGAATCAGCCGAAGGGGAGGCTGAGCATGACTATAAACAAAAGGGGAGGCTGAAATGAAGGTGTTAAACAAGCTGTGGGTCCGCTATGGGACCCCCCGCACCTGCAAGGTGCTGTATGTGCTGTTGGTCTTGCTGGCCCTGGCGATAGCCAGTGGCGCACCGAGCGGCGGCAGCGGCGGCGGTACCATCCCTGAGGGGTGGCCGCCTCTGCCATGATCTTGTCGGCAGCGGTCGTTGTGGGCCTGGCAGCCAACCTGATCCGCTTCCGGGGTCGCGGCTTTTCACGGTTGGCTGCCATTCCCTTGCGTTCGGCCTGGCTGGCGCTGCTGGCCCTGGCTCTGCAATGGCCCCTTCTCCGGGCATCAACCGGCCTGGCCCAGAGCTTGCGCGCTCAGCAAGCGTTGTTCTTGCTATCGCATCTGCTGTTGCTGGCTTTTGTCTGGCAGAACCGATGGCTGGCCGGCATCCAGATCGCAGGGCTGGGGGTGATCTGCAACCTGATCGCCATCGTCGCCAATGGCGGTTTCATGCCGATCACCCCGCCCACGCTGGTGCAGATCAACCCCGGCTCCACCCTGGAACAGTGGCCGGTGGGGTTGCACTATGGTCATTCCAAAGATTTGATCCTGTCCCGGGCAGACATCCGGCTGTGGCTGTTGTCCGACATCCTGGTTATCCCGCCGCCTTTCCCCTGGCCGACAGCTTTCAGCGTCGGTGACCTGCTGATCGCCGTCGGGATTGTCGTGTTGCTGGCCTGCCCGCCAACTGCGCCGGCAACGGCGGCGGCAGAACTTCAAGTACCCTGAAGAAAGGAATAACAACCGTGCAACACAAAGCCTTGAATCAGTTATTGTGCGCGGCCACCGTCAACGTCCAATTCCGCGAGACGTTGCTGCACAATCCGGCCCAGGCCATCGCCACCGGGTATTTGGGCCACCAGTTTTGCCTGACCCCCGAAGAACGGGATATGGTCCTTGGCATCCAGGCCGGTGGATTGGAAGACTTTGCCGCCCAGGTCTACCATTGGATCTCGCGGAACGGCACCGGCAAGAAGGGCCTCAAGCACGGGCCAGACCTTCTGGTCCCGGCGGACCCGTATGGTGAGCCCTATCGGGTCGGCCTGTCTGTCCCGGCCTGAAGGACCACAGCACCCGGTAACCTCCTGCTCGGTCCGGTGGGCAGGTAACCATATGAAAAAGGTGAAACAAATGGAATCAAAACCCCCTCTCTCCCAGATCATCCATACATTGATGGAAGGGATTGTCATCGAGAACTGTGACGGTCAGATCGTCTTTGCCAACCCTGCCCTGGAGCAGCTCCTGGGGTACGAGCAGGAAGAATTGATCGGCCTGCATTGGACCGATCTGATCCCCACCGAATTGCGCGAGCAAATCCAGGCCCGGCGGTCTACCGGAGCAGAAAGGACAACCAGCCCCTTTGAGACCTGCCTGCGGCGCAAGGATGGCACGCCGGTGCGGGTGAGGGTCAATATCCGACCTCTGTTCGATGGGAACCGGTTCCAGGCTACCCTGGTGGCGGTCATCCCCCTGGATGGCCAACACCACCCCGTCGAGGAGATGGCCCTGATCGGCCAGCACCTCTCCAGCGTGCTCCACGAACTGAATAACCCGCTGACCCTCATCCTGCTGCAAATCCGGCTTTTGCTCAAGTCTGCTGCCCAGGTGCCCGAGATCGGCGAAGGTCTGGTCACGATCCAGGAGCAAAGCCTGCGGATGCGGCGGCTGGTGGACGAATTGCTGGCCTTTGGCTATTCCCGGCCTCTCCAACTGGAGGAAACCGATCTCAACTCCCTCCTCAGGCACACGCTCGATCTCCAACGGCTGGTCCAGGAGGAACCGGTTCAGGTGATCGCCGACCTGTCTGCGGATCTGCCAACGATCCAGGTGGACCCCGGTCGGCTCCAGCAGGTTTTTGTGAACATCCTCAACAACGCTTACCAGGCGATCGCCGAAGTCCACGATGTGACAAAAGGGGCAACCCAGAAGGCAGGCAAAGTGACGGTTACGACGGCCCTCGTCCATAACGGCAACGGCCACAAGTCCTGGATTCAGATCCGCTTTGCCGATAACGGGACCGGCATCCGTCCCGAGGTGATGCCTCACCTCTTTGAACCTTTTTTCACGACCCGAAAAATGGGAGAGGGGATCGGCCTGGGGTTGTCCATCTGCGATCGGATCGCCCGGGAGCACGGCGGGCGGATGTGGGCCGAGAACAACGGCGAGGGCGGAGCGACTTTTGTCCTGGAACTGCCTGTGATTCGGCACCACATCTCGGACGACCTGGCCAAACATCGCCCTGCGCCGGCTGAGAGGTGAGAGCTGCCGTTCACGGTGAGAGATGTTCAAGACTTGATGCGGGTGTTGACCCTGCACCCTGAGTGGCAGGCCGAGCTGCGCCGCCTGGTGTTGACGGAGGAGGCGGGTGGTGACCGGTGACAAGCTCCTGACGCAGGTGTCACCGCCATTTCAGCCGGTTTCAGGGACCGGCAGATGGAAGGTGAATTTGCTGCCCTTGCCTAACTCCGACTCGACCTGGATGTCACCGCCGCACTCCTCGACGATCTGCCTGACGATGGACAGGCCCAGGCCGGTGCCATACTGGGCAAAAGCCTTGGCCTGTTCGGTGCGGAAAAACTCTTCAAACAGGTGCGGCAGGTCCTCCTGAGCGATCCCGATGCCGGTATCCTCTACCTCGCCGACGATGGTCCCATTTTCGGAGAACAAACGGACCGTGACCCGTCCCCCCGCCGGCGTGTACTTGATGGCGTTGCTGATCAGGTTCGTCCACAGTTGCTTGATGTGGGCCGGATCGGCCAGAATGGGGGGGCAGGGCTGCGCTTCTACGGTGAGCCGGATCCCTTTTCCATCGGCCTCGGCCGTGTGCAGGCCAATTACCTCGTCGAGCACCTGTGGCAAAGAGACCGGCTGTTTTTGGATGGTCGTTTTGGCGTCCTTGAGACGGGCCAGATTGAGCAGGTCGTCAATCAGCACCAACAGCTCATCCGCCCGGCGGGCGATCCGCTCCTCTATCTCGCCCCGCTGCTCCGGCGAGGTGTAGCCGCGCTGCATCAGGGTGATAAAGCTGCGGATGGCTGCGACCGGTGCGCGCAGTTCATGAGCCACCTTGCGCATAAAGGCGCTCTTGACCCGGTCCAGTTCCTCCAGCATCGCCTTTTCCTGGCTCAGACGCCGGGCCTCTTCTTCAATCTGTCGCAAACGACGGGCTTCCTGCTCCAGCCGGCGTCGCTCCAGGCCCTTCTCCACGGCAAGCAGCAGGTTGTCGTCGGAGAAGGGCTTGGCGATGAAATCGTAGGCCCCCCGCTTCATGGCCTCAACGGCCAGTTCCACCGTGGCATAGCCGGTGATAATGATGCATACGATGTCCGGATCGTGCTCCCGGATCGTCTGCAACAGCTCGATCCCGCTCACGTCGGGCATCATGACATCCAGGAGCACCAGGGCAAAGTGGTCCTGCCGGAGGTGGGCCACCCCCTCTGCTCCGGTGGCCGCCACTTCGACCTGAAAGCCGTGTCGCCGCAGGGCCCGGCGGCATCCTTCGCGCAGGCCCAATTCGTCGTCAATGACCAGGATCCGCTCTTTCGATTTTGTCTCTTCCACGATCCTTCCTGCCGAACACCTGCCCGGCCCATCCGAACACAGAGGGGAGACAGCCTCCCCAGGCTGTCCAGGCAGGCCCCACAACTTTTCGGATGTGCCCTCAACTGCCAGACGAGGCCACCACCTCCCGGAACGCCCGCTGCAGGGCGCGGGTGATCGGCCCCGGCCGGCCGTCTCCCACCCTCCATCCCTCCACCTGGACCACCGGTGCGATCTCGGTGGTGGTACCGACGATGAACAGCTCTTCGGCGGCCTGCAGCTCCTCTTGGCGGATGGGCAACTCATGGGCCGGGATGCCCAGCTCCTGGCACAGGTCCAGCACCACCGCCCGGGTAATTCCGGGCAGAATGTGGTGATCCAGCGGATGGGTCAGGAGCCGGCCGTCGAGCACAGCCAGGAGGTTGGTATGCGCTCCCTCGGTCACCACCCCATCCCGCACAAAGATCGCTTCCTCCGCCCCCTGTTCCCGGGCCTGCTGGCTGGCCAGGACATTGGGTAACAGGGATACCGCCTTGATGTCGCAACGCGCCCAGCGGGTGTCGGGCACCAGGATCACCTTGACCCCTTGCTCCCACTTTTCCGGCGCGGGCCGGAAGGGAGAGGCCGACAGGTACACGGTGGGCGGCGTCCCCGGCTCAGGGAAGGCGTGCTTGCGGGGAGCAACCCCCCGCGTGACCTGGACGTAAAGCGACGCCTGTCCCTCCTCCAGGCCGTTACAGCGGAGCAGTTCCCCGGCGACCTCGTGGAGAGATTCTGCCTCCACGCCGCCGATCCGGAGTTCGCTCAGGCTGCGGCCCAGCCGCCGGAAATGCTCCTCGGCCTTGAACAGCCGGCCGCTGTAGGCGTGGAGCACCTCATAGACACCATCGCCGAACAGAAAACCCCGGTCATCGGGCGAGACGTGGACCTGCTCTTTTGGGAGAAACCGGCCGTTGAAATAGACGATCCTCTGCTGCATCATAGCCCTAACCGTTCCCAAGTGCCTGGCACCTTCGATGAGGTCAACCCCCTTTTTCCTGACCTATTATACCACAGTTGTGGAGGCGCTTCAAACAACGCAGGTCAAATGCTCCTCCGTCAGACCGGCGAGGCGCACCCCTGCCCGTAGCCGGCCCTCGCCCACCAGCCGGCCCACCAGGCGCTCCAGGTCGCCCGGCTCCCAGCCGAAGAGCTGGCCCACCTGCCGGGGGGTGGCGGCGACCACGGTCCGCAAGTAGCGCAGCAGGATCGTCTCCCGCGCCTGGCGGCCGGTGATCCCCTGTGCCGCGGCCACTATGCCGGGAAAGTGGCGGTGAAACAGGTCGTAGACATAGCAATAGCCCCAGCGGTTGGCGTCGGAGATGGCTACCTTGGTGATGCGAAAATCCATCTGCAGCTCGGCCAGCGCCCGATCGAAGCGGGGGGCGTTGGCCTGGCCGCCCAGGCCCGCTTCCCGGCGCAGACGGCTGGTGGGCAGAGCACCCTCCTCCAGCAACACCTCGTATACCTGTTTGGCCTCCACCGACAGCCGACCATCGAGATAGTCCTGCAGGTACTCCTCGGCGGGGTTGCCATAGTTGGGCGACAGGGCGTAGAAGAAGGGGGCCAGGTCCAGGGAGATAAAGACCGGTTTTCTGCGCAAGAATTTGCCGTACAACACCTTGCCCGCGATCGGCAGCGAGTCCTTCCAGGCCCAGGCCAGCCCCAGGGCCTCGTCATCGTGGCCATCGGGCAGGGGGCGATCCTGGCCGCACAACGCCCCCCACAACGACGGTAGTTCGATCTCCCTGGAAGAGAACAGGAGGCAGAGGCCCACGTCGTTCAAAAAGTCGAGCGCCTGGGCTTCGGTGTGCACCCGCAGGTGAGGTTGCTGGCGGTAGCGATCGGCGCGGGCCGCCCGCAGGCCCTCCAGCGTCAGGGGAAAAGTCACGCCGGTCGAGCTGTGAACCGCACCCATATCCCCCCGTCGCCGACCTCGATGGGAAATTTCTGGTCGAAAACGCGCAACGTGTAGGTCCCGGCTCCCCTCAGGGGAAAGACAAAGCCCCCCGGATTATAGTCCGGGGCCGATCCGCTGGTGGCCGTCTGCTCGGTGCCTGTCGGATCGGTGAGGGTGACCACCACCCCCTCCTGGCCCAGGGTGCCGACCAGGTACGGGGGGTAGAGCAGCGGCGTGGTGCTCACCGTCAGTTGCCGGTCTGGGACCGGTGAAATCGGTGTCTCGGCCACGACGATCTGGAGCTGGACCGTATTCCGCCCATCGGTGACCAGATCGCTGTAGCAAACCGGCCGGCCCACGACCCGCAAGGACCACCGCCCGGCAGGGAGGCCGGTAAACCAGAATTTTCCCTCTCCGGTGGTGCCCTTCTGGACCGTTCCGGCCGGCCCTTCGAGCACCAACCGCATCCCCCCCCGGGGCTGGCCCTGCCCATCCATCACCTGGCCCAAGATGATGCTGCGTCGGAAGGCGGTGCGGGGGATGGCTGTTGCCCGCCGGATCTCCACGCCGGTGTAATAGTGGGTCAGAATCTCCTCGGCGGTAGCTCCCTGCTGGGCCATGGCCACGGCCCCGCGCTGACACATGCCCACGCCGTGGCCGTACAGGCTGGTGTAACCGCAGATACATGGCACGCTGCGGCAGTAGGCGATCCTCCCCGACCAGACCTCTTCGCTGTTGCGGGTGCGGCCGTCGCAGTGGCCGAAAAAGGGCGCGCTGACGACCTTGCCGCCGTAGGTGACTACCAGGCCCGCCGTTTCCTCCACGGCCTGGTCAGAGTCGGGGTAACGGTTCTGCGGTTTCCAGACCTGGCAATGGGCTGTGGTGCACAGGTCAAAGCCCTCGGCGGCATGGCGGCGGGTGGTCACCGCATACGACCGGGCGGCGATGGCCTGCGCCTTGAGGGCTTCCAGCGGCTTGGCCAGGCCGATCTCGCTGGGCACCACCCCCTTCAGATATTCATCCACCGACATTTCCTGGACCTGCCCATCGGCCAGCCGGATCAGCAGGGTCTGCGGGATGGTCAACTCTTCCTGGGACATCTTCCCCCTCCTTCGCCGCGACGAACAGGCCTATTATCGCACAAAACGCCGCGAAGTGCAAGGCAACGGCAGGGGAGCAGGGGGGCAGGGTGCAACCTGGGCCGGAGAACGGCGTATAGAGGGCGGAGAGGATCGAACGCTGCGCCAGGCTTACAGCCGGGGCGTGGAGAGGCAACCGATTCAACAGAGGGGAGGTGATTTCCATGTCAGAGGTCGAAGGAGAAGGGCTGGAACTGAAACCTGAGGAGGAAAAGCCCACGGCTCAAACCGGAAAGTTGGGGGCAGAGTCCCTGCCGGTCTATCTGGGGCTGACCCGCCAGGAGATGATGTGGGCTGCCCTGGCCCATGCCAGCATCCTGGTCACGGTGGTCCTGGGGCTGCTCACCGGAGGGATCGTGGTGATCCTGGGCCCCCTGATCCCGGCCATCATCTGGTATGTCTACCGCGACAAATCGTCCTATGTGGTGGATCAGGCCCGACAGGCGACCCTCTTTCAGGTCGCGGGGATCGCGGTGGTTTTGGCCCTGGCGATCCTGGGTTCTGTGGTGATCGCCATCGGCTGGGCGGTCAGTATCGTGTTGGTCGCCGTACTGGTGGGCGTGATCCTGATGCCGGTGATGCTCATCGTCACGCTGCTGTGGGTCATTGCCATCGTGGGGCTGCCCATCGCCCAGGTGATCTATGGCTGCTATGCGGCCCTGGAGGCCAACAACGGCCGGCCGTTCCGCTACCGCTGGATCGCCGATCTGATCGATCGCTACCTGGCCCAGGCATAAGAGCCGGTCTGAAAAGGTGGTTCCACAGGCGAGGGTAATAAAGGAACATAAAGGAAATAGCTGAAAACCCTTGCTGTCTGTCTTGGTGGTTTTCAGACAAACCCTAAGCGCCGGTCACTCAAGGTTCCCCTTGAGCCTCCATGCCGCAATCGGCCTTTGTCCTGGGGGAGACAAAACAGGCGCGATTGCAAGGCCCCGCTCCACAGCGGGGCCTTTTCCTTTCCGGCCCTTTTATTTCACAGCGGTCCCCTGTCCCGGTTGGAGCACCCGCACTTCGGTTTCGGGGGCCAGGCAGGATGCGTGCCGGGCAAAGGCATGGGGCGGGCTGCTCAGAAAGCCCGCCCCTCTCCACAGGACATGGGGGCCGGGATAGCGCAGCGAACCCCAGTGAATGGGCACCGCAATGCGCGGATGGAGATAGGTCAGGGCCTGGGCAGCCGTCAGGGGGGTCAGGTGGCCGGGGCCCAGCCGATGGCCATAGCCCCACACCGGCAGGAGGGCCACGTCCAGGTCGAACTCGCACCCGATGTCGGCCATGCCGGCGAACAGGTCGGTGTCGCCGGCAAAGTAGACCGACCGGCAGTTGCGCATGACATAGCCCACACAGGAGGTCATGGGCCGCGGCAGCGAAACGAGGGGCCCGTGATCGGCCGGCAGGACGCTGATCTCCACATCGGCGATCTGCACCCTATCCCCCTGGCATACTTCGTGGACCTGCACGCCGGCCCATCGCCTCAGATAGGTGCCGCTGCCTTGTGGGGCGAGGATGGTCGTCGTGGCCGGGAGCCGGCGCAGGGAAGGCAGGTCGGTGTGGTCATAGTGCAGGTGAGACAGAAGCACCAGGTCGGGCGGGCGTTCCGCCAGCAGCGGGGGGGCAGGGTTGTGCCCATGGCGTTGCAGGAAAAAAACGCGATCGCGCAGGATCGGGTCGGTCAGGATACGAAGGCGACCGATATCGATCAGAACGGTCGCATGGCCGATGTAATAGAGTTGGGTCAAAGGGTTCTCTTTTCCGTTTCAAATTTCAGAGTCATGCAGCATTGGGCGCATTATACCCGCCGGCAGGCATCCTGTCAATCCCCTTTTGGTACTACTCAGGGTCTTTTCATTCTCGCCGCCAGAGGTGCCAGGCACTTCCGGTGGGCCTTTCCTCGTCCATTGGAATCGTGGACGTCCTGATCCTCTCGTAGCTCAACGGTGCCCCAAGTGCCTGGCACCTGAACAAGGCAAAGGCGAGATTTGCCAAATCTGCCGGCCTGTGCTAGACTGTCTATCGTGTTCGCCGAAACAGAGGGATGAAGATCAGGAGAACACTCCAGGAGAACAGCCTGTAGGGCGACCCCGGGCCGGGCTGGCGTTGTGCGAGTTCCGACCGCGGGGTAGTTTTGTTTGTTGCTGTGGCAGCATAAACCTGTGGGATGGAAAACGGAGGAGTTTCGATGGAAGAGAACCCTAGCCCCTTGTTGAGGGGACTTGGCACCCTGTTGGAAGGCAAGAGAAGCGGCTTAGTGCTGAACCTGTTGATCGTCTTGTTGCTGCTGGCCGCCCTGCTCTTGCCCCCGGTGTCGGCCCAGGAGCGCTTCCTGCAACGAGGGTATCGCCTGATCGATCACACCGAAGGGGGTTCCGCCGTGGACCCGGACGGGATGCAGGTCACCCTGTTGCCGGAGGGGCTGGAAAAGGATGTAAAGCTAAGGCTGGAATCGGTGCCCAACCCCCTCTTTATGAGCGGCAAGGCCGGCAAAGAGCTGGAGGAGGCGGCCGCGGCTCTCCCCGGCCACCTGCAGGTCAAGAGCCCCATCTACCGCATGAGCGTCAAAAGTTCTCCGCCCACCGACGTGATCCTGACCGTGCCGATCCCCAACGCAGCAGAGCCATACGAAACCCTGTCTCTATACGCCTGGACCGGCGACAGGTGGGAATTTGTGCCGGGCCAAGTGTTGCTGGAAGATGAGTTGATCGAGTCGCGCCTGAACTACCTGCCGGAGACGGTGGCCGTGGCCCAATGTGGCAGGCGACCGCCCCAGGTCAGCGCCGAATTGCCCGACTATGTAGCCCTTCCCAAAGCGGGCGAACAGGCTCTGGCAGAACTGAATCCGCTGGGCTATTATCTCGGCCCGGATAACGGTGTGACAGGCAGCCTGCCCCAGTTGCCCGACATGACCGGCCAGGAGTCGTACCGCATCCTGCCCACGGTGCGCAACTGGACCGATGACGGTGTGGTCCGCAGTGACCTGGTGGACAATATGCTGGTCCTGCCTGAATTCCGCGAGGCCCATGTCCAGGCGATAGTCGATCTGGTGGTCAGGGAGATGTACAACGGAGTGGACCTGGATTACCGGGGCATCAACCCTGACCTGCGCGATGCCTACACCGCCTTTGTCCAGCGGCTGGCCGACGAGCTTCACGCCAGGGGCAAGCGGCTCACCCTCCATGTCGAGGCGCCGGTACAGATCGCCCAAGACCGCTGGGAGACGGGCGCCTACGACTGGGCTGCCCTGGGGCGGGGTGTGGACGGCTTCAAGTTCCCCGCCGTCCAGGACCCGGCGGCCTACGGCCCTGGCGGCCAGATGGAGGCTCTGCTGTGGTGGGCCGTGGGCGAGGTGGAACGCTACAAACTACAACCGGTATTCACTGCCCGCAGCGTGGAAAACGCCGGCGGGGTGCTGGTGGAGCGCACCTATCGCGATGCCCTGGCCGAACTGAGCAAGCTGGTGGTCCAGGCGGGCGGCGACCTCCTCGTCCCCGGCGAGGAGGTGACGGTCAACCTGGATACGACCGGTGTCGAGTTCGACCAGGCCGCCGGGCGGTACCGCTTCACCTACGTGGATGAGGCCAGCGGCCAGGAGCGCACCGTCTGGCTGGAGGATGCCAGCAGCCTGAGCCGAAAACTGGACCTGATCGGCCGCTTTGGTTTGGGCGGTGTGGCGATGCGGGCCCTGTGGGATGATGGGAACGACCCCCGCATCTGGGACCTGGTGCGCGACTACCAGGCCGCGGCCCAGGCAGCCGTAGGCCAGGTGGACAGCACCTTCTCGGTGGTGTGGAGCGTGGCCGATGCTACGGGCGGCCCGATCGCCGAGACGACCACCGGGCTGGACCAGCGCAGCTTCACCTGGCAGGCCGACAAACCGGGCAGCTATGAACTCAGCGCGTCCATCGTGGCCAACGGCGGACAGACGGTGGCCGGGGCCAACCGGGTGGCCTTTACCGTGGCCGAACCGACCCCCACTCCCACCCCCACCCCCACGCCGACGCCCATCCCCACCGAGACGCCCACCCCTATCCCCACCGAGACACCGACGCCCGCCCCCACCCCCACCCCCAAACCCACGGCCAAGCCGAGCGGCGGCGGTGGATCGGGCTCGTCGGGCGGGGGCAGCAGCAGCGGTGGCAACCCGCCACCCAACACCGCCTTTGGCTATGGCATCCAGGCCCACATGGTTGGCAACGACCAGGCCGGCACCGTGATGGCCCACGTCAAGGACCTGGGCTTTGGCTGGGTCAAACAACAGGTAGAGTGGAAATATTTCGAGCCGGCCAAGGGCAGTTATGAATGGGGGGCGCTGGATGAGATCGTCGCGGCGGCCAACGGCGCCGGTGTCAATATCCTGTGGAGTGTAGTCAACGCCCCGGCCTGGGCGCGTCCCGGTGGCGACCTCGGCGTGGGCGGCCCGCCCAACAACTACCAGGACCTGGCCGATTTCCTGGGGGCGTTGGCCGGCCGTTACTGCAACACCAGAGTCAAGGCCATCGAGGTGTGGAACGAGCAGAACCTGCATTACGAGTGGGGCAACATGAAGATCGACCCGGCGGCTTACGTGGCCATGCTCAAGCCGGCCTACAACAAGATCAAATCGGTCTGTCCCAACATGATCGTGGTCAGCGGGGCATTGACGCCGACCGGTGCTCCGCCCCCCAAGGCCATGGACGACTATCAATACCTGGAGGGGATGTACAAGGCCGGTTTAAAGAACTACTGCGACGCCATCGGCGCCCACCCCAGCGGCTACAACGTCGCCCCGTGGGTCAAGGGCGGCCAGGAGGCATGCGATTTCATCACCAAGCAAGGCTCCTCCTTCCGAGGGCCATGCACGACCCTGCACCATTCCTGGAGCTTTTACTCCACCCTGAACGGTTACTACAAGATCATGAAGCAGTATGGCGACGGCAACAAAAAGATCTGGCCGACCGAATTCGGCTGGGCCACCAACTGGACAGGTGATCCGAGCTATGGCTATGCCCAGGACAACACCCGGGAGGAACAGGCCGCCTGGACGGTGGAAGCCTACAAGCTGATGAAGCAATGGGGCTTTGTGGGCGTGGCTTTTCTGTGGAACCTGAACTTCGAGGTGGTTGCCCCCGGCACGGAAAAGGCGCAATGGGGCATCGTCAAGGGGGATTGGACGCCGACGGAGACCTACCACCGGCTCAAGTCCATGGCCAAGTAGCCGGCCCGGACGCCCAGGGCTGGTTTACGACACCACAAACCTGGCAGGATCAGGCTCTCAGGTGGAACCGATGACACAGGGCAGAAATTCACCACTCAAACCGGGCCGGCCCGGCAGAAGCGGCAAGGACCTTGGCATCTTGATCGTCGTCGGCCTGTTGGGCCTGGGCATTATGCTGGCCCTGATCTTTGTGGGCGTGGTCGTCATCCTGCGCCTGGCCTCCGGCCCGGAAGCCACTCCGACGCCGTGGGCCACCCTGCGGCCGACCTTTACAGCGGTGGCCCTGGCCACGACCGAGGTGCCGGAGCCAACGGCCACCCCGCTGCCGACCCCTGTTCTTACTACCACCCTGCCTCCACCGACCGAGGCAGTGCAACCCACCCCGCCTCCACCGACCGACCTGCCCGCCACCGCCCCACCCCCAACCCCGCGCCCCTCTCCGCTGCCGGCCACCATGACCTCCCCCGACTTTGGCATCCAGGCGTTTCTGTGGTGGCAGCCAGAGATCGCCCACCGGGACCTGGGCCTGATCCGCGATGCCGGGTTCACCTGGGTGAAGCAGTGGTTCGCCTGGAGCGACATCGAAGGGGCGGGCAAGGGCAAATATGACTGGGAGACGACCGACCGCATTGTGGACCAGGTCCAGGAGTTCGGCCTGAAGCTGATCATCCGCGTGAGCGACGCCCCCGACTGGGCCGGCCCACCGCCGGGCAACAGCGACCATTTTGCGGCATTCCTCTCGGCCCTGGCCACCCGTTACCGGGGCCGCATCCAGGCCTACCAGGTGTGGAACGAGCCGAACCTGGCCCGGGAGTGGGGCAACAAGCCGCCCAACGCCCAGGAATATACCCAGATGTTGAAAAAGGCCTACCAGGCCATCAAAAAGGCCGATCCCAACGCCCTGGTCATCAGCGCCGGCCTGGCCCCTACGACCGAACTGAGCCAGCGGGCCGTGCCCGACACCCGGTTTGTTCAGGCCATGTACGCCGCTGGCGCCAAAGGCTACTTTGATGCGCTAGGGGTCCACGGGGCCGGCTACAGAGCTCCCCCGGAAATGGACCCCGATCAGGTGGCCAACGATCCCAACTATTACAACGTGGGTGACGTCAACTGCCCCGGCCCGGCCTGCCGCATCTACTGCTTCCGCCACGTCGAGGACCTGCGCCAGATCATGGTGGACAACGGCGACGCAAACAAACGGGTGGTGGTGCTGGAGTTCGGCTGGACCCGCGACGAGCGGACCAACAGCCCGTACTACTGGCACCGGGTGGCCGATCAGTTTGTGCAGGGGGAGTATATGGTGCGCGCCTACCAGTACGCCAAAGCCCACTGGCAGCCCTGGATCGGCGTCATGAGCCTGATCTACATGCCCGACGTCAACTGGACCCAAAACGACGAGCAGTTCTGGTGGTCGGTGATGGAGCCAAGCCAGATTGACGAACTGCGGCTCATGGCCCCCTACGTGATGCTATGCCAGTACCTCAACCAGGAACGGGGGCTGGGGCGCTGCCGCTATTCCCCGGAGCAATGACCGGCGGCCCACCCTCCGGCATGGGCCAGGGGTCGTTCAATAGGTGCGCTGCCACTCCACCCAATACCAGCCGGCCGCGCCTGGATCGAACTGGACCACCGCCTGGGGGCTGACGGGGTTGCCGGCTGCATCCACGACGATCACGTACCAGTTGACCCGGTCCGCGCCGATGGGAATATCGTAATGGCCCAGGTCCACCCCTCCCTTGCTGGTTGCTTCCAGGGCCTGCCATTCATTATAGGCCCTCACCCGGACCCCTTCCAGCATCTTGCCCGCCGCATCCCGGATTGTGCCGCCGATGTAACAACAGCCCGCCCGGCCGGCATCGGGGCGGGCACCGAGCAGCCGGAACTGGTAGGTCGGGGCCGGCACAGGGGTAGGCGGTGGCACGGCCGTCGGTTCGGCAGGAGGCGGTGAGGGAGGCTCAGGCGTGGGGAGTGAGGGGGGCTCAGTGGCCGGTAGCCCGGTAGGCGAGGGGGGCTCGGTGACACCGACCGACACCAGGGCCGTGAGGGTGGCCGTAATCCCCGGCGCTGGCGTCGGGAGGAGGACCGGCGTAGCTGTAGCCGTGGCCGTGGGCGGGCGCAGAGTTTTGACCGCGGCGGTGGTCGGCGCCGGGGTGGACTGGGCATGCAGCGCCTCCCGGCTGGATACAAAGCCGGTATAGGCGACGTAAAAACCCAGAATCGCAATCAGCAGGACGATCAAAAAGCCAAAGGCATATCCCCTGTTCATGGTCTGCATTATACTCGAAAAGCGGGCAGGGAGCAAACCCGTAACCGGTAACAAACCTGCCCGACGGCGGGTAGCGCACCGCCGATCGAGCCGGGCCAATTTGCACTTTTCCGGCAAAAATGCTATACTTTAACCTGGATAGGGCGAGTAGCTCAGATGGCTAGAGCGCGTGTCTCACATACACGAGGGCAGGGGTTCGACTCCCTTCTCGCCCACCTTGGGGTCGGCTCACCGTGGCCGCACCGGTTCGCAGAGCGGGGTGCGCGACCACGGTTTTTTATGCAACAGCCTGGCATTCTCCGTGGGGTGGAGACCATAGAGCAGCGGTGGAGGCGGTCCGTTGGCCAAAAAGCGGCTGAGACCGACCAGGGGCGATAGTCAGTGGAGTACCGACTGTGCCCTCTGCCTGGCACGGTGGGGGCTGTTTGTCTGTGTCCTGGTCATAGCCCTGCTCGATCCCAACCACTATCTTTCCTCTCTGAATCTGGCCCGCTTTCTGCTGATCTTTGGAGCTTACAACCTGACCATCACCCTGCTTTTGGTTGTCCACCTGCTCTCCGGAGCCATCCCCTTCTTTACCCTGATCGCCGACACCGCAGCCACGATCGCCCTCCTGGCCCTGTCGGGCGGGCCCGAAAGCCCCTTTTTTTTCTTCCCCCTTTTCCCCATCCTGGTTGCCGCCCTGCGCTTTGACTGGCAGATCGGGCTGTTTACCGCCACGATCCCGGTCGCTACCCTTGTGCTCTATCAGGCGCTCACCTGGAAAGCGGACCAGGGGGCCATTTCGTTCTTCCAGGTCGGACTGCAAAGCCTGTTGTTCCTGTTGACGGGCGGGATAAGTGGGTTATTGGGCCCGGGGACCGCTTCCCTTGCACCGCGCCGAACCTCCGCCGCCGACGCGGAGCATTCGATCCTCCCGGACCGCTACCGGATGGTCCTCGAACTGGCTTCCAACCTGAGCGCCACCCTGAACTACGAACGGGTTCTGGAAACGATCCTGGAGATCAGCCGTTTCGGCTTTGACGAGCTGGGCCTGCGCGTGGGTGAGTCGGTCGGCCTGGTGCTGTTGTACGACAAGGATGGCTACCTGACGCCGGCCTCCCATCGCAACCTGGTGATCCGCGAGGATGAGACGCGACGGATCAAAGGGCGGTCCGGAATCCTGGAGACGGCCTTTGTTTCGGCGGAGGCGATCATCGGGGGCCCCCCCTCGGCCGACCCGGAGCTGCGGGTTTTTGAATCGCTCAAGCCGTGCAAATCTATGATCTGTGTTCCGCTGCGCGCCGGCTTTGAGACCTATGGCGCCGTTCTGTTCGCCTCGGTCTGGCCCGACGCCTACACCGCGGAGCATGTAGAGTTGCTGACCATCTTTTGTAACCAGGCGACCATCGCCCTGCAGAACGCCAGCCTCTACAAGAGCCTGCAGGAAGAGCGCGACAAGCTCATTGACAAGGAAGAGCAGGCGCGGCGCAAGCTGGCCCGCGATCTCCATGACGGGCCAACCCAGGACCTGGCGGCCATCGCCATGCGCCTCAATTTTGCGCGCCTCCTGGTGGAACGCGATACGGCCCGGGCCAAAGCCGAACTGGCCCGGCTGGAGGATATGGCCCACCGCACCGTCAAAGAGATCCGCTCCATGCTCTTTACCCTCCGGCCCGTGATCCTCGAGACGGAAGGGCTGGTGGCCGCCCTGAACCAGTACGCCGATAACCTGCGCGAAAACGATGGCCTGCCGGTTACGGTAGACGCCGAACGCTTTGAAGACTGCCTGGACACCGACACCCAGGGGGTGGTGTTCGCCATCATCGAAGAAGCGGTCAATAACGCCAAGAAACATGCCCAGGCCACCCACATTTGGGTGCGGCTGGCAGTGCAGGGCGACATGTTCCTGGCGCAGGTGGCAGACAACGGCCGGGGCTTTGACGTGGAGGCCGTCGAGAGCAGCTACGGTTCACGGGGCAGCCTGGGGCTGATCAACCTCAAAGAGCGGGCGCAACTGGTGGGGGGCAACATCAGCATCGAATCGGCGCCGGGCCAGGGGACCAAAGTCACCCTCCTGGTGCCGATCAAAGAGGAGCCGATTTAGGATCGGATGGCCTGCCGCGCAACCCTCCTGTTGTCGGCCTCTCCCTCCTCCTTGCTGTTCTGGGTCCTGGGTTCGGCCCTGGTGTACCTTCTGGGCAGCCACATGCTGTGGTGGCTCAGGACCACGCCCTTGGGACGCCTGACCGTTGGCCGTTGGCCGGTAGAGGTCGGGCGCTTTTGGTTCTTTCTGGGGGTCCCCTATCTGGCCCTGGGAGGCTGGCCGCTGCCCCCCTTCCACGGCCTGCTGTCGCCGGAAGACCTGGGGTTGGTCGGGTTGAACGCCCGCTGGCCGGTGACCCGCTGGCTGGAGGCGGCAGGCACAGGGGCGGGGCTGGGGTCGCTCGCGGCGCTGATCCTGGTCCTGGCCTGGACCAACGCCCGCCGGGGAGCCGATCCTCCGCCGCTGCGTTTCCCCCCTCGGCCCTGGTGGGCGCTGCTGGTGGATGGGCTCTGCCTGGAAGCGCACTGGGCCTTTTACCGGGCGGCGCTGGCGCTGCTGCTGGGCAGTGTCTATTGGGGTGTGTTCCTGGGGCTGGGCCTGGTCTATCTGGAGTGGGGGCTGAACCCCTGGTGGCGGCAGGGATGGCGCTCGAACGGTGCGGTGGGCGGGCAGTGGCTGCGGGCGGCGCTGGCCCTGGTCGCGGCCCTGTTGTTCCTCCTGACGCACAACCTGTGGGTCTGCCTGGCCATCCACTGGGCGGTAGAGCAGCTCTTCTGGCCATTGGGGCGTGAACGGAGCCGGGGTTCCAGGTGCCGGGCACGTTAGCCGGGCACTCTTTCCACAACCGGACCTTTTTTTGCCTGTGCCGTATCTCTGTGCTATAATTTGCCCACAATTTAGAATTGCAGCGTGGCAATTCCTTGATGCAAGGTATACCCGCGCGCATAAGGAGGTGGACAGTTCGGGTATATTTTTTTTAAGATCGGACGAGGCGTTTGTAGTAAGGCGCCGGGCTTTCGCCTTTCCTCGCAAGAGCCCATTCAAACCCAAAGATAAAGGAGAGAAGGAATGAGTGAGTTAAATCCTTTCAAGATTGCACAGGCGCAACTGGATGAGGCGGCCAGGATTATGAGTCTGGAACCGGCAGTTCACGAGCTGCTGCGCTGGCCGCTGCGCGAGTTCCACGTCACGATGCCGGTGCGGATGGACGACGGGACGGTCAAGGTTTTCCACGGTTTCCGCGTCCAGTACAACGACGCCCGCGGCCCGACCAAGGGCGGCATCCGCTTCCACCCCGACGAGACGATTGATACCGTCCGCGCGTTGGCGGCTTGGATGACCTGGAAGACGGCGGTGGTGGACATCCCCCTGGGGGGCGGCAAGGGGGGCATTATCTGCAACCCGAAAGAGATGTCGGCAGCGGAGTTGGAGCGCCTCAGCCGGGCCTATATCCGCGCCATCGGCCACTATATCGGCGAAGAGGTAGACGTGCCGGCCCCCGACGTGTACACCTCGCCCCAGATCATGGCCTGGATGATGGACGAGTACGCCGTCATGCGCGGCTACAACGTGCCGGGCGTGATCACCGGCAAACCGCTGCCGCTGGGTGGCTCGGCCGGACGCGGTGATGCCACGGCCAGGGGGGGCATGTACACCATCCGCGAGGCGGCCAAGGTGCTGGACATTGACCTGAGCAAGGCCACCGTGGCCGTCCAGGGCTACGGCAATGCCGGGCAGTTTGCCCACCGGCTCATCACCAGCATGTTCGGCTCCAAAGTGGTGGCCGTGTCCGACTCCAGGGGCGGGGTCTACTGCCCCGAGGGCCTGGACTTTGAGGCCACGCTGGCCTGGAAGAACGCCAGGGGCACCGTGGCCACCTACCGCTGCTGCGATGCCTGCCAGCCGGTCAGCAACGAAGCGTTGCTGGAGCTGGAGGTGGATGTGCTCATCCCGGCGGCCCTGGAAAACCAGATCGGCCCCTGGAATGCAGGGAACATCAAGGCCAAGATCGTCGCCGAGTTGGCCAACGGCCCCACCACGCCCGAAGCCGACGAAATCCTGTTCAAAAACGGCGTCTACGTCATCCCTGACTTTTTGTGCAATGCCGGCGGGGTGACGGTATCCTATTTTGAGCAGGTGCAGAACGCCTACGACTATTACTGGGAAGCCGCTGAGGTCTATGAAAAGTTGGATAAAAAGATGACGGCGGCCTTCCATGCCGTGCACCAAACGGCCCAGAAGTATGGCGTCCACAACCGCATGGGGGCCTACATCGTGTCGGTGGCCCGCGTGGCCGAGGCGATGAAGTTGCGGGGCTGGGTGTAGCCACGAACGGCGAACGGCCAGGTGCCTATCCGAAAAATCGGTAGGGCAGGCTTTCCAGCCGGCCCCGACGGCCTGGAAAGGCCGTCCGGCACCCACTTTCGGACAGGTTCGAAATCAAAAACGGGCGCGGGGTCAAGCCTCGCGCCCATTGTTTATGGTCAGGCAGGTTACGGCAGGAAACTCAGCGGGTTACGCCGCGCCCCGTCCTGGATCACCTCAAAGTGAAGGTGCGGCCCTGTGGAGCGGCCGGTGCTGCCCATCGTCCCGATCTTTTGATTCTTTTTGACGCTATCGCCGGCTTTGACCAGAATGGTCTGCAGGTGGGCATAGCGCGTCAGGTAGCCGTTGCCGTGGTCAATCACCACCTGGTTGCCATAGCCGTAGGTGTCCCGGCCGGCCATGAGCACATACCCATCATCGGCCGCGTAGATGGGAGTCCCGGTGCGATTGGCGATGTCAATGCCCAGGTGTCCACTCCAGTAGCGCTGGCTGAGGTAGCCCTGGGTCGGCCAGGCAAACTTGCCAGAGCCCTTGAGGGCATCCTTGGGGGCATGGCCGACGATGGTCATCGGATAATAGTTCTGCTGGGGCACGACGATCTGCTTCCGGCCATCGGGGATGACCAGCTTTTGACCAGGCTGTAGCAGATAGGGTTCGCTGAGGCCGTTGAGGGCAAAGGAGGTGATCTTGTCCACCGTCGTCTGATAGGTCTTGGCCAGTTTTTCCACCGTATCGCCCCGCTGGACGGTGTGGTAGACCCCATCTACCGGCAGGATGATGAGCACCTGGCCCACGTGCAACAGGTCCGGCGATTTTTCCAGCGCCGGGTTGGCCCACAGGATCGTCTCCGGCTTTAGCCCAAAGCCCTGGGCAATGGCCCACACGTTGTCGTTGGCCTGGACGGTGTAGGTGATGATCTCCATCCGGTCGCGGTCGGGGATGGTGGTGTGCGGCACCGGAGCCTGGAACAGGGTCGAGCTGTTGTTGATCCCCCGGTTCCCCCCGCGAGAGGCCGTCTGGGTGGTGACGGTATGGGTACCCAATTCGGGCGCCGGAGTGGGTGTGGGCAGGAGAAAATCGATCTGGGGCAGGCTGGCCTGGCTGATGCTGACCACGCCGATAGCCAGCAAGAACACAACCAGATGGAGGGCCAGCCGGTTGATCTGGGGACCCTCGCCCAGGCCGGCCCATACCCGCCTCAAAACCCCGGCGAGGTGTGCCTGGGATAAGACCTGGCGCATCAGGCCACCGAAAAGAGGCCCGCTGCTCTTCAGGATTCGCGCCCCCCTTGTCCCTGGCAGGTTGCGGAGCCTTGCTTCAACCTGGCCCTTCAGCGAGGCCAACCGGTGGCAGCCTCTGGCCCAGATCGTCGCCGACGCCGCCTCCCGCGCAGGGAATCCGGTTTGCGACTCGATCATGCCTCCACTCCGAAAAGGTTGCGCCGCCCATACGGCCGCGACAAGGTTCAGTATACCACAGCAGGGGAGAATTGCCAAATCTGGCCCTGGCAGGTGTGGCAGGGACGGCTGAGGCCCAGAGAGGGCTCCCGCTCTCTGTGTCTCTGCGGTTCCGACAGAGGTTTTTCTGTGCTCAGATGTCGCGGTTCAGCGTGGTCAGGAATTCGCTGTTGCTGCGGGTCTTGCGCAGGCGGTCCAGCACCGGTTCGACCGCATCGGCTCCTCCCCCCAGGGCATCGATCATGCGCCGCAAGGTCCACACCCGCGAGAGCGTTTCCTTGTCCAGCAGCAGCTCCTCGCGCCGGGTGCTGGAGCGTTCGATGTCAATGGCGGGGAAGAGGCGGCGTTCGGCCAGCTTGCGGTTGAGGTGCATCTCCATGTTGCCGGTGCCCTTGAACTCCTCGTAGATGACATCATCCATGCGGCTGCCGGTGTCCACCAGGCAGGTGGCGATGATGGTCAGACTACCGCCCTCTTCGATGTTGCGGGCCGCGCCGAAGAAGCGTTTGGGTGGGTAGAGCGCGGCGGGGTCAATGCCACCCGACAGGGTCCGGCCGCTGGGCGGGACGACCAGGTTGTAGGCCCGGGCCAGGCGGGTGATCGAGTCGGCCAGGATGACCACATCCCGCCCGATCTCGACCAGCCGTTTCGCCCGCTCCAGGGCCATCTCGGCAACCCGCACATGGTGTTGCACCGGCTCGTCAAAGGTAGCGGCCATCACCTCGGCCTCGACCGAGCGGGCCATATCGGTGACCTCCTCCGGTCGCTCGCCGATGAGCACCACCATCAGGTGCAGGTCCTCATAGTTGCTCGTGAGCCCGTTGGCGATCTCTTTCAGGATGGTGGTCTTGCCGGCTTTGGGGGGCGAAACGATCAGGCCCCGCTGCCCGCGCCCGATGGGGGCCAGCATATCCAGCAACCGCGTGGATAACGGGAACTGGCCCGTTTCGAGGCGGAGCTGCTGCCGGGGAAAGATCGGCGTCAGGGCGTCGAACCAGGGGCGGCGCTTGGCCTGCTCCGGGTCCATGTTGTTGACCGTCTCCACCCGCAGCAACCCGTAATACTTTTCGTTCTCTTTGGGTGGCCGGACCTGACCGATCACCGTGTCCCCCGGGCGCAGGCCAAAACGGCGGATCTGGGATTGGGAGACATAGATGTCATCGGGGCTGGGCAACAGATCGCCCGATCGGAGGAAGCCGATGCCGTCGGCGACGATGTCCAGGATGCCGCCGCCGAACAGGAGCCCTGCGCTCTCTGCCTGAGCCTCCAACAGGCGCATGGCCAGATCGTGCTTTTTGAGCCGGCTATAGCCGGTAAGCCGGAGCTGGCGGGCCATTTCCTGTAGTTCACTCAGGGTCTTGGTTTCAAGTTCGACGATATTCACTTTTACTCTCTCCATCAAAGACTTGACAGCCGCGGCGCATGCCCGGCCTTCCCCGGAGCATACCGTCTACCCGTTGCTACAGGGCAGGTGGGGAGCCCGGCTGTTTTGTGGCCTCGGTGCCGACATTGGCGAGACTGCGGCGCTTTGTAGCTTTGGGCCTCCATGATGCGCTTTGCCCGTGGCCGGATAAGATTCTGTGGGCAAGCATAGATGGCTCGGCCTGAAAAGATCGTTTGGGAAGTAATGGACACCGGCAAGAAACCTGAACCAGGCCTGCTCCGGCTCCACACAGGCCGCGGAGTCGCTTAGAGCAGATTCACCAACGGGCACGCCCAGACCGCCCGGCGGTCCCTCTATTCGCCTGTATAAACCTGCGATCCCCCGTCTGGGAAAGGAAGAAGGATTTTGGCCCCGCCGGGGTAAGGACCAGGGGTACCCTGGGCTTCGACCGCTCGCTATCCGGCAGAGTGAGTGCCGGCTATCCCTGATCCAATGACTATTATAACACAAATCGCCCGGTTCGTCAAATGGCGAAAGAGCTGTGCCGGGTGAACCCCCTTGCCGTCCTGGCCGCGGGGGCTGGAAAGACGGGGGCGGGTTCAGCGGATGGGATCAAGAACAGCCCCTCTCCGGGGAGGGGCTGTTCTTGATCGGGATGTTGCCACTAGTACTCCGGGGTCGGCGGCGTGGGCGCCTTCTCTTTCTCCGGAATGTCGGTGATGAGCGCCTCGGTGGTCAGGATCATGGCCCCGATGCTGGCCGCGTTCTCCACCGCGCTGCGGGTGACCTTGACCGGGTCGATGATGCCCTGCTTGACCATATCCACGTACACGTCGCGCAGCACGTCGTACCCCACGTTCATATTGTTCTGTTCCTTCTGCTGGCGACGGACGTTCTCGACCACAACGGCCCCATCCTTGCCGGCGTTGAACGCCAACTGGCGCATCGGCTCTTCCAGGGCCCGGCGCACAATGGCCACACCGGTATTTTCATCGGTGAACTCGAACCTGAGCGCATCCAGGGCAGGGATGGCGTTGATCAGGGCCACACCGCCGCCGGGCACCATGCCCTCTTCGACGCCGGCGCGGGCAGCCGACAGGGCATCCTCGACGCGGTGCTTCTTTTCCTTCAGCTCCACCTCGGTGCCGGCGCCGACGCGGATGATGGCCACCCCACCGGCCAGCTTGGCCAGCCGCTCCTGCAGCTTTTCCTTGTCATAATCGGAGGTGGACACTTCGATCTCGGCCTTGATCTGGTTGATGCGGCCTTTGATCTGCGCCTCGTCGCCGTGGCCGCCGACGATGGTGGTCTCTTCCTTGGTCGAGACAACCTTGTCTGCCCGGCCCAGGTCGCTGATCTGCGTGGTTTCCAGCTTGCGGCCCATCTCCTCGGTGATCACCTGGCCGCCGGTCAAGACGGCGATGTCCTGCAGCATCGCCTTTCGCCGGTCGCCAAACCCGGGGGCCTTAACCGCCAGGCAGTTGAACACGCCGCGCAGCTTGTTGAGCACCAGCGTCGCCAGCGCCTCGCCATCCACATCCTCGGCGATGATCACCAGGTTCTTGCGGCCGGTCTGGACCATCTTTTCCAACACCGGGATGATGTCCTGGGCACTGGAGATCTTTTTGTCGTGGATCAGGATGTAGGGGTCTTCGATCACCGCCTCCATCCGCTCCGGGTCGGTGATAAAGTAGGGCGAGATATAGCCCCGGTCGAACTGCATCCCCTCCACATATTCGGTCTCAAAGGCCAGGCCCTTGCTCTCCTCGACGGTGATGACGCCATCCTTGCCGACCTTGTCCATCACTTCGGCGATCAGATCGCCGATCTCCTGGTCGTTGGCCGAGATCGCCGCCACGTTGGCAATCTCTTCCCTGGTATCAATCGGCTGCGCCGCCTCGCGCAAAGCCTTGACCACCGCCTCGGCGGCCTTGAGGATGCCGTTCTTGAGCAGCATCGGGTTGGCCCCGGCGGCCACGTTCTTGAGCCCCTCATTGACGATCATCTGCGCCAGCACGGTGGCCGTGGTGGTGCCATCGCCGGCCACGTCGTTGGTCTTGGTGGCCGCCTCTTTGAGCAACTGGGCCCCCATGTTCTGGAACGGCGCTTCCAGTTCGATCTCTTTGGCCACCGTCACCCCGTCGTGAGTGATGGTCGGCGCCCCCCACTTTTTGTCCACGGCCACATTGCGGCCCTTGGGGCCCAGGGTGACCTTGACCGCATTCGCCAGGGTATCCACGCCGATCTTCAGGTCCCGGCGGGCTTCTTCGGAGAAAATCAATTGCTTTGCCATCTTACTCACTCCTTTTGCTCATCTACCAGGTTGCTGGTCATTCCAGAATGGCCAGGATGTCGCTTTCCTTGAGGATCAGATACTTCTTGTCCCCAAGCTTGACCTCGGTGCCGGCATACTTGGCATACAGCACCCGGTCGCCCACCTTGACGTCCATGGGGATATACTTCCCCTCCTCGTCCCGGCGGCCTGGACCGGCCGCGATCACCGTGCCCTCCTGGGGCTTTTCCTTGGCCGTTTCCGGCACATAGATGCCGCTGGCCGTCACCTCTTCTCGCTCGATCGGCTCGACGACCACGCGGTCCGCCAGTGGTTTGAGTTTTAGCGTCATTTCTCATCCCTCCCTATTGTTAGTTTTGGTTGACATGACTGAGGCGTTAGCACTCTTGAAACGCGAGTGCTAACGCGGGGCGCAGTGTACACCAATTTGGACAAAAGGTCAAATTTCGAGGTGGCTGTGGATCAAGGAACCGGCCGGCCCTGCCCCTCCACGAGGAGGCGATAGCTCTTTTCAATCCGGTCCCAGTGCCCTTCCCGGTCCAGCGACCAGAAGCGGCCGATGACCGTGGCCACCTGGCCGGTGCCCAGACGTTCGGCGGCACGTTCTACCTGTTCGAGGTAAAGGGCTCCGCTTTCAGGGCGCTCGCCGCGCCGGCCCAACATGGCGTGGATGTAGACCTGCGGCACCCCCTCCCGGTGGGCCATCTCCAGCAACGCCAGCAGGTGCTCCACCGAGCCGTGGGAGCTGTAGAACGAGACGATGCCCAGCAGGTGCAGCCGCGTGCCATCCCGTTTCGCCCCCTGCATCGCCCAGCGGAAGGCCCGGTTCTCGAAAAAGGAGCCATCTTCCAATGCCTGGTTGATGCGCACCCGGTCGGCAGGGACCACCCGGCCGGCCCCGATGTGCAGGTGCCCGGCCTCCGAGTTGCCCACGGTGCCGGGCGGCAGGCCCACGGCCAGCCCCGCGGCCTGGAGTTGCGTTTGCGGCCAGGCCGCCCGCAGCCTGTCCAGGGCCGGCGTGTGGGCCTGGGCGATCAGGTCGCCCGGCCCGCCATCGCCAATGCCCCAGCCGTCGAGGATGAGGAGCAGCACGCGGCGGTTTTTTGCCGGCAAAGGGGAGGTGAGGAGGCTCCGGCCGGTCATGGCTGCCGGTTGGGGGAGGCCCATCAGGTGCAGCACCGTCGGCGCCACGTCGGTCAGCGCCCCGTCCTGGCGCAGGCGGACCCCCCGGCCAGAGGCAGGGTCGGCCAGGAGAAAAGGCACGGGGCTGTCGGTGTGGCCGGTATCCACCGTGCCGTCGGGGTAGTACCACCGTTCCACCGTGCCGTGGTCGGCGGTGATCACCCCGGTGACGCCGGCGGCCTGGGCCGCCTCGACAATGCGCCCCATCTGGGCGTCCACCGTCTCCACGGCAACGCGGATGGCAGCCGGGTTCTCGATGTGGCCGATGACATCTACGTTGCACAGATTGACCGTCACCAGGGCGTAACGGGGGTCGCGCAGCGCCGCAATGGCCGCCTCGGCCACGGCAGCGGCGCTCATCTGCGGCGGCATCTCGTAAAAGGCCGCACCGTGCGGCGAGGGGATGATCACCCGCTCCTCGCCGGGGAACGCCTCGGTGCCCTTGCCGTTGAGGAAAAAACCGACGTGGATGGCCTTCTCCGATTCGGCCACCTTGACCTGGCGCAGACCGGCGCGGCTGACCACCTCGCACAGTGTGTCGGGGACGCGGCCCAAGGGAGGGAAGGCCACCTGCACGGCCAGGTCGGGGTGGTATTCGATCATGGTGACCCAGTGCACCGTCATCGGCCGGCGCGGAAAGTGGGGGAACTCCCGGTCCACAAAGGCCGAGGTCAGCTCAACCTCCCGCTCGCCGCGGATGTCGTAAAAGATCACATAATCACCCTCCTGGATGTTGCCCACCGGCCGACCGGCCGGGTCCACCCGCACCAGCGGTTCCAGGGTTTCATCTTCCTGGCCGGCGCGGTAGGCGGCCCGCACCGCTTCGGCCATCGGGGTTTGCTGTGTCTCCATCTGGTCCCTCTGCGTTGTCATTGCCACCCGTCACACCGGCGGGGGCCGGGCTATTATACTACAGCTCTCCTGGCCTGCCAATGCAGGCCCCCTCCCCGGCGCGACGGGCTCTTGGGTGCCGGGGACAAGAGGGGGCCAGGGGGCGCCCAAAAACCTACCCTGATAAGGTTGGGGGGATGGGGTCAGGTCAAATCCTGGCCCTTTTTTGACAAAGAGGCCCCTCTGTCTTACAATACCAATACAGGAGTGAGGAAGGGGAACAGATCGTGGGGCTGTTCATCACCTTCGAGGGGCCGGAGGGCTGTGGCAAATCCACCCAGATGCGCCTGTTGGCCGACTATTTGCAGGCGCAAGGGGCTGCCGTGCTGGTCACCCGCGAACCGGGCGGCACTGCCATCGGCGAGGCGGTGCGGTTCATCCTGCTCGACCCGGCTCACACCGAGATGCTGCCGGTCACCGAGTTTCTGCTTTTCTCGGCAGCGCGGGCGCAGCATGTGGCCCAGGTCATCCGCCCCCACCTGGCAGGGGGGGGCATCGTCCTGTGCGACCGCTACACCGATTCGAGCCTGGCCTACCAGGGCTATGGCGGTCAACTCGACCTGGAGGCGTTGCAGTTCATCAGCCGCTTTGCCACCGGTGGCCTGGTGCCCGACCTGAGCTTCTATCTCGACGTGCCGGTAGAGGTGGGGCTGCGCCGCAAGGCCCGGGGCGGCGGCGATGCCTGGAACCGGATGGAGCAAAAAGAGCTCGCCTTTCACCGGCGGGTCCGCGCCGGCTACCTGGCGATGGTCGCCCAGGAGCCGGGGCGGTGGGTGGTGGTGAACGCTACCGACGAGGTAGAGGCGGTGCAGGCAGCCATCCGCCAGGCGGTTATCGCCTGCCAGAGTGCCCGGCATCTGAACAGCCGCAAGGGGGAGAGATGAAACTGATCATGAACATCGTTCAGAGCGACGATGCCGGGCGGTTGGTGGAGGCTTTGACCCGGGCCGGCTACCGGGCCACGACCATCAGCACCACGGGGGGGTTTTTGCGGCAGGGGAACGCGACCATCCTGGTCGGCGTGGAGGACGAGAAGGTGCCTGACGTGCTGCAACTGGTCCGCGAAAATTGCCATACCCGCCACCAGTTGATCAATCCACTGCCGCCGGTGATGGAACCGGGCGAAATGTACCTGCCGGCCCCGGTGGATGTGCGCGTGGGTGGGGCCACCGTCTTTGTCCTGGATGTCGTCCAGTTCGATCAATTTTGAGCGGGGGTGGAGATGGACCGCCCTATAAGGAGTCGTCCAGGTCGCCCCCCATGCCGTCGGCCAGGTCGGGCATCGCCTGCTCGATCTCTTCCGGACTCTGACCGGCCTCCAACCGATCGATGACCTCGTCGAATTCGGGTGGCATCTCCTCGCCGACCTCGGCACTCATCTTGCGCATCCAGCGGGCCAGGCTCTTGGGATCGTTCTCGTCCAGGTCGTCCAACAGCGCCGGATCGGTCAGATCGTCCAGGCGGCTTTCCTCCGAGCGGATGACCGAGACGCGCGAGATCAGCCGCGTCAGGCGGGTGCCTCCACAACGCGGGCAGATGGGCCGGTCGTCCATGGCCTCGAACGAGCGGAAAAAGAGGCTCACCCGGCGCCGACAGTCCGCACAGCGATACTCGTAAATCGGCATGGCTCACCACCTCGATCCCGATTTAAACCGGGCACGTTTGTTTCGAATGAATTCACTGGTTTTTTTTCAGGAGGAAACGGGTGCCCGGCACCTTTGCAGGAGATTATACCGTAAACCGGCCCCAGTGCAAATTTGTCGCGTTTTGAGGTACAGCCGATGAGCGATCTCTCTGGAGCAGTGGATCCATTCTACCGCCCACAGCCGCCGCTGTTGATCGTTATCAGCGGCCCGTCGGGCGTGGGAAAAGATTCGTTGGTGCAAAAGATGAAGGAGCGGGGCTTCAGGTTCCATTTCGTGGTCACCGCCACTGACCGACCGCGCCGCCCCACCGAAGTCCACGGCCGCGACTATTACTTTTATACCACCGCCGAGTTCGAGGAGATGATTGCTGCCGGCGAGCTGCTGGAGTACGCCCACGTCTACGGCCAGTACAAGGGGATCCCCAAGGCCCACGTCCGCCAGGCGCTCCGATCGGGGCAGGATGTGGTGATGCGCCTGGATGTGCAGGGGGCCAGGACGGTCAAGGGCCTGATCCCGGCCGCCATCACCATCTTTTTGAGCTGCGAGTCAGAGGAGGAGCTGGTCGCCCGGCTGCGCCAACGCTGCACCGAATCGGAGGAGGTGCTGCAATGCCGTCTGGAGACCGCCCGCCAGGAGATGGCCTGCATCCCCGGCTTTGACTATCTGGTCATCAACCGCCGCGACGCCTTGGACGAGGCGGTGGACGACGTGGCGGCCATTATCCGCGCCGAGCATTGCCGCGCTCTGCCACGGGAGATCCACCTGTGAATGAATCCGCTACCCCGATATCCTATCCCCTGCCGCTGCACCGGCCGGTTGCCACCTGGCTGCTGTTGGGCCTGATCGCCGCCATGTTTGTCGTCGAGACGGTTGCCGGTGGCTCCACCCAGACCGACGTGCTGGTCCGCCTGGGGGCCAAAGTCACGGCGCTGATTGCGGCCGGCGAGTACTGGCGGCTGCTCACGGCCCTCTTTTTGCACATCGGACTGATCCACCTCTTCTTCAACGGCTATGCCCTGCTGGCCATCGGCACCGAACTGGAACGCCTCCTCGGACCGGGGCGCTTTTGGGCGATCTATTTGCTGGCCGGGCTGTTTGGCAACCTGGCGAGCTATGCCTTTACGATCAACCTGGCGGCGGGCGCGTCGGGGGCGATCTTTGGCCTGATCGGGGCGCTGGCGGTGTTTTTCACCCTCTACCGGCGGCAGTTGGGGGCCTGGGGGCGGGGGCGGCTGGCCAACATCCTCTTTCTCATCCTCCTCAACCTGTTCCTGGGCTTCACCCAGCCCGGCATAGATAACCTGGCCCACCTGGGCGGCCTGCTGAGCGGCATGGGCCTGGGCTGGGCGCTGGCCCCCCGCTACCGGGTGGACCCGTTTCGCCTGCGCGTGGTGGACCATAACCGCCTGGGGCGTTACTGGCCGGCCCTGGCCCTGGCGGTGGCGCTTTTGCTGGGTGGCACGGCCCTGGCAACGGCCGCCCGGCGCAACAGCCCCTACGGCCACCTGTGGCGCGGCCAACTGGCCATCGAGCAGCAGGAATGGGGCCGGGCCGCTGCCGAACTGGAACAGGCCCTGACGAAAGACCCCGACCTGGCCGACGCCTCCCTCTATTTTCAACTGGGGCTGGCCCGCAACCACCTGGGACAACCCGACCTGGCCGCCCAGGCCTACGAATCGGCCCTGGCGCTGGAGCCCGACGATTCAGCCTCGCACTGGAACCTGGCCATCACCTGCATCGAGCTGGCCCGCTATGCCGACGCGCAGGCCCACCTGGAAGCATACCTGCAACTCAATCCCGACGAGGCCGCCCAAGTCCAGCCCTACCTGGACGAGCTGAAACGCCTCATCCCCTGATCCAGGCCGGAGCGGGGACAAAAGGGATCGGGCACAGTCGGTAAAACAGGGCCAGGGCTGTTGTGCCGCAGGGAGCCTGGTGCTATAATAGGCTTGTGGTAGGTCAGAGGATCAAGGTGCAACGCACCTCTGAGCCTGTCCTGGGAGGAGGGATGGTATGACAACGATTCGCCGCTCTGTCATCGCCGGGAGCTGGTATCCCGGCACCGAAAGGAGCCTGGCCCGCGCCGTGGACGACTATCTGGCCGGCGTGGACCAGCCGCTCATCGCCGGCGAACTGCTGGGCTTGATCAGCCCTCATGCCGGCTATGCCTATTCGGGCCAGACCGCCGCCTATGCCTATCGCCAGCTTCAGGGCCGCCAGGTGGATACGGTGGTGCTGATGGGCCCCAGCCACCGCGCCTGGGTGGGTGACTATGCGGTCAACACCGAGGACGCCTACGAGACCCCGCTGGGGCCGGTGCCCCTGGACCAGGAGTTCATCGCCGTTCTGGCCAGACGGCTGCCGCTGCACCGCATCCAACACGACGCCGAACACTCGCTGGAGATCCAGTTGCCCTTCCTCCAGCGCCAACTGGTCAGCTTCCGCCTGGTGCCGATCCAGATGGGCACCGACGATCCGGCTGCGGCCCAGCGCCTGGCGGCAGCCCTGGCCGAGACCATCCGCGAGCGGTCCAGGGAGGGCAGCCACATCCTCCTTGTCGCCAGCTCGGACCTGCACCACATCGAGAATTACGACGAGGTGGTCCGCCGCGACCGGGCGGTGGTGGAAGCGATCGCCGCCTACGACCTGGAGGCGCTCACGGCGCTGCTGAGGTCGCCCCGCTGCTCCGTCTGTGGGCGGATGCCGATCCTGACCGCTCTGCACGCGGCAAAAGGGCTGGGCGCCGACGCGGTAAAGGTGCTGCACCACACCAACTCGGGCGATGTGACCGGCCAAAAGTGGCCCGGCCAGTACACCGTCGGCTATATGGCGGCAGCCATCTACAAATCCCGATGACCCTGGGAACTCCTTGCCGCACCGCTCAGAGCCGCTCTGAAAAGGTGGTCACCCAGGCGAAGCTCACAAAGGAACACAAAGGAAATAGCTGAAAACCCTTGGCGTCCTTCGTGTCCTTGGTGGTTTTCAGACAAGCTCTCAAGCCGGAGCCGGAGGCACAGGCAAGGCCGCCAGGCAGGCGGGGACAAGCCAGTGGCCATTCCACGGATGTATGCCGAGATCGTCGTCAACCGACCCACCCACCGCCGCCCACCGGCCGGAGCCGGGCCGCTGCAGGGCGATCGGTCGCGGTTGCAGGCCTACACCTACCGCCTGCCGGAGCGGTTGAGCAAAGCGGTGACGGTGGGCCACCTGGTCCAGGTGCCGTTCGGGACAGGCATGGCCCTGGGCGTCGTCGTCGCCCTGCGCGACACCCCGCCCCCCGACCTGCCGCCGCAGGTCGAGATCCGCGACGTGGCCGAACTGCTCGACCCGCTGCCGGCCGTCACGCCGGTGCAGATCGAGCTGGCCCGGTGGATCGCCGACGAGTACCTGGCCCCCCTGAGCCAGGCGCTGCGGCTGATGCTGCCCCCCGGCCTGGAGGAGCAGACCGTTATCATCGCCGGTCGGACGGCCGCCACGCCCCCCGACGATCTGACGCCGGAAGAGTCGGCCGCCCTGCACCTGCTGCAAAGCCGGGGAGGACGGCTGCGGCTGAGCGCCCTCCTGAACCAGGTCCGCGCCGACGACCCGGAAGCGGTGATCCACGCCCTGGCCGACCGGGGCCTGGTGGAGATCCGCTACGCCCTGGTGCCACCCCAACCGGCCCCGCCCCGCGTCCAGTTCGTCCGCCTGCTGGCCGACGACGCGGCTATTGCCGCGGCCCTGCCGCGCCTGGGCCGGTCCTCCAAACAGGCCGACATCCTGCTCGCCCTGGCCCATCGTACCGCCGCGCCCCTCACCCTGCGCGAACTGTGCCAGACGGTCGGCTGCACCGAAGGCCCGGTGCGCGCCCTGGCCGGGCGGGGTTGGGTCGAGATCGCCCCCCGACAGACCCTGTTGCTGGCCCTGCCGACAGCCCGGTCGGCTGCCCTGGACCTTGCTTCTGACAGGGCAGCGGCCCTCACCACCCTGCTCGACCGGGGTGGCGTGGCGGAGGTGAACCGGTTTCTGGCCGAGACCGGCACCGCGCCGGCCACCATCGCCGCGCTGGAAAAGGAGGGCCTGGTCCACCGCACCGTCGAAGAGCCGGTCGTGCTGTTGGCCCTGCCCCCGGAGCAGGTCCTCGACCGGGTGATAGAACTGCGCGGCGCCCAGAAGCACCGCGCCGTGCTGGAGGCGCTGCGGGGGGCCGCCGGGCGGGTGTGGGTGGGCGGCATCTATGCCCAGACCGGAGCCGACCTGAGCATCCTCCGCGCCCTGGCCGACCGGGGCCTGATCAGCCTCCACGCCGAGGAGTATGACCGGCCCGTTGTATCCGGCCCCGAAGCGCCGCCGCCCCTGACACCCGACCAGGAAGCCGTCTGGAGCCAGGTGGAACGGGGCCTGAAGGGGCAGGCCCTGCCCCACGGCCCCTTTGTCGCCCTCCTCCACGGGGTGACCGGGTCGGGCAAGACCGAAATCTACCTGCGGGCGCTGGCGGCGGTGTTGGCCGCCGGACGGCGGGGGATCGTCCTGGTGCCGGAGATCAGCCTGACAGCCCAGACCGTGCGCCGCTTCGAGGCGCGTTTCCCAGGGCGTGTGGCCGTGCTGCACAGCCAGCTCAGCCTGGGCCAGCGCTATGCCGTGTGGGACCGGGTGCGGCGTGGCCAGGCCGATGTGGTCATCGGCCCCCGCTCGGCGCTGTTTGCCCCCCTCTCGCGGCTGGGGCTGGTCGTCCTGGATGAAGCCCATGACAGCTCCTACAAGCAGGACGAGCCGATCCCCCTGCCCGCCTATCACGCCCGCGAGGTGGCCCTGACCCTGGGCCGGCTGACCGGTGCGGCGGTCCTCCTGGGCAGCGCCACCCCCGATCTGGAGAGCTATTACCGCGCCGGTCAGGGGGAATATCGCCTCCTGGAACTCCCCTATCGTGTCGGAGCGCCAGCAGCAAGCAGCAAGGGGCAAGGAGCGGATCGGCTCCCCGCCCCCTGCCTCCGGCAACCGCTGCCCCCTGTGCGGGTCGTGGACATGCGCCAGGAGCTACGGGCCGGCAACCGCAGCATCTTTAGCCGTGCCCTTCAGGAGGCGTTGCACAAGACGTTGGAGGCCGGCGAGCAGGCGATCCTCTTTCTCAACCGGCGGGGGGCGGCCACCTTTGTTCTGTGCCGCGATTGCGGCTACGTGGCCCGCTGCCCCCGCTGCGATCTGCCGTTCACCTATCACCACCTGGACCGGGAGGGGCTGGTATGCCACCACTGCAACCGCCGCCAGCCGGTCCCGACCCGATGCGCCGCCTGCGGTGGCCGGCGCATCCGCTACTTTGGCCTGGGCACCGAGCGGGTGGAGGAGATGGTGCGCCAGCTCTACCCCGCGGCGCGCCTGCTGCGCTGGGACCGGGATACGGCCACCGGCCTGGACCATGAGCGTTTCCTGCAGGCGTTTGTGGAGCATCGTGCCGACGTGCTGGTCGGCACGCAGATGATCGCTAAGGGGCTGGACCTGCCGCTGGTGACGCTGGTGGGGGTCATCTCGGCCGACACGGCCCTCCACCTGCCCGATTTTCGCGCCGCCGAGCGCACCTTTCAACTCCTGACCCAGGTGGCCGGGCGGGCGGGGCGGGGCCGGCGGGGGGGACAGGTGATCATCCAGACCTACAACCCGGAACACTATGCCATCCGGGCCGCAGCCGGCCACGACTATGCCGGCTTTTACCGGCAGGAACTGGCCTATCGCCGCCGGCTTGGCTACCCCCCTTTCAGCCGGCTGGTGGCCCTGCGCTTCAGCGACCCCAACCCCGTCCGCTGCCGCGCCGAAGCCGAGCGGCTGGGCCGCTGGCTGGCCGCCGAAGGCGACCGCCTGGGCCTGCCGGCCACCCTCATCGGCCCGGCCCCCTGCTTTTTCAGCTGCGTGGAGGGGCGTTTCCGCTGGCAGATCGTCCTCTGCGCCCCCGATCCAAGGCCGCTGCTGCGCGACGTGGCCCTGCCCCACGGCTGGCAGGTGGACGTGGACCCGGTCAACCTGCTGTGACTTGAGTCTTTACCAGCAGCGCATACTGGTCCGGCCGCCTGTCGGCCAGGACATGGTTGCGAGGGGTGATCTGCTTGTCTCGCGCCAGGCCGATCTCTACCTCCACGCTGCCGACCTCCTCGCCCGTGGCCGAAGCCTGGAGGAGCACCTCGCCCGTGGGCGCGGCAATGGTGGACAGGCCGGTAAAGGTGAGGGCGCCCTCGCTGCCCACGCGGTTGGCGGTGACGACGTAGAAGCGGTTGATCAGGGCATGGACCGGCACCGCCCGCTGGGCCAGGCCGGGCAGCACCAGGTTGGCAGGGTGGGCTACGACCTCCGCCCCCTGGAGGGCCAGCACCCGCCAGGCTTCGGGGAAGAGCCAGTCAAAGCAGAGGAGCATCCCCAGCCGGCACGGCCCGATGTCGAATACCGGCAGCCCCTCGTCGCCCGGCTGGAAATAGTCCTTTTCGTTCAGGAACAGATGCAGCTTGCGATAACGGCCCATGTAGCCGTGCGGGCCGACCAGCACCGCCGTATTGTACAGGCGGTCACCGGCCCGCTCATTAAAGCCGGAGACCAGGTGAAAGCCATATCGCCGGCACAGGGCTTCCAGGTAGCGCAGAAAGACGCTGTCTCCGATCTCCTCGGCCGTCGCCCAGGCCTGCTCCGCCGAGGCAAAGTTGTAGCCCGAGTTGCACAACTCCGGCAAGACCAGCAGGTCGGCCCCGGCTGCCTGACCGACAAGCCGGTCGATCTGGCGCATCGTGGCCCCCACATCGCCCAGGGCCGGGGGGAATTGCACAAAGCCGATCTTCACCTTCTCACCCCCCCCGGCCGGGTGACGGCGATCCAGCGCCGGACGAGGTCGATCTTGAAGCGGTACAGGCTACAGGCTCTCGTAGTCAATAGACATTATAGAGATTTAGAAGCCAATGGCTTCGTAGTGCCATGGCCTAAAGTTCAATCTGAAGTTATGTAGGCCACAGCAAGTTTCCATAACCAAATCTCGAAATCCTTTCTTCCAACACCTGATCTTGTCCTTAA
>DAOTXL010000103.1:0-74788 GCA_034435455.1 Anaerolineae bacterium
TTGAAGGCCTGGTCCAGGGCGGGGTGGTTCCACTGCACCCCGGTGTCAATGTTGGCCACCACGATGCCGTCGCCCTGCACGCCAAAGGCGGACCAGAACTGGTCGGCCTTGACATCCAGGATGCCCCAGGCCACCGCGTTGGGGGAATCCGGGGTGCTGGGGGCGGTCTCGATGATGGGGTCCACGTAGTAGGTGCGGGTGGTGCGGATGAAATAGACCTCGGGCAGGGCGGCCAGGGCGTTGGCCGCGGCCTGGTTGCCGGCCCAGACATACAGCTCATTGCCGGCGATGAAGGTCTGGTACTTGAGGCCGTTGGCCTCCAGCAGGGCTTTGGCGTGGGCCTGGCTGCGCTCGGCGGTTTCTTTGAGGGTGTTGTAGACAAACTCGCCGCGGGTGTTCCAGTCCATCTGGTAGGCCGGCGACAGGTCGGCCTGTTCGGCAAAGTGGACGATAAAATCGGCCGTGCCTTCGGCGGCGAATTTGTCCAGAAGCGCCTGCTCGATCTTGTCGGCCTGGGCGTTGGTGGATGGGGCAGCCGTAGCCAGCAGCGGCAGCAGGCCCAGGACGACGGTCAGGCTCAAGATAAGGCTAAATGCTCGGTTCCACTTCATGGTTATAGTTTCTCCTTTTCAAATTTGATTCCTACGGTCTTTTCTGGCGCTGGCCGGTCGTTGTGTGAAGGGCTGGCTGGTCTGGTGTGAACTCGGCTTTGCTCACCTCCTTTGCACGGTGTGGGTCAGGATGCCATCTTATCCCCTCTATCTGCGTACCAGCGGCAGGTAGATGTAGAACCTGGGCAGTTCCGCAGCGACGGTGATGGCCTGACTGTATTCTGCCCCCCAGCCGCATCCGTTACGGGCCTTGAGGGTGACGGTGTAGGTGCCGGCGGTTGTGTAGAGATGTAGGGGGTTCTGAAGGAAGGAGCCGCTCCCGTCGCCAAAGTTCCAGCTCCAGGCGATGGGGTTGCTGCTGCTGGCGTCGTAGAAGTGGATGATCTGGCCGGGTTGGGGATAGGCCGGGGAGTAGGTAAAGATCGCGGTGGGCGTGGGCGTGATGGAGACGGTATGGGTGACGGTATCGGTGCCGCCCACGTTGCCGGCCGTCAGGATCACGGTGAACTCGCCGCCCGTGGCATAGGTGTAGGTCGGGTTCTCGGCGGTGGAGCTACCCACGCCGTCGCCAAAATCCCACAGGTACTCGACCGGCACCTCCGGCGGGTAGGTGCTGAGGTTGGTAAAGGCGACGGGGGTGTTGACGCAAACCGGGCTGTTGGCGGTAAACCCGGCCGTCGGCGCTGCGGGCGTATAGATGGCGACCTCTACCGGCCCGCCGACCAGGGAAGCGGCCTCGGCGCTGACATGGGCCGTGCCGGCCGTCGCCCCGGCGCTCAGGGTGGTGACCACCTGGCCGTTCTCATCACTGTAGGCCATCACCGGGTCCAGGGTGCCCAGGTCGGTGGTGAAGGTAACCGGCCAGCCTGGCGTCGGGGTGCCGTCGGACAGGGTGAGGGTGGCGGTGACGGTCGCCTGGCCGTAGACGATGGGGATGCTGGTCGGGGCGGCTTCCAGGCCGAGGAGGTCCGGCACGGCGCTCAGGGTGGTGGTCAAAAAGACGGCGGTGAACGGCCCCCAGTTGTTGCCGGCATCCTGGCCGCGAAGGGCGATGATATAGCTGCCGGGTGCCAGCCCCGAGGTGTCCACCGTGGCCACCACATCCTCGATAGAAGAGTTCCAGGAACCATCCTGGGGGCTCATCGGGATGCCGGTGCCGGGGTCGCCCGGCGGCGTCGGGCCGTGGAGGGGCAGGACAAAATATTCCGCCGCAACGATGTTCTGGGCCGGGTCGTAGCGGCGGCGGCTATCGTCGAGCCTGGCCGTCAGTTGGACCGGCTGACCCTGGGGGACGGAGGGCAGGTCCACCGCTCCGTTCAGCGCATCGGGGCCGTAGGCGGTCATATAGGGCGTATCGGCCACCATAAAGGCGTACAGCAGGGCCGGCCGGTTGGTCGGCCAGATGGTATTCTCAAAGGTAGTACAGGCCTGGAAAAACTGGGTGCCCAGTTCAAAGGTGTAGGAAGCGATCCCCAGTTCCCCGTAGGACCAGTCGTCGGTGGTGCCGTCGGTGGTGTAGAGGTCGTTGGACTGTTGCGGGGTGTAGTTGTTGTACCAGGCCAGTTTCCGCCCCAGGGTCTGCAGTTGGGCGCCGTTGGGGGCGTCGGTGCTGGTCCAGCCCCAGGGCCAGAGCACGAGTTCGCTGTAGGAGTGGAGGGTGATCAGCAGGCCGGTGGCGTCGGCCGGGGCGGGGTCGGTGTCACCCGGACCGCGCTGATCGGGGAAGAGGCTGAGCACCTTGCTCTGGATGGCCTGGGTCTCCGGTTCGGAGGCGGCAGAAGGGCCGCGGTAGGTTTCGGCGCAGGGGTTGCCACTGGAGCCCCCGCAGCAGCCCCACTTGAAGGAATGGTTGCGGTTCAGGTCGGTGCCCCAGGAGTTGGGATCGGCACAGCCGTCATCGTTATCCACATTCTTGCGCCACAGTACCCCGCCCTCGGCGATCTTGCGCCCGTCGGGGTTGGTCATGGGGACGATATAGATACGGTGATGGTCCACAAAGAAGGTGATCTCGGGGTCGGTGCCATAGTTCTGCAGGAGGTACTCGGCAAAGCGGGTGGCCGTCTCGGCGGTGGTGTACTCGCGGGAGTGGATTTCGGCCATCAGGAAGAAGGTCGGTTTGGAGTCCAGAGGGGTGATCTCTTCGTTGGTGATGCGCAGGGCGTAGATGTCATACCCATCGTTCCCCCCCGGTGTCACCTTGTCCCAGGAATCGCCAATATCTTCCAGTTCGGTCAGCGACGGGTAGGTGGTGGATAGGGTTTGTAGGGTCTGGTAGGTCTCCTCGACGGTGCGGTAGCAGGGGTAGCCGGGGATGGTATCGGGCCCCTGGCCGGGGAGCGGCTCGTTGCGGCGGTTCAACAGGGCGGTGAGTTCCGGGACGATCTCCAGGCGGTAGCCCAGATCCTGAAGCCACCGAAACTGATCCGGCGAGACGGCGGCGACGGCATAGCCCTGATCGGGGTGGGCTTCCCAGAGGTCCAACTCTCCGGCCACGGCGTTCAGGTGGGTCCGATCCGGGAAATAGAGCCGGACGACGACCGGTTCCACCGGCCCGGCAGGGGGGGTATCGGCCAGGGACCAGGGGCCCACCAGGCCGATAAGGACAACGGCAAGGATCAAGATTCGCTTCATGGTAGATTTTATGCTCCTCGATTCCAGACAAGGGGCTGGAGGGCATGTACCCTACCAGCCCCTCATCGGTATAGGGTTTAGTTTAAGGCGCCCACACTGCCCATTCTAGGGTGCGCCATATCCTTTCAGGACGATGGGCAGGTAGATGAAGTGGTGCTCCGGCGGCGGCGCTTCCTCCACGCACAGTTCCACCGGCATCAGCACCTCCTGGATGTAGGGGTCGTTGTACTCGATCTTGAGGGTGCCGGTATAGCACTCGTCCACGGTCAGACCGCTGGAGTCGAAGGACAGGGTGAAGGTGAGGGAATCGCCGGGCGCGACGGTGGCCATGGTCGGGTCGATCTCCAGCCAGGAGATGTCCCAGTTGGCGCTCAGGGCCATGCTGATGGCTCCGTAGGCATCAATCCGACCATAGCCGTAGACGTTGTTGGGGTAGGTGCCGGCCGGGTCGCACTGGTCGCTGTCAATGCGGAAGGCTGACTGTTCGATCAGCCAGTAGGTCTGCTGGACGTTGCCGCGCAGCGCCGGCACCGCCGACCAGATCAGGGCAGCCTCGGCCGCGGTGTGCGGAGCGGCCATGGAGGTGCCGCTGTACAGAGCATAGGCGTTGGTCGGGACGGAGGAGCGGACGCTGACGCCGGGTGCGGAGACGTTGGGCTTGGTCAGGCCGGTGATCAGCGCCGGGCCGCGGCTGGAGAAGGTGGCGATGTTGTCGCTGCTGTCGGTCGCGCCGCTGCTCATCACATTGGGCTGGTCGCCGGGGCTGCCGGCCGTGCCGCAGGAGGGGCCGTTGTTGCCGTTGGAGAAGGAGGGGAAGATGCCGGCCGCC
The DNA here is from genome assembly GCA_034435455.1 of Anaerolineae bacterium. Taxonomy (GTDB): domain Bacteria; phylum Chloroflexota; class Anaerolineae; order JAAYZQ01; family JAAYZQ01; genus DAOTXL01. Next base: position 4,072 of record DAOTXL010000103.1, read on the forward strand.
CGCCAGGCGTAGATGACCTGGTTGTACCACCACTGGCCCTGCCCACCGCCCCAGGAGTTGCTGACCACATCGGGGCGCATATCCGGGTTGGGGTTGGCTCCGCTCAGGTCCCACGGCGCCAGGATGAACTCGGCGCACTCCAGCAGTTCGGGGTCGTAGCCGTAGCCGGTGGTGTTATCAAAGCCGTCGCAGGCCATCCACTGGGTCCCCGGAGCCACGCCGATGGCGTTGGTGGCGGTGATGGGGTGGGCCGGGTCGTCGCTGCCGCACATGGTGCCCATGGTGTGGGTGCCGTGGCCGGAGGCGTCGGTGGGCTCGGTGGGGTTCTGGTTGTAGGGGTCCCACCAGTTGTAGTTGTGGTCGTAGGTGCTGCTGCCCAGGTTGCCCCGGTACTGGTTGACCAGGGCCGGGTGGGTGTATTGCACACCGGTATCTATGTTGGAGACGACGGTCCCCTCACCGGTGACCCCAAAGTCGGCCCAGACCTGGTCGGCCTTGATCTTCTGGATGTTCCACTCGATGGCCTCAGCGCTGTCGGGGGCGGGAGCGGCCTCGACGGGAGCCGGAGCCGGGTAGGCCATGACCGGGCCGATGAAGGCCACCTCCGGCCGGGCGGCGAGAGTCTCCACCAGAGCGCGCCCACCCTGGACCACCACGGCGTTGACGATGTAGCGGGACTCGTAGGGCACGCCAGCTTTCTCCAGTTCGGCCAGCAGGCCGGCCTGGGTGCGCTCGGCCGTCTTGCGCAGCGTATCGAGCACATAGCGGCCGCGGGCCGAGCGGTCCTGCATGCCAAAGGCCGCCGAGAGATCGGCCTGCTCACGCAGATAGACGATAAAGCGGGCCTGGCTGTCGGGCGCTGCCGCCAGGTCGCGGTAGACCTGCGGGTCCACCCCCTGCGGCATCCCCTCGGGGAAGAAGATGCCGTCGGCCGGGATTTCGGAGGCGTGGAAGTACAGGTCGGCGGTGCCGGTGTTGGCCACCGTCACCTCAAAGGTGCCGGTGGAGGTGGGCGGCAGGGTGATGCTGACCGAGGCGTCCGACAGGCTGGGCCAGGAGGCCGGCAGGCTGACGTCCACGACGGTAGGAATCCCTTCGGTGACGGTGATCGGGCCGATGTAATACTGGTTGTAGTAGCCCATCTCCATGACGTGCAGCCAGTAGGTGCCGGCAATGAGCGGGTCGAAGGAGTAGCCGCCGTCGGAGCCGCTGTAGCGCTCATCCCAGAAGTCGGGGTCGCTATCCCCCTCCAACTGGACGTTGGCGTTGACCAGGCCCAGGCCGGTGTTGAGGTCGTAGATGTGGCCGGTGAGCGCGCCCGCGCCGGGCGAGGGCGGGATGCAGTACTCGAGCGACTCGTGCGGCGGTGGGATGAGCGGGCCGGCCCCGATGCTGCCGCCAAAGTTCCACAGCCGGCCATCGGCCAACCCGCCGCCGGCCCCGGTGGTAGCCTGGTTCAGGAAGGCGGTGAACTGCACCCAGCCGTTGACCACGGGGTCATAGTACCAGGTGGTGTCCTGGATGCTCGACCAGCCGCCCAGGTCGCCGCCCCACCAGAAGACGCCACCGCCGGGCACGACCGCGCCGACCGGCGACTTTTTCCCGGCCCCGGCCGGCAGGTTGGCCCGGGTGATCCAGGCGTCGTTGAGGATATCGTACTCGTAGAAACCGTCCAGGCCGGTATAATCGCCGCCGACGTAGAGTTTGCCCGCGCCGGCCGCCGCGCCGTGGAAGGATAGGAAGTCGGGCAGGACGGCCAGCGGCGTCCAGGAGGTACCGTCGAAGGCAAAGTGCTGGTTGCTGGCGCAGGTGTTGGCCCCGCAGCCGCCGGTGACGTGGAGCACGCCGTCCACCACCCCGCCGGCCGCGCCGCCCGCCCCGCCGACCTCCGGCGGTCCGGGGATGTCCGGGCCGGTGGACCACAAGTTGGTCGCCGGGTCGTAGCACTGCAGGGCGTAGGTGCCGCCCCAGTCGCCGGAGGTGGTGGTGAAGCCGCCGGCCACGCAGAACTTGCCGCCCAGGAAGCCGCCCACCGCGCCAAAGACCGGGGTGGGCATGTCGGGCAGGTCGCTCCAGGTGGCCGTGGCAATGTCATAGGCCTGGGCGTGACCGGTGACGGTGTTGCCCGCGCCCAGACCGCCGGCGTAGAAGCAGGTACCGGAGGTGCCGTAATCGTCGGTGCAGGCAAAGGCCATCCAGTGGGCGCCCTCGGCGTTCGTGTTGCTTTCTACCTGCCAGTCGGGGCCGGCGATGGTGCGAATCTGGGCCGTGTCGGAGTAGATGGGGTTCGAGGCCAGGGCCGTGACCACGGCCGTATCCTCATCCAGACAGGCGGCGTCGGCCGGGATGGTCACGGTGACGGCGAAACTGGCGACGGCGTTGTTGGCCAGGGGGCCGAGGGTGGCCGGCCCGTCTACCGGCCAGAGACTGGTATAGGTCAAGGTGAAGGTGTCGGAGTAGCCCAGGTAGTTGCCCAGGGTGAGGTTATAGACCACCTCCGTGCCGGGGTCGCCGTTGCCCTGCTGGTAGGGCGGCAGGAGCACGACCTGGGGGAGGCCGGCCGGAGCGCACATCCATTCCAGGGCAGCGCCCAGAATCTCGGCCCGCTCCTCCACCGTGTCGATCCACTCAAAGGGCCAGGCCAGGAAGGCGGTCTTGAAGATGCCGCCGTCATAGTTGGTGGAGTTGTTCTGGCCGGAGGCGTTGTAGCGGAACGGCTCGTCCGCCCCGGGGCCGGCGTTGGCATAGTCGTCCCAGGGGCCTTCGCCGCTGCCGGTGGGCCAGTAGGCGTCCCAGTCGTCCGGACGGACCATGGCATACGGGCCCAGCCCATCGCCGATGGGGTTGCCGGCGTTGCCTACCGGGTCAAGTTCCACCATGTCGTCGGTCACATTGGAGACGCCCAGATAGTTCTGCATAAAGGGCGTGACCGTCCCGGCCTCGTAGTGGTAGTCCGCGGAGGAGAGGATAAAGTTGCCGCCGCCGTCCAGGTAGGCGGCCACCTGAGTCTCGTTGGCCGGGGTGAAAACGCCGTCCTCCCAGGCGTAGCCGGTGAACCAGAGGACCACGTCGTAGGGAGCCATGTCGGCGGCGGTGGGGTCGCCCTGGGTTTCGGTATCCCAGAGGTCATAGGGGTAGCCCAGGTAGTCCAGGGTGGAGGTGTAGTAGGGCCGGCCGCCGCCGTGGGTGCTGGTAAAGTCCCAGTCGTCGTCCACCACCAGGACGTTGCACTCCACGGCGCAGGGCAGCGGGTAGTACTCCGGGTCGCCGTAGGGCGGGTTGTCGCTCGTCAGGTGCCCGCCAAAGACCCACAGCCCGGGCAGGCCGTCGTCCGGGTCGGGGGTGCAGAGCGGCACGAAGGTGCCGGCATGGTCGCGGCGGGCCTGGTTTAGGTTGGGAAAGTCCTGGTTCCAGGAATCGGAGAGGACGTTGTATTCCATGGCCTCGACCGAAGGGTTCGGCCAGTCGCCGCCGCCGGCCACGTAGAGGTAGCCGCCCCAGGGGGCCGGGGCCAGCGTATCGGCGTCGAAGCCGAAGCCGCGCCCCTCGCCACTGGCCACCGGCATGGATGATTTGGCCTGCCAGCCGGCGGCGATATTGTGCGTGTCCAGGGCCTCGACCACGGCGGTCGGCACCAGGTCGCCGCCGGTATAGTCGTAGATGCCGCCGATGGCATAGATCACGTCGTCCTGCACAGCCACCTGGATATAGGAGCGGCCCGGGTTGAGGGTGACGCCCAGGTTGGTCCAGCGGGAGCCGGAAGGTTGCTTGGGGTCAAAGGCCCAGGTGCCGTTGTAGAAGTAAGGGGCGGCCTGGTTTTCCCACCCGCCGAAGACGTAGATGACGTCGTTCACCACGGCGGTGCCCATGGCCGCGACCAGGTAGCCGGCTACCTGCACGGTCCAGTCGTCGGCGGCGGGCAGGGCCTCGGCCACGCCGGTCTGGGGGTAGAAGCGCTGCACGGTGCCGATGTTGTCGGCCGGGCTGCCGTCGGCGTTGTAGCCGCCGATGATGTAGATGGCCGGGCCGTTGCCGGTGCCGTCGTCATAGACCAGGTTGGCGGTGTAGTTGGAGACGTCCTCCACGACATCCACGCCGGTGTCGGTCCAGGTCAGGCTCACCGGGTCGAACATCCAGATGTCCGGAGATTCGGTCGAGCCGCCGGTGCGCCCGCCGGGGCAGTAGATCTTGTTGGCCCAGGTCTGGTCGGCCGGCCCGGGGACGAAGACGCAGTCGAAGCGGTTGTACTCGAAGGGGGGGTGGGGCAGTTGGTGCCAGGTGCCCGGCTGGTGGGGTGTTTGCGCTTCAGCCGAGGAGTCGGCCGGCTTGGGAGCGCGGGCCGGCCCCTGGAGTTGAAGGGGCTGAGAGAGTGTAACCTTGCCCGGCTGCCGGCCTTCGGGCAGCGACCCCTCGGCCTGGGTGGCAGATCCCTGGGCGGCCGTTGGAGCCGGTAGGGCGACCAGCACCAGGCTGAGCAACACCAGGATTGAAAGCAGGGTGTTTTGTTTCATAAGACAGTTCTCCTCTCTCTCATCGTAGATTTGCCAAACTACCGCTATCTGGCGATTTTTATGTTTGGACCGATAGGCATCACCTCCTTCTTGGTGCGGCCCTCCTCTGTGTGGGAAAAGGTCTGCCTGTGAAGCTGCCGACAGAGGACTCCCGTCGTTCGTCTCGATTGAGACAAAAAGTCTATTTCATTCTCGCTATGGGACTGACCTCTCCCCTATCCCCTGGGGGATGGGGTGAGGTCAAATCTGACATCACCCAAACAATTATAGCACACCTTGCCCGGTTTGCAAAAGGAGGACATCTGCAATGCTACCCGCCGGCGGTGCCGGGGGCGGGGAGGGCGTATCGGGGGCAGGGTCAATTTTTTCTTTTTCCTGTCCTGAGGTAGAATAGGGCCCGACATAGCCCGTACCCCCGGCCCCGTTCTCCCCCCTGGGAGAGGGCTGGGGTGAGGGGAGTCAGGCTGGAGTGAGGGAGGCAAAGATGCGACCGAGCCATACCTTTCGGGTGATTCCTTTGCTGCCGGCCAGGCTGGAGCGGCTGCGCGACCTGGCTTGCAACCTGTGGTGGGCCTGGAACCACGAGGCTATTGACCTGTTTCGGCGGTTGGACCGGGACCTGTGGGAATCCACCGGCCACAATCCGGTGTTGATGTTGGGCACCATCCGTCAGGAGCGGTTGGAGCAGGTGGCCGAAGATGATGGGTTCATGGCCCACCTGGAGCGGGTGTGGCGCGAGTTTGACCGGTATATGCAGAGCAAGGGTACCTGGTATCATAAGGTGCACGGACGGCAGGATGGCCTGCTTATTGCGTACTTTTCCGCCGAGTTTGGCCTGACCGAGAGCCTGAGCATCTACGCCGGGGGCCTGGGCATCCTGGCCGGCGATCACCTGAAATCGGCCAGCGATCTGGGGCTGCCGCTGGTGGGGGTGGGGCTGCTCTACCAGCAGGGCTACTTTCGCCAATATCTGAACCCCGACGGCTGGCAGCAGGAGCTGTATCCCGACAACGATTTTTACAACCTGCCGGTGACGCTGGAGCGGCAGTTGAGCGGCGCGCCGTTGCTCGTCGAGGTGGAGTATCCGGGCCGCACGGTCAAGGCGCAGGTGTGGCGGGTGCAGGTGGGCCGGGTGCCCCTCTACCTGCTGGATACCAACATCGAATGCAATCAGCCGGCGGACCGGGATATTACCGATCAACTCTATGGCGGCGACGACGATATGCGCATCCGCCAGGAGGTCTTGCTGGGCATTGGGGGCGTCCGCATGTTGCGGGCCCTGGGCCTGCAACCCACCGTGTGCCATATGAACGAGGGCCATTCGGCCTTCCTGGCCTTGGAGCGCATCCGCCTGCTGATGGAGGAACAGGGGTTGTCCTTCGCCGAGGCGGCCGAGGCGGCCACGGCCGGGCATGTCTTTACCACTCACACCCCGGTACCGGCGGGCATTGATTGGTTCCACCCCGACCTGGTGGACTATTACTTTAGCCGCTACTATCCACGCCTGGGCCTGTCCCGGCATGAATTCCTGGGCCTGGGCCGGATGAACCCCGAGGATCCCAACGGCTATTTTTGTATGGCCATCCTGGCCATGCGCCTGGCCAACAAGATCAACGGCGTCAGCCGCCTCCACGCCCGGGTGTCGAGGGAGATGTGGCAGGAGGTATGGCCGCAGGTGCCGGCCGACGAGGTGCCTATCCTGAGCATCACCAACGGCATCCACCCCCGCTCCTGGATCTCCCACGACATGGCCGACCTGTATGACCGCTATCTGGGGCCGCGCTGGGTGGAGCGCCCTGCCGACCAGGCGGTGTGGCAGCAGGTGATGCGCATCCCCGACGAGGAGCTGTGGCGCACCCACGAACGCCGCCGCGAGCGGCTGGTGGCCTTTGTCCGGCAGCGGCTGCGCGCCCAGTTGGAACAACGGGGCAGCCGGCCGGCCGAGGTCCAGGCGGCGGAGGAGGCGCTCAACCCCGAAGCCCTGACCATCGGCTTTGCCCGGCGCTTTGCCACCTACAAGCGGGGCACCCTCCTCTTCCGGGACGTGGACCGCCTGGCCCGTATTCTGGGGGACAGGGACCGGCCGGTGCAGATCATCTTTGCCGGCAAAGCCCATCCCCGCGACAATCCCGGCAAGGAGCTGATCCGCCAGATCATCCACTGTGCCCGCCGCGAAGAGTTCCGCAACCGGATCGTGTTTCTCGAGGATTACGACATGGCGGTGGCCCGCTACCTGGTGCAGGGGGTGGACCTGTGGTTGAACACCCCGCGCCGCCCCCACGAGGCCAGTGGCACCAGCGGCATGAAAGCCACCGCCAACGGCGCCCTGAACTTTAGCATCCTGGACGGCTGGTGGGCCGAGGCCTATACCCCCGAAACCGGCTGGGCCATCGGCCACGGGGAGGAGTACCCGGAGGACCAGTTCGACTACCAGGATACGGTCGAGTCCAACGCCATTTACGACCTGTTGGAGAAGGAGATCGTCCCCCTGTTCTACGACCGGGGGCGCGATGGGTTGCCGCGGGGCTGGATCGCCCGGATGAAGATGGCGATGCGCGACCACGCGGCGGTGTTTAACACCAACCGCATGGTCCGCGAGTACTTTGAGGTGTGTTATCTGCCCAGCGCCGAACGGAGCCGCCGCCTGCAGGCCGACAACCAGGGGCGGGCCAGGGCGTTGGCAGCCTGGAAAGCCCGGTTGCGCCAGGGATGGAGCCAGATCCGGATCGAGCGCGTATGGGCCGACCCGCCGGAGGGGCAGGAACTCCGGGTCGGCGACCAGCTTCAGGTCCAGGCTGAGGTCGCCTTGGGGACGTTGAACCCCACCGATGTGACGGTGGAGCTGTTCTACGGCCCGCTGGACGCCGAGGGGCTGATCGTCCGGGCCCAGACCATCCCCATGCTCATTGCCCAGTCCAAAGGGCAGGGGGTGTTTGTGTTTGCCGGCGGCATCACCTGCGCCACCAGCGGCCGGCACGGCTATGCGCTGCGCATCGTCCCCAACCACGAAGACCTGGGCAATCCCTTTGAGATGGGGCTTGTTCTGTGGGGCGCGTAGGACGACCCTATTGGGGGACCTCCACAATCTGGGCCTGGCCGCTGGCCGTGTCGTACAGGGCATAGGTCGAAAGGCCAAAGCGGCCCATCACCTCGCCGGGATTGATCTGCACCGTTTTGCCCACCTGGCTGATGGCCCGCTCGTGGCTGTGGCCGTAGCACACCAGGTCGTACACCCCCCCCTGGGCCAGCGCCCGGCCGATCTCCGGGTGGTGGGTGACCGCCACCCGTCGCCCATCCAGCTCCAGATCGGCAAAATCGCCGTGCAACGTCACGTGCGGGAAGCGGGCCGCCACCCGCGCCAGGAGCAGCCTGTCGCCGTCGTTGTTGCCCAGGACGGCGTGCACCGGCCTGGCAAAGCCCTCGGCGATCTGCGCCAGGGTGAACGGCGCGCAAAAATCGCCGCAGAAGAGGAGCACGTCCGCCTGCAAGCCGGCCAGCAATGCCTCCAGCCGCCAGATGTTGTCATGGATATCCGAAAGGATTGCGATTTTCATGGTGTTGCCTGTTTGGTAAAACGTAAAGCGTAAAACGTAAAACGTAAACGGTTTACAGGTTACGGATCACCCGCAGCGCCCGCAGGGTGACCCACTTGTTGGGCTGCCCCACCGTGCCGAAGTTGGCCCAGGTGTTTTCCGGCGTGTACTCTAGCGCCCAGCGGCCATCTCTGTCCTGTTTGCTCCGGACCGCCTCCACGGCCGGCGCCGACCGGGGATCGCCTCCCAGGCCCAGCCGGTCGAGCACCTCCAGCGCCTCCGCCGGGTCGGAGTTGTGGCCGAGGGGGAAGCTCAGCCGGTCGTCGAGCCGGTTCGCCGCCGGATAACCATCGTCGCGCAGCAGGAGGGCGACGCCGGCCTCGACCGCGGCCTGCATCGCCGGGGAGCGCTGTCCGCCCGGCAGTTCGGCCAACGCCCTCAGGACTTTGACCGCCCCCCAGGCGCAGGGCAGCCCATCCAGGTGGTGGGCGGGGCGGGGGCTGGTGGGGCAGCGGCAGCGAAATCGATCGCCGATGGCGGCCCTGGCCAGGGCCTCCAGGCTTTCCTCAAGGCGGGGGTCCGGGTAGCCCAGTTGCAGGAAGGCGCGGAGCAGGCTGCCGCTCAGGCAGAGGGGGGTCCCCCTGGGCGTTTTGTCGGCCCTGAAGAGGCCCTCGGGCGAGCGGCTGTGATCCAGCACGTAAGCACAGGCGCGGTCTATCGCCTCGTTGCGGGGGGCGCCCAACTGCGCCCAAAAGATCACCTGCCACACGGTGGCCTTGTGCCTGGGGCTGTAGCCGATGCCGGGGTGCATCCAGTAGCCCGCCGGCCACTGGGCGTCGAGGATGGCTTTCGCCGGCCCCCGGCCGGGGATCGCGGCGCGCGCGGCGATCACCTCCGGATCGGCGGCGGGGCGGCCCAGCAGGTTCACCAGGGCAAAGTAGCGCACGCCGGGGTTTTCGTCGTCCTCTTCCAGCAGCCAATCCACCACGGTGGACATCATCGCTCCCCTTTTGTCTGCCACCCGGCTGCCGGGGTCAATGTGCCGCCTTGCAGGTAGTATACCGCCCGGTCCGGATACGCGGCGATGACCGCCGCGTCGGTCTGGGTGTCGCTGCCCCGGGCATACACCACGTCGTCGTCCAGGAGGGGGCTTTGCCCGGCCAGCATCGCCCCGTACTCCAGCCAGCGTTCGGCGTAGACGATGACCAGGGCATGGTGCAACCCGGCCTCCTCGATGGGCCGCAGTTGGGCGCGGCTGATGCCATAGAAGCCGTGGGCCTCCTCCATCCGGGCCGGGATGTTGAGGGCCAGGTTGAGGGCGATCATTGCCATCAGCGCCCCGGCCAGCGCCGTCCGCAGCCCTTGCCGCCGATTGGCGGCCCAATCCCACCCTTTGAGCAACCCAGCCGCGCTCAGCAGCCACAGCCCGCCAAAGCCTTCAAAGTAGTAACGCGGCCCCCACAGCCGCGCCGGCGAGCCGATCCAGTAGAACAGGTAGGCGATCACCAGGCAGGTGAAAGGGGTCAGCAACGCCCAATCTCGCCGCCGCCGGGGCTGAAGCGCCAGGCCGGGGAGCAACGGCAGCCAGCTCAGCGCCGGCCAGCCCAGCACGTCGGTCGCTGCCCTGGAGAGGTCCTGCTTGAGGTTGATCCAGGCGTAGAAGGGGGAGTGGCCTCCCGGCATCGCGCCGATCCCCGGCCCAAAGCCCAGGCGGTCGTAGGGCCACCACAGCAGGTAAGGGTTCAACCACGGGTCCCCGGTGACGGCCCACTGGTAGAGGGGCAACAGCGCCGCCACCGCGCCGCCGGCCAGGGCGATCAGCAGGTAGCGAGGCCAGCCGGGACGCTGCCGGAGCACCTGCCCCAGGCTGTAGAGGATGAACGGGAAGGCGTAGGCGATGGCCGTCAGCGGGCGGGTGAGGAAGGCCATGCCCAGGGCCAGGCCGGCCCCTACCGCAAACCATCGGCTGCGCCCCTGGCCGGCCCACAGGAACCACAGGCTGAACAGCAACAGCCAGGCCAGGCTGGCAAGGTGGGACAGGAACGAACCGCCCAGCACCAGGAACAGCGGCGAGGTCAGCCCCAGCGCCGCCGCCAGCAGGCCGGCCCGCCGGTCGTAGAGGGTCTGCCCCAGGCGGTAGACCAGGTAGAGGCTCAGTGCCGCCAGCAGCGGGTTGACCAGCCAGGCCGCGCCGGCCAGTTCACCCAGGGCCAGCACCGCCGGCCAGCCGGGGGGATACTTGCCGAAGCGCCGGCCCTGGTAATCCAGCACAAAGGGGACCCAGAAAGAACCGGGGTGGGCAGGCGAGGGGACGGTCAGGCGGCCCAGGGCCATCGTTTTGGCCTGAAAGAGGTAGGCCACCTCATCCTCCAGGTGGGGCAGCCGCTCAAAGGCGAACCAGGCGACGGCCCCCGTGGCCAGAAAGGCCGTCAGGCAGAGAAGCCAGATGAGCTTGCTTGTGCCAACCTGTTTCACAAGTTCCCCAGGATCGTCAGATTTCGGGCCCGAATGATACCACAAGGTGGAGGGAAGGGCAAATGGGAACGATGCCGGCCTCCCCCTTACCCTCTCTCGTCCGGGTAGCGGGCGGCGATGGCCCGCGCTACATCGCGCACCATAGTTGTCAGTTCCGGGGGGCTGAGTACTGTCGCCTTGTCCTGGTAGGTCAGCACCCAGCGGCACGGCCAGGCCAGGTCCGACGCGTCAAAGGCCAGGGTTACCGTGCCGTCCTCATGCTCCGTCAACTCTTGCCACTCCTCCTGCCGTTCACGGATCAGGTGGGCGATCTCCGGCTCAAAGCGGACCACCACCCGGTAACAGGTGGCCGGCCGTTCGTCGGCCATGCGCAGCAGATACTCCCGCGCCGAAAAGTCGGCCGGTAGCTCAAAGGTCTCGCCGGTAGGCTCGATCCTTTGGATGCGCTCCACGCGAAAGGTGCGCAGTTCGCCGCGCAGGTGGCAGTAGCCGACCAGGTACCAGTTGCCCCATTGGAGCGCCAGGGCGTAGGGGTTCACCAGCCGCTCGGTGATCTGTTGGCGGAACGACTGATACACCAGCCGTATCTGGCGGCGACGGGCCACACAACGCCGCAGGTCGTCCAGAAGCGGCACCCAGGGGCCATAGTCGCGCCGCAGCCAGCCGGTGACCACCAGCCCGCGTTGAGCTTGCTGGACCTCCTGAAGCAGGGCTTCGGGCAGGACGTTATCCAGCTTGGCCGTAGCAGCCACCGCTGCATCGCGGTACGATGCCCCCCAGATATCCTTGACCAGTTCCGCGCCCAGGTACAGGACGGTGGCTTCTTCCGGGGTAAAGACCAGCGGGGGCAGTTTGTAGCCGCGAACCAGCGAAAAACCGCCGTAGGGTCCGCGCTCGGAGTAGATGGGGATGCCCATTTCGTCCAGCATGGTCATGTAGCGATGCACCGTCCGCTCCGAGACGCCCAGTTCTTCGGCCAATTCGCCGGCCTTGAGCGTGCCCCGCCGCTGGAGCATCAGGATGATCGAGATCAGCCGGGTAGCCACGTTCGCCATAGCTGTATTATCCCACCCTTGAATGTAGCTGTTCAGGTGCTACGCACTTTTGCCTCTTCCATCTCCTGATTATACCACAATTGGGCAACATTGCACGTTACGGTTCCGTGTTTATGCCGGGGCTGGGGAGAGAGGGCCGGAATTGACAGAGGGCCATATCCCGGCTATAATCGGGGATAGGGGAATGTTGAAATTTTGAGGGGTGCTGCGGATTTCGGCAAGATGCGACACCTGAGCAGGCGGACCTTTTTGCGCTGGGCGCTGGGCCTGCCGCTGGGCGCAGCGGCAGCGGCGGCGGGGGGGGTGGGCTATGCCTACGGCCTGGAGCCCGACTGGCTGGCCGTGGAGCAGGTGGTGGTCCATGTGCCAGACCTGCCCCCGGCGCTGGAAGGTCTGACCATCGGTCACCTCAGCGACCTGCACTGGGGACCCTACACCGGTTGGCGGGAGGTCCGCGCTGCCGTGGAAAAGACCAACGCGCTGTCGCCCGACCTGATCGTGTTAACCGGCGACTATGTGCTCTACTCGGCCGGGTACGCCGCGCCCTGCGCCGGCGAATTGGCCGCGCTGCGGGCACCGCTGGGCGTCTATGCCGTCCCCGGCAACCACGACTATTGGACCGACATCGAGGTGGTGACGGCCCAACTCCGCGCTGCCGGGCTGACCTTGTTGCGCAACCGGTCGCGACGGCTGGAGGTGGGTGGCGTGCCCCTGTGGCTGGCCGGCGTGGACGACGTGTGGGAGCGGCACCACGACCTGGATGCGGCGTTGGCCGGGGTACCCCTTGATGAGCCGATCCTGCTCCTGGTCCACGAGCCGGATTTCGCCGACGAGGCAGCCTGTGCGTCGCACCGCATCCTGCTGCAACTTTCCGGCCATTCCTACGGTGGACAGGTCAATCTGCCGCTGCTGGGGCGGCCTATCCTGCCCTGGTTGGGACAAAAATACCCGGCCGGGTTGCAGTCCGTATCCGGCTCGAGGCTTCAAGTCTACACCAACCGGGGGGTGGGCCTCATCGCCCCGCCGCTGCGCTTTAACTGCCGGCCGGAGGTGGCGGTTTTGAAACTCAAGGTGTCAGGCGTAAGGCGTAAAGCGTTGTAAGGGCTTGTAAAATCGTAACTGTTTAGTCCTGTAATATCGTACCTTTGCAGTCTCATAAAATCGTACCCCCTGGCGATGCCAGGGAACCAAGCAGGGCAGGGTTAGCTGGATAGGTGGCTGCGGCACAGGCAGCGCAGGCGGCTCCAGGCCGGTCAGCGAGCAGGTGTCAATCTGCTTGACCGGGCGTCTGGCGAGTTCACGCTCGACCTCCTCATCTTGCTCACGAACGGTTTCGGCAAAGACCCGGTCATGGTGGAGAGGGTCGCAGCGCACGGTCACCCTTTTTCCGGCATGACAGCGGCCGACCGAATAGAGACACCGTCCCAGGCTGACTACCCCGGTCACGCTGACACGGCGTTCGAAGACGAAATCAGCCAGGAAGTCGTAGACGCGTTGAAGGTCAAACAAGGCGAGTTCCTGTTCCGGTTGATAGGGTCGTCGTGGCTGGAGCAACTCTGGGTGGGCCACCAACGGAGGCCTTCCGGCGCAGTCGCTGGCCCGGCAGGGGAAGTCCTGGTTGTAGAGCGGGCGCTCGCGGTCCAAGGCTCGTTGCAGATTGGGGAGGTTGGCTCGACCCTCCTCGTCGAGGGTCAGGTCATCCAGGGTCCGATGGTTGCGCTCGATCTGGGGCTGGTCGATAGGACGATGGGGCCGGATGAAGCGATGCTTGATGCCTGGTCCTCATTACAGGACCCTACAGCATAAAACGTAAAGCGTAAGGTGTGAGGAGGGAGGATGGATGTCTATGAGCAGTTGAGGGCGAAACTGGCCACCCACCCGATGGGCGCGCCACGGCGGGAATCAATCCTGGAAATCCTGCGCATCCTGTTTACGCCGGAGGAGGCGGCGCTGGCGGTGCATCTGCCGTTCAAGCCGGCCCGCGATACCGACATTGCTGCCCAGGCCGGGCTGCCGCCGGACCGGGTGATAGCCCTCTGCGAGGCGATGGCCGATAAGGGGCTGGTTTACGCCTTTGAGGCACGGGGAAGGCACTTTTACATGCTCTTTCCCACTGCGCCGGGGCTGTTCGAGTTTCCCATGATGAAGCATGGCCGGCTTGACCTGCCCTTCGAGCGGCTGAGCGAGCTGTGGGAGGCCTATTATCAGGACGGTTGGGGGGCGGAGATGACCGGCGACGGGACCCACATGGCCCGCGTGATCCCCATCCAGGAGGCGGTGGATGCCCGGCAGACGGTGCTGGCCTACGAGGAGGTGGTGGGCTATATCGAGCGGGCGCGTTATATCTCCGTGCAGGATTGCGCCTGCCGGGTGTCGAAACGGGCCTGCGACGCCCCGCTGGATGTCTGCCTGGCGCTGGACTATGGGGCCAAGTTCCTGGCCGAACGGGGCATGGGCCGTCTGATCGGGCGCGAGGAGGCGCTGGCCGTGCTGGAGCGGGCGCGCCAGGCGGGCCTGGTGCACATGACTTCCAACACGCTGGACCGGGTGGAGTTTATCTGCAACTGTTGCCCCTGCTGCTGTGGACTGCTGGGCACGGTCACCCGGCTGGGCGGGGCGGCAGCCAACATCGCCTCCAACTTTCGGGCGGTGGTGGATGCGGACTCTTGCCTGGCCTGTGGCCTGTGCGCCGATAACTGCCCGGTGCAGGCCATCGCCGTGGATGAGGTGGCGGGGGTGGACCCGGCCCGGTGCATCGGCTGTGGGATCTGTGTCACCCGCTGCCCGGAGGGGGCGCTGACCCTGGTGCGCCGGGAGACGAGCCGTGAGCCACCCCAGAACTATGAGGCATGGCTGTTCCAGGTGGCAGCCGAGAAAGGGCGGCTGGAGGCGTTCAGCGCCCAGTTGGGCTAAAGTCGAAAACGTAAGAGCCAGTCTGAAAACCACTAAGGACACGAAGGACACAAAGGATTTCTGTCAATTTCCTCTCATTTCTTTGCCCTGTGCGTCTTCGTGGTAGACTTTTCAGACAAGCTCTAAAACCTTACACCTTACGCCTTACGTTTTACGCTTTACGCTTTACGCCTGTGGCCCCACCCAGGCCAGCACCTCATCCACGCCCCACAACGGCGACCGGAGCCGGGCCTGAGCCCTGCTTATCTGCAGCCGGCAGTCGCGCGGGCGGAGGTGGCCGCTTTCCCGGCTCAGGCCGGGGGTGATGCCTGCCGGGTCCAGGCCCCAGGCACGGACCAACCGCTCCCCAAACTGGTAACGGCTCAGCGGCTGCGGCCCGGCCAGGTGCCACACCCCGTCTGCCCCCTCAAGGGTGACCAGCTCCAACAGGGCGTTGGCCAGTTGCTCTACCCACACCGGGCAGCGCAGCTCGTCGGTGAAAAGGGTGATGGGCTGGCGTTGGCGCACGCTGTTCAAGACCCACATCGTGCGCGGGTCGGGTGGGTTAAAGCCGTAGATGAGGGAGGTGCGCACGATGCTCGCCGTCGGGCAGAGATCGGCGACGAACCGTTCGGCGGCGGCTTTGGCTTCGCCGTAGGGGGTGATGGGGCAAGGGGGGTCGGCTTCGGAGTAGGGGCCCTGTTCGCCATCGAACAGGACGTCGCTGGAGAGGTGGATCAGCCGCACGCCCGTGGCGCCGGCCGCTGCGGCGATGTGGCGTGTGCCCTGGACGATGACGGCCTGCATCGCCGCCGGGTCGCTCATGTCGGCGGCGGTGTGGATGACCGCATGGGGGCACGTCCGGGAAAAAAGCTCGACCACCGCCCTGCCATCGCGGATGTCCAGCGGCACCGTCTGGCAGCCGGGCGGGTCGGGAGGGTGGGAAAAATAGGTGGCGACGACGTGCCAGACCTCCTGCGCCCGGCGCGCCAAGTGGGAGCCAAGGTAGCCGCTGCCGCCGGTGATCAACAAGGTGCCGGTCACGGGTCATTCCTCACCGGGGAGTAGATCGGGCTCCCCGGCCTCGCGCTCCTCGGCCTGGAGGCGCTCAAGGGCGGCCTGGGCGGCGGCCTGGGCGGCCTGCTGCTTGCTCCGCCCGGTTCCCTGGCCGTAGGCTACCCCGCCAATGGTCACCTGGACGGTGAACTCTTTGGCGTGGTCGGGGCCGTTTTCGGCGATGGTGGCGTAGCGCGGTGTGTGTTGCAGCCGGGCCTGGGCCAGTTCCTGGAGCAGGCTCTTGGCATCTTTGTCCAGATGTTCCTGCAGAATGCGGGTTACTTCCGGCCCGATGATCGGCTCGATGAAACGTTGTACCGCTTCCAGCCCCTGGTCGAGGTAAATGGCCCCCACCACCGCCTCAAAGGTCGCACACAGGATGGCCGGCCGCTCCCGCCCACCGGTTTCAGCTTCGCCATAGCCCATCAGCAGGTGGCGGCCCAGGTCCAGTTGCCGGGCAAAACGGGCCAGCGTCTCCCGCCGCACCAGCGCCGAGCGCAGGCTGGTGAGCGGTCCCTCGCGCAGTTCGGGGAAGCGGTGATAGAGGTACTCGCCGGTCACAAAGTCGAGCACCGCATCGCCCAGAAATTCCAGCCGCTCGTTGTCTTCAAAAGAAAAATCTGGATGTTCATTGAGGTAAGAGCGGTGGGTCAGGGCCCGCTGCACCAGGCTTTTGTCGTGAAAGACCAGGTCCAACGTTTGCTCCAGGGTGGTATGTTCGTTCATGATCTCGTCAAAAGCAGGTCCTCTGTAGTGGCTGGCAGGCAGGTCACAAACCGCTCCAGGTCCGGAAGACCAGGGTGGTATTGTGTCCACCAAAACCAAAGGAATTCGACAGGGCCACCGTCAGGTCGGCCCGGCGTGCCCGGTTGGGCACATAATCCAGATCGCAGGCGGGGTCGGCTTTGTGCAGGTTGATGGTTGGGGGGATGAGGCCGGTGCGCAGCGCCTGGATGCAGATCACCGCCTCCAGGGCACCGGCCCCGCCGAGGAGGTGGCCGGTCATCGATTTGGTGGAGCTGACCGGCACACGGCCGGCGTACGGGCCCAGGGCCTGTTTGATGGCCCGGGTCTCGGCCGGGTCACCGGTCGGTGTGCCGGTGCCGTGGGCGTTGATGTAAGACACGTCGGCCGGGGAGAGGCCGGCCCGCTGCAAGGCCAGGGCCATACATCGGCCTGCCCCGGCCCCTTCCATGTCGGGTGCGGCGATGTGTGCGGCATCGGAGGTGGCAGCGTAGCCGATCAGTTCGGCCAGCGGTTCGGCTCCCCGTGCCAGGGCGAACTCCAGCTCCTCCAGGACCAGCAGCGCCCCGCCTTCAGACAACACAAAGCCGTCGCGGTCGGCGTCGAAAGGGCGGCTGGCCCCGGCCGGGTCGTCGTTGCGGTGGGACAGCGCCCGCATCTGGTCAAAGGCGGCCACGCCGATGGGGGTAATGGCAGCCTCGAAACCGCCGCTGAACATGGCCTGGGCATGGCCGCGGACGATGGTCTCGAAGGCCTGACCGATGGCATCCGCCCCTGTGGCGCAGGCTGTGGCCAGGCCCAGGTTGGGCCCCTGGGCGCCGGTGCGCAGCGCAATCTGCACGGCCGGCACATCCACCGTGATCATCGGAATCAGGAAGGGGTTGATCCGCCGGGGCCCTTTCTCCCGCAGCACCTCGAACTCGCGGCTATAGGTCCAGATGCCGCCCACTCCCGAGCCGACGATGACCCCCACATCCCCGGCGTTGTGGGCATCTATTCTCAACCCCGATTGTGCCACCGCCTCGCCCAGCGCGGCAATGGCAAACTGGGTGAAACGGTCGGCCCGGCGGGCCTCTTTGGCCGACATGTAGCAAAGGGGGTCAAAGCCATGCGCCTCTCCGGCGATCCGCACCTCCAGATCGCCGGCGTCGAACAGGGTGATAGGGCCGATCCCGGACCGTCCGGCGATCAGGTTCTGCCACAGGGCAGGCACATCCAGGCCCACCGGCGAGATGACCCCCATGCCGGTCACCACAACACGTCTGGTGGCCATCGATCCTCCTCACCGGTCAGGTTCAGAGCGGCAGACACAGACTACTCCTCGCGGCAGGTCTTGAGGCCATGCCCGGTCAGGACGAGGACGGTCGGCCCCTCCTCAGGCCGGGGCAGTGCCTCTTGCAGCCTGGCCAGGGCGGCCGCAGCGACCGCCGAGGTCTCTTCGACATAAAACCCCTGCCGGGCCAGCCGGCTGTGAGCCTGGAGGATCTCCTCTTCGGTCGCGCTGACCACGCTGCCGCCGGTGGCGCGCACGGCCTGCAGGACCTGTTCACCGCGCACCGGCTGGCCGATAGCCACGCCGCAGGCTACAGTCGGGGTCGAAGCGAGCGGCCGTACCGTCTCGGCCCCATCGCGAAAGGCTTCGTAGATGGGCGGGCAGGCGGCCGCCTGCACGGCGAAAAAGCGTGGCAGGCGGGGGATCAGGCCGGCCTGTTGAAGGCGGCGGAATCCGTTGTAGATTCCCAGAAGGAGGGTGCCATTGCCCACAGGTAACACCACGGCTGCCGGGGCCGAGCGCCCCGGTTGTTCCCACAGTTCGTAAGCCAGAGTCTCGATGCCGGCCAGGAAGAATGGGTTGTAGACGTGGCTGGCATAGTACGCGCCGTGGGCGGCGGCGGCCCAGGCGGCCAGGGCCGCGTACTCCCGCTTGCCCTTGATCTGGATGACCTCCGCGCCATAGACCGCCATCTGCTTCAGCTTGGGGCCGGCGGCGGTGTTGGGCACGCAGATCTCGCAGGCGATGCCGACGCGGGCAGTATACGCCGCCAGGCTGGCCCCGGCGTTGCCCGACGAATCCTCAACCACCCGCCGGATGCCCAGGCCATGCAGGGCGGTGACCAGAACCGCAGTGCCCCGGTCTTTGAACGATCCGGTGGGCTGCAACGACTCCAATTTGACATAGACGGGCCGGCCTTCCCAATCTACCTGGAGCAGCGGGGTATCCCCCTCCCCCAGGGTGACCGGCTGCCACGCCGGGTCGAGGGGCAAGAGCGCCCGATAGCGCCACAGCCCCGGCCGGGCGGTGTCTATGCCGGCCGGATCGAGGGGTGGGCGGTCGGCCAGGTCGAACAGGCCGCCGCACGAGCAACGCCACTCCCGTGTGTCGGGTGGAAAGGTTGTATGGCAATGGGTGCAGATGAAATTGTTTGAACCGGCCATCGGGGCGATTATAACACAGGTGAGAGGGAACAGGCAAATGGGGGAAATCGGCAAATCGGCCCGTGGGCAGATTCAGGATGGCACCAGCAGGCTGCCGAGCCAGGTCCACAGACGCTGCCCCGGCGTTGGTTGAATCTCGTCGTGGACGGTCAGGTCGTACTCGTTGGTTGCCAGTTCCTGGCCGTCGTGGATCAGCCGGCAGGCAACCCGCCAGCCGCCCCCCGGCGGGAGAACCCATCGCGCCTGGCCGATCCAGGTCGCCGAGTCGGCAGCCACGTCCAGGGAGTGGGTGAAAGGTTCCCCTTGCTGTCCCATCCCGTCGTGCAGCAGGACCTCCACCCGGCAGCCTGGCAGTTCCCGATGGAGGTCGTTGAGCACCCACACCCCGGCGTGCAGTTCATCGCCGGCCTGGTATCGTTTCAACGGATAATCCAGGCTGATCAGCAGCGGGTTGAACAGCCGTCGGACGGTCTCGTAGGCGAGCTTGGGCTGCCGGTAAAAGTCCAGGATGGCCCAGGAGATGGCCGGCCACGGCTCGTTGAGTTGCCAGACCAGGGTGCCACCGCAGCCCTGGGCTTTGCGCCGTCGGTAATGTTCGATGGCGATCTGCAGGCCGTGGGCCTGGGCGCGTTGGCTGGCCTGGACCATCTCTTCGACAGACAGGTTGCCGGTCTGCCCCGTCGGCAGGAAGGGCCGGGCGTAGCGCCACAGCTTTTTCAAACCGGCACCGTGATAGGCCCACGATGGCCCCGGCGGCCAAAGCTCCTCATCCGGGATAAAGCGGCGCAGCGTCGCCACGGCGGGCGGGGCCTGCAGACCGAACTCGCTGGCCAAGAGGGCGGTATCCTGCCGGTAGGCCGCAGGGGGCTGGAAATGGTGCCAAACCTGCCAGTTGTGGCGGTCGCCATCGGCCGGGGAGGCGGACAGGAAGGGGCGGGTCGGGTCCTCGGCGGCCACCGCCTGTTGCAGGGTGGTCACCAGGGGCTCGTTGCGGCGGTGGCTGAACTCGTTCCCTCCGCACCACAGGACCAGGCTGGGATGGTTCCTCAAATCGCGGATGATGGCCCGGGCTTCGGCCTCGACCAGCCGCAGATACTCCGGCGAACGGGGGTAGCGGGTGAGAAAGGCGCAGGCAAAGGGAAACTCTTGCCAGACCAGGATGCCCATCCGGTCGCACAGGTCATAGAAGGCACTCTTTTCGCGCAGGCCGCCGCCCCACACCCGCAGCAGGTTCATATTCGCCTGGCGGGCCAGGGTGAGGAGGGCCCGGTAGTCCTCCTGGGTTACCAGGCCGGGCAGGATGTGGGCTGGCACCCAGTTGGCCCCCCGGGCATAGATGCGCTTTCCGTTGACATACAGGGTTCGCCCTTCCAGCCTGACCTGCCGCAGGCCGACCGTCTGCGTCACCGTGTCGAGGAGCCGGTCGCCCTTCCACACCTCTACCGTCAGCCGGTAGAGGTCGGGCCGGCCCTGGTCCCAGGGCCACCACAGGCGGGGGGTGGGCACTGCCAGTTCGACGGTATAATGGCCGGTGCCGGGGAGCAGGTCCACCGGCCGTTCGACGACGGCCGGGTCGGCCTGGAACGTCTCGCCGGCCAGGGTGCAGCGCAGCCGGGCAGGGCCGGCCTGCCAGGCGTCGGCCTGGACCTGGATGGTGAGCACCGCCCCGTTGCCGGCCATCCGGTGCCGGACGGTCAGGTCCCGGATGAACAGGTCGCCGCTGAGGACCAGGAACAGGTCATCCCAGATGCCCATCGTCCGCAGCGGTGGGGCAAAGTCCCAGCCAAAGCTCATCTGGCACTTGAGGCTATCGCGCCGGTCGGGGAAGCGGGTGGGCAGGCCGGTGACCAGGCCCTCGAGCCGGTTCAGCAGCTTTTCCCAGCGGCTGCTCCGGTCGGTCGGCAGCCAGCGGGAGCCGACGATGCGCACCGCCAGGCGGTTGTGGGCCTGGATCAGGTCGGTGACCTGGTGGACCTGGGGCGAGAACATGCCTTCGTGTCGGCCCAGGTGCTGGCCGTTGAGGAACAGGTCGCTGAGGTAATCCACGCCGCGCAGGATCAGGTGGGCCCGCTGACCGGGGGAAAGGGTCAGCGGGAATTCGCGGGTGAGCCACCAGCAGCGGTCATCCACCCACTGAGCGGCCTCGGCCTGCCGGCCCCAATACAGGTCGGGCAGGTGGCCGGCGCGCAGCAGGTCGGCGCGGACGTTGCCGGGCACGGTAGCCGGCAGCCACCCGGCCACCTGCTCCAGCTCGTGCCAGGTGGCGCGGTGGGGGTCAGCGTTGGGCGGGGCCTGGCCCAGTTGCCAGCCGTCGCCGCAGAGGTCTAGGGTTGGGCGGGTCATCTTGTTCCCTCACCGACAAAAAAACCACCGGATCGGATGCGATCCGGTGGGGAGGAAGCATAGCCCCGCTGTGCCGTGTGCCTTGTTGGTATTGAACCTGCATAGACAGGTGGGAGTCTACCCATCGGTTACTGCCTTGCCATCGGCCAGGCTATCGCATCCCCTCTGGTGCCCGACCCCCTTTTTTCGGGTGTTGGCTCAAACCTCTCTACAGGCATCACGTACACAGCAGGGTTCTATTGGTTTCCATCTTACCACAAAACGGAAAAAGATGCAAATTCGGCAGGGGCTGCTATTCATCGGCCAGGCGGATGTGCAGGTCACGGAGTTGCTGCTCGGTGACGGCCGACGGGGCATCCAGCATCAGGTCGGCGGCGGTCTGGCTCTTGGGGAAGGCCATCACTTCGCGGATGTTGGGCTCGCCGGCCAGGAGCATCACCAGGCGGTCTATGCCGGGGGCGATGCCGCCGTGGGGCGGCGTGCCGTACTCGAACGCCTCCAGCATGTGGCCGAACTGCTGCCGGGCTTCCTCCATGTCCAGGCCGATGAGTTGAAAGACCTTTTCCTGGACCTGGCGTTGGTGGATGCGGATGCTGCCGCCGCCGATCTCATAGTTGTTGCAGACCAGGTCGTATTGTTGGCCGCGGGCTGCGCCGGGGTTGGTGTCCAGCAACGGGATGTCTTCGGGCATGGGGGCGGTAAAGAGGTGGTGGCTGGGGTCCCATCGCTTTTCCTCCTCATTCCAGGTAAAGAGCGGGAAATCCAGGATCCAGGCCATGGCCAGCACATTGTCGTCGCGCAACCCCAGCCGGTCGGCCAGATCGACGCGCAGCCGCCCCAGGGCCTCGGCGACGATGGCCGGTTTGTCGGCGATGAACAACAGCAGGTCGCCGGGGCGGCCCTCCAGGCGGGAGATGAGGGCCTGCACCGTCTCTTCCGCCAGGAATTTGGCAAAAGAGGAACGGAGGCCATCCTGGCCGAGGGCCAGCCAGGCCAGCCCTTTGGCCCCGTAGGTTTTGGCCCGTTCGGTCAGTTCGTCAATCTGCTTGCGGCTGTAGCCGGCCAGCCCTTCGGCCCGCAGGCCCTTTACCTGGCCGCCTTGGGCCACGGTATCGCTGAACAGGCTGAAACCGCAACCGGCCACCACCGGGCTCACGTCCACCAATTCCATCCCGAAGCGCAGGTCGGGGTTGTCTTTGCCAAAGCGGGCTACCGCCTCGTGGTAGGTCAGGCGGGGGAACGGCTTGCACAGCAGCTTTTTGCCGCCGATCTCCTCGACGATGCGGGTGTACAGCTCCTCGATCAGTTGCAGGATGTCCTCCCGCTCGACAAAACTCATCTCCAGGTCGAGCTGGGTGAATTCCGGCTGGCGGTCACCGCGTTGGTCTTCATCGCGGAAGCAGCGGGCGATCTGGAAGTAGCGTTCAAAGCCGGCGACCATCAGCAACTGCTTGAGCTGCTGGGGCGATTGGGGCAGGGCGTAGAATTTGCCGGGATGGACGCGGCTGGGCACCAGGTAGTCGCGTGCCCCTTCGGGGGTGCTCCGGGTCAGGATCGGCGTTTCGATCTCGATAAAATCCCGCTCGCTCAAAAAGTCGCGGATGAACTTGACGACGCGGTGGCGCAGGATCAGGTTGCGCTGCATCCGCTCGCGGCGCAGGTCCAGGTACCGGTATTTGAGCCGCAGGCCTTCCGCCTCGCCGGTTTCGCGGTCAATGTAAAAGGGGGGCGTCTTGGATGGGTTGAGGATCGTCACCGCATCGGCCAGCACTTCGATCTCGCCGGTGGGCATGTCGGGGTTCTCCTGGCCCGGCGGGCGGCGCCGGACGGTGCCCTGCACCTGAAGGACCCATTCCGACCGGGCCTGGCTGGCGGTGGCAAAGGCTGCCGGTGTGCTGGTCTCATCGAATGTCACCTGGACGATGCCTGAGCGGTCGCGCAGGTTGATGAACAGCACGCCGCCGTGGCTGCGGTAGCGGTGTACCCAGCCGGCCAGGGTGACCCGTTGACCGGCCTGGTCGGCGCGCAACTGGCCGCAGTTGTGCGTTTTGAGCATGGTTGCCCCTCCTGGTCACCAAATCAGGCGGATGATACACCGGGGCGGGGAAAAAGTCAAGCCGACCGGGCCGTTCTTGTGCCCCTGCCGGAAAGTCTAACAAAATGCTAACATTGGTCTAATCGCATTCTAACACGGGGCGTGTATTATCCAGCCTTGGAGCCTATCCGAAAACCTGGGGGGCAGGCTTCCCGGCCTGTCCGGCCGGCCTGGAAAGGCCGTCCTACACCCGTTCTCAGATAGGTCCTTAGTCCGGAAGAGAGAGTTGTAGAGGGAGGGAAAAAATGGGGAAAATTATTGGGATTGACCTGGGAACCACCAACAGCGTGGTGGCCGTGATGGAAGGCGGCGAGCCAACCGTTATCCCCACCGCGGAGGGCGGGCGGCTCTGCCCGTCGGTGGTGGCCTTTACCAGGAACAATGAACGGCTGGTAGGGCAGACGGCGCGGCGACAGGCCGTGGTCAACCCGGATAACACCGTCTATTCGATCAAACGGCTGATGGGCCGTCGCTTTGACGATCCAGAGGTGGTCAAAGCCCGCAAGGTGCTGCCCTACAAGATCGTCCAGGGCCGGGCCGGCGATGCCCGGGTCTACCTGCCGCAGACCGGCCGGGAGTACACCCCCCAGGAGATCTCGGCCATGATCCTGCGCAAGCTGAAAGAGGATGCCGAAGCCTATCTGGGCGAGCCGGTGACCCAGGCGGTGATCACCGTGCCGGCCTACTTTAACGATAGCCAGCGCCAGGCAACCAAAGACGCGGGCCAGATCGCCGGCCTGGAGGTGCTGCGCATCATCAACGAGCCGACGGCGGCCTCGTTGGCCTATGGGCTGGATAAGAAAGAGGCCGAGACCATCCTGGTCTTTGACCTGGGGGGCGGCACGTTCGATGTGTCTATCCTGGAGGTCGGCGAGGGGGTGGTCGAGGTCAAGGCTACCAGTGGCGATACGTTCCTGGGCGGCGACGATTGGGATCAGCGGATTGTGGACTGGGTGGCCGACGAGTTCAAAAAGGACCAGGGCATTGACCTGCGCCAGGACCGCCAGGCGTTGCAGCGGTTGAAGGAAGCGGCAGAGAAGGCCAAGATCGAGCTTTCGACGGTGCTGGAAACCGAGATCAACTTGCCTTTCATCACCGCCGATGCCAGCGGCCCCAAACATTTGCAGATCAAGCTCACCCGTGCTAAACTGGAACAGCTCACCGAGGACCTGGTGCAGCGTTGCCGGGGGCCGTTCGAGCAGGCGCTCAAGGATGCCAGGCTCACCGCGCGGGATATTGACGAAGTGGTGTTGGTGGGGGGTGCGACCCGCATGCCCATGATCCAGAACCTGGTGCGCCAGTTGACCGGCGGCAAGGAGCCACACAAGGGGGTCAACCCTGATGAAGTGGTGGCGGTGGGCGCGGCGATCCAGGCGGGTGTGCTGGGCGGCGAGGTGAAGGATGTGCTGCTCCTGGATGTAACGCCGCTGACGCTGGGCGTGGAGACGCTGGGCGGGGTGATGACGCCCCTGATCGAGCGCAACACCACCATCCCGGTGCGCAAGAGCGAGCTGTTCAGCACGGCCGAGGATGGCCAGACGGCGGTTACCATCCATGTCCTGCAGGGCGAGCGGACGATGGCCGCGGATAACATCACCCTGGGGCGCTTTAACCTGGAGGGCATCCCGCCAGCGCCGCGTGGCGTGCCCCAGATCGAGGTTACGTTCGATATTGATGCCAACGGCATCCTCAACGTGACGGCGCAGGACAAGGCCACGGGCCGGGCGCAAAAGATCACCATCACCGCCAGCACCAACCTGAGCAAGGAGGAGATTGAGCGCAAGGTCCAGGAAGCCAAACGCTACGAGGCCGAGGACCGGCGCCGCCGGGAGCTGGTCGAGGCGCGCAACGCCGCCGACCAACTGATCTACCAGACCGAAAAGGTGCTGCGCGACCTGGGTGACAGGGTGCCTGCCGGCGACCGGTCCCGCATTGAGGAGATCATAGAAGACCTGAAACGGGCCCAAAAGGGCGAGGACACGGCGCGCATTCGCCAACTGACCGAGCAGTTGCAGCAGGCCAGCTATGCCATCGGCCAGCAGATGTACGCGCAGCAACAGGCCGGCGCCGGTGGCTATGGCCCAGGGCAGCCGCCTCACGGCAGCGGTCCGGCGGGTGAAGAGTTTGTAGATGGCGAGTTCCGCGAGGTATAAGGAAGGCTCCGGCCGGGTGGAGGGGATGGATAGAGTGATGAGGATTCCGGTGAAGGAGGTGCAGCCCGCCGTACCTCAGGGTGAGGGCGGCGGGCCGCTGACCGCCGTTCCCGATGAGGGTCAGGGCCGGCCCCCGGTGGCCGCCGCCGGCCATATCCAGGAGGAGCTGCAGGACTGGCGCGACCGGGCGCTGCGCCTGCAGGCCGAAATGGACAACTATCGGAAGCGTCAGCAGAGGCTGGCTCAGGACCAGATCGAAACGGAGCGTCGGCGGCTGTTGCACGCCTTCCTGGCCCTGGTAGATGATCTGGAGCGGGCCCTCGGCCAGCCTCCTGGCAGCGACGGGGGGCTGCGCCAGGGCGTCGAGTTGACCCATCGGGCGGCGCTCCAGTTTTTGCAGCAGGAAGGGGTGGAGCGGCTTGAGGCCCACGGCCGGCCGTTCGATCCGGCCTGGCAGGAGGCGGTCGGCACGGTGGACCACCGCCACACCGATGCTGCCCTCAACACGGTGGCCCAGGTGCTGGAACCGGGCTACCGTCTGGGAGAGCAGTTGCTCCGCCCGGCCAGGGTCATTGTCGCGGTGTAGGACAGAGGCCCGTCTCCGGGCGACGGGCACAATAGGGGCATGACCCTCACAGCGTCTGGCTTGCGGTTGGAGAAGGGGAATGGAATACAAGGATTACTACAAAATCCTGGGCGTAGACAAGACCGCTACGGATAAAGAGATCAAGCGGGCCTTCCGCCGCCTGGCCCGGCAGTGCCATCCCGACATGAATCCCAACGACCCCAGGGCGGAGGAGCGTTTCAAGGAGATCAACGAGGCCTATGAGGTGCTCTCTGATCCGGAAAAGCGCCGCAAGTATGACCAACTGGGGGCCGACTGGTATCAATGGCAGCGCATGGGGGGGCAGCCGGGCGACTTTGACTGGAGCCGTTGGACCGGGGGGATGCCGGGTGGGCGGGTGCATGTCCGCTACGGCACGGCAGAGGACCTGCGCGACCTCTTTGGCGACAGCAGCCCCTTTTCCGACTTTTTCAGCCAGATCTTTGGCGGTCCCGACCTGGGTGGGTTCCAGCGCCGGATACGGCCACAAAAGGGGCAGGACTATGAGCAGCCGATCGAGATCAGCCTGCAAGAGGCGTATCATGGCACGAGGCGGGTAATCCAGAAGGATGGGCAACGCCTTGAGGTCAAGATCCCGGCCGGTGCCAGGACCGGCACCCGGGTGCGGGTGAGCGGCGAAGGGGCAGCCGGGGTGGCTGGTGGGCCGGCCGGTGACCTGTATCTGCAGGTGACCGTCCTGCCCGATCCCCGTTTCGAGCGCAAGGAGGATGACCTGTACGTCACCGTCTCCGCTGACCTGTACACGATGGTCCTGGGGGGGGAGGTGCGGGTACCGACCCTGGAGGGAGAGGTAGTCCTGACCATCCCGCCGGGGACGCAGAATGGCCGTACCTTCCGGCTGCGGGGCAAGGGCATGCCCCACCTGCGCCACCCGGAACAGCACGGCGACCTGTACGCCAAAGTCGAGGTGCGGCTCCCGACGCGGCTGACGGCCCGGCAGCGGGAGCTGTTCGAGGAGCTGCGGCGGAGCGGCGCATTCTGATCAGGAGGACGGAAAGCCATGTTTCGCAAAATCCTCTTTGCCAATGAAGGGTCATCGGCGGCGGATCGGGCGCTGCTCTACGTGGAGCATCTGGCCCGGCAGAGCGGGGCCGAGGTGATTGTGCTCCATGCCTACGAAGTGCCCCAACGCTACGCTCTGACCGATGTGTACGATGAACTGTGTGCCGGGTTTGAAAAGGCGGCCTGGGCGGTGGTGGATGATGCCGTGGAGGAGTTGGAGAAGGGAGGGGTGTCCTCGCGGGGGATCATCCGCCAGGGGCCGGCAGCGCGCGCCATTCTGGAGGTGGCCGATCAGGAGAACGCCTCGCTGATTGTCTTGGGCACACGGGGGCCGTCCAGTGCAGCGGAGTTGCTGTTGGGCAGTGTCAGTACCGAGGTGCTACGCTTTGCCCGCTGTCCGGTAATGGCCGTGCCCTGAGCCCTGCCGGTGGGGGGGCACCTTCCCCTCGAAGCGCAGTTCACGCCCCTGGGAGGACACAAAGCCCATAAAAACCTCTGCACTCTCTGCGTCTCTGTGGTGAATGATTAAATTTGTCAGTCAACTAGCTGGGGGCCTTGAACACCGTCGAAAAGGAGCAGAATTATGGAGAATCCTGGGCGGACCAGAGGAAAGTGGGTGGTATTTCTGCTGCTGACCGCGGCTTTGCTCAGTTGTTCCCTGCCCGACAACCTCTCCGGGCTGGTTGTCCCCACTGCCACCGCCACGTTGATGCCGGCCCCCTCGCCGACACCGCCGCCATTGACCTCCCGACCGCCATCGGCCGGTGCGCTGGCCCTGGAAGAGGAGATCATCCGCGTGTACGACAGCGCCAGTCCGGGGGTGGTGAACATTACCAACCGCAGTTACGCCTACGATTTTTTCTTCCGGCCGGTACCCCAGGAGGGCACCGGCTCCGGCTTTGTCTATGACACCGAGGGGCACATCGTCACCAACTATCACGTGATCGAGGGCGCCGACGAGCTGTACGTGACGCTGCCCGACGAAACGACGGTCCGGGCCGACGTTGTGGGTGCGGACCCCTCCAACGACCTGGCCGTGCTCCGGGTAGACGTGCCGCCCGATGCGCTGCACCCGGTTCCCCTGGGCGAGTCGAGCAGCCTGCGGGTGGGCCAGTTCGTGGTAGCCATCGGCAACCCCTTTGGATTTGAGCGCACGCTGACGGTAGGGGTGGTCAGTGCCCTGGGGCGGGTGATCGAAAGCCCCGATCAGAGCTTTATCGGGGAGATCATCCAGACCGATGCGGCCATCAATCCCGGCAATTCGGGTGGGCCCCTGCTGGACCTGGAGGGGCGGATCGTGGGGGTGAACACCGCCATCGTCAGCCCCAGCCAGGCCTCGGCCGGGATCGGGTTTGCCGTGCCGGCCGATACGGTGCGGCGGGTCGTCCCCGAGCTGATCGCCCGCGGCTACTATCCCCATCCCTGGCTGGGCATCGAGTATGTGTGGAACCTGACCTCCGATCGGGCTCAGCTCCTGCGGCAGGTGGGGATGGAGGTGCCGGTCGAGACGGGGGTGTTGATCATCGCCACGTCGCCCGGCGGCCCGGCCGACAGGGCCGGACTGCGCGGCGGACAACGGCAGGTCCGGATCGGCCGCACCATCCTGCCCATCGGCGGCGATATCCTGACGGCGATTGATGGCCAGCCCATTGCCAGCGACCGGGACCTGGGCCGCTATCTCGACCTGCACGCCCAGGTGGGCCAGACGGTCCAGGTCACCGTCTGGCGCGAGGGCCAGGAGCTGACCGTGCCGGTTGTGCTGGCCGAGCGCCCCCGCTAGTGGCAGCCGCCCTCACAGTCGCAGGCCAGGGCTACCGCCTCGATCTCCACCCGGCCGCCCAGCGGCAGGGCTGCCGCCTGGACCGCCGAGCGGGCCGGCGGGTTTTCGGGAAAAAATTCGGCATAGACGGCGTTCATGCGGGGGAACTCGCCCATGTCGGCCAGAAAGACGGTGGTCTTGACCACGTGCTTGAGGCAGGAACCGCCGGCCTCTAGCACGGCCTTGAGGTTCTCCAACGCCTGACGGGTCTGCGCCTCGATCTCCGGTCCGGCGAACTCTTTGCGGCCGGGCACCAGGCCCAACTGCCCGGCGGTGAAGAGGAAATCGCCGGCCCGCACCGCCTGGGAGTAGGGGCCCACGGCTGCCGGGGCCTTGTCGGTGGTGATGATCTGTCTGTCCATTCAGGTTCCCTTTCTTGAATATAAACAGCGGATGGTATCCCCTGGGCAGCCGCGAGGGCTGCCCCTACAATTCGACCGTACAGCCCAGGCCCGGCACGTCGCGGGCCACCAGCCACCCCTCCTCGAAGAAAAAGCCGGGTCGGGTGGGGTCGTTCACCAGGTCAAAGTGGCCGTCCAGGTCGCCGTAGCGGACGTTGAGGCTGCTCAGGGCCAGGCCCAACCCGGCGGCGATGAGCAGCGCCGGCTCGTTGATGCAGCCGACCATCGTCGCCAGGCGGGCGGCGCGGGCGATGGCGTCCACCTGGCGGGCGCAATGCAGGCCGCCGCAGGTGGCCAGTTTGACGCTCAGGCCGTGGGCGGCGCGGCGATGGGCGATCTCCAGCGCCGAAGAGGGGTCGGTCAGGCTCTCGTCGGCCAGGATGGGCACCGGGCTGTTCTCCGTCACCTGGCGCAGCGCCGTGAGGTCGGCTGCCGGCGTCGGCTGTTCCAGCATCTCCACCTTGCCGGCCAGGGCGCGGGCCACATCCAGCGCCTGCTGGACGGTGTAGCCCTGCTCGGCATCCAGGCGCAAGGTCAGGGCCGGCAGGGCGTCGTGCACCGCCCGTACCCGCTCCACATCCTCCTCAGGGTGGAGGCCCCCCTTGAGCTTCAGGATGCGAAACCCCTGCCGGGCGCGCTCCTGGGCCATCTCCACCGTCTCTTTGAGGGGAGCCAGGCTGAGGGTGATGGAGGTCTGGATACGATGGCGGTAGCCGCCCAGCAGCCGGTAGAGGGGCAACCCGGCGGCCAGGCCCAGCAGGTCGTAGAAGGCGATGTCAAAGGCGCAGCGGACCGACGGGGTGCCCTCGGTCAGGGGGGCCAGCTCGGCCAGGGCGAACTCGGTGTTCAGCGGGTTGAGGTCCAGGGCACGGTCGGCACAGGCCCGGCAGGCGCGGAGCACCTGCTCCGCCGTCTCGCCGGTGAGGGCCGGGTCAAAGGCAGCGCAGCCCCAGGCCACCTGCCCCCCGCGGGTTTCGATGCGCACAAAGGCGCACTGGATGCGCTCCACCTCAGCAGGATGGGTCGCTGCCCGGTAGGGCAGCCGCAGGATCAGCTCGATCGGTACGACTTCTACGTGCGTGATCTGCATGGCTCACCTCCCCTTTCCCTGCCACACCGCAGTCGTTGTGCTTTTATTATAGCCGGAATCGGCCTCGAAAGCAATTGAGGCGGGAGTGTATGCTTTGACATTTACAGGCGAACATGCTACAATTGGCGGGCTTCTCATAACTTTGGGGAGGAGGAAGAGCGATGCGCATCCTGGGCCGTATCCTGTTGATCGTATTGGCCATCCTGTTGGTAGTCGGCCTGCTCGGCACCGGCTATGGCTTTTTCACCGTGCGGCGGGCCTGGCCCAAGACGGACGGACGGGTGCGGGTCAAGGGCCTGCAGTCCGAAGTGACCGTCATCCGCGACAAATGGGGCATCCCCCACATCTATGCCTCTAATACCCATGACCTGTTTTTTGCCCAGGGGTATGTCCACGCCCAGGACCGTTTCTGGCAGATGGAGTTCTGGCGGCGGATCGGGTCCGGGCGGCTGTCGGAAGTGCTGGGGGAATCGGCCCTTAGTTCCGACCGCTTTATCCGCACCCTGGGCTGGCACCGAACCGCCGCCCGCGAGCTGGAGCAACTGGATGGGGAGACCCGGTCTGTCCTCGAGGCGTATGCCGCGGGGGTCAACGCCTACCTCTCCGGCCATCGCCGCCGCCTGGGGTTGGAGTTTACCCTGTTGGGGCTGACCGGCACCAAGTTCGAGCCTGAGCCATGGACCCCCCTCAATACCCTCACCTGGGCCAAGGTGATGGCCTGGGACCTGGGGGGCAACATGGATGCCGAACTGCTGCGGGCCCACATCGTGGCCCGGCTGGGAAGCGACGCCCTCGATGCGCTGGTCCGCCCCTATCCCCATGACCACCCGATCATCGTCCCGCAGCCGCTGGGCGAAGGGACGCTGGAGGCCGTGCCCGAAGCGGCTTTTACCACCCACTTTCTGGGGATCGGCGAAGGGATCGGCAGCAACAACTGGGTGGTGGCCGGCAGCCGCATCGAGACCGGCAAGCCGATCCTGGCCAACGACCCGCACCTGGCCATCCAGATGCCCTCTATCTGGTACGAGATCGGCCTGCACTGCGAGTCGGTTGGGCCGGGTTGCCCTTACAATGTCGTTGGCGCCTCCTTTGCCGGTTGCCCCGGCGTGATCATCGGCCACAATGAGCGCATCGCCTGGGGGGTCACCAACCTCGGCCCCGACGTGCAGGATCTGTTCATCGAACGGGTCAACCCCGACAACCTCAACCAGTACGAATACCAGGGCAGGTGGCTGGACATGGAGATCATCCGCGAGGAGATCAAGGTCGCCGGGCGGGAGGAGCCGGTGGTGGTGAACGCCCGCCTCACCCGCCACGGCCCCATCGTCAACGACGTGGTCGGCGGTACGGAGGGCGACTGGTCCTTCGGCTGGCAACCGCTGGCCCTGTCGTGGACCGCCCTTCAGCCGGGCACCCTGCTGCGCAGCGTCGTCCTCCTGGACCGGGCCGGGAACTGGGAAGAGTTTCGCCAGGCGCTGTCCTATTGGGACGTGCCGAGCCAGAACTTTGTCTACGCCGACGTGGAGGGCAATATCGGCTACCAGGCCCCCGGCCGGATCCCCATCCGTGCTGCCGGCAACGGCTCATTGCCGGTGCCCGGCTGGAGCGGCGAGTATGAGTGGGTGGACTATGTGCCGTTCGACAAACTGCCTCGCGCCTTCAACCCGCCGGAGGGATATATCGTGACGGCCAACAACGCCGTGGTCGGGCCGGAGTACCCTTATTTTTTGAGCATGGACTGGGATGCCGGTTACCGGGCGCA
The DNA here is from genome assembly GCA_034435455.1 of Anaerolineae bacterium. Taxonomy (GTDB): domain Bacteria; phylum Chloroflexota; class Anaerolineae; order JAAYZQ01; family JAAYZQ01; genus DAOTXL01. Next base: position 36,064 of record DAOTXL010000103.1, read on the forward strand.
GCGCATCGTAGAACTGCTCGAAGCCGATTCCTCTCTGACGATAGCCGACATGCAGGCGATTCAGGGGGACAACAGCCCGGTGTATGCCCGGAGCATCCTGCCCTATCTGCAGGGGCTTTCCAGTGATGACCGCCGCCTGACCCAGGCGTTGGACCTGCTGCGGGCCTGGGATGGCCGGGCGGTGCGCGATAGCGCAGCAGCGGCCCTTTTTGAAGCCTTCCGTCTGCATCTGACCGATCGGACCTTTGGCGATGAACTGGGGGAGCAGTTGCTGGCCGAGGCGCGACGCAGTGCTATGGAGGCCCTGGGGGACCTCCTGGCCCAGCCGGCTTCCCCCTGGTTTGACGACAAGACCACCGCCGCCGTGGAGACGCGCGACGAAATCATGCTCAAGGCTCTGGGCGAGGCGGTGGACGAACTCACGGCCAGGCTGGGGAAGGAGATGAACAAGTGGCGCTGGGGCGACCTGCACACCGCCACGTTCCAGAACCAGAGCCTGGGCCAGTCGGGCATCCGCCCCATCGAGCGCATTTTCAACCGGGGGCCGGTGGAGGCCGACGGCACCCTGGCCACGGTCAACAACACCGGCTACCGCCTGGACCGGCCCTATGCCGTGAGCTCCGTCCCTTCCTACCGCCAGATCGTGGACCTCCAGGATTTCACCCGCTCGATCTCGATGCACACGACCGGCCAGTCGGGGCACCCCTATCACCGCCATTACGACGATATGATTGACCCCTGGCGCAATATCCAGTACCATCCCATGCTGTGGCTGCGGCAAGAGGTAGAAGCGGCTGCGGAGGGGAAGCTGCTGCTGCGGCCATAGCCCGGGGGGATGGGGGTGCTGCTTCTGGCCCGGTCCCTCAGCCGGTCGGTGGGGGAACGGCTCCAGGCCGAGCCGATCGCCCGGATCGGTTCGGTCTGGGCTGTCTTTGACCACGCCTGCGACCTGATCACGCCCGATGGAGAGGTCATCGCTCTGGTGCTGCCCCAGGTGGGCGATGGGCCGCTGAACATTGTGGTCGAGTCTGGTCCCCTGGAAGCCATCGAGCCGGGCATGGTGGCCAGCCTGGCGGGGAGTCGATTGCGGGTGGGCGGGCTGGAGGTTGCTCTGGCCGGGGCAAGGGTCTGGGAGCCCTGCCCTGATTGGGATCGGCTGCGCGCCAGGGGCCAGGTCCTCGCTGCCCGCCTGCCCCTGGTGCAGGCCCTGGCCCTGAGCCACGCCCCACCGGGCAGCCTGCTGTCCTCGGAAGGGGGCCGGACCGTTTGGGCCGGGGTGCGGGACCTGGCAGCCGGCTGGCATGGGGATTGGCGGCGCTTGCAGGCCGGGGCTGCTCACCTGGCGGGCCGGGGTGGGGGCCTGACCCCTGCCGGGGACGATTTTCTGGCCGGGGTGATGCTGGGGGCCTGGCTGGCCCACCCCGCCCCCCGGCGTTTCTGCCGGTTGTTGCTGGAAACGGCGGCGCCGCGCACCACCACCCTGGCAGCGGCGTTGCTGCGGGCGGCGGCCAGAGGGGAATGCAGCGCCCTGTGGCACCGGCTGTTGGATGCGCTGGCCGATGGCCCGGAAAGTCGTCTGGAGGAGGCGGTGCGGGATTTGCTTTCCTACGGCCACACCTCCGGGGCCGATGCCCTGGCCGGGTTTTTGTGGTGGCCTGAGTTCAAAGAAGAACGGAGGATCGAACATGGATTTTGAATGGAATGAGGAACAGCGGTTGTGGCGGCAGGCTGTGCGCGATTTTGCTCAAAAAGAGATCGCCCCCCGCGTGCGGGAGATGGATACGCAGGAGCGCATCCCACCCGAGATCATCAAAGGTATGGCCGGGTTGGGGCTGCTGGCCCCCGTCTGCTCGGAGGAGTATGGCGGGGCCGGCATGGATTGGACCATGGCCGCTATCGCCGCCGAGGAGTTGGGCCGGGCCGACATCAGCCTGGCCGTGCCGGTGCTCTATCTGGTAGAGGCAGCCTGGGGCTTTATCTTTGACCGCTACGGCATGCCGGAACTCAAGGCCAAGATCCTGCCCAGGGTGACGGCCGGGGAAGCCTTCCTGGGCATCGCCACCACCGAACCGGAAGGCGGCTCTGACATCCTGGGGGCCTGCCGCACCAGGGCGGTGTGGGATGGGGATGAGTGGGTGCTCAACGGCGAAAAGATGTACATCAGCGGCGTCCGCGAGTCGCTGGCGATGGGGGGCATCCACCTGCTGCTGGCCCGCACCAACCCCCATCCGGAGGCCGGACACCGGGCCTTTACCTTCTTTGCCCTGCCTCTCAAAGGGACGCCAGGCATCACCCCGACTTTTTTCCAGGACATGGGGCGGATGGGCATCTCGACCGGGGGCTTTGCTCTGGAGGAGGTGCGCCTGTCGGCGGCTCACCAGGTGGGCGAACTGAACCGGGGCTTTTATCACGCCATGGAGGGCTTTTCGGCGGCACGGGTGCTCATCGGGGCCACCTGCGTGGGCGCTTCGGAGGCGGTGCTGGAGATGGGCATGGAGCACATCAAGCAACGCCGGGCCTTTGGCCGCCCGTTGGCCTCCTACGAGGGGATCTCGTTCCCCCTGGCCAACCACTATGCCAACCTGGAGAGCACCCGATGGCTGGTCTACAAGGCTGCCTGGACGATGGATCAGAAGTATGGCCCCGGCACCCGGACCCATGCCGACATCGCCCTGGCGGCGGCGCTGGCCAAACTCCGGGCGCCCCAGGTGGGGTTTGAGATCATGAACGAGGTGGCCGACTGGTTCGGCGCGATGGCCTACACCAAGGAATGCCCCATCGAGATGGGCATCCGCGGCATCCGGTCCTATTCCATCGGCGCCGAAGGGACGATGAATATCATGCGCCTGATCATCGCCCGCGAGTTGTTGGGGCCGGAATTCCTGCCTTACCGCCAATGAAGATCTTTATCGCCGGCATCATGCAGGGTTCGCGGTTGGACCGCTATATCGTCGCTCAGGACTACCGCCGGGCCATTGCCCAGGCGGTCCGGGAGCGGATTCCGGACGCCGAGATCGTGGACCCCAACGAGCTCCATCCCAACGGCGTGGACTATGACGACGAGCAGGCGAAGAGGACGCTGCTGGAGTTGGCTGCCCTGGCCGGCCAGGCCGATCTGGTGGTGGCCTATGTGCCCCAGGCCAGCATGGGGACGGCCATCGAAATGTGGGAGGCGTTCCGGGCCGGCGCACCGGTGGTCGCCATTTCACCGATGGCCGCCAATTGGGTGATAAGGCATCTGTCGGCGGTGGTGCTGCCGGACCTGGATGCGTTTGGCGCGTGGGTGGCCGGGGGCGGGCTTGACAGGCTGGCCAAGATGCGTTAAAATAGCCATCGCTTGACAGCCCCCATAGCTCAGTGGAGAGAGCAACTGCCTTCTAAGCAGTGGGCCGCAGGTTCGAATCCTGCTGGGGGCGCTGTGAATCAGTGCCTGCCCGGAGAATCGGTAGGGCAGGCTTTCTAGCCTGCTCGGACAGCCTGGAGAGGCCGCCCTACCCCTGTTTTTCGGATGGGCTTTTCGCCAGAATCTCCCCTATCCTGGCGAGCAGGACATTCACCTCGAACGGCTTGACCAGGTAGCCCTCGAACATCCCGGCGTGGGCTTCGGTCCGTACCGGGTCTTCTCTGGGGTGTCTGGCGCTGATGATGATCACCGGCACCTGACGGAGGTGATCGTCGGCCTTGATCATCTCCAGCAAGGTCCAGCCGTCCATGTTCCTCATCATCAGGTCGAGCAGGAGCAGATCGGCCCCATCTTTGCGCAGCCGCTCCAGCCCTTCCTGGGCTCCGCGGGCCAGATACGGCTCGTATCCGGCCCGTCTGACGATCTGTTCGAGCAGGTTGAGTGTGCCGGGGTCATCTTCGATGATGAGAATGTGATGCCGCTGTGCCATCTTTTTCCCTTTCTCCCCCTGGCTGTCAGCCTGACCTTGTTCGCCTGGACCTCCCAACCCCCTTTTCCTCTCCGCTACGGAGGGGGAAAGGGGGCCGGTTCGGGCAGGCTTCGGGCCGTGCGCGACGGGCGGTGTTCTACCCGGAGCCCGGTTTGGCTTCGGCGGGCCCGGCGATCCGTTGGCGGATCTCGGCGACATGTTCCTGTTCGTGCCCGGCAAAGAGGGTCACCAGGGACTCTACCGTGCCGGTCCGGCCCCAAGGAAAGAGCAACGGTTGTCTGAATTTTTCTTCCGACATCTGGCGGATGATGGCTTTCAGTTGCTCGCGGGCCAGTTCCCATTCCCCGACCACCTGATCGTAGGTGAGGGCTGCCCGGGTTGCTACAGACTGGGCGTTGTAGTGGTCAATGCCCAGGGCCGCCGGCACGCCCGGCTCCTCTCCGCTGATGTGCGCCTGCAACGAAGCGATGGTCGCATCATCCCAGCCGGCGATGTGCGCCAGCACCTGCTTGATAGTCCAGCCGGGGTAGACCTCCTGGTGGCGGTCTATGTCCCTCACCAGGGCGCGCATGGCCTCTCGCGCTGCGTCGAGCCGCCGGAGCAGTTGTGCCCTCTCGTCCATCATTTCCCCCTTTCCGACGATAGGTGCCCTATGGCTCTGTCTACGGCAGCGCCTGCACCTCCCGCCGCTTCGCTGCACTCCTGAACTGTGCCGGAAACCCGAACATCAACCGGCTGATGTGGTCTTGCAGGAGAGATTTCAGAAAGGCCTGTATTTTTTCGTCTGTGCTACAGCGGGTGATCAGAAATTCAAAGACGGTGTTTATCTCCGAGTGTTCCAGCTCGTTTGCCAGTTCGTAGGCCTCGTCCAGGTTCTGGATCCGCCCTAACACCTCTGTTACCGAGGGCTGGAGGAGGTTGTGCAGGCTGTAGATAAGAGAGGGATCGGCCGGGGCCGATAGTTGTTCGGGGGTGGCCCGGTCGCGGAGTTGCTGCAACTGTCGGGCGTGCCCTTTCTCCTCTCCTGCATATCTCGCCCAGAACCCGGCTACCTCCGGGTGGTGGGCAAACCGTTTCTCCAATCCCCGGTAGATCTCCTCGGCGGCATTTTCGGCGGCGATCCCGAGCTCGAATAGCCCGGCCACTGTTTCTTCGTCTGGCATGACCATCCTTCCTGACTTGTGTCTGGCCTCTATTATACAACAAGATTACAAAAATGGAAAGTGGGCCCCCCGATTGAGCAGACAGCCGCAAGGCTGGTCGGTCTTGGCCGGGCTGCCGATTTGTGGTACAATCAGGAACCGAAACTGAGGTGGAGGAGCAGAACGACCGTGGGACGACAACCGATGCGCGATCTCAGACGGCGGCAACGGCGACGGCACAAGGTAGCCTACCTCCGCAAGCGGCTGGTTCAAGCAACCAACCCTCAGGAGCGCCGGCGCCTGATTGCCAAGATCAGGAAAATCAGCCCCACCGCGCCCGTGCCCGACCGATAGATGGGGGGATGTGGCCCGGCCCATAGGACGGTAGGGGATGGGGACCTTGTATGTGGTCGGTGTGCCGCCGGGCAACGCCGATGACCTGACGCTTCGGGCGCGGCGGATTTTGAGCCGGGTACCCCTCGCCGTTGCCGAGGAGGTTGGCCCGGCCCGGCGCCTGCTGGACCGCTGCGGGTTGGCCGTGCCGCCGGTGCCGGTGGCCGGCGTGGATGCCATCCTGGCGGCTATGGAGGCGGGGGATGTGGCGCTGCTCCTGGATGGGCGGAGGCCTGGCCCATCCTTGCCGGCCGGCGAGTTGATCCGCGCTGTTTTGGAGCGTGGCTTTCCCGTCGTGCCTGTGCCCGGCCCCTCTCTGGCGGTGACGGCCCTCGTCTTGTCGGGCCTGCCGGCCGACAGTTTTGTCTGCCTGGGATTCCTGCCGGAGAGGCCTGATGAGCGCCGGGGATTGCTGGCCGCTGTGGCCGGTGAGCGCCGCACGCTGCTGGTCCTGGAGTCGGCGGCCTGCCTGGCGGAAACCCTGGCCGAGTTGTACAGCGCGTGGGGCAACCGACCGGCGGTGGTCGTGGTGGCCTGGGATCAGGGGCCGGGCGTGGTCTGGCATGGCCGGCTCGGCGAGGCTTCGGAGGGGGTGAGGGTTCAGCCTGAGGGGCAGGGATGTGCCCTGGTCATCGGCGGGGCACAGCAGCCGGAGGGGCGCTGGGAAGAAGCCCGGTTGCAGGCAGAGGTCCGGTCCTGCCTGGCCCAGGGCCTCAGCGCCGGGCAGATCGGCCGGCACCTGAGCGCCGGGTCGGGCTGGTCCCGGCGCGAAATCTATCGCCTGGCAATAAGGATGGCAAGGGAGGAAGTCAACCGATAGGAGGGGCGATGGTCCATCTGGATGACATAACTGCTCTGCAACGGTTGGACCGGGAGGGGATGTTGGGCCATGTGGCTGCCCTGTCCCACCAGTGCCGGGGGGCCTGGGCTTTGGTCCGCGACCTGGAGCTGCCTGCTCATCATCGGCAGGCCGACCGGGTGCTGATCGCCGGCATGGGCGGCTCGGCCATCGGGGGGGACCTGGCCGCGGCGGTGGCCGCCGATGCCGGCTCCCTGCCCATCGTGGTGCACCGTGACTACGACCTGCCGGCCTGGGTGGATGGGCGCACCCTCGTCATCGGCTCCAGCTACTCCGGCGATACTGAAGAGACGCTGGCGGTGTTCGAGGCGGCCCACGAGCGGGGCTGTCCCCTGGTGGCCGTCACTACCGGCGGCAGGCTGGCGCAATGGGCCGGCCGATGGCAGGTGCCCCTGGTCTCGTTCGGCTACCGTTCGATGCCGCGGGCAGCGTTGGGCTATCTGTTCATCTCCCTGTTGGGGATCCTGCGGGCGGTGGGGGCGGTGGGCGATCTGGAGGGGGATCTGCAGGAGGCGTTGTCGCTCCTGGAGGGCCGTGGGCCGGAGCTGGCCCCTGATAGCCCTCAGGTGCAGAACCCGGCCAAGCAACTGGCTTTGGCGCTGTACGGCCGCGTGCCGATCGTCGTGGGCGTCGGGCCGCTGGCCCCGGTTGCCCGCCGCTGGAAGAGCCAGTTCAACGAGAACAGCAAGGGGTGGGCCTGTTTCGAGGTGCTGCCGGAGATGGATCACAACGCCCTGGCAGGCCTCCATTTCCCGGCGGGGGCTGCCGGGCAGTTCTGCGTGCTGTTCCTGGAGGGCCAGGGCCTGCATCGGCGCAACCGGCTCCGCCTCGATTTTACGCAGGAGATCCTGGCCGGGCAGGGGGTTCCCTGTCGGCGGGTACCGGTGGGGGGCGAATCGAAACTGGCCCAGGTTCTGCTGGGGGTGCAGTTGGGCGACTATGTTAGTTGCTACCTGGCCGCCCTTTACCAGGCCGATCCGACGCCGATTGCCGACATTGTCCACCTCAAGCAGCGGATGTCGGCGGGGGCATAGAGGTCCTTTTGCGCTTCTTATTTTACTCCAGCCGGTCTGTGCCGGCGGCCTATCGCGCCAACTTTCGCCACCTGTACTTTGACATCGCCTGGTACGGCATCCTGGCGGCCAGTGCCATGTCCTTTGTCTCCGTCTATGCGGCCCGCCTGGGGGCCAATGCCTTTCAGATCGGCCTGTTGAGCGCCGGGCCGGCGGTCGTCAATCTGTTGTTTACGCTGCCGGCCGGCCGTTGGCTGGAGAAGCAGCCGCTCGGCCCGGCCATCTTTTGGACGGCTGCTTTCCAGCGCATCTTCTACCTGCTATGGGTTCCCCTGCCCCTGCTGCTGGGCTCCCAGGGGCAGGTCTGGACGCTCATCGGGCTGACGCTGGTGATGGCCGTCCCCGGCACCGCTCTGGCCGTGGGCTTTAACGCCCTTTTTGCCGATGCGGTCCCGCCGGAGTGGCGCGGCTACGTGGTCGGCATCCGCAACGCCCTCCTGTCGGTGACCTTTATTCTTGTCTCGCTGCTGTGCGGGCAGATCCTCGATCTGCTTCCGTTTCCCACCGGCTACCAGGTGGTGTTCGGGCTGGGTTTTGTGGGCGGGGCGATGAGCACCTTCCACCTCTGGTTCGTGACCCCCAACCCCGATGGAGAGGTGCGCCCGCGGGCGGGGCGGGGCCTGGGCGACCTGGCCAGGCCGGGCAGGGTCCGCCTACACGTGGACAGCCTCAGCCCGGCAGCGGGCCTGCGCTTTCTGCTGCGCCGTCGTGGGCGCCCCTTGCTGCAGACCGAGATCCTCAAGGGGCCCTATGGCCGTTTGATCCTGGTGCTGTTCACCTTTTATCTGACCATCAATCTGGCGATCCCCCTGTTCCCGGTCCACTGGGTCAACAACCTGCACCTGGCCGACCGGGAGATCGGCCTGGGCACGGCCGTCTTTTACGTGAGCGTCTTTGTCGGCTCGCTCCAGTTGGCGTGGCTGGTGCAACGGTTGGGCAATCAGCGGGTGACGGCCATCGGGGCCATGCTCATGGGCTCCTACCCGGCGTTCATGGCCGTTGCCCGTGGTCTGGGGCTGTTCCTGGTTGGTTCGGCCAGCGGTGGACTGGGCTGGTCGTTGGTGGGGGGGGCTTTGACCAACTATCTTCTCGAAAAGATCCCGACGGACGACCGCCCCGCTCATCTGGCCTGGTACAACCTGGCGGTCAACGCCGCGCTGCTCCTGGGCTCGCTGATCGGCCCGCTGATCGCCGGTCTGGTGAGTGTGCCGGTGGCGCTGGCCCTGTTCGCCGCGCTGCGCTTCCTGGCCGCTGTGTGGATCCTGGTGTGGGAAAGAGCAGGGCGCAAACCCTGACCTAGATTCCCTTTGGAGGAGACAGAAAATGCCGGAAATTCGGTTTGATACCTGCTACCGCTATGACGACCTGACCCGCATCTTGCAGGGGTTTGCCGAGGAATACCCCCGGCTCGTGCATCTGGAGAGTATCGGCCACAGCTACGAGGGGCGCGACATCTGGCTGGTCACGGTGACCAACCTGGAGACCGGCCCGGCCGGGCATAAACCTGCCCTGTGGGTGGATGGCAACATCCATGCCGGTGAGCTTTCCCCCTCCACGGCCTGTCTGTACCTCATCAATCACCTGGTCACGGCCTACGGCTCCGATGCCGAGGTCACCCGCTGCCTGGACACACGGGCCTTCTACATCTGTCCGCGCGTGAACCCCGACGGCGCCGAGCTGGCCCTGGCCGACAGGCCCAAGATCATCCGCTCCAGCACGCGCCCCTACCCATACGACGAAGAACCGCTGGGGGGGTTGGTGCAGGAGGATATAGACGGGGACGGCCGGATGCTGATGATGCGCATCCCCGACCCCAACGGCCCGTGGAAGGTCTGCCCGGAAGAGCCGCGCCTGCTGGTGCGCCGCGAGCCGGCCGAGACCGGGGGGCAGTACTATCGGCTGCTGCCCGAGGGGCGGATCAGGGACTATGACGGGGTGCTGATCCGGATGCAGCCGGACAAGGAGGGCCTGGACCTGAACCGCAACTTTCCCTTCAACTGGCGACAGGAGTATCAGCAGGAGGGGGCGGGGCCCTACCCCACTTCCGAGGCCGAAGTGCGGGCCCTGGCTCATTTTATCGTCAATCATCCGAACATCGTGGGTGGGGTGACCTTTCATACCTTCAGCGGGGTGCTGCTCCGACCTTACAGCGATCGCGACGACAAGGAGATGCCCGTCGAAGACCTGTGGACCTACGAGAAGATCGGGAAAAAGGGCACCGAGATCACCGGCTATCCGGTGGCCAGCACCTTTCACGAGTTTCTTTATCACCCCAAAGAGGTGACGACCGGTGGGTTCGACGACTGGCTATTCGACCACGTGGGGGTTTTCGTCTGGACCGTGGAGTTGTGGAGCCCACAGCGACAGGCCGGTATTGGGGAATACAAGTACATTGACTGGTACCGCGAGCACAGCCTGGAGGATGACCTGAAGATGCTCAAATGGAGCGATGAGCTGCTGGGCGGCCGTGGCTATGTAACCTGGTATCCCTTTGAGCATCCCCAGTTGGGCCAGGTCGAGCTTGGCGGCTGGGACCTGCTCTACGCCTTCCGGAATCCGCCCCCGGAGTTCCTGGAGCAGGAGATCGCCCGGTTTCCGGCCTGGCTGGTGTGGCACCTGTTGCTGTCACCGCGCCTGGAGCTGTACGAAGCGAGTGCCAAACCGCTGGGCGAGGGGGCTTACCGGGTGCGGCTGGTCGTGCACAACACCGGCTGGCTGCCGACCTATGTGACCAAGAACGCTTTGAACAAAAAGGTGGTGCGCGGGGTGGTGTGTGAAATCGAGCTGCCGGAAGGGGCGTCGCTCGAAACCGGCAAGGCCAGGGAAGAGGTAGGACAACTGGAGGGCCGGGCTTATAAGCCGTCGTCGGTGAGCGGCAGCTTTTTCTCCGCCGATACCACCGAGGATCGGGCCAAGGTGGAATGGGTGGTGCGTGCTCCGCGGGGCGGCACGGTCAGGCTGACGGCGCGCCACGAGCGGGCCGGGAGGGTGGTCACGACGGTTGAGTTGGGCCCGGGCTGAGCCTGGGTCCGCCCGGCAGGGCGTCAGAGCGGATCTGAACCGTTCCGCTTGCAAAGCCGGGCAGGTCCGATCCCCTCGTCCGCACGGCACGGATTGCCCACGGATTTCACGGATATTGGTGTCCTTGGTGGTTTTCAGACAAACTCTTAAATTTGTCAGTCAACCAGGGTCCTGGGGTCAAAACTGTCGCCGTGGCCGATATTGGATCGCCTCGGCCAGATGCACCGTCTCGATCCGTTCGCTGCCGGCCAGGTCGGCGATGGTCCGGGCCAGCTTCAGGATGCGGTGATAGGCGCGGGCGCTCATCTGGAGTTGCTGCATCGCTGCCCGCAGCAGGCTCCGCCCTCCCTCGTCAACCGGGCAGTATTCGCGCACCTCGGCCGGCCCCATGTCGGCGTTGGTGAGCAGGGCGGTGCCGGCAAAGCGCCGGCGCTGGCGCTCGCGGGCTGCCTCCACCCGGCGGCGGATGGAGGCCGAGGGCTCTCCCAGCCGGTCGTCCGACAGTTTTTCATATTCGACGCGGGGGACCTCGATGTGGATGTCAATCCGGTCCAGTAGCGGGCCGGAGATCCGTTTCTGGTAGCGGCTGATCATGATGGGCGAACAGGTGCACTCCCGGACCGGGTCGCCATAGTAGCCGCACGGGCAGGGGTTCATGGCCCCGATCAGCATAAAGTTGGCCGGGAAGGTCAGGGAACCGGAGCTGCGGGCGATGGTCAGTTGCCGGTCTTCTACCGGCTGGCGCAGCATTTCCAACAGCTTGCCGCCAAACTCGGGCAGTTCATCCAGAAAGAGCACGCCCCGGTGGGCCAGAGAGATCTCACCCGGTCGGGGCACATGGCCGCCCCCCACCAACCCGGCGTAGCTGATGGTGTGGTGGGGGGCGCGGAAAGGCCGGTGGCGGATGAGGGGCATTTCGGGCGGTAGCATCCCGGCCACGCTGTAGATCTTGGTCACGATCAGCGATTCGTCAAAGGTCATGGAGGGCAGGATGGAGGGCACAGCCCGGGCCAGGAGGGTTTTGCCGGCGCCGGGCGGGCCACTCATCAGGACGTTGTGTCCACCGGCGGCGGCGACCTCCAGCGCCCGCTTGACATGCTCCTGGCCCTTCACGTCGCGGAAATCCACCGGGTAAACCGGCGGGGCATTGTCGTCTGGCAGGGGGTTGTGGTACGGTTTGATCGGCGCATAGCCGTGGAGGTGACCCACCAGCCCGGCCAGGCTGGCCACCGGGATCACCTCCAGCCCCTGGACCAGGGCGGCTTCGGCGGCGTTCTCGGCCGGCACATACAGGCTCGTCAGCCCCTGCTCGCGGGCGGCGGCGGCCATGGGCAACACGCCGGTCACGCTCCGCACCTGACCATCCAGCGAGAGTTCCCCCACCAATCCGGCGCGTGACAGGTCGGCGCTGACCTGCTCCGAGGCCAGCAGGATGCCCACGGCGATGGGCAGGTCATAGGCCGGCCCCTCTTTGCGCAGGTCGGCGGGGGCCAGGTTGACCGTCAGCCGGGCGCGGGGGTAGACCAACCCGGAATTGACGATGGCCGCCCGGACGCGCTCGGCCGATTCGCGCACGGCGGCGTCGGGCAGGCCGACCGTGATCTGCGAGGGCAACCCCCGGCTGATGTCCACCTCTACCTCGATCAGGGTGCTATCCAGGCCGATGAGGGCAAAGCTGGTTACTTTGGCGAGCATGGGTGACTCCGTTCGAAGTTAGAGCCTATCCGAAAACTTGCAGGGCAGGCTGGCAAGCCTGCCCGGACGGCCTGGAAAGGCCGCCCCACCGGAGGTTGCGACCTTGCCCCCGGTCAACCTCCATTATACTTGAGGTGGGGGGAAATGTCCAGCGACACCGGATCGGTGAGCAGTTACTGACCGGGCCTGATGTGCACGACCTGCAATATCACCCGGTCGCCCGGCGGCTGCCCCTCTTCGTGGACCGGCAGCCGTCGGCCGGTGGCCGGGTCGTACATCCCGACCTCGATCTCATAGTCGCCAGGGGGCGCGGTGGCCTGGATTGGTATGCGGTGGGCATCGGCCACCACCTCGCCGACCGACCAGCCGGTGGTAGGCCGCTCCCCATGCTGCGGCGCGACATCCTCCTGCCCCCAGATGGAGTTGCCGGTGGCCGGGTTGTACGGCCCCAGCAGGTGGACAAAGACCACATAGTGGATGTTCATCTCCTTCCGTGCCTGCCAGTACAGGGTCAGGGGGATGGTCTGGCCGGGGCGGAAGGTATCGGCCTTCAGGTCGTATCCCAAAAGGCGGACGGCGTCGCCCAGGTCGGCGATCCGGCGGTGCTGGATGTCGGCGGCGGTCGCCCTGGCGGTGTTGATCACCCGGATGGGGCGCAGGGGCAGGCGGGTGTCCGCAAGGCCGACCTGCAGGGTATAGCGCCCGGTGGGGATGGCCGAGGTGACCGGTATCTCGTGGCGGGTGCGGATTACAGCGCCGGGGGGGAGCTCCAGCGTGGGGCTGCTATCTGCCTGGATTGTCTGGCCGGTGGCATTGACCAGGGCGATTTCCGGGTGGATTCGGCCGGTTCCCTGCCAGTAGAGGGCCAGGCGGATAGCCTCGCCGGTCCGGTACTCCTTCAGGGCCAGGTCGTAGCCCAGGAGGGCGGTGCCGGAGACGACCTCCGCCGAGAGGGGGTGCTGGATGTGCAGGTTATCGGGCGGCACGGTCAAGAGATCGCGCTCCTCGTCGGTGTAGAGCACCAGGCGGCGCGGGCTGTAGTTCAGGTCGGCGGCTTTTTGCAGAGTTCGCCTGAGCCGCTTCTCGATCAGGCGCCGGGGGTCAATGGCCGTGGCATCGGGGGTGATCACCAGCCAGACGGCAGGGTGGTTGGCCAGCAGCGGGTCGATGATCCGCCTGGCCTCGGCGGGGATCACCTCCCGGCCGTTGGGCACGCCATACCAGCGGGCCGGCCGGCGATAGTAGTAGGTAAAGGTCGGCCATTCGGCGTCGGTGTGCAGGAGCACCGCGTCGCCCGGTTGTACATGGGCGTTGAGGGTGGCTACCAGGCTCTGCCAGTCGTCGGTCAGGTGGCGCCTGTTATAGAATCCGGCCAGGGAGAGGGCCGAGATGGCGATCACCAGGGCCAGCCCGGTCAGGGCCAGGGGGGGAGAGCGGCGGCCGATCTCCCGCAGCCCCCAGGCCAGGAGGAGCAGAAAGATCGGAAGAGAGACGAGGAAATAGCGGGCCTCCACCTTGGCGGCGTACAGCGACGTTGCCTCCGGCAGCGATAGGAGGTAGATCAGCAGGGGAGGGGTGAGGAGGGAGCACCACAGGAGCAGGTTGTTGCGGCGGCCGGTGGGGTCCTCTTTTCTCCACAGGGGGAGCAGACCCCAGAGAGCCAGGGCCAGGATGGCGATTGTCGGGAGGGTGTAGCGCTCGATGTGGGTGGGGATTCCTACGGCCAGCACGGTGCTCCACACCCGCAGGAACAGGCCCAAGTCAAAGTGTGGGGCGGCCTGCCAGGTGAGGTGTTCCGGACGCAGGGTATAGAGGAACCAGGGAAAAAAGAGGATGCCGATGGCTATCTGGGCCGAAATCCAGGGCAGGAGGGAGATATTTTTCGCACGGCGGCTGACCAGTGCCCACAGGATGACGAACAGGTTCTGGCCGACGAGGATCGTCAGAGAAAGATAATGGCTGTAGAGGGCAAGGGCCGTGGTGAGGATATAGCCGATCCACCACCGCGAACGTTGCTCCTCCAGGGCGCATATCAGGCAGTGGAGGGAGGCCAGGGTGAAGAGGGTGGCCAGGGCGTACATCTTGATCTCCTGGGACCATTCGACGTGGAAACGGGCGATGGTCAACAGAAGGGCAGCGGTCAGCCCGGTGATCGGCCCGGCGATCCTCTTGCCCAGGCGGTAGATCAGGGCCACCGCGGCTACTGCCGGGACCACGGTGGAAAAGCGCACGGCAAAGGTTTCCTCGCCGGCCAGCCGGTCCCACCCGGCCAGCAGCCAGTAGTGCAGCGGCGGATGCTCATCCAGGGCGGTGAGGTAGGCGATCCTGCTGAGCGGCAGCCGGCCCAACCACACACTCCACCCCTCGTCCCACCACACATTGCTGTCGGGCAGGTGGTAGAGGCGCAGGGCGAAGGCCAGGAGGAGGAGGGGCAGCAGGAGGAGTGGGGCTCGCCGGCCGACCCACCGGTCGCTCGTGGAGATCTGCCCTGAGATTTTTCTGATGATCCCTGTCATCTAAGAATACCCCCCATACACCCCCACCAGCCGCGTATAGACCTCTTCCGCATTCTCGATCCCCTGGACCAGCAGCCGCGCCTGGGAGGGGAAGGCCAGGAAGGGCCAATCCTGGGGCCCGCCCAACCCACCGTGGGACGCCACCTGGTCCTCGAAACTCACCACCTGCTCGCCATCCCAGGCGCCCAGCAGGATCAGGTCGCCGGCGTGGGGAAAACGGGCCAGCCGGGCGATCTGCGCCGCTGCCCAGTCTGGATCGGGCAGGGAGGCCAGCGGGTTCTGGCCCTGCCACCGCCGGCCCACCGGGCCAAACCACAGGGTGCCCTCCCGCCCGGCGATCACCACCTCTTCCCCTTCCCGGCCCACCACCAGCCCGATCCCCTCGTGGGTGATCAGGGCATCCAACAGCCTGGGATAGAGCAGGGCCACCTCGCTCAGGTCCATAGGCCGGGGGGTGACGTCAAAGTACACGTGCGAGAGGGAGCCGGAATTCCGCACGGCGATCGAACTGCGGCGGCTCAGGTCCCACTCGACGGCCAGCCTCTCCATAGCCAGTTGCTCCTCCAGCCGCTGCCGGGCAGCGCGCAACAGGCGGGCAGGCAGCGCCTTATGGGGGCGTGCTTCCAGCCCCTGGATCTCGTCCAGCAGGAACCGGATCCGCATCTCCGGCAACCCCTCCGTCTCCTCCTTGCTCCCTGCTTCCTGCGCCCGCTCTCTGGCTTCTTGCCTCCTTTGTCCGGTATATGCGGCGATGAACTGCTCCAACGTCTGCCCAGAGACCTGGCGGAACGACCGCGAGGGGGTCATGCCGTGGTCCGACAGGATGTACAGGTCGTAGGCCCGCCGTCGGTAGAGTTGCAGCATCCGGTCGATCTGCCGTATCTGTTTGTCAATGCCCCGCAGGGCCCGGAACGCCTCGCGGCTGTCGGCCCCAAAGTGATGGGCGATTTCGTCGTAGCCGGTGTAGGCGGCATAGATGGCCGGCATCCCCCGGTAGAGGTCCACCATGACGCTAAAGGTCGTCACCTCGCGAAAGATGATATTGTTCACGATTTCCAGCACAGGCCCCAGGAAGGTAAAGTGGGAGCCCCGCGGCCGCATCCGCATCCAGGTTGCCAGGCGCTTGACTGTGTACACCAGCCAGGCCCACAGCGACAGGCCGATCACCCGGACCAGGCGCAGGGGGCTCAGGGCGAACAGGATCAGGAAGCCCAGGCCGCGCACATTCTCGAAAAGTCGGTCGCGGCCCAGGGCCGACAGGGTGAACAGCGCCAGCCGGGCATCGCCGTCGAACATGTTGGTATAGCTGGAGCCGCCGCGCAGCAGGCCGGCCCGCCCGGCGGCGATCCGCTCCTGGATCGCCCGCGCCACGCCGGGCAGCTTGCACAGGATCGCATCTCCGGCTGCCTTGTCATACCAGCGGAAGCCGGGGATGTCCCAATTGTTGCCGTACAGAATGCCGGCCTGGGAAGCGGGGGTGGTGCTGGGCAGGCCGCAGCGCCAGCGGGCCAGCCTCAACCTCCCCCCGTGGATCAGGCGGGACAGGTAGGGCAGATAGCCCTGGCGCAACGCCTGCTGCAGATAGTCATAGGCCAGCCCATCAATCTCGAGGATGACAAAGCCGCGCTGGCCATCCGCCTCTTCCCGGGCAGGCCGGCCCAACTGGCGGGCAGCCGCCCCGTACTTGCGCCGATAGTACCAGGCGGCCAGGGCATTGAACAGGTCTACAATCCGCCGCACCAGCCAGGTCATCTCTCATCAGCCATTGGTCGTCCGTTGTTCGGCATCTGCCATTTTGTCCCACTGGAACTGCAAAGAGTGGTAGTAGCGGTACAGGCTGTCCTCACGGGCCAGGAGCTCGGCATGGGTGCCCTGCTCCACCACCTGCCCTTCGTGCAGCACCACGATCCGGTCGGCGTTGGTGATGGTAGACAGCCGATGGGCGATGACAAAGGTAGTCCGGCTCCTGCTACTGCTGCCGTCGGGGTGCATCAGGTGTTCCAACGCCTCCTGCACCAACTGCTCCGATTCGGTGTCCAGCGACGAGGTGGCTTCGTCCAGGATCAGGAGCCGTGGGTTTTTGAGGATGGCCCGGGCGATGGCCACCCGTTGTCGCTGTCCGCCCGACAACTTGATGCCCCGTTCGCCGACCTGGGTCTCGTAGCCGTCGGGCAGTTCGTGGACGATGAATTCGTGGGCGTTGGCCGCCCGTGCCGCCGCTTCGATCTCTTCCTGGCTGGCCTCCAGCTTGCCGTAGCGGATGTTGTTGGCGACGGTGTCGCTGAACAGCAGCGTCTCTTGGGGCACAATGCCGATCTGGTCCCGCAGCGAACGGACGCTCACCCGGCGGATGTCGTAGCCGTCCACGGTGATGAACCCATCGCTGGGATCGTAAAAGCGAGGGATGAGGTTGACCAGCGTTGTTTTGCCCACCCCACTGGGGCCCACCAGGGCCACGATCTCCCCTGGCCTGGCCTCCAGGGTCACGTGGCGCAGCACCGGCTGGCGTGGGTCATACTCAAAGCTGACATCGTGAAAGGCTACATGGCCGACGATGGGGGGCAGGGGTTGCGCCTCCGGATCGTCCACGATTTCGGGTTGGGTGTCCAGCAGTTCAAAGATCCGTTGGGTGGCGCCAAAGGCGGCCTGGACCTGGCCGTACAGCCCGGCAAAGCTGCCCAACGGCCCGGTGAGCATGACCGCATAGAATAGAAAGGCAACAAGCTGACCCGGCGAAAGCCGTCCGTGCAACACCTCTTGCCCGCCTGCCCACAGCACCAGGATCAGGCTGCCGTACACCAGGAGAGAGATGAGCGGTCCCAAGATGGCGTAGATGCGGGTGCGCCGCATGGCGGCCTCGAACAGGGTATCCACCTTCTGACCGTAGCGCGCTGTCTCGTACTCCTCACGGGCGAAGGATTTGACGATGCGGATGCCGGCCACCGCCTCTTCTACCACCGCCGAAGCCTCGGCCAGGGTGTCCTGCGCCAACAGGGCGATCTTGCGGATGCGACGGCCCAGCAGCCGGGTGACCAGGACCATGCCCGGCATGGCTACCGCCATCAACAGCGTCAGCCGCCAGTTCATCACCCATACTATGACGACCACCCCGGCCGCAGCCACGACCTGTTGCAGCAGCACCACCAGGTTGTTGGTGATGGCCCCCTGGATGACCTGCACGTCGTTGCTCAGGCGTGATACGATCTCGCCCACCCGCTGCCCGGCGAAAAAACCAAGAGAAAGGGACAGCAGATGCTCATAGACCTCTCGCCGCAGGGTAGCGACCACCCGCTCGCCGGCGTAGGCGATCAGGTAGGTCTGGACAAAGCCAAAGGCGGAGCGCAGGCCAAAGATGGCCGCCAGCAGCAGGGCGATGCGGTTGAACGAAGCGAGATCGCGCCCCACCGCCACCAGGTCCACCAACCTTTGCACGACCAGGGGCATGGCCAGCCCCAGCAGGCTGATCAGAACCAGGCAAAGCGCGGCCAGGGTCAGGTGCAGCCGGTAGGGCCGCACGTAGGCCAGCATCCGGCCGTAATTCCGCAGCCCTTCCCGCCAGGCAGGGACAGGTTGCCGCCGCCGTTCGCCGGGTTTACTCACTTGCCTCTCACTCCTGTCAAACGTAATCGGTGCCCTTCTTGCGTTTTGCGTTTTACGCTTCTCGTTTCACGCCACCAGGGCGATCCCCGCCACCGTCAGGGCCGTGCCGACCAGTGTCCGGCGGCCGGGCCGTTCCTTCAGCCACAGCATGGAGAAGGGAAGGGCCATCACCGGCGCCGTGGAGGTCAGGACGGCGGTCCGACCGGCCCCGGCCATCTGGATAGCCATGATGAAAAACAGGGTGCCAACGCCTGTCCCCACGAAACTGGCGACCAGGATGATCCGCAGCGACCGGCCATCCAGCCGCCGCAGGGCGCGCCAGCGGTGTGAGATGAGGTTGAGCCCCAGCAGCAGCACCAGGCCCATCGGCTGGCGGACACTGTTGGCGACCACCGAGTGCATGCCGGCCGTAGCCGGCCTGAGTGCCACCTGGCCGACGCCCCACAGCACCGACACGACCACGGCCAGCAGCAGGCCCCTTTGCCGCCGGTGGGGGTCGGCCGGCCTCTCCGCCGTGCCCTGGTCGGTGGAGCGGCTCACCAGGATAATGCCGGCGATGACCAGCAGCGCCCCGACCAGCAGGGTCCCGCTCAGCGGTTCGTCCAGGAACAAGGCCGCCAGCCCCACTGCCCACAGGGGGTTGATGCTGGCCACCGGCATAGCCCATGACACACCGGCCAGGTCCAGGCTGCGGAAATAGAGGGTGTCGCCCACCACCAACAGCCCCAGCACCGAGACCACCATCCACAGCCAGGCGCCGGGCGGGATGTCGGCCAGCGCCTTGAGGCCGCCGTAAAACGGCAGCAAGGCCCAGAAAAAGCCGGTCGAGACGGCGCAGCGGATCAGGTTCAGCGGCAGGGGATCGAGCCGGCGGGCGCCCATCGCCAGCAAGACGCTGGCCATGGCCCACAGCAGGGCGCTGAACAGGGCTGCGAACTCGCCGCTCACCGGGCCTCCAGCAGGTCGAGAAAGGCCTGGATGCGGTTCTTGATCGGTTCCTCGGCGTAAAAGCGGCTATCGCACATGTCGGCTTCCAGAATCAGGCCCGGCACACCGGTCTGCCGGCTCACCTGCTCCAGCAACCCGTACTGGCCCAGCGAGTAGGGCTTGCAGGAACGGTTGGAGTGCAGGACCATGCCGTCTACGTGAAAGCGTTGCACCAGATCGGCCATCAAGTGGGCGCGGGCCTGGAGGCTCTGGTTGATGTACACGGTGCTGTAAGCACGGGCCAGCCCCAGGATCGGATCGTCGGCCTCCACCGAGGCCGACCAGGCATTGGTGTAGGTGTCCACCACGAAACAGGCCCCGGCGGCGGTGAACAGGCTGAACAGACGGAAGAGCTGATACCAGATGGCGATGTTATCCCACAGCAGGCGATAGCGCTCCTCCAGGATGGCCCCTTCGCCCCGCGCCACCCGGCCTTCAACCTCGGCCTTGAGCTTGCGATAAAAAGTCACTGCATCCTGGCTGCCGCGCAGGACGACGATGGGGGCCATGGTCAGGAACAGGTCGGGGGCGTTGAGGGGAGAGGGCCGGGCCTGACACAGTTCGCGGATGTCGCGCCACAGGGTCACCGCCTCATCGGAAAGCTGGAGCGCTCGCCGGAACCGTCTGGCGTTCAACCGGTGCCCGGTGTGGTGCGTCACCCAGGCGATCAGTTCCTCCAACTGGGCGGCTACATACTGGACGGTATGGTCGGACAGGCCCGCTTCATGCTGATAGGGGGTGTCCAACAAAAAGAGCGGGATGTTGAAATGGTTGGATAGAACCTGATACCATTTGAGAACCGTGCCGCAGATATTGTTACAGGCCACCAGCAGGTCCGGTTTGGGCAGGCCCCCCTGTGGCGCTCCCTTGGGGTTCAACACCGAGCCGATATGGCAGCGGGCGTAGGAGCACAGGTCGGGGCTGAAGCCATGCTCTTCGGCCACCTGGGCCAGGGGCACGGCGGCCCGCTGCGCCCCGACCAGTGCGCCGTAATTCTCAGGATAGACCGTTGCCACCCCCATGCCGATCAGGATTTCGACAGGCGCGCCGCTGGTCACCCAGGCCAGGGGCCGCACCTTGCCCACCAGCCGGCGGGTGGCATAGTAGCGGGTCATCAGGCGGGTCAGGTCTTTGGATGTTTCGAGTTTGCGATAGTTACGAGGCATCGGCTTGTCCTTGCAGGTATGGCAGCTTCTTACCAGACGACGTCCACCGGTGTGCCGAGCGTCGCCCAGTTGTAGAGGGTCTGCGCGTTCTGGGTGCTGAGGATCACGCAGCCAAAAGAGACCGGGGTGCCCAGGTAGCCCTCCCACAGCCGCTGGCCATTGGGCAGGATGGGCAGGGCGTGGATGCCGTTCTGCAGGCTGCCGGCCCAATAGATCCCCAGCCAGTAGGGCATTTGCAGGCTCCAGGTAGAGGCATAGGCGTTGGGGAACTTGTTCAGCACCTTGTAGTGGCCCACCGCCGTCTCCTGGCCGGGCTGACCGGTGGACACCACCCACTTCCACAGCAACCGCCCGTTTTCGTAGACATACATCCGCTGTTCAGACAGGTCTACCACGATGCGCTTGCCGCCGCCTGCCGCCGGTGCCGGCCCGCTCCCGGCCGGGATGCGCAGCCGCTGGCCGGGATAGAGGGTGTTGGGGTTGGCCAGCCCGTTGGCATTGGCGATGGCCCACACGGTGGTCCCGTAGCGGTAGGCGATGGCGGCCAAGGTGTCGCCCCGTTGCACGGTGTACAGCGTGTCCCCGCCAGCCTGTCCTCCGCCCCCGCTGCTGCTCCCGCCGCCGGGGAGGATGAGCCGCTGGCCGGCATAGAGGATGTTGGGGTTGGCCAGGCCGTTGGCGGCCACCAGGGCCCTCACCGTGGTGCCGTGCCGGGCGGCGATAGCCGACAGGGTGTCGCCGGGGCGGACGGTGTAGGTGCTTCCTGTCCCTGCCGTGCTGCCTCCCCTGGTGGGGATGATCAGCCGCTGCCCGACATAAATCAGGTTGGGGTTTCGCAGGCCGTTGGCCTGGGCGATGGCCTGGGGCGTGGTGCCGTAGCGGGCAGCGATAGACGATAGGGTCTCGCCCGGTTGGACAACGTGCAGAGGTCCCTGGGCGTGGGCCGGCCGGGCCACGAGCGACAGGAGCAGCAGGGCCAGAACGCCCAGGAGCATTCCCTTGCGAGCGATCTGATTCATAGTGGCGACTCCTTCTCAGTCCCGCAGAGAGACCAGCCTGACCGATTCCTTTCCCTCGTCGCCAACCGCCTTGAATTTGGCCTGCAATGCCTCGGCGACGTGGGATGGCACCATGCCGGTTACGCATCCTCCCAGCATGGCGATCTCTTTGACGGTGCTGGCGCTGAGGAAGGCATACTCCTGGCTGGTCATCAGACACACGAACTCGATCTCCGGGGCCAGCTTTTTGTTGGTCAGGGCCATCTGGAACTCCAGTTCAAAGTCGGAGATGACCCGCAGGCCCCGGACAATGGCCTGGGCCCCGATCTGCCGGGCAAAATCTACGGTGAGTTGGTGGTAGGTAGTCACGCTGATGTTGGGGATGTGCCGAAATGCTGTTTCGATCATGGCCCGCCGCTCCTGGGCCGAAAAGAGCAGGCTCTTCATCGGACGGTCGTAGATGGCGATGGTCAGGTGGTCAAAGAGGGTGGCGGCGCGGGTAGCAATGTCTATGTGGCCGTTGTGCACCGGGTCAAAGGTGCCGGGATAGATCGCTGTGGGCATCGTTGCCTCCGTGTATGGTTAACTCAGGTCCCCTTTGCTCTGCCAGAATTGCACGACCTTCTCGGCCAGGAGCTTGTGTTCCGCTTTGCTCAGGATGGGGTCTTCCTGGAAGAGGAGCTGGGCTTCGGTCCGCGCCTGTTCCAGGACTCGCAGGTTGCTCAGGGTGGCCAGGCGTAGCTGCGGCAGGCCGCTCTGCCGCACCCCGAAAAAGTCACCCGGCCCCCGCAGTTCCAGGTCCTTTTCTGCCAGGAGGAACCCATCTTGGGTCTCTTCGATGGCCTTCAGCCGCTCCCACGTCGTTTTCGTCTGGGGATCGTCCGGGGAAGCGGCGTCCGACAGGAGCAGGCAGTAGGACTGGTGCTCGCCACGGCCCACCCGCCCGCGGAACTGGTGCAGTTGGGCCAGGCCAAAGCGGTCGGCGCCTTCGACCAGCATGACTGTAGCGTTGGGCACGTCAATCCCCACTTCGATCACCGAGGTGGACACCAGGATATGGATCTCGCCCTGGCGGAAGCGGGCCATGACTTCGTCCTTCTCCCTGGCCTTCATCCGCCCGTGGAGCAGGCCCAGCCGCAGGTCGGGGAAGATGATCTGTTGCAGGCGCTCATATTCCTCCACGGCGGCCCGCGCCTCGACCTTGTCCGACCCTTCGATGAGGGGATAGAGGATAAAGGCCTGTCGCCCCCTGGCGATCTGGCTGCGCAGGAAAGAGTAGGCCCGTTCCCGTTCGCGGGGCAGCAGCCAGCGGGTCTCGATGGGCCGGCGGCCGGGCGGCAGTTCGTCAATCACCGACAGGTCCAGGTCGCCATAGAGGGTCAGGGCCAGGCTGCGGGGGATGGGGGTGGCGCTCATGACCAGCATGTGGGGGGTACCCCCTTTGCCCCGCAAGGTAGCCCGCTGTACCACGCCGAAGCGGTGCTGCTCGTCCACGATCACCAGCGCCAGGTCGTGGAAGGTGACGGGCCGCTGGATCAGAGCGTGGGTACCGACGACGATGTCGGCCTGGCCGGTGGCGATGGCGCTGTACGCCTGGCGGCGCTCGGCCTGGCTCAGACTGCCGGTGAGCAGCACCACCGAGATCGGCCGGCCCAGGCTCCAACCCGGCGAACCGGCCAGCAGCTCCGAGATGGTGCGGTGGTGTTGCTCGGCCAGGATCTCGGTGGGGGCCATCAGCGCCGCCTGTTTGCCGGCGGCCACGGCCATCAACATGGCCGCGGTGGCGACGACCGTCTTGCCGGACCCGACATCGCCTTGCAACAGGCGGCTCATGGGGTGGGGTTGGGCCAGGTCCTGCAGGATGTGGTCCAGGCTGCGCTGCTGCGCCGCCGTCAGCTCGAACGGCAGCGACTGCAGGAACTGATCCAGGAGGGAACGGTCGGTGGGCAGGGGAGGGGCTTCCTGGGTTTGCCAGGTGCGCCGTTGATGGAGCATCCCCAGTTGGATGAAAAAGAATTCGTCGAACGACAGGCGGCGGCGGGCTTCGTCGGCCAAGGGCCAATTGTCGGGAAAGTGGATCTGCCGGATGGCGGTGGGCAGGTCCATCAGGCCGGCCCGTGAGCGCACCCTTTCGGGCAGATGATCTTGCAGCCGTGGTGCCCAATGGTCCACCACCCGCTTGATGATCCGCCGCAACCAGCGGCCGGTGATGCCGCTGGTCAGGGGATAGACCGGCACCAGCCGGGCGGTGTGGATCAGCTCCTGCTCCAGCGGCTCCCAGGCCGGGGAGCGCAGGATGAGCCGCCCCAGGTATTCGTCCACCTTGCCGCTCAGGACGATCCGCCGCCCGGCCCGCAGTTGGCGGCTGAGGTAGGGCTGGTTGAACCACACCGCCTCGATCGTTCCCGAGGCATCGGCGATGATGCTGCTGACGATGGCTGCTCCGCTCCGCGTCTGACGGGTTTTGGTCTCCCAGATCGTGCCGATGACGGTGGTCTCTTCCCCATATTCCAGGCGGTTGATCGGCTTGAGGGTGGAATAGTCGTCGTAGCGGTGGGGAAAGTGATACAGCAGGTCGCCCACCCTGGCGATGCCCAGCCGTTGCAACCGGGCGGCATAGGCGCTGCTGATGCCGGGCAGGGTGGTGACCGGGGCATCGAGGCCGATGGCCGGGCGTCCGGGCGGGGGAGGCGCAGGCGCGGGCACCGGTTCCGGGGTGCTTGGGGTTGCAACAAGTGCTGCCCCTGGCTTGCGGGCCGGAGGCTGGCGCACCGATGGGGTCGGCTCACTCGGTTCCAGCCCCTTCAGGATGTCGCGCACCATTTCAGCCCGGCGTTTCTGGTCCGCTGCCGAGTAGTGCGCCAACAGGCCGGCTATCTCGTGGATACGGTTGATCTGCGCCTCGTCCTGGATTTCCGCCAGGGCTTCGTCCCGCCAGATCCGGGAAAAGTTCTCGAAGCCGCCGATGACCGCCCGGTCGCGGTAGCCCTGGCTCTGTTCCAGTTTCAGGATCTTGCTCAGTTTCTCAAATGCTGATGACATAAAATCCTCTGAGCCTGCACGGCCTGTTATCCGGCCGTGATACAGGCGACTCCCACTGCGCCGGGGCCGGCGTGGCTGGCGATGGTCACCCCCGCCTGGCCGATCAACCGCTCGCCGCCGGGGAAAAGGCCCAATGCCTGCAGGCGATCGGCCACCCGTTCTGCCCGATCTGGCGTGTTGGCATAGAGGACGATGGCACGTTCCAGCGGTCCCAGCGCCCGGACCTGCTCCACCAGCCGGTCCAGGGAACGCTCCAGGGTGCGCGTTCGTTCCAGGAGCTGGACCTGGCCCAGCCGGACAGAGATGATTGGCTTGATGTGCAACAGGGTGCCCAGCATCGCCTGGGCCCAACTGACGCGGCCTCCGCGATAGATGAACTCGAGGCTGTCCAACGCGGCCAACACCCACGACCGTCTCTTCATCTCCTCGACCAGGGCTACCACCTGATCCAGCGTGGCTCCCTGCCGGGCGGCTTCGGCGGCAGCGACGGCCAGCCAGCCGTAGCCCATCGTCACCTGGTCCGAATCCACGACGGCGATCCGCGCCTGGGGCACATTCTCGGCCCCCCTGACGGCTGAGCTGTACAGGGCGCTCAGCCGCGCTGCCAGGTGGATGGAGAGGATCTCATCGGTTTCCTGGGCCAGTTGGCGGTAGACCTGCTCGTAGACAGCCGGCGGCGGTGCGGCTGTAGTCGGGATCACGGCCGTAGTGGCCAGCTTGTGGTAGAACTGCTGCCGCGACAGGTCCACACCGTCGCAGTAGGTTTCGGTGCCAAAGACCACGTAGCTGGGCACAACGGTGATCCCCAATCGGCCAGCCATGTCCGGCGGGATGTCGGCCGTGCTGTCGGTAACAATCCTGACCATGTTTCGGAGGTGAACCGGTTTGTAGACAACTGCTGGCAGTTGTCTTACATCCTCTCGTACACGACCACGCCCAACGCGTCTGGTCCCAGATGACAGGCCAGCACCGGGTCATATTCCATGACCGGGAACTTGTGTCTGGGCAGGATCAGGCTCAGTTTTCCCTTCAGTTCCTCGATCAGGGGCTTGCGATCGGCCCCCAATGGGCCGTGCAGGATGGTCACCTGGTGGACGGCGGCGAACTCCTGGACAAAGTCGGCCAGTTTGTCAACGGCCTGGGGCAGGGTGCGGACCTTTTCCATCGGGATGATCTCGCCCTCCTCGACCAGCAGCAGCGGCTTGATGCGCAGCATGGTGCCCAGCACGGCCTGTGCCGGGCTGATCCGCCCCCGTTGTTCCAGGTAGTCCAGCCGTTCGACAAAAAAGATCAGATAGATGTGGGGCAGGATCCCGCGTACCAGCCGGACGATTTCGTCCATACTGCGCCCTTCTGCGGCCACTCTGGCGGCCGCCTCGACCACCAGGCCCAGCCCCCGCGACGAACTCAGCGAGTCCACCACAGTGATGTGGCAGCGGCCCAGAAAGGCACGGCTGGCCGCCTGGGCAGCGGCATAGGCGCGGCTCAATTTGCCAGAGTTGGTGATCACCAGGATCTCGTCGGTCTGCCGGCTCAACCGGTCATAGCTTTTTTGCCAGAGGGCGGTCGGCACCGTTGCCTCGGCCGGCAAGGCTTCGCTGCGGGCCATTCGGGCGTAGAGCTGCTCGGGCCGGTCACCGGGGCCCACCAGGAACGGGTCCGGGCCGAAACGGATCTCCATCGGCACCACGGTAATCTGATATCGTTCGACGACCTCCGGGGACAGTTGAGCTGTGATGTCGGTGATGATGTGTGTCCTTGCCATCATGTTCCTTGCCTCCAGGTTGCCGGTTATTTTGACATGGTTGCATTGCCGTCATGGGCGGCAGGTCCGACCTCACCCCATCCCCCAACCCCCTTCCCCACGGGGTAGGAGAGAGGCTCGATCTAACCATGTAAGTTATTCAACAGACAGGATGTATTGATAGTAGGGCTGGCCGCCATCCACCAGCTCGATCTCTTGCTCCGGATACAGGGCGGCGAGTTCGTCGGCCAGTTCTTGAGCCTGGTCTGCTGTCACCGCTTCGCCGTAATAGAGGGTGATAATTTCATAATCCCCGGCCCCTATCTGCTCCAGGGCGGCCCTGACCACCTCTTCGGGTGAGTCGCCGGTGACCTGGAGCACGCCGTTGATCAGGCCAATCGCCTTGCCCTCCTGTACGCTGATGCCGTTGATCTGCACCGAGCGCACCGCCGTCGTCACTTCGGCGGTCTGGATGGCCCGGGCGGCTTCGGCCATCACCCGGACGTTGGTCGCCAGGTCGGCCTGATAGTTGAGGGCCAGGAGGGCGGCGATGCCCTGGGGCACGGTGATGGTGCGCACGACCTCCACATTCTTGCCGGACAGGGCCTGAGCCTGTTGGGCGGCCAGCACGATGTTCTTGTTGTTGGGCAGGATGATCACATCGTTCCTGGGAATGCTTTCCACAGCTTTGAGCAGGTCCTCTGTGCTGGGGTTCATGGTTTGCCCGCCCGAGACCACGGCGCTGGCCCCCAGGCTTTCGAACACCCTGGCCAGCCCCGGGCCGGGGGCGACGGCAACCGTGCCGATCTCGCTCAACAGCTCGGCCGGGGCGGGCGGCGGCTGTGCTTTGCTCAGGATAAAGTCCTGGTATTGCTCCTGCATGTTCTCGACGATGACCCGGCTGAGGGAACCCAGGCTGGCCCCGTAGTTGATCGGCGTCCCCGGCTCTGGGGTGTGGACGTGGACTTTGACCGCCCGTGAATCGCCGACGACCAGGGCGCACTCGCCCAACGAGGAGATGGTGGCCCGGATCTCTTCGACGTTCAGCCCGTCGCCGTGGATGATGAATTGGACGTCGTAGCCGTAGCCCTCCTCCCTGTCCAGGTGTAGCTCTTGCAGGTCCATTTTCGCCACCAGTTCTGTGTCAAGGGTCAGGCGTTCGCCCCGCGAATAGCGGAGCATGCCCTCCAGGATAATAAACAGGCCCTGTCCGCCAGCATCTACCACGCCGGCCTCGGCCAGCACAGGGAGCAGGCTGGGGGTTCGGGTCACCGATTCTCTGGCCTCGCGGACCACCTGGGCCAGCACGTGGCGCAGGTCTCGACTGGTGGCCGCTGCGTTCACGGCGGCTTCGGCTGCCTCGCGGGCCACGGTGAGGATCGTGCCTTCGACCGGCTTGATCACGGCTTTATAGGCCGTGGCGGCTGCTTCGCGCAGGGCAGAGGCAAACAGAACGGCATCAAACGCCTTGACCCCATCCAACGAACGGGCCAGGCCGCGGAAGATCTGAGAGAGGATGACCCCAGAGTTGCCCCGGGCCCCCATCAGGGCCCCGTGGGCCACCTTGTGGGCGATGGCGCCCACCTCCTCTTCCGGCGAGTCCTGGATCTCCCGATAGGCTGCCTGCATGGTCAGCAGCATGTTGGTCCCCGTGTCGCCGTCGGGCACGGGATAGACGTTGAGGGAATTGATGGCCGCCTGATGGTGTTCCAGCCACAGCAGACCGGCCTTGATCAGGCGCTTCAGGCCGGGGCCATCGCAGGATAGAAGCGGGGTATCGGGACCTGGGCCGGTCAGTTCCATTTGCCCGTCGGGAGTGTTCTGATCGGTGGACAACCTTGACGCCTCCTGGCTGATCTCTCGCCGTTTCGACCAAGGTGGGCGCGCCCTCAGTCGGCGCTCACCCGCAGATCCTGGATGTGAATGTTGACCGCCGTCACCGGCATCCCCAGCGCCTTCTCGACGGCGTACTTGACCCCGCTCTGGATGTTGCGGGCGACCGTGATCAGGCGGGTGCCATATTCGAGCACTACGTACAGATCGATGGTGATCTGGTCGTCGTCGAGGTGCACTTCGACGCCTCGCCGGTGGCTGGCCGGTTGCAGGATTTCGACAATGCCACGGGCCAGGTCTTTGGTGGCCATGCCCACCACGCCGTAGCACTCCAACACGGCCTGGCTGGCCAGGCTGGCAATGGCCGTTGGTGAGACCTCGATTTTGCCCAAGCTGGTTTCTTCCATCGGCAGCTCGTCCTCACTGAAAGCCTATTTGAAAACCGGTAGGGCAGGCTTCTGGCCCGCCCGGACAGCCTGGAAAGGCCGTCCTACGCCTGTTTGTCGCCTCAAGCCGTCTCTACAGGTGCACCAGGCCCTGGCCGGTTTGCGCAAAACCGCCGCTTGTGATAAGATACCCCCCGCAAACCGGACCGGTTTGTGGCCGGCCCTGCTGTTGGCGGGCCTTATCTGTGTAGGAGAGAGATGATCATGGCCAAGTGCGATATCTGCGGAAAGACGCCTTCTTTTGGGCACAACGTCAGCCATTCCCATGTGCGGACCCGGCGCGATTGGAGGCCGAACATCCAAAAGGTTGTCGTCTACCGGGATGGCAAGCCGCAAAAGATGCGGGTGTGCGTTCGCTGCCTGCGCACCCTGCACAAGGAACGCTAGTCTGTCCAACAGGCTATCGTCCGCCTCGCCAGGCCAGCCCTGGAAGCCCGGGGCTGGCTTTTTGTTGTCCCCGTCATCGTGCTCCGGCGCTTCGTAGCTGCGCGATTGCCCTCTCGATCCCCAGCGGCGATTGAAAGATCGCCACCCCTGCCACCAGCAGATCGGCCCCGGCCTGGACGACCGCCGGTGCGGTTTCCGGCCCGATGCCGCCGTCCACTTCTAATTCGGCCGGAGAGCCGATTTCGTCCAACATCGCCCGCACCCGGCGGATCTTGGCCAGCGTGCCCGGGATAAAGGTCTGCCCGCCAAACCCGGGGTTGACAGTCATGATCAACACCAGGTCCACGTCGGGCAGGATCTCCTCCAGAGTAGAGACCGGAGTGGCCGGGTTGAGCGTTACCCCGGCCCGACAGCCCAGGCTCTTGATCCGATGCACGGTGTTGTGCAGGTGAGGGCAGGTCTCCACGTGGACCGTCAGGATGTTGGCTCCGGCGGCGCTCAAGTCGCTCAGGTAACGCTCCGGCGCCTCGATCATCAGGTGCACATCCAGCGGCAGGCTCGTGGCCCGGCGCACGGCTTCGATCACCAGGGGGCCAACGGTGAGGTTGGGCACGAAATGCCCATCCATCACATCCACATGGATGTAATCGGCGCCGGCGGCCTCGGCCTGGGCCACCTGCTCGCCCAGCCGGGCAAAATCCGCGGCCAGGATGGACGGTGCGATCTTGAGGCGTTTTCCCACTCTGCTCTCCACCTCTATCATACCCGTTTTTGAACAAAAATGCAAGGGATGCTGGCTAGGTTTGCCGCCGGCGCAACTGGCCGCAGCCCGCCTCGATGCCGATCCCCCGCCGCAGCCGCACGGTCGCGGCGATGCCGCCCGCGGCCAGCTCGTCGCGGAAGGCGTTCACCCGCTCGCGGGGCGATGGCCGCAGCGGCGAACCGGGCGTCGGGTTCAGCGGGATCAGGTTCACGTGACATAACGTTCCGGCCAGCAGCCGGACCAACGCCCTGGCCTGCTCCGGCGCATCGTTCACCCCGGCGATGAGGGCGTACTCAAAGGTGACGCGCCGCCCGGTCCGGGCGATGTACTCCCGGACGGCGGCCATCAGTTCGGCCAGCGGATACCGGCGGTTGATCGGCACCAGCCGGCTGCGCAGTTCATCCTCGGCGGCGTGGAGCGACACCGCCAGGTTGACCGGCAGCCCCTCGCCGGCCAGCCGCCGGATGCCGGGCACCAGGCCGACGGTCGAAAGGGTGATGCGCCGCGCTCCCAGGTTATACCCCCGTTCATCGGTCAGCGTGGCGATGGCCTGACGGGTGGCAGCATAGTTGGCCAGCGGTTCGCCCATGCCCATCAAGACGATGTTGGATATGGGCGGCTGGGAATTGGGTGGGCGGGTTTCACGGGCAAAATGAAGCACCTGGGCGACGATCTCCCCGGCCGAGAGGTTGCGGGCCAGGCCGCCCTGGCCGGTGGCGCAAAAGACGCAGCCCAGGCCACAGCCGACCTGGGTCGAGATGCAGGCTGTCTGCCGCTGCCGATACCGCATCAGCACGCTTTCGATCGTTTGCCCGTCGCGCAGGCGAAACAGGACCTTGCGCGTCTGTCCGGTGGCCGAGGCCCGCTCGGCCAGGGGGGTGAGCAGGGTCAGGTCGGTCTCGGCGGCCAGCCGCTCCCGCAGCGGTCGGGGCAGGTTCGTCATCGCCTCGAAATCGGCAGCCAGGGAGCGATAGAGCCAGCCCCACACCTGGTCGGCCCGGAAGCGGGGCTCGCCCCAGCCGGCCAACAGCTCCTGCAACCGGCCATAGGTCAGATCGTACAGCGCCACCCGCTCCCTATCCAAGGCCCACTACCTCTTTCCACACCGTGTGCAGGTGCGCCACGTCGTCGAACACCAGATCGGGCTGAAGTTCGGACCGGGCCAGCATCGCCCGGTCGGTGATGCCGCTCAGCACCAGCAGGGTGGTCAGCCCGGCCCGCTGCCCGGCCAGGATGTCGGTCTCCAGTCGGTCACCCAGGGCGGCGGTGGTGGCCGCCGAAGCGCCCAGGCGAGCCATCGCCTGTTCTATCATAGCCGTCTCCGGTTTGCCGATGACGGTGGGCGTCACACCGGTGGCTGCCTGCAGGAGGGCCAGCAACGCCCCGGCCCCCGGCACGATGCCCCGCTCCGAGGGGAAGGTCAGGTCGGGGTTGGTGCCGATGAAGCGGGCCCCGGCCCGGATCTGAAGGGTGGCCTGGGCCAGCCGCTCGTAACAGACCTGAAAGTCCATGCCGACGACGACATACTCGGCCCCCTCTTCCACCAGGGTAAACCCTGCCTGGCCCAGCGCCGTCCACAGCCCATCCATGCCGACGACAAACACCCGCGCTCCCGGCCGGGCGATGCCGGCCAGATAGCCGGCCGTAGCCTGGGCCGAGGTCAATACCTCGTCGGGAGCGATGGTCACCCCCATGCCCGCCAGTTTGGCGGCATACTGTTCCGGTGTCCTGGTCGAGTTGTTGGTGGCCAGGACAAAGCCGATGCCCCTTTCCCGAAGGAACCCCAGGAACCCGGCCGTGCCGGAGATCGCCTGATTGCCCTGGTAGAGGACGCCGTCCATGTCTATAACCAGGTGGTGGATATTGGATAGAAGTTGATTAGATAGTAGTTGATTAGATATTGGTTCGTTTCTTTTCATTTCTTTTTCCGGATGTTGCCCCGGATGAGGGAGGCGAAAACGCCGCCCACGCACAACAGGGCAAAGATGATCAGGGCGACGTGGGTGCTGGTCAGAAACTGGGGATAGACCGCGGGGGTGATCTCCACCCGGCCGATGTACAGGGCAAAGAGCAGGGTGGCGATGCCCATGCTGAGCATCTGCCCCATCAGGCGCATGGTGCCCACCATGCCCGAGGCAATGCCATAGAACCGCCGTTCGACGGAGCTCATGATGGCGTTGGTGTTGGGCGAGCTGAACAGGGCAAAGCCGAAACCCAGCAGCGCCAGGCGGGCGACCAGGGTCCACACCGGCGTCGTCGGGCCGATGGGGATGAGCAGGCCCAGCCCAAGGGCGCTGATGGCCATACCCGCCGAGGCGATGATCCTCGGCTCAATCCGGTCCGAAAGCCGGCCGCTGAGGGGTGAAAAGGCGGCCATCACCACAGGCTGGGCGATGAGGACCAGGCCGGCCTGTTGTGGGCTGAGGCCCTTGACCTTTTGCAGGTACAGGCTGAGCAAAAAGGCCACGGCCGAGGTAGCGCTGTAGTTGATCAACGCCGCCAGGTTGGAAAAGGCAAAGGGGCGGTTGTGAGCCAATAGTTCGATCTTGAGCACCGGGCTTGGGCTCCTCAACTCCCAGGCGGCAAAGAGGACCAGCCCCACCACTCCGGCCAGCGCAAGCCCGGCGCCGGGCATCCCCGGCAATCGGGAAAAGCCGTACATCAGGGCCACCAGGGCCAGGATGTAGAGGAGGGAGCCGCTCAGGTCGAACCTCTCGCCCTGGGCTTCGGCCCACTCCCCTTTTACCTGCCAGATCACAAAGGCGATGACGATCAGCCCCAGGGGGACGATGGTGAAAAAGATGCTGCGCCAGCCCAGTTGCCCGGTGAGGAGGCCACCGGCGGAGGGGCCAATGGACAGGCCCAGGTAGGTGGCTGCCACGTTGAGGCCCAGCACCCGCCCCCGTTCCCCTGGCGGAAAGACGGAGGTGAGGATGGCCATGCCGGTGCCAAAGATCATGGCGCTGCCCACGCCCTGCACCACCCGCACCGCAATGAGCATCGCCGACGAGGTGGACAGCCCGGCGAGCAACGCGGCGGCAGTAAACACCGCCGCGCCGCAGGTAAAGACCCGCCGCCGGCCGTGGATGTCGGCGATTTTGCTCAGAGGGACGAGGAACATGGCCGTGGCCAACAGATAGGCGTTCCGGATCCAGGTCAGCAATATGGCATCCATAGCGAACTCGCGGCTGATGGCCGGCAGCGCGACATTGATCGCCGAGTCCATGAACGGGGTGAGAAAAGAGGCCAGCGTCGCGGCGACCAGGGCGGCTCGCCGGACCGTGGCCTGTTCCAGGCTTGCTTCTATGGTTGTCATGGGCGATGGAACCCCCGTGCTTTTTCCAGGTCCTGGGCGGTATCCACGTCCAGAAGGACCGCCGGATCGTCAACGTTTATCCGTTCCATTTCCTCCTGATGGCGGGCGATCACCTCTCGCCCCCCCTGGTCGCCGGTGACGGCCAGCAGTTCGGGCAGGAGAGACCGGTCAAAAAGTACCGGGTTGCCGCGCCGGCCGTGGTAAAAGGGGGCGATAAGGGGGGCGCCTGTAGCCCGATAGCGGTCCACCAGCGCCCGCAGCAGGGTGGGTGTCAGCGCCGGCTGGTCGGCCAGGATGACGAGGACGGCCCGAATGTCGGGCCGCAGCGCCCGCAGCCCGGCCCGCAGCGAACTGCTCATCCCTTCGGGCCATGCTTCGTTGACGATGATTTCCACCGGCAGGCCGGCCAGGGCGCGCCGCACGTCGTCGGCCCGGGCGCCGACTACGGCCACCATCTGGGCCAGCCCGGTTGCGCAGACAGCCTCTGTGACCTGGCGGACCATCGGCTGCCCGTTGAGGGGCAGCAACTGTTTGAGTTGTCCCATGCGCTTTGCGCCGCCGGCGGCCAGGATGACCGCGGCGACAGGTGCTTCGGGAGAAGGCATCGGTTCTCCATTCCCTGCCATCGTTTTTGCCGTGCCAGGCACCGCGCCTGCATTGTACCACAAGGCCGCAGGAGGGACAAACTGCTTTCAATTCCGGTCAAACCTCCTGACGTTTTCCTGACGCCCATCGGGTAAGATCATCAACAGTACACGGATTGATACGGATGAAACGGATCAACACGGATCTATCTCCGTAAACATCCGTCCCATCCGTGTGTATCCGTGTTCTATTCCTGTGAAGGAGGCCCAATGCCATCCGATCCAGCTCAACCCTATACCTCTTACCTGCTGCGCGTGTGGCGCATCCAGAAGCAGGGCCGGACGATCTGCCGGGCGCTCCTGGAGGCCACATCGCCACGGGCGAGCGGGTCGGATTCGAAAACCTGGCCGACCTGGCGGCCTTTCTGGAGTCCCAAATGGTGGCAACAGGTGAGACGGATGCGGCGTCTTGCGGCCCCTGGCGCGAGGGTGGATGAAAAGCACACCGACTCTGATGAGCAGGAGGAAATGATGAATTGGAAGTGTTCTCTGACTATGGCATCTCTGTCTCGGCAGCCGATTCGCTGCCCAGGTTGAAGGTCATCGTCCTGACCTGGCGCGGCAGGAAGAGCGGTTTGCCCTCGAAATCTCTCAGGTCTTCTTTCAGGCGGCGGATGAACAGGGGATTATCGCCGGCGCAGATGGAGGCGTCCAGCATCTCCACCGTGGCAAAGGCGCCTGGCTGGAGCAGATCCAGGAAGAGGCGAAAGTTCTCCGGGTCGCCGCGATGGGGGGTGGCGGTCAGGAAAAGCAGTTGCGTGCTGTTGCGCGAGAGGATCTCGCCCAGGCGATAGCGTTTGGTCTTTTCCGTCTTGTCGCCGTAGCGGTAGGCGGCCATCTTGTGCGCCTCGTCCACGATGGTCAGGTCCCAATGCACGCCGGCCAGGGACTGCATCACGTCCTCCTGGCGGGCAAAGTCGAGCGAGGTAATGACCTGAAATTCGCCTTCCCAGACGTTCTCGCCCAAGCGGCTGTGCATCGCCTGGCGGTCAATCACGACCAAGTGCTCATCGAAGCGTTCTTTCAGCTCGCGCTGCCACCTCAGGTCGGATCGTGGCTGGTGAAACCCCTACAAAAGTGCTCATCGAAGCGTTCTTTCAGCTCGCGCTGCCACTGGTCTTTCAGGTGGCCGGGGACCACGATCAGGATGCGTCGCACCAGGCCGCGCAGCTTCATCTCCTTGATGACCAGCCCGGCCATGACCGTCTTGCCGGCGCCGGGGTCGTCGGCGATGAGAAAGCGCACCCGCGGTTGCTGGAGGATGTAGCCATAGACGGCTTCGATCTGGTGGGGCAGCGGGTCCACTTTGGAAATGTTCATCGCCAGCAGGGGGTTGTAGAGCGGAGCGTAGCGGTCGCGGCGGGCTTCGAGCGCCAGAAAGACCTGGCGCGGGGCGGCGCCAAAGCTCTGCTACAAGCGCAGCGGGCGCAACTGAGCGGCTTCCGGCAATGGCAGGACCTGGTCAATGTGAGTCTGGCTGTGGAGCAGCGCCCCGACCAGGTGCACATGGTCATCGCCCAGCGGCTCGACCAGGTCCACCTGGAGCGGTTCGGGCCAGCGCGAAGACTCGACCACATCACCGGCGCGGAGGAAGAGAGATGGGTTGGAAATGGTCACAGGCACCTTCTATGTTGTGGCCCAGGATGAATCCTGAGCTACCCGCGCTACGTCGGCCGGGCCGTCATCCAGGGTGATCGGCGCGAGTTCCGGAAAGCGGCTGACTTCCAGGGCGAAGGCATGGCCCGGGCTGGGGTTGCCCTGCCCCCGCCCGATAGCCGCCGCGATTTCGACAATAACCGCAGGGTGATCAGGTAGCGGGCGCGGCGTTCCTTGACCGCGCGCACCAGTTCCGAGGCGCGGGGCTTGAGTTCGCGGATGCCGATCTCTTCCATACAACACCCCCTTTCGGATGTGGACACCTGGGTAACCACATTATACCCCTTTTCTCCATCGTGGTCGAACTTTCTGACGTCCGTCGGGCATACGGAACAGTGGCGGTAATCTGGGGTTTGGCTCCAGGTCACAAGTGACTCCCCCCGATAGTTGACAGGCAAAAGAATATCGGGTATACTGGGCCTTACTGGTCAGACCTCTGACCAGCAGGCTCGTTGGAGGGGGAGGAGGCAATGGTCCACTGGTCCGTTCCCCAACGCCCGGCGGCCTACGCCGAACAGGCTCTGATCACCGCCATCCTGGACGGCACCTATCCTCCCGGGTCATCCCTGCCCGGAGAGCGGGACCTGGCTGCCCAACTGGGCGTCACCCGGCCCACACTGCGTGAGACGTTACAACGCCTGGCGTGCGATGGCTGGTTGACCATCCAACAGGGCAAGGCCACCCAGGTCAACGACTATTGGCGTGAGGGGGGCCTGGGCGTGCTGGGTGCACTGGTACGCTACAGCCAACAGCTTCCACCCGACTTTATCCCTAATCTGCTGGAAGTGCGTCTGGTGCTGGCCCCGGCCTACACCCGGGCCGCCGTCGAGCGTGCGGCCGGGACCGTGGTTGAGTGTCTGATGACCGCTGCCAGCCTGGACAACTCACCACAAGCTTTTGCCACCTTTGACTGGCACCTGCACCACACCCTGACCATCGCTTCGGGCAATCCGGTTTACACCCTGATCCTGAACAGCTTTGCCGGCTTTTATGAGGAGATGGCCTGCCTCTATTTTGCCTATCCCCAGGCACGGGCATCGTCGCGGGCCTTTTACGCCGCTGTGCTCGAGGCCGCCCGGCGTGGAGATGCAGAGGCTGCCGAGCAGATCACCCGTTCTGTGATGCAGGAGAGCATTCGCTTGTGGAAGACATAAGACCTCATCTTTACGTTTTACGCCTTACGTTTTATGCCCGGAGGTGAGAGATGCGCCGCTGGAACGGTTGGGGCGACGAGACCATCACCCATCCCTTTCACGAGGGAGCCAGACACTTTTTGGAGGCGTTGGTCGGCCCCGGCAGGCCGCCGCGCGACGCCACCTTCGAGGAGGTGGTCGCACAGGTTCCCCCCTCCCGGCTGCCGGCCCATCCGCTTGTGTCGGCCAACCCTGCCGACCGGGTGCGCCACGCCCGAGGTCAGAGCCTGCCCGACTGGATC
Source organism: Anaerolineae bacterium (assembly GCA_034435455.1). GTDB lineage: Bacteria > Chloroflexota > Anaerolineae > JAAYZQ01 > JAAYZQ01 > DAOTXL01. The sequence goes on from DAOTXL010000103.1 coordinate 72,673, forward strand.
GCCCTGCGCAGCGGGCGCATCCCGGCCTTTCCCGACGGCGTGGCCTATCCCACCGACGACGAGGAGGTCCGCACCCTGCTGCGGTATGCCACCGGGGTCGGCGCCCGCCTCATCCCCTACGGCGGCGGGACAAGCGTTGTCGGGCAGATCAACGTCCTGCCCGGCGAGGCGCCGGTGCTTACCGTGGACCTGAGTCGGATGAACCGCCTGCTCCGTTTTGACGAGAAGAGCCTGCTGGCCACCTTTGGGGCAGGGATCACCGGCCCCGATCTGGAGGCACAGCTCCGGGCGCGGGGTTGCACCCTGGGGCATTACCCCCAATCGTTCGAGCTTTCGACCCTGGGTGGCTGGATCGTCACCCGTTCCAGCGGGCAGCAGTCACTGGGCTATGGGCGGATCGAAAGGCTCTTTGCCGGCGGGCAGTTGGAAGCGCCGGTCGGCACGCTGGAGCTGCCCCCCTTCCCCGCATCCGCAGCCGGGCCGGACCTGCGGGAGATGGTCCTCGGTTCAGAGGGGCGGCTGGGCATCCTGACCAGAGCTACCGTCCGCGCCTCGCCCCTGCCGCAGGTGGAGGCGTTTCACGCCCTCTTTTTCCCCGATTTCGAGCGGGGGCGGGAGGCGGTCCGCCAGATCATGCAGGCCCGGTTGCCCCTTTCGATGTTGCGCCTGAGCACCACCGCCGAGACACAGACGACACTGACCCTGGCCGGCCACCAGCGGCTCATCGGGGCACTGGAGCGGTGGCTGAGACTGCGAGGGGTGGGGGACGAGAAATGTATGCTGCTCCTGGGCCTGACCGGCCGCGAGGCGATGGTCAGGGCGGCCCGCCAGGAGGCTCTGGGCCTGGCCGGGCAATACGGCGGTGTCCATGTGGGCCAGACCTTTGGCAGGGAGTGGCACAAGAGCCGTTTCCGCACCCCTTACCTGCGCAACACCCTCTGGGAGCTGGGCTACGCCGTTGACACGCTGGAGACCGCCACCGACTGGGCCACTATCCCGACCATGATCCAGGCGGTCGAAGCGGCACTGCGCAGTGGCCTGGCCGAGATCGGCGAGCGGGTGCACATCTTTACCCATCTATCACACCTGTACCCCTACGGTTCCAGCCTGTATACCACCTATCTGTACCGCATCGCCCCCGACCCGGAGGAGACGTTGCGCCGCTGGCAGATGCTCAAGACGGCGGCCAGCCAGGCCATCGTCGCCCACGGCGGGACCATCAGCCACCAGCACGGCGTGGGCACCGACCATTTGCCCTACCTGGCCCACGAAAAAGGCCCGCTTGGCATGGCAGCCATTGGCGATTTATGCCGGCGATTCGATCCGGACGGGATCATGAATCCGGGCAAGCTGGTCTAGTTCGTGGGGCGTGTTGCGTATATCCGTCACAGGCATATCACCGGGGCAAAGCTGGCAGGACCTCTGTGCCGGTCCCAAGATCGGCAGGTAATGGCAAGAGGGGAAGCCTGAGGGCAGGCTCAACACCACCTTCTCCGACCTGCGCCGCATCCTGAAGCGGGAACCGTGGCTGGAGGAGGCCAGGCGGGCGCTGATCCGGTGCTACGCCATTCCGGTGGGTCGCCCGCAAACCCTCCCGCAGGTTTCAAACCTGCGGGAGGGTCGTTTTTCCCCTGTTATTGAGAACGTCGCCAGCGGCGAGCAGGCCCACCTCAAGGCAACCAGGATGCAGGATGAAGCCAAAACTGTTGTTCCTGTTGTTTTCTATGGGCCTGGCCCTGGCCCGCGGAGTGTTTCTGCCCGTGACCATCGCCCCGGTGGGCCTGGCCTATAACCTGCCGGCTGCTGCTACCGGGGGGGCGTTGTCGAGATGACGGCAGTCGGCAAGGTCCAATATCTTGACCGTTAGCTGGAATCAAGTTGGACTGCCATCGCCGGCCAGCAGCCGGATGACCTTGTCCAATTCCCCCATCGCTCCCAACCGCTCAAAGATGGCCTTCGCCTCCTGCAGACAGGCTGCTGCTCGATCCCGGTTGCCGGTGTGCAACAGGTAGGCACCATAGCGCCGCAGGATCACGCCATGGGAGAATGGATGGCCCTGATCTGAGAGGGCCAGTGCTCGTTCGAAGTAAGGCCGGGGGTCTTCTGCAGCGGCCAG
>DAOTXL010000104.1:0-39721 GCA_034435455.1 Anaerolineae bacterium
CCTGCAAGGGCTGCGAGAGCAGTTCCTGCTCCGAGTACGCCCTGAACACCTGCGCCGACTGGATCGTGGCCCCCAACGGCAACCCGGCCAACCGCCCGCATATCGTCAACAACTCCTGGGGCGGCGGCGGCTGCAACACCTGGTACCAGGCCAAGGTCAACGCCTGGCGGGCGGCGGGCATCTTCCCCGCCTTTTCCGCCGGGAACAACACCGGCTGCAGCAGCCTGGGCTCGCCGGGCGATTACCAGGAGTCCTTTGGCACCACCGGCCACGACATCAACCGCAACCACTACTACGCCCAAGGCCCCTCCTGCTTCGGCCATGACCCCTACACCAAGCCGAACCTCTCCGCCCCAGCCTACCAGGTCTGCTCCTCCGTCCCCACCAATAGCTGGAGCTGCGGCTACTCCGGCACTTCGATGGCCAGCCCCCACACGGCCGGCGCGGTGGCGCTCCTGTGGTCGTGCAACCCCTCCCTCATCGGGCAGATGGACCTGACCTTCCAGGCCTTGCAGAACAACGCCGACCCACCGACCCCCGCCAACCCCGCCTGCGGGGCGCCGCCCGACGGCGAGGGCACCTATGAAGATGGCTATGGCTACCTGAACGTCTACCAGGCCGGCCTCCTGTTGTGCGGCGAGATCGGCTACCTGGACGGGCACGTCTACGATGCAGCGACGAACGCGCCGATCGCAGGTGCCGTGGTGAATGCCGGCGGGCCTACTGCCACCACCGACCCGCAGGGCTACTATACCATGACCCTGGCCGTTGGCACTTACGATGTGACCGCCGGGCATCCCCTCTACACCGCTGCCACCATCACGGGGGTGGTCATTGTGACCAACTCCGTCACCACCCAGGACTTTTACCTGCAGCCCAGGGGCCGGCTGTGGGGTTACGTGACCGACTATGACAACGGCTTCCCGCTGGAGGGCGCCACCGTCACCGCCGACGACGGCACCTCCGACGATACCGATGCCACCGGCTACTATGAGATGTACCTGGACGAGGGCACCTATGTGGTCACGGCCACGATGCAGGACTATGCCCCGGCCACGGCCACCGTGGCCATCGTCTCCGGCCAGGACACCCGCCAGGACTTTAGTCTGAAAGCAGCGGTGGTCTTTATCCCCAGCCCGCTCCATGTGACCGTGCCCTGGCAGAGCACCTACCAGATGGCGGCCACGTTGCTCAACCGCCTGCCGTGGGGTTACGACTTTGAGCTTCGGGAGATCCCGGGTGGCTTTGTGCCCACGCTCCTGGGCGAGGTAAAGGCCAACGCCCTCCGCGCCGACGCCGACGTGGCTCCCCAATCGCGGTGGCCTGTGGCTCCGCTGGCTGTGGGGGACCCGCTGTTCTCGGTGAATGTGGAGGCTGCGACAGGCGACAACCAATGCCTGGGCATCGAGTGGGCAGATGGGTTTTGGTGGGTAACCGGCGGCAATATGGGTGGTGATCCGAATAAACTGTACAAAATCAACACGGCCGGCAACCTGGTTGCCACCTACGATCAACCGGCCTCCTGCACCGGGTGGGGTGGACGCGACCTGGCTTACGATGGAACCTACCTCTACACAGGCTGCGACGACGGGCTGGTTCACCAGTTCGACCCGGTCGCGGGGGCCTGGACAGGGTCGTTCCCCGGGCCGATTGCTCCGCCACGGGCCCTGGCTTATGACCCGGCCACCGACCACTTCTGGACCGCTTCCTGGAACAGCAACATCTTCGAGTTCGACCGCAGCGGAACAGTGGTCCATCAATGGTCCAATACGTACGCCGGCAAGTACGGCATGGCCTGGGATCAGTGGTCGTCCACCGGCCCCTATCTGTGGATTTGGACCCAGGATCCAGGGGTAGTCGCCGCCCAGTACTACTTTGATGGGACCAACCTGACCCCGACCGGCCTCACCTGGCAGGGGCAGAACCCATCGGTCGACATCGCCGGCGGGGCAACGACCGTCCCCGACCATCCGGACTACCCCGGCCAGTTGCTCTTTGCCGGTCTGCATCAAACCACACCGGATACTGTGTGGGTCTACGACCTGGATGTTGCCGTCACCCCACCCAATGTCCCCTGGTTTGGACAGGACCCGGTCAGCGGCACCGTCCCGGCCAGCAACACGTTGGACGTAACCGCCCTCTTTACCGCCACCTATGACGCCGGCATTGACCAGCCGGGCGACTACTACTGCGACCTGCGGGTCCAGGGTGATCCCCAGGTAACCGTCCGCGTGACCATGACCGTCCTCCCGCCGGCCGACATGGGCAAGGTCGCCGGGACCGTCACGGACAACTGCACCGGCGAACCGGTGGAAGCGACTGTCAACATCGCCGGCGGCGACCCGATCACCCAGACGATGAGCAACCCGGATACCGGCTACTATGCCGCCTGGCTGTTCGCCGGCACCTACACCCTGACCTTCAGCGCCGACGGCTACCTGGACTTTACCGACAGCATAGAGGTCGCTGCCGGCATGACCACCACGCTGGATGTGAACCTCATCCCCGACCGGCCCTGCATGGCCATCCTGCCTGACCGGTTTGAATTCTGGGTGCTGACCGGCACCCAGGAGTCCGACCTCCTGTCCCTCATCAACGGCGGGGCCCAGGACCTGGCCTTTACCATCTTTGAGATCAGCGGCACGGTGGGATTCCTCGACATCGGACCGGCTCAGGCGGGCCAGGTCACCCAGGTGGCCGAGAGCAAGGGGATGGCCGATGAGCAGGGCGGCGGCCTGCTGCCCGAAGATACCGGCGGCCCCGATCCCTTCGGCTACACCTACAAAGATAGCGACGAGCCGGGTGGCCCCACCTTCGACTGGATCGAGATCAGCGGCACCGGCCAGAACCTGGGCCTGACCGACGACAGTCACATCTTCCCGCTGGACCTGCCCTTTCCCTTCAACTTCTACGGGGTGGATTACAACCAGATCGCCGTCGGCTCCAACGGCTCCGTCTACTTTGTGGACCAGTACCTGGGCCTGGGCAACGTCTGTCTGCCGGGCGACGGCGGCTATGGGGTCTGGGACTTTATCGTCGGCATGTGGGATGACCTCAACCCCAGCGCAGGCGGCGCCGTTTACTACGAAGCGCTCAACTACAAGGGCCAGGACATCGCCGTGGTTGAGTGGTACCAGGTCCCCCACTATGGCACCTCGGACGACATGACCTACGAGATCATCCTCTTCCCCAACGGCAGCATCCTGATCCAGTACCTCGATCCCTCCAACGAGGCCGGCAGCGAAGCCACCGTGGGCATCCAGGGCTACTGGGAGAACCCCTCCTACTACCTGGAGTACTCCTGCAACGCCGCCGCCCTGGACTACAACCTGGCCATCTGCTTCGCCTATCCGGGCAGCCCTGGCTGTACCTTCGGCGAGGATGTGCCCTGGGTATGGGAGGAGCCGGTCAGCGGCACCGTGCCGGCCCTGTCCACCGGAGAAGTGAATGTCACCGTCACCTCCTACCTGACCGATCCACTGCCGCTGGGCACCTACACCGCTACCCTGCTGGTGTCCGGCAACGACCCGGTGAAGGGGAGCGAGAATGTGCCGGTGATCATGCACATCATCGAGGAGCTGGCGACGCCGCTGCTGAGCGCCGACACCTACGGTTGTGGCCTGCCCGGCAGCACGGTGACCCACACCTTCATCCTCACCAACACCGGACCGACGGCCGGCAGCTTTGACATCGCGGTCGAGTATGCCAGCTGGCCGGCCACCCCCTCGGTGAGCACCATCGGGCCGCTGGATGTGGGGGAAAGTGCCACCTTCCAGGTCTATGTGGACATCCCGCCGCTGGAAGCTGTCCTGGGCAGCGACATCTTTACCGTGACGGCCACTTACCAGAACCCCCCCTATCCCGACGATGTGGCCTACGGGGAGACCTGCGCCCAGGTAACGCCGGGGGTGTCCATCGGGCCGGACAGCACCGGCTACGGCCTGGCCGGCGAGACGGTGTTCTACACCCTGACCGTCACCAACCTGGGTGACTATACCGACCACTTCCTGCTGGATGTGGGAGGGGCGGCCTGGACAACCACCCTGTCCATCACCGACACCGGCAATCTGACCCCCGGGGCAACGGTGGATGTGCTGGTTGCCGTAGAGATCCCGGCCGGCGCAGCGGTGGGGAGCTCGGACACGGCCACCCTCAGCGCCACTTCGGCCACCGATCCGGCCATCAGTGCCACTGCCCAGGTGACGACCGAGGTGCTCAGCCCCTACTACTACTACTACCTGCCGATCATCTCCAAAAACTGGTAGCTGTAAACCTCGCAACCCTCTCGCAGGCCTGGAGCCTGCGGGAGGGTTGAATTTTGCTGTTTTCTACAGGTGCCAGGCACTTCCGAAGTGCCTGGCACCTGTGGCGCTTTGACAGGCCCGGCAATTCGGAGTATAATGGCCAATGTCGGGGTATCCCGGCCGATCGCCTCGTCACGAGAGCGGCAGGGAGGAAAGGCGGGGAAAACGTTGACGCTCAGAGCTAGTTTGAAAAGTCTACCACGAAGGCGCACATGGCAAAGAAATGAGAGGAAATTGACAGAAATTCCTTGTGTCCTTCGTGTCCTTAGTGGTTTTCAGACTAGCTCTCAAAGTGGCACAGAACGTTGTGGTCAATGCTCATACCTGGCAAGGCATGAGCGCCCCAATCGGGCCGTCCGGGCAGGGGAGGCTTCCCTGAAAGGCTGCTCCTGTCCGGCTTTTTCCCTGACTGAAAGGAGGTGAGCCTATCGCCATACGACGTTCCACGTTTGCAGGCCCAGATGCAAGACACACTTTTGCAAGGAGGATAGGAACCATGAATTGGCGCAAAATGTTGACCTATCTGTTCGCTGCGGCGCTTCTCCTGATCCTGCTGCCGATCATCAGCCTGGCCCAGGAACCGACCGGCCAGCCGTCGGCAGCCCAGGCAGCGCCAGGAGCGGCGAAACCGCAGCCGGCGGCGGTGGGCGTGGACCACTTTATCTACAAGCAGTTTGCCCTCTCGCCCGACGGCAAGGCCGACTTTTTCATCGCCTTCTGGGAGACGGCAGACCTGACACCGGCCTACAGCATGGACTGGCACGACCGGGGCCACTTTGTCGTAGACACCCTGAAAGCGGTGGCCGACCGGTCGCAGGCCAACGTCAGAAAATGGCTGGAGGAGCATGGCATCCGCTACACCGTCTTCTGGATCAACAACACGATCTTTGTCCACGCCGACGAGGCCACGCTGAACGCCCTGAAGGCCTTTCCCGAGGTTTCAGGCTTTAGGGGCAACCACGTTGCCCAGATCTTCCCCGACAAGCCTGCAGAGACATCCCCAACCACCGGTGGTCAGATCATGACCCCGGCCTATCAGTGGAACGTCCTCTTCCCCAAGGCCGACCAGGTCCACACCCAGTTTGGCATCAAGGGCCAGGGGGTGGTCGTCGGCGGCATGGACACCGGCGTCGAATACACCCACATCGGCCTGGTCAAGAACTATCGCGGCTGTATGGACCCGCCCAATTGCACCATCTTTGACCACACCTATAGCTGGTACGACCCCAGCAACAATTGCGGCGGAGCGCCCTGCGACACCGATAGCCACGGCACGGCGACCATGGGCATCATGGTCGGCGATGACGACCCCTCGCTGCCCGACGGGGCCTGGATCGGCATGGCGCCCGATGCCAAATGGATTCACTGCCTCGGCTGCCCCTACGGCAGTTGCCCCGACTATGACACCGATGCCTGTGCCCAGTGGTTCCTGGCCCCCGGCGGCGATCCCGACCTGCGGCCGCAGGTGGTCAACCACTCCTGGGGCCTGTGGTCGCCCAACGACTGCAACGGCAACGACTTCCAGGCCCAGTTGATGGCCTATCGCGCCGCCGACATCGTCCCCGCCTTTGCTGCCGGCAATGTGGGCAACGCCTGCAACACCAGCACCTCGCCGGCCAACAACACCGACCCGGACGGCAACCCCATCGCCTTTGCCAGCGGGGCGCACGGCATGGACGGCTCGCTGGACTATTACTCGAGCTGCGGCTGGAACGCCTGCAACCCCACCAAACTCTTCCCCGATGTCGTGTCGCCGGGGTTGGGCTCCTGCACCACCGGCCTGGGCAACACCTACAACTGCGACTTTGGGGGCACCTCGTCGGCCAGTCCGCACACTGCCGGCTGTGTGGCCCTGGTGCGCTCGGCCAACCCGGCCCTGACGGTGGACCAGGTGGAGCAGGTGATCCGCGATGCAGCCGACGACGTGGATGACACCTCGTGCGGCGGCACCGTGGACTGGAACAACCGCTACGGCGAGGGCCACCTGGACTGCTACGAGGCGGTCCAGTTGGCCGGCGTGGGGGGCATGGGCTACCTGGATGGCCACGTCAGCGACGCGGTGACCACCCTGCCCATCGAGGGGGCCACCATCGAGGCCACGCTGAGCCCCACCCTGACCTGGCAGACGGCCACCAACGACCAGGGCTACTACACGCTGCGCGTCCTCACCGGCACCTACACCGTCGAAGCCCTCAAGTATGGCTACCAGCCGGATCAGGTTTCCGGCGTCCAGGTGTACTCCGGGACGACGACGACGGTGGACTTTGCCCTGCAGCCGGCGGCCTTCTATGTGGTCAGCGGCACCGTCACCGACGCGGCCACCGGCTGGCCGCTCTACGCCCGCATCCAGATCGCCGGCTACCCCGGCGACCCGGTCTGGACCGACCCGGAGACCGGCTTCTACAGCGTCTCCCTGGCCGAGGGGATCCCCTACAACTTCCATGTCAGCGCCTGGGTGGACGGCTACCTGCCCGAAGACCGCCCGGTCGGCCCGCTGACCGGCAACCAGACGGAGAACTTTGCCCTGCAGGCCGACCTGGTCGCCTGCAACGCGCCGGGGTACGAGCCGACCTACGCCTTCTTTGACAACTTTGAAAGCGGCTACGGCAACTGGACGATGACCGGCCTGTGGAACCCGGAAAGCGAAACGGATGTCTGCGGTTCGCAGGTCGCGCCCTTCCCCAGTTCCAGCAACGACGCCTACTACGGCATTGACGGCGTGTGCACCTTTGACAACGGCAGCGCCAACAGCGGCGAACTCACCCTGGTTGCCCCGGTGACGCTGCCCCCATCGGGCGGGGCGGTCCTCTCCTTCTGGAGTTACGAACAGACCGAGTGCGGCGGCGACTGCTACTACGACAACCGCTACGTCGAAATCTCCACCGACGGCGGCGGGACCTGGGTCCCCCTGGGCGAGGGCAACACCGAAAATGTCTGGTACAAGAGGTCCTTCGACCTGACCCCCTACCTGGGCCAGAACGTGCTGCTCCGCTTCCGCTTCGACACGGTTGACTCCATTGGCAACAATTTCTTTGGCTGGATGGTGGACAACGTGGGCATCGCTACCGGCTGCGCGCCGACCCCCGGCGGCCTGGTGGTGGGCAACGTCTATGACGCCAACACCAGCGGCCCGCTGGACGGCGCCGATGTGTGGAACGACAGCGGCGAGGAGACGGTCACCCGCGACGGCGGCTTCTACACCCTCTTCTCCCCGGCCGGCGCCCACACCTTTACCGCCACGCTGGAAGGATACAGCACCGAGACGGCCCTGGTGACCGTGGTCCAGAGCGACACGGTGCGCCAGGACTTTACCCTGGGATCCGGCTATCTGACCTTCACCCCCTCGCCCCTGACCGCCACGCTGGACATGGGCCAGAGCCTGGTCGTGAGTGCCACGCTGATCAACTCGGGCACCTTCCAGGCCCAGTTCGAGTTCCAGGAGGCGGATAAGGGCTTCCAGCCGACGCTGAGGATGGCAGAGCGACCTGCGCCTGCCGGCCCGGCCTTCACGCCACAGGGTTCCAGTTCCTCCCAGGTTACCGTCCAGCCGTTCCAGCCGCGCCTCAATCAGGCCTCCATCCTGCACATCTACACCACCGAGACCGGCCAGTCAATTCAGCGCGCTCTGAACGAACTGGGGTACACGTACGACCTCCTCTACGCCGAAGACTGGACCGGCGTCAACTTTGCCCCCTACGACGTGGTCATCATCGGCATGGACGGCGGTAGCATCAACGAGCCCAGCCTCCAGAAGGTGCGCACCGACGTGGTGGACGCGGGCAAGCGGTTGATCTTTGTGGGTGGCACCTGCTATCAGCCCTTCGCCCAGGGCGTCAACCAGTACCTGGTGCTGAACAACGTCAACGACTACTGCTGGGCCATCTCCAGCACGCCCCACTGGACGCTGGTGGATCCCGGTCACCCCCTGGCCGAGGGCCTGCCCGACAGCTACGACTTTACAAACGTCTCAGCAGCCTATTACCAGATCCGGGTCACCGACCCCAACATCGAACCGGTGGCGATCAACGGCGACGGGTACTACAACTTTTTCTACAAGGGGGCCGAATTCCCACTCCAGGCAGGCACCCTGGCGGCAGATGGGGACTTTATCTGGTTCATCAACTCCGCCTATAGTTCGTATTGGACCAACCAATCCGACTTTGACCTCCTGAAGCAGAGCCTCTACAATGCCATTAACCTGGCGGCTGGCGACGTGCCCTGGCTGTCGGAAGAGCCGGTCAGCGGCACGGTGGCCGCCGGCAGCAGCCTGCCGGTGTCCGTCACCTTCGACGCCGGCGTGCCCCAGGTCACCCAGCCGGGCAAATACTATGCCGTGTTGAAGGTCAAGAACGACACCCCCTACGGCCCGCTCCAGATCCCGGTGACCATGACCGTCATAGCGCCGCCCACCTACGGCAAACTGAACGGCACGGTGCACGGCCTGGGCTACTGCGACGCCGACGACTACCCGCTGAAGGAGGCCGAGGTCCTGATCGAAAGCAGCCTGGGCACGACCTGGACGGTGGAGACGAACGACGCCGGCTACTACCAGATCTGGCTGGACCAGGCCAACAGCCCGCTGACGGTCACGGTGACCTATCCCGAGCACGAGACCGGGGTGGCCACCGGCGTGATGGTCTATGGTCAGCAGACGACGACGGTGGACTTTTACCTGCGCTGGTTGAAGCCCTGCCTGAGCGTGGCCCCCGATAGCCTGTCGGCCAGCCTGCCGATGGGCCAGAGCGAGACGCAGCAGGTCACGCTGACCAACGACGGCGCGGCTGCGGCCGAGTTCGAGTTCTGGGAGATCGACCGGGGCTTCCAGCCGACGCTGTTGGGCGCTCCGATCGAGGTCACCATCCCCGCCGGGCCGGCCACTGCACCCGCCGGGACCGCCGTGGCCGCCGGACCGTACACGCCCGCGCCGGCGCGCTCTCAGACCATCCGGCCGCGCCTGGCTCCCGAAGCCGGGCCCAACATCCTCCTCCTGAACGCCGACGACGACAACGACTTCGGCTCGCCGATTCGGGATATGCTCCTGGCCTACGGCGACCTGGGGGCGGTGGATCTCTACGACGCCCGCTATGGCACGCCCACCCTGGCGGAACTGCAGGCCTATGACGTCGTCCTGGTCTGGTCCAACTACACGTTTGCCAACGCCGTGGGCATCGGCGACGTCCTGGCCGACTATGTGGATGCCGGCGGCAAGGTCATTGACCTGGAGTTCGCCATTGACGTCAACTGGGGCATGCAGGGCCGCTTCAAGAACGAGGGCTACTCGGCCATGGTCTACGGCTCCACCCTGTACAGCAGCGCCTGCCTGGGGACCTATGACCCGGATCACCCCATCATGGAGGGCGTGACCGATGTCTGTGAGCCCTCCTACCGCATTGCCAGCACCTCGCTGACACCCGGTTCCACGGCAGTGGCCTGGTGGAACGATGGCCAGCTCTTTGTCGCCGTCAAGGACAACCGCACCGTCGTCACCATCAACGACTATGTCGGCTACTACTACGACTGGACCGGCCAGTTGGACCTGCTGCTGCACAACGCCATCTTCTGGCTGGCCGCCTCGGCTGACGTGCCCTGGCTGTCGGAAGAGCCGGTCAGCGGCACGGTGGCCGCCGATGGCGGCACCCTGGTGGCCGATGTGACCTTCGATGCCGGGGCGGTCGCGCAGCCGGGTGAGTACTATGCCACCCTCAACGTCAAGAGCAACGACCCGGTCAACGGCAACATCGGCCTGCCGGTCACCCTGACGGTCAGTGCGCCGCCAGACTGGGGCAAACTGGTCGGTGTGGTCAGCAGCCTGGGCTACTGCGATGCCGAGAGCTACCCACTGGAAGAAGCGACGGTGGTGGTGCGGAACGGCCACGTCATGACCTTGACGACCAACGCCGACGGCGAGTATGTCGTCTGGCTGCCGGAAGGCACCTACACTGTGACCGCCTCGGCCGAGGAGCACACCAGCAGCAGCGCCGTGGTGCAGATCACCGGCCAGCAGACGACCACCCAGGACCTGGAACTGCGCTCCATTCAGCCGTGCATCAGCCTGACGCCGCCCTCGATGGAAGCTGTCCTGACGTCGGGGGCCTCCGAAACCCAGATCCTGACCCTGATCAACGAGGGGGCCGGGCCGTCCGACTTTAAGATCCGCGAGACGACGCAGACCCTGGAGATCGAGTCGCTACCGGCGGGTGCCTCCAGCGCCCCCCTCATCACCCTTTCGCCTGTGGGCCGCGCCTACACAGATGAAGGGCTACGGCCACTCCCCGCTTCTGGCACTCCTGTGCCCACGGCACCCGCGCGCTACGTGGGACCCAACTCGCTGGTGTTCTACGGGGATCGCGATGCATTCAATGATGACTGGCCTGACCTGCCGGTAGAGGACTGGGAAAACACCCTTGTTCCGCCGAACTCGGTACAGGCCTGTCCTGGGCCGTGGGACAGCACGACGAACAATGCCTGCTTCGCGCCAGGAGGTATCCTGGAGGGCATTCGCATCCAGGTTAACCCTAACCCGAACGCAGACCTGGTCGTACTTACGCAAGGCTTCCTGGGGGTGCTATCCGTCGTGGCGGGCCCCAACACGTTCTCCGACGACTTCGACATCCTCTTCCTGGGCGAGGAGGGGGTGGCGGCCGTCGGCATGGACATCTTGAACCCGCTCATCGGCGCACCAAGTACCCTTAACGTCTACATCTACGGGGCAGGGGATGTGCTCCTGGGCCAGGCGGAGGTTACTGTGCCGCCCGGAGTGACGGGGGCCTTCTTTGGCGTTGCCACTGACGACGTGCCTATCACCCGCATCTACACCGTATGGCCGACCGGGGATGGGGAGCTGGTGGATAACGTTGCCTTTGGCGGCGAGATCGGCGGCGACGTGCCCTGGCTGTCGGAGGAGCCGGTGACCGGCACAGTGGCAGCCGACGATACCTTTGAGGTAGAGGTGACCTTCACCGCCCTACCGACCATGACCGAAGGCACCTACACCGCCTTCCTGGCGGTCAAGACCGACGACGCCCAGAACCCCAGGATCAACGTCCCGGTGACGCTGACCATCGTCTCCTGTGTGGAGGTGACCGACGTGGACCTGACCTTGGTCACCACCGGTACGGTCTACCCCGGCGACCCGGTTGACTTCAGCGCCGACATCCTGCCCGACACCGCCGCCAAGCCGTACAGCTACACCGTGGACTATGGCGATGGCACCCCGCCGGTCACGGGCAGCAGCAGCGACGACCCGCTGACCTTCAGTTACGCCTACACCCTGCCCGGCACCTACACCGTCGAGATCGCCGTCTGGAACTGCGGGATGCTGGAACCTGTGACCGATACCCTGACCCTGATGGTCCAGGAAGCGTGCACCGACCTGACCGGCATCACCATCGTCGGGCCGGCCGAGGGCGGGCCGGGCACCTACACCTTCACCACCACCTACGAACCGGCCGACGCCACGCTGCCCATCACCTATCTCTGGGATAACGGCGACAGCAGCGCATCGTCGGTCCGCACCCTGGGCGTGGGCACCTACACCCTGACGGTGACGGCCACCAACTGCGCCGACGCGATGGTGACCGACAGCCATGTCATCACCGTCCGCCCCTTCTACTACTACCTGCCGATCATCACCAAGAACTACTAACGGGCGGTCCAGGAGGGGCCCGGTTCCTGTTGAAACCGGGCCCCACAAAAAAACAGTGCCCCGAGGCCAACCCACCGGGGCCGGCAAAACCACAGCCGGCCCCGGTTTTGCGTCCGGGGCCGGCCCCTTCTTTGACTTCCTGGGCGGAGCGACTATAATGGTTCTGGCACGGATGCCAAATCGAACAAGGAGAATGGATTATGAACCACCGTGTACGCACCCTTCTACTATCCTTCGTAGCCCTGCTGCTCTTCGGCAGTTTGTGGGGAGCAGGCATCCCGGCGACGGCCCAAAACCCGCCGCCCCCGCCCCCCCCCACCGGCGAAGGCCCCTGGGTGGTGCGGGCCTATTACACCGACCGCCAGATGGTGGACGACCTGGCGGCCTGGCTCGAACCGTGGGAGGTCCACCCCGACAAGGGCTACCTGGTCGTCGCCGTGGACCGGGAGGGATACAGCCGCCTGCTGGCAGCCGGCTTTCGCCTGGAGATTGATCCCCAACGGACCGAGGAACTGACCCGCCCCCGCGAACCGCTGCCCGGCCAGACCGAGGGCATCCCCGGCTATCCCTGTTACCGCACCGTGGAGGAGACCTTTGCCACAGCGCAGGCCATCGTCGCCGCCCATCCCACCCTGGCTACCTGGACCGACATCGGCGACTCGTGGGAAAAGGTCAACAATCCGGCAGCCGGCTACGACATGATGGTCCTGCGCCTGACCAACTCGGCTGTGCCCGGCCCCAAGCCCAGGCTGTTCATCATGGCTGCCATCCACGCCCGCGAATACACCACCGCCGAACTGATCACCCGCTTTGCCGAGTACCTGGTCGAAAACTATGACCTGGACCCCGACGTGACCTGGCTGCTGGACTACCATGAGATCCATCTCCTGCTCCAGTCCAACCCTGATGGGCGTAAAAAGGCCGAAGCGGGCCAGTTATGGCGCAAAAACACCCATCCCTACGGCTCCTGTGCGCCCAGCGACATCGGCGTGGACCTCAACCGCAACTATCCGTTCCAGTGGGGTTGCTGCGGCGGTTCCAGCGGCAATCCCTGCGCCGAGACCTACCGTGGCCCCAGTGCCGCCTCCGAACCGGAGACCCAGGCTGTGGTAAACTATGTGCAGGCCCAGTTCCCCGATCAGCGCGGCCCGGGCCTGGGCGACCCGGCTCCGGTGGATGCAATGGGGGTGTTCATGGACATCCATAGCTACAGCCAACTGGTGCTGTGGCCGTGGGGCTTTACCAGTTCTCCGGCCCCCAACGGCACGGCCTTGCAAACCCTGGGACGCAAGTTCGCCTACTTTAACGGCTACACCCCCGAACAGGCCTATGGCCTCTATCCCACCGATGGCACCACCGACGACTTTGCCTACGGTGACCTGGGGCTGGCAGCCTACACCTTTGAGCTGGGCACCGACTTTTTCCAGGACTGCCCCACCTTTGAAAACACCATCCTGCCCGACAACCTGCCGGCCCTGATCTATGCCGCCAAAGTCTCCCGCACGCCGTACATGACCCCGGCCGGCCCCGATGCTTTAAGCGTGACCATCGTGCCCGGCGGCGTCGCGCCCGGCCAGCCGGCCCAGTTGACGGCCACCATCAACGATACCCGCTACAACAACTCCAATGGCACCGAGCCGACGCAGAACATCGCCACCGCCGAGTATTACCTGGACGTGCCGCCCTGGATCACCACCACCCCGCCGATCCCCCTGCCGATGTCTGCCGCCGACGGCAATTTTGACGAAAAGGTGGAAGAGGTCGTGGCCACCGTGGACACCACCGGCCTGAGCGCCGGCCGGCACATCCTCTATGTGCGCGGCCAGGATGTGAACGGCAATTGGGGCGCGGTGAGCGCTACCTTCCTCTACATCCTTGACCCGAATGTGTCGCCGACCATCGAGGGCTTTGTACGCGACGCCAGCACCAACCTGCCGCTGGCAGCCACCGTCACGGCCAACAATTTCCAGGCCACCACCGACCCGGCGACCGGCTATTACCACATGCTGGTCGTCAGCGACACCTACGACCTCAGCGCCATCGCGCCCGGTTTCGCCATCTCCACCGTCACCGGCATCGAGGCCCACAACTATCAGACCGTGCAGCAGGACTTTCTCCTCTCCCCCGTGTGTGCGGTCCTGGAGGACGATGTCGAGTCGGGCAACATCGGCTGGACGGCGCAGTCGCCGTGGGCCATCACCGCCGAAGCCTCCCACAGCCCGACCCACTCCTGGACCGACAGCCCCGGCGGCAATTACAGCAACAACCGCAACGTCTCCCTTATCTCGCCGGTCCTGGACCTGTCCGGCTACGAGGATGTGTCCCTCAGCTTCTGGCACATCTACGACATGGAAACAGACTATGACTATGGCTACGTCGAGTATTCCACCGACGGCGGCGGCAGTTGGACGCAGGCAGCGGCCTACACCGGCTACGACCACGAAACCTGGACCCAGGAAACGATCCCCCTGCCGGCCCTGGATGGCCAGGCCAATGCCCGCATCCGCTTTCACTTCACCTCCGACACCGCGCTGGTGGCCGATGGCTGGCATCTGGACGACATCGTCCTGTCCGGCGGCGGGCCGGCCTGCATCACCCCCTTGGCCCCCACCGCCGAGTTTACCAGCAACAGCCCGGTGATCCTGGGCAGCCCGGCCGTCTTTACCAACCAGACGGTCGGCACGGCGCCGCTGGAGTATTTCTGGGATTTCGGCGACGGCCTGGGCAGTTCGACCGAGAGCGACCCGCAGTACCTCTATCAGACTGCCGGCACCTTTACCGTCACCCTGGTGGCGACCAACAGCCTGGGCAGCGACAGCGTCAGCCACCCGGTCGTCGTCCTCCCCCAGGGCTGCATCAGCCTGACGCAGGTGACCATCGTCGGGCCGACGGAGGGCGAGCCGGGCACCTACACCTTCACCACCACCTACGAACCGGCCGGCGCCACGCTGCCCATCACCTACACCTGGGACAACGGCGACAGCAGCGCATCGTCGGTCCGCACCCTGGGCGTGGGCACCTACACCCTGACGGTGACGGCCACCAACTGCGCCGGGGTCCCTGTGACCGACAGCCACACCCTCGTGATCGAAGAGCCGGTTGTATGCACCGACGTAACCGGCGTGGACCTGGCCCTGGTGACCACCGGCACCCTCTACACCGGCACCCCGGTCCAGTTCCTGGCCGACCTGGTGCCCGAGGGCGCGGCCAAACCGTACAGCTATACGGTGGACTATGGCGATGGCACCTCGCCGGTCACGGGCAGCGGCAGCGACGACCCGCTGGCCCTTGACCACACCTTCGCTGCCACCGGCACCTACACCGTCGAGATCGCCGTCTGGAACTGCGATATGGCCGGGTCGGAGGCTGTGACCGACTCCCTCACCCTGACGGTCTACGAACCGGGCACCTGCCTGGGTCTGACGGGCATCACCATCGTCGGGCCGACCGAGGGCGAGCCGGGCACCTACACCTTCACCACCACCTACCAGCCGCCCGATGCCACACCGCCCATCACCTACACCTGGGATAACGGCGATACGGGCAGCGCCTCGGTCCGCAGCCTGGAGGTGGGCACCCACACCCTGACCGTGACCGCCACCAACTGCGCCGGAGCCCTGGTGACCGACACCCACACCCTTATGATCGCTCCCAGGCCTGCGCGGTTCTACCTCTACCTGCCGCTCATCATTAAGGGCCAGTAGCAGTCGCTCCGGTGCAGTCGCTCAGGTGCCAGGCACTTCCCAGGTGCCTGGCACCTGGTAACCGGAGCCTTTACACGCCAGGCCTGTCTCTCGATTTGACATGCCTCTGGCGCGTGTGCTATACTTTTTTGTGCCAGCCATAGCCAGATTCCAGGGCGACACGGAGCCAGTGGTGGAGGTTTGTTTGATCCCGGACAAGGATTTACAGACATTGGAGTCTTTTGAGAGTCATGGCCACGTCACGGTGAGCGCCTATCTGCCTATGGATACCCCCCGGCGGCGTGAATCGGCCTATGCCGACTTTATGCGTGAAATGCAGGCCCATCTCGCGGCGGGCAACCACCGGCCAGAACTCCAGCAGGCCATCCGAGAAGACATGGAGATCATCGGCCTATACCTCCAGACCAACGGCCATCGCCAGCAGGGGGGGGTGGCGATCTTTTCCTGCGCGGCAGAGCTCTTCTGGCGGGCTTATGCGCTGCCGATCTCGCCTCCCACCCAGGTGACGGTCGGCGAGAGATTCGACGTGGAGCCGTTGCGCAGGCTGATGGAATAGGCCTTTTTTACAGGTTCCGCGCCCGGATCATCGAGATCAACAGCCAGGCGCCGGCCGCTACGGCTCCCAGAAAGGCGATCTGCGCCACCGGGATGCCCAACCCCAGCAGCGGCAGATGCCACGACTCCTTGCCCCCCAGCAAGATGAGCGCCGAGCCGATGATCAGGGCTGCCACCACCACGCTAAAAGCGATGCGGTTGACCATGCTGTTCAACCTGGCGATGAGCAGTTCCAGGCGGCGCAGGTCCACGCCCACCGTGAGCTCCCCCTCCTCCAACCGGTCCCACAGGTCATCCAGGCGGCGGGGGAACGTCTGAGCCAGGTCTGCCGCCTGGCGCATGGTGCGCAGGACCCGCCGTCCGGCCACCACGGGCGACAGCCGCTCGCGGACCAGTTGCTCGGCAAAGGGGCGCACGGCCTCCAGCACCACAAAGTCGGGGTCCAGGGCCAGGCCGGTGCCCTCCATGGTGATGAGGGTCCGGGCCAGAAGCGCCAGGTCGCCGGGGAGGTATACCCTGTGCTTGTAGGCGGTAGTAAAGACCTCGGCCAACATCTCGCCCAGCCGGATCTCCCCCAGCGACACCCCCCAGTAGCGCACCAGGAGCCGCTGCAGGTCGCGTTCCAGCGCCTCCAGAGAAGGACGGCCCCGCGTTGCCCCCATTTTGACCAGGGTTCGGGCAATGCCGCCCGCATCCTGATCCAGCAGTTGCAGGAACATGTCGCTCAGCAGGTCTTTCTGGTTGGGGGTCAGATAGCCGGCCGTGCCGAAATCCACAAAGCCGATCTGGGTGCCGACGACCATCAGGTTGGCCGGGTGGGGATCGGCGTGATAAAAGCCATCCACAAAGATCTGCTTGAGGTACGCCTCAAGAGCCGTGCGGGCGATGGACGACAGGTCATAACCTGCCCGGCGCAGCCGGTCCGGTTCGTTGAACTGGATGCCCTCCAGGCGTTCCAGGGTGATAACCCGCCGCGTGGTCAGGTTCCAATAGACGCGGGGGATCAAAAAGCGGGGGTCGGCCTGGAGGTTGGACCGCAACTGTTCGGCGTTGCGGCCTTCGATCTTGTAGTCCAGTTCCTCGCGCAGCGAGAGGGCCAGTTCCTGGGCGATACCCAGCACATTGTAATCGCGCATGAGCTCGGAGCGCTTTTCGAGAAAGCGGGCCTGGCGCAGCAGCAGGTCCAGGTCGGCTTCGACCACCTGCTCGATGCCCGGCCGCTGGACTTTGACCACCACGGCCTGTCCGTCGGGCAGGGTGGCGCGGTGCACCTGGCCGATAGAAGCAGCGGCAATGGGGACCTCGTCAAAGGTGGCAAACAGATCCTCCACCGGCGCCCCCAGTTCCTCTTCGATGACCTGCCGGATGGCGGCGGTAGGCACAGGCGGGGCGGCATCGAGCAGCCGGGCAAACTCTTCGATATAGGCCCGTGGCAGCAGGTCGGCCCGCCCGCTAAGCAACTGGCCCAGTTTGATGTAGGTGGCCCCCAGCTCTTCCAGCGTGCGGCGCAGCCGTTCAGGCACGCTCAGCCGGCCGACAGCCCGGTCGGCGCGGACCCTTTGCCGCCGCCAGAAGCGCGGCAGGAAACGGTCAAGGGCCAGTTGTTCCACCAGGAAACCCAGGCCGTTGCGCACCAGGACCTCGATGATACGCCGCACGCGCCTGATCTCGGCCAGACGGCGGCGGAAGGGAAAGAATGACATGGGCCTCCACCTCCCGGTCAAAGCTGCCCCCCATTATACCCCACCTGGGGGCCGGCGGCAAGCCGGTTCCGGTGCGCCAGAGCCAACAGCCGGTCGGTCAGCCCGGTGCCGGGACAGGTACAGAAGTACTGTTGCCTTCAACGCGAAACGTTGGTATAATTGGGGTATGAAAGGAATGCCGACCTACGACGTCCTTGTCGTCGGGGCGGGGCACGCCGGCTGCGAGGCGGCCCTGGCGGCGGGTAGGGGAAGAACGGATGAATAAGCGGAAACTGCTTGAAAAAGTGCTGGCGAGCCCTGCGAACGTTCGTTTTGAAGATATGGTTACATTGGTTGAAGCTTTCGGCTTCCACCTGTCGCGGACCAAAGGCAGCCACTACATCTTTGTCCATCCGCAGTTGGATGAGCTGGTCAACCTGCAAGAGGTGAAAGGGCAGGCCAAGCCATACCAGATCCGTCAGTTCTTGCGCCTGGTAGAACGCTACAATCTCACATTAGGAGATGAATGATGAAAGACTATCACATCAATATCTTCTACAGCGAAGAAGATGGGGGATATATTGCCGACATCCCCGACCTGGACGCCTGCTCTGCCTTTGGCAATACCCCGGAAGAGGCACTTTGTGAAGTCGAGATCGCCAAACGAGCCTGGCTGGAAGCCGCGCAGGCAGAAGGCAAGCCTGTTCCTGAACCCAGATATCGGCCTATCATCTATCAACTCGCAGCTTGAGAATGCACGTAACACACCACATGCAGTACGACGTCCTTGTCGTCGGGGCGGGGCACGCCGGCTGCGAGGCGGCCCTGGCGGCGGCGCGCATGGGGGCCCAGACGCTGCTGCTGACGATGAACCTGGACCTGATCGCCCAGATGCCGTGCAACCCCAGCATCGGCGGGCCGGGCAAAGGCCACCTGGTACGCGAGATCGATGCCCTGGGCGGCGAGATGGCCTGCGCCACCGACGCCACCTTCATCCAGATCCGGCTGCTGAACCAGAGCAAAGGCCCGGCCGTCCAGGCCCTGCGCGCCCAGGCCGACAAGCGGCGCTACAGCCTGTACATGAAGCACCGCCTGGAGACGACGCCCAACCTGCACCTCAAACAGGCCCTGGTGGAGCGGTTGCTGGTCCGGGGCGACCGGGTCCAGGGGGTCGTTACCCACACCGGCCGCGAGATCCGGGGGCAGACCGTCGTGCTGACCACCGGCACCTTTCTGGGCGGGCGCATCCTTTCCGGAGAAAAGAGCTGGCCGGCCGGCCGCGCCGGCGAGTTCCCGGCGGCCGGGCTTTCCGCCAGCCTGCGCGAACTGGGCTTCCCCCTGGTCCGCCTGCAAACCAACACCCCGCCGCGCATTGACGCCCGGACGATAGACTTTTCCCTCACCGAACCCCAACCCGGCTCCGGCGTTCCGCTGCAATTCACCCTATCCAATACCCAATATCCAATCCCCGAGTTTCTGCTCACCCCGCCGAACCCGGTCTATCCGGCCGCGCAGTTGGACGGCTGGCGCCCACAGCTTCCTTGCTATTCGGTCTATACCACCGATGAGACGCTGCGCATCGTGCGTGAGAATTTGCACCGCTCCCCCATCGCACCGGGGGCGCTGGAGGCTGCCGGGCCGCGTTACTGCCCCAGCTTTGAGGAAAAGGTGGTGCGCTTTCCTCACAAGGAGCGCCATCAGCTCTTCCTGGAACCGGAAGGCTGGCACACCGGCGAGGTATATGTCCAGGGCTTTTTCACCGGAATGCCGGAGGAGGTGCAACGGGCCATGCTCCACTCGATCCCGGCGCTGCGCCAGGCCGAGATCATGCGCCCCGGCTATGCGATCGAGTACGATAGCGTGCCCTGCCGGGAGGTGAGCGCCACGCTGGAAACCAGGCGGATCGAGGGGCTGTTCCACGCCGGGCAGATCAACGGCACCAGCGGCTACGAAGAGGCCGCCGCCCAGGGCCTGATCGCCGGGATGAACGCCGCCCTGAAAGTGCAGGGCCGCCCGCCGGTCCTCCTGCGCCGGGACCAGGCCTACATCGGCGTGTTGATTGACGACCTGGTGACCAAAGAGATCAACGAGCCGTACCGCATCATGACCGGCCGGGCCGAATACCGCCTGCTGCTCCGCCAGGACAATGCCGATCTGCGCCTGGCCGAGATCGGCTACCGGGCCGGCCTGCTGCCCCGCGAACGCTACCAGGCCGTCGAAGCCGCCCGCCAGGCCCTCGAAGCCGAGCTGGCACGCCTGGGCGCCACCTGGCTCCGCCCCGGCGATAAACAGACCAACGACCACCTGGCAGAGTACGGCCTGCCGCCCCTGGAGGACGGCGTCAACGCCCTGCAATTCCTGCGCCGCCCGGAAGTGGATTATGCCCTGGTGGCCACCCTGACCCCCCCGCCCCGGCCGCTGCCGCCCGATGTCGCCGCCCAGGTAGAGATCGAGGCGAAATATGCCGGATATATCGAAAAGCAGCGCAGCGAGGTGGCCCGTTTCCGCCGCCTGGAAGATCGCCGCATCCCGGCCGACCTGGACTACCGGGCGCTGAGCGGCCTGCGGGCCGAGGCCCAGGAAAAGCTGGCCGCCGTCCGCCCGGCCACCGTTGGCCAGGCCACACGGCTGGCCGGCGTCAACCCGGCCGATATTTCGGTGCTGCTGGTCCACCTCAAACGGCTGGAGGGAGGCGGCTAGTCATGGCCGGACTATGCCCCCATCTGGGGCTGGAAGGAGATCGGCGGCAGGCGCTCCTGGTGCCCACCCCACGCCACCGCTGTTACCTCCACGGCCAGGGCGAACGGATCGGGAGCGCCTACCAGGCCTCCACCTGCCTGACCTCCCTGTACCGCCGCTGCCCACGCCTGATCCAGGGGAGCAGGGGAACAAGGGGGCAGGAAGAGAGGGAGGCAGGGGAACAAGGGGGCTCTGTAACTGTGCGCCAGCCCCTGACCCTCACCGAAATGGTGGTGATGGGCCTGGGGGTCAGCATCGTCCTGGCCTTTCTCTTTGTCGGCTATGCCCTCTTTTACCGGCTGCAGGTGGGGCCGGGCATGGAAGCAGCCCCAGCCATCGCCAGAGAGGCAGAGTTGACCGCCACCCCGCCGCCGCCGACCCTGGTGCCCACCTTCACGCCCACGCCACCGCCCCCTTCCCCCGCACCGACCGCCCTCTCCGGCCCACCCACCCCCCTCCCCGAACCAACGCTGCCCCTGCCCACCCCCGTCGTGCGCCTGCCGGCCACCTCACCGCCCACCCGGCTGGTCATCCCCCGGCTGAACCTCGATATCCCGGTCGTGCCGGTGGGGGCCAAGACGGTCTGGGAAGCAGGTCGGACCCGGCTGGTTTGGGACGACGTGCCCTATGCCGGTGGCTTCCACCAGACCTCGGCCTATCCCGGCAACGTCGGCAACACCGTCATCAACGGCCATCGCGACATCAAAGGCGCGGTCTTTCGCCACCTGGACCAGCTCGAACCGGGTGATGAGATCACCCTCTACGTCGGCGACCTGGCCTATCCCTACCGCGTGGTCGAGACGTTGGTGGTGCCCGAGACCTTTGCCTCGGCGGGGCAGCGCGCCGAAAACCAGCGGCTCATCGGCTACCTGCCCGAAGAGCGGCTGACGCTGGTGACCTGTACCCCGGTGGGGCTGGCCACCCATCGGCTGCTGGTCATCGCCAGGCCGCCGGAACAGGCTGCGCCCCAGATGCCGGAGGCCGGTGCCACGACCGGGCCATGAGCGTATCACGCCGGGGACCAGAAACAAGGGGAACAAGTGCCTGGCATTTGAACGGGGTAGGGGCAGCCCTCGCGGCTGCCCAGGGGGCAGGGGCAGCCCTTGCGGTTGCCCAGGGGGCAGGAGCAAGCCCTGCCCCTGCCGTCCGCCGTTTATTTTCAAGGGGAGGCAGAAAATGGAGGAATGGTTCCAATCGTTGCTGCCGTGGGGGACCGAAGCCATCGTCTGGGTTCAATCGTTCAGCACCCCCTGGCTGGAGGCTCTCTTCAAGTTCTTCACTTTCCTGGGCTATGAGCAGTTCTACCTGCTCCTGTTGCCCTTTGTCTACTGGTGCCTCGACCGGCAGATCGGCATCAGCCTGGGCTATCTCTCCATGTTTTCGGCCTGGGTCAACAGTGTGGTCAAATACACCTTCCGCCTCCCCCGCCCCTCCGATCCACGCCTCAGGGTCCCCTGGCCGGAGAGCAGCCCGTCGTTCCCCAGCGGCCATGCTCAAAACGCCGTGACCAACTGGGGGTATCTGGCGGTCCGGTTACACAACCGCATCTTTGGGGCCGTAGCTCTCCTGCTCATGCTGGCCATCGGCCTGTCGCGGATTGTGCTGGGCGTCCACTTTCCCCAGGATGTGATCGGCGGCTGGCTGATCGGGCTGGTCCTGCTGGCAGCCTTTTGCCGGGCCGAACCGCTGCTGAGCCGCTGGATCGGCCGTCAGAAGGAGGGGGTCCAACTGGCACTGGCCGTTGCCGTTCCCGGCCTGCTCATCTTTTTGCACCCGGCCGACAATGCCGGCCTGTACCCCGCCGAAGCGGCCCTCACCCCCATGAGCGCCCTGGCCGGCATGGGGGTCGGCCTGATCATGGAGCGGCGCCGGTTGCGCTTTTGCGTGGACGGCGAGTGGTGGCGGCGGGGCCTGCGCTTCCTGGTGGGCGGGCTCCTGGTTGGGATCGTCTATGCCGGCCCCAAGCTGATCCTCCCCGCCGAGATGGCCTACGGTCTGGAGGTGGTCATACGCTTCGGGCGTATGGCGCTGCTGGGCTGGGTCGTGGTCTTTCTGGCCCCCTGGCTCTTTGTGCGGCTGCGGCTGGCCGGGCAAAGTCCGGCATAGGCCTCCGTCGTCCTTCGGGTATGCGGGCGCAGGCCCACCCGACGGGGTTGGCGGGCCGGTGGGGCAGGCGTAAAGCGGAAAATGTAGTTAGAGCCAATCCCGCAGGTCGGCGGTGCTCTTGAGGATCAGGTCGGCGCCGGCGCGTTGCAGTTCGTCCCGCTCGCCAAAGCCACACAATACCCCGATCGCCCGGGCTCCGGCAGCCCGGGCCGCCTCGATGTCCACCGGGGTATCGCCTACCATCAAACAGCGTTCCACCGGCACCCCCAACCGCCCGGCGGTATGGCGCACCGGGCTGGGATGGGGCTTGAGTCGCCAGGTGTCCTCGCGCCCGGTGATAACCTGGATCAGGTCGGTCAAGGCCTGCTGTTCAAGGAACGCCTGAGCTTCCCGGCGGCTTCGGGTGGTGACGATGGCCAGGTGGTAGCGCCGGTTCAGGTCCCGCAGCATCTCGCCCACACCCTCCACCGGGCGGAAGTCGGGCACGGTCTGCACGCCTCGCAGCCGTTGCAGCCGTTCCCCCAGGCTGAACAGGTCATCATCCAGCCCCACGCGGTCCAACAGATGCAGAAGGCGGGCTGCCGGCGTCTCAACGGCCATCAGCAGCCTCCGGGCCGCCCCTATCGGATCGCGCCGGGGCAAAAGCCGCCGCACCGGCTGTAGTCGGCGGGCCAGGGCCTCCACCGCGGCATCGTCGGTCTCTACCAGGGTCCCATCTAGGTCGAACAGGACCGCGTCAATCTCGCCGGGGTAGAGCTCCCCTGGCTCTCTGGCCGGGGGAAAGGGATCCCGGTCGAGCAACCGGGCGTACAGGTAGCCGAGCACCACCCGCCCGGTGGCGATGATCGGCGCGGCCAGCAGGACCCCCACCGCCCCGGCCAACGTACCGCCGGCCAACACCCCGATGAACACCACCACCGGGTGGAGTTGTAACCGCCGGCCCATGATCCTGGGCACCAGGTAGGTGTTTTCAGCCTGTTGGATGAGCACATAGAGGCCGAGCACCAGCACGGTAAACCAAAAGTTGCTCAACGGCAGGTAGGTGGAACCGCGAAAAAGGGCGATGAACAGGGCCGGGATGGTGGCCAACACCGGGCCAAAGGTGGGCACCACCTCCAACACGCCGGCGATCAACCCCATCAGCCCGGCAGTGGGCAGGCCCACCACCGTCATGGTCAGCCACACCACGATACCGACGATAAAGCCCAGGACCACCTGCCCGCGAAAGAACGACCTCCATACCAGGCCGATCTCTTCGCGCAGGCGCTTGAGTTCCGGCTCATACCCGGGCGGGGCCAGGCCATCCAGGAAGGCACGGAGCCGGTCGGCATCTTTGACCAGATAGAAAGAGACGACCAAAATAGCCACCACCCATAACAGGCTGGATGCGACGTTGACCAGCAGGTTGACGGTGCCGGTGGCAAAGGGGCGCAACAGGCCCTGCAACGTACCTTGCAGGTCCCCCACCAGGTCTTGCAGGTTGAAGGTGAAACCAAGCACGCGGACCGGCTGGGACAGGAAAGAAACCAGGTCGTTGACCATCTGTTGCAGGTCCAGATTGAGGCGGGTCACCTGGTCTACCAGGTAGGGGACGACGGCCGCGGGGATGGTGCTGAGGAGCACCAGCAGGGCCAGGAACACCAGGAATACGGCCAGCAGGCGCGGCAGCCGGGCCCGCCGCTCCACCCCATCCACCAGCGGCTTGAGAACGTAGGCCACGACCATGGCGATGGCCAGGGGGGGCAGGAGGACACGAAACAGGTAGAGGAGCAGGAACAGGGTGAGGATCAGGCCCACGACGACCAGGCGCTTGGTTGTTTGGCTCCAGTGGGTCGAGACCATACCATGCCCAACGGACAAGGCCCAAGGCTCACAGGCCCTTATGGCCGGTTCCTGGGCCCTGTGGGTTCCTAATGCACCAGGCCAATCTCCTCCGGCGGCCAGTAGGACAGCCAGGCCCGGCCGACGATATTCTCAATCGGCACCGGGCCAAAGCTCCGCGAGTCGTTGGAATGATCACGGTTGTCGCCCAGGACAAAGACGTGGAGGGGCGGCACCGTGACATGGGAATAGCGCCCCGGACGGGTCTGGCCGGTGATAAACGGCTCCTCCAGCTCCTGGCCGTTGATGTACACCCGCCCGTTCTTGATCTCCACCGTCTCCCCCGGCAGGCCGACCACCCGCTTGATCAGCAGTTCCTCGCTCTGACCGGGCATCTTGATCACCACAACATCAAAGCGTTCCGGCCCGTGAAAGCGGTACGACACCTTTTCGACCACCAGGCGCTGGTCGCTGTGCAGGTTGGGCTCCATGCTCTGGCCCTCGACCCGGGTGGCCTGGCCGACAAAAACGTTGATCAGCAGCGCGATGAGGATGGCCGGCAGGATGGTCTCCAGCACCTCACGCAACAGGTGGACCAGCCGCCAGCCCAGGCCGGGGCGGCCTGGGTCTTTTTCCTCTGGCAGAGGGACCAGATCGTCATCCATCGCCATCTCGACCTTTTAGCGGTTGCGGCGTGGCGGGCGTGTAGGCTTGGGCACAGTCTCGCCGATCCGCACCCCGCGTCCCGACCCGCCCCCTCCTCGCCGGCTGTCCCGTGGGGCACCGGCAGAACCGCCCTGGCGGTCTCGCGCCCTGGCCTCCTCCGCCGTCCAACCTTCCAGCACCGCCTGGCGCGACAGCCGGATCTTGCCCGTCTCGGCGTCTATGTCGGTGACCATGACCATGATCTCATCGCCGACCCGCACCACCTCTTCGACCGAGGGAGCGCGGTAGTCGGCCAGTTGGGAGATATGGACCATGCCATCCACACCGGGCAGGATTTCGACAAAAGCGCCGTAACTTTCGGTGCGGACCACCTTGCCCACATAGATTTTGCCGATCTGGGCTTCTTCGGTCAGGGATTCGATCATCTCGATGGCCTTCTCGGCGGCCGGCCCTTCGACGGCGGCGATGTACACCGTGCCATCGTCCTCGATGTCTATGTCCACGTTGCACTCTTCCTGGATCTTGCGGATCATCTTGCCGCCGGGGCCGATGATCTTGCCGATCTTGTCGGGGTCCACGTGGATGGTGGTGATGCGCGGCGCGTAGGGCGACATCTGCGGCCTGGGGGCGGCGATCGTCTCGGCCATCCTGTCCAGGATGTAGAGGCGGCCCACCCGCGCCTGGGTCAGGGCCTGCGACAGGATGTCGTAACTCAGCCCCTTGATCTTGATGTCCATCTGCAGGGCGGTGATCCCCTGTCGGGTGCCGGCCACCTTAAAGTCCATATCGCCCAGGTGATCTTCCAGGCCCTGGATATCGCTCAAGATGGCATAGCGGCCATCCTCGGAGATCAGGCCCATGGCGATGCCGGCCACCGGGCTGCTGATCGGCACGCCGGCGTCCATCAGGGCCAGGGTGCTGCCGCACACCGAAGCCATGGAGGTGGAGCCGTTGGACGACAGCACCTCCGACACGACCCGGATGGTGTAGGGGAACTCTTCCTCCGGCGGCACCACCGCCAGGAGCGCCGTCTCGGCCAGGGCCCCATGCCCGATCTCCCGCCGCCGGGGGCCGCGCATGGGCCACGTCTCGCCGGTGCTGAAGGGCGGAAAGTTATAGTGGTGCATGTACCGCTTGTCTTCTTCGGGCCGCAACGTATCCAGTTCCTGCTTTTCGCGGGGGGTGCCCAGGGTCGCGATGCTCACCACCTGGGTCTCGCCGCGCATGAACAGGCCCGACCCGTGGGCCCGCGGCAAAAAGCCCACCATGCTCCAGATGGGGCGGATCTCGTCGGTGTGCCGGCCGTCGGCCCGCTGTCCCTTTTCCAGGATCAGCTTCCGGGTCTCGGCCTTGAGCACCTCCTCGAACACCGCCTTGACATCTTGGGGATCGATCGTTTCGTCGCCGGCAAAGGAGCCCACAATCTCGTTTTGCAGGGCCTCGGTCGCCTGGCCGCGCTCCTGCTTGTTCATCGGCCGGGCCACCAGTTCGGCCACCCGAGAGCCAATGCGGCTCACGATCCGCTCCCGGTCGCGCTCTTCGATGGTCGTGACCGGATAGTCGAGGTTCTTGGGCTTGCCGACCTCGGCCCGCATCTGTTTCTGGACCGCGATCAGCGGTTGGATCGCCTCGTGCCCCACCTTGAGGGCCTGGAGGACGACCTCCTCGTGGACCTCCCTGGCCCCTGCCTCTACCATCAGGATGGCATCCTCGGTGCCGGCCATGCGCAGGTCCAGGGTGCTCTGCTCCATCTGTTCGGCGGTGGGGTTGATGATAAATTCATCTTCGATCAGCCCCACCCGACAGGCCCCGATCGGCCCGTCGAACGGGATGTCGGAGATCATCAGCGCCGCCGACGCCCCGATGATGGCCGGGATGTCCAGGTAGTTCTGGGAATCGGACGACAGGGCGGTCGCGATGATCTGGACCTCATTGCGATAGTCCTTGGGGAAGAGGGGGCGCAGCGGGCGGTCAATCAGGCGCGCCGTCAGGATGGCCGATTCGCTGGGCCGTCCTTCCCGCCGGAAGAAACTGCCGGGGATGCGACCGGCGGCATAGAGCCGCTCCTCGAAATCCACGGTGAGGGGGAAGAAATCGGTCCCCTCCAGGGGGGCTTTGGAAGCGGTGGCCGTGCACAAGACGACCGACTCACCCAGCCGGACGAGGACGGCCCCGCCGGCCTGCATCGCCAAGAGGCCGGTCTCCAGCGTAAAGGTCTTGTCGCCGACCGGGACGACATACGTTTTGTTATTATTCACTTTTCCCTCCGAATGATTGGCAGAGGAGGCAGGGTCCAGGGACTGGGAACTGGGTCCTGGCCCCCTTCCGGGTCAGGGCCCACTCCCCAATTCCTGACACCTGCCCTCTCTGAATAGGTAGAAACCTCACTAAACCGGCTATGGCCTATGGCGCCGGCTTCTTCTGCCCGGCCATAGGCCCGTCAACCGTGTGCGACTGTCCAGCAGGGCGTTAGCGGCGCAGGCCGAGCCTCTCGACGATCCGGCGATAGCGCTCTACGTCTTTGTTCTTGAGGTATTCCAGATGTCGGCGCCGCTGGCCCACCAGCTTGTACAGGCCACGGCGAGAGTGATCGTCATGCTTGTGCAGCTTTAGATGCTCTGTAAGCTGGCTGATCCTGGTCGTCAGCAGGGCGATCTGCACCTCCGGCGAGCCGGTATCACCGGGATGCATGTTATACTGTTGAATGATCTCCGTTTTTTCCGCCTTTGTCAGAGACACAACTCGATCCTTTCTCAATCCACCGCCGGGTGCAGAAAACCAGGCACCCGTCTGAACAGGTGGCATTATAACACAGGTTGTCTTGCAGTGCAAATAGAACAGGGGAGACGGCCAAGACCTTCTCAGGTCCGGC
Source organism: Anaerolineae bacterium (assembly GCA_034435455.1). GTDB lineage: Bacteria > Chloroflexota > Anaerolineae > JAAYZQ01 > JAAYZQ01 > DAOTXL01. The sequence continues at coordinate 28,095 of DAOTXL010000104.1, forward strand.
CCGGGGCAAGGAGGGTGCGGTAGACCTGCCAGGTGGCGGCGGCCACCTGCGCCTGGGTATAGCGGGCCAGCACCCGCTCACGGCCCCGGCGAGCCAGGTCGGCGCGCAACGGCGGGTCGGCCAGCAGGCGCGCCAGGTGAGCTTGCAGCCGGTCGGCCCGGCCTTCGGGAAAGATCAGCCCGGCCTCGCCGATGACGTGGGGGATTTCGCCGCAGTCGGAGCCGATCACCGGCACACCACAGGCCATCGCCTCGACCAGTACCCGGCCAAACTGCTCCTTCCAGTTGGGCCGGGTGCGCGAGGGGAGCACCAGCACATCCAGCCGGCGATAGTAGTCCGGCAACCGGGATGAAGGGATCCAGACGTCGAACGAGACCCGGTCGGCCAGGCCCAACCGCCGGGCCTGAGCCTCCAGGCCGGCCTGCGCCGGCCCGCTGCCCAGGATGTGCACCCGCCACGCACCGGCCAGCCCGGCCACCGCCTCTAGCAGCAGGTCCACCCCCTTTTCCTCTACCAGCCGCCCCAGGTAACCGATGATGAACTCCTGACCGGCCGGCCGGGGGGCCGGGCAAAAGAGGTCGGGGTCCACGCCGAATTGGGGGATGACGGCCACCGGCCCCCGGTAACCCTTAGCCCGCCACACCTCGGCCGCCTCCTGGTTGCCGGCAATGCAATAGCCGGCGTGGTCCAGCACATAGCGTTCCATCAGGCTAAAGGGAGGAGGATAACGCCGGTGGAGGTTTTGCCAGGAGAAAAAGAGGCTCCTGGCCCCGACCCGCCGGGCCAGCCACAGGGCGTGAAAGGTGGCCAGGTTGTACGGCTCCTCGTCTATGTGGACCAGGTCGGGCCGCAGGCGGCGCATCCGCTTCCCCAGGCCGGGATAAAAGTGCAGGTGAAAGTGGCCGTTGAGGGCCATCGGCTCGACCACCAGGTCATAGCCGGCGGTGTGTTGCCGTTCCAGTTCGATCACCCCGCGCTCATCCCGCCAGCGGGGCGGCACAACGACGGTCAACTCCATCTCCGGCAGGCGGGCCAGTTCCTCCAGTTTTTTCTGGTAGGCACCCACCACACACGCTTTGGAGATCATCAGGACGCGCATGCCCGAACCTCCTGGTAAGCGGCCCACGTCTCCTGCGCGGTGCGCCGCCAACTGAACCGGGCCGCCTGTTCCGGCCCCCGGCGGCGGAGTTCGGCGGCCAGCGGCTCGTCCACCAGGCAGGCCAGGATGGCCCCGGCCAGGGCCTGCACATCGTCGGGAGCCACGGCAAAACCGGCATCGCCCAACAGTTCCGGCAAGGAGCTGGCCGCCGAGGTCACCAGCGGCGTGCCGCAGGCCAGCGCCTCCAGGACCGGCAGGCCAAAACCCTCGTACCGGGAGGGAAAGGCAGCACAGGCTGCGCCGCGATAGAGGGCCGGTTTGTGGGCCTCGTCCACCCAGCCGATGAAACGCACCCTCTCTCCCAGGCCCAGCCCTGCCACCAGAGGACGGGGGTCAAAGAAGGGCGGTTTCTGTCGGGCAGGCAGCCGGCCGCCGATGGCCAGCAGCACCTCGGCATGGGATTGGGCGACAACGGCAAAGGCTTTCACCAGGGCGGCCACATTCTTGCGCGAGTCATGGCCGGCCAGGTAGAGCAGGTAGCCACCTTCCGGCAGGCCGTACTGCCGGCGGATCGCCGCATCGTCGGAGGCCGGATCGGGGTGGAACTGCTCGCCGACCGCCAGGTAGATGCAACGCACCCGTTCGGGCGGCAGCCTCAGGTGCGCTTCGATATCGCCTTTGGCCGCCAGTGAGTCGGTGAGCACCAACGCCGCCTGTTGCGCGGCGGCGGCGGCCAGGCCGGTGTACAGCCGCACCAGCGGCCCGCCCCGATAATCGGGCAGCAACAGCGGGATCAGGTCGTGGACCGTCACCACGGTGGGCAGGGTGGGCTGTAGCGGTGAGCCCCAGTAGGGCACGTGGGCCACGTCGGCGCCCCAGCGGCGACACAGGCGGGGAAAGACCACCTGCTCGACCAGCACCTTGCCCAGGTTGGTCTGCCAGAACCGGGAGCGCAGGGGCCACAGTTCCGCCTTGAGGCCGGGCACCTGAAACCCGGAGGGGTGTGGAACGACGAGGAGAAATTGACAGTCGGGTGCGACGGCCGGCATGGCCCGCAGCAGGCCGTCGAGGTACTGCCCGCTGCCGGTGCCGGGTTGCTCCAGAAACCAGGCGTTTATCGCAACTTTCATCGCTTCATGGCCGATAGCGGGTGACGAACGACGGATAAGCCAGGCCGATCGCTCCTTCGTCCCCGGTTGCCGTCCTTCGTCAGCAACCTGCGGGCCTTTCCTCATAGCCGTGGGGATGAGCCTTGTGCCACTGCCAGGCGCTTTGCACAATCTCCCGCAGGCCGGGGTAGCGGGGTTGCCAGCCCAATTCCTGCCGGATCCGGTCGGAGCTGGCGACGAGGACGGCCGGATCGCCGGGCCGCCGGGGGCCATCCACCGCCGGGATGGGATGGCCGGTCACCTGTCGCGCCGTCTCGATCACCTCGCGGACGGTGTAGCCCTGGCCGTTGCCCAGGTTGTAGGTCCGGCTGCCCTTTTCCAGAGCCCGCAAGGCCAGGATGTGGGCCTGGGCCAGGTCCAGCACATGGATATAATCGCGCACGCAGGTGCCGTCGCGGGTGGGATAGTCGTGGCCATAGACCTCGATATACTCCCGCTGGCCCAACGCCACCTGGAGCACCAGGGGGAGGAGGTGGGTTTCCGGGCGGTGGTCTTCGCCCCGCTCGGCGGTGGCGCCGGCGGCGTTAAAGTAGCGCAGGGCGGCATAGCGCAGGCCGTACACCCGGTCCAGCCAGTACAGGATCCGCTCCAGGAGGAACTTGGATTCGCCGTAAGGACTGCCGGGCACGATCGGCTCGGTCTCGGCGATGGGAAGGTGGGCCGGCCGGTCGAACAGGTTGGCCGTGGAAGACAGGATAAAGCGGCGCACGCCATGGTCCATCATGGCGCCCAGCAGGTTCAGGCCGTTGACCACGTTGCTGCCCAGATACAGGAACGGCTTTTGCATGGATTCGCTCACCAGGGTGTACGAGGCAAAGTGCATGACCGCTTCAAAGTTGCGCCCGGCCAGGAGGTCGTTCACCGCCTCCCGGTCGGCCAGGTCGCCCAGGATGAACTCGGCCTGGGGGTGCACCGCAGCCCGATGGCCCTGCGACAGGTTGTCGAACACGGTCACCCGGTCTCCCTGGCGGATCAACTCCTCCACAACCACACTGCCGATGTAGCCGGCGCCACCGGTGACGAGAATGTTCATCTTGTCTCCTTCCATTCAGTCCGAGGTCCAACCCCGATTATAACCTGCCTTGTCCAGGGGCGCAAGGTGCCCGTCCCGGTGGGAAGCAGGGACCCCAACTCCTGTCAACGGGGAAATGTCCGCCGGCCCGGACGCAGCAAGGCCCACACTGCCCGCGGCTCCGGCGCGCCCACGGCCAGCGAGAGGCCCCCATAGACGGCCACGGCGGCGGCCACAGCCAGCCCGCCGGCCAGCCAGGGGCTCTCCCCGGCCAGGCGTGCCGCCACCGCCCAGGCCACCCCTCCCATCGCCGCCGCTGCCGGCCCGATGCGCAACAGCGAGCCGGCCAGCCGCCGGCCCTCCAGGCCACCCAGCCGACGGCGGAGGAGCAAAAGCAGCGCGGCCATCTCGGCGGTCGTCGCCAGCGAGTTGCTCAGGGCCAGGCCACCGTGGGGCGGCCAGCCCAGCGCCCCAAAGGCGGCCAGGAAGGCCAGGCTGAGGATGACATTCAGCCCCATCGCCGCCACACCGACGGCCACCGGCGTTTTGGTGTCGTGTTGGGCGTAAAAGGCGCGGACGGTGATCTCGACGACCGAGTGGGCCGGCAACCCCAGGGCATAAAGGGCCAGGGCCCAGGCCACCTTCTGGGTCGAGGTCTCGGTAAAAGCTCCCCGTTGAAAAAGAATCTGCACCAACGGCAGGCGCAGCACGATCAGGCCCACGGCCGCCGGCACGGTCAGGTAGAGCACCGCCCGCAGTGTGGCCGACAGGGTGCTGCGCATCGCGGCCCGCTCTCCTCTGGCCGCCTGAGCCGAAAAGGTGGGAAAGGCGGCGGTGGCCACCGCCTGGGCAAAGACGCCCTGCGGCAGGAGCATTAGCAGCCAGGCATAGTTCAGCGCCGCCAGGCTCCCGGCAGCCAGCCCGGAGGCCAGGATGGTGTTCACCAGAAAGTTGAGCTGCACCGCCGCCAGGCCCAACATGCGGGGTAGCATCAGCCGACCCACCTCGTGCACGCCGGGGTCGTGCAGGCCGAGGGCCGGCGTGTACCGCATCCTGTGGCGGGCCAGCCCCGGCACCTGGACCAACAGGTGTCCCAGCGCCCCGGCCACCACACCCCAGGCCAGCCCCCCCACCCCCCACATCGGAGCCAGGAACAACGCCCCGGCGATGATCCCCAGGTTGTAGAGGATCGGGGCCAGGGCCGGCAGCAAAAAGTGCTGCCGGGCGTTGAGGGCCCCCATGACCACGCCGCTCACGCCAAAGACCGCCGGGGTGACCAGCATCAGCCGCATGAGGCCGGCCGTGAGGGCCTGGCGCGCCGGGTCAAAGCCGGGGGCGATGACGGTGCGCACCAGCCAGGGGGCCGGCAGCGCCACCATGGCTGCCAGGCCCGCCGTGAGGAGCAACACCAGGTTGAGGATATGGCTGGCCAGCCGCCAGGCACCCCGCTCGTCGCCGTGGGCCAGGTACCCGGCAAAGGTGGGGATGAAAGCCGAACCCAACGCTCCCCCGGCCACGATCTGGAACAGGAGGTCGGGCAGGCGAAAGGCGGCAAGATAGGCATCCAGATCGCCACCGGTGCCGAACCGGTGGCCGATGATCATCTCCCGTAGCAGGCCCAGGGCCCGGCTGACGACGAACAGGGCCATCACCAACCCGGCGGCGCGGGCGATCTGGATTTTGGCGGCAGCTCCTTGCTGCCCGGTCTCGTCGGTCAAGTCAGGTCTCCCAAATCTCTAATGGATAGGACTTGCGCAATTGAGGGTCTTTTTCACCGCTGAGAACGCTGAGAACGCCGAAATACTACAAAATTTCAGCGATCTCTGCGCGCTCTGCGGTAAAATTCCGCCGGCTTGCGTAAGTCCTGTAATGGATAAATATTGGGGGTTGTATTAGATATTGGATATTCGTCTCCACAGTGCTGCTTCCTGCTCCGGCAATACCGTACGCGGGTCGAGCATCAGGCGGTCATCTTCGATGCGGGCGATGACCGGTGGTTCCCCGGTGCGCAGGCGGGCGGCTACGGCGTCAGGCGATTTCACCGACAGGGCCACCAGGTGGGTGGGCAGCGTTTCGCCGGGCAGGCTGCCGCCGCCCACCGTCGAGCGGCCGGGCACGACCTGACAGGCTATCCCCAACCTCTTTAACCGGCGGGCCCACGCCCGGGCCCGCCGGCTCAGGGTTGCCTCGTCCTGGGCGATCATGCGCCACACCGGTACCTGGTCTGTTGCCTCGCCTAACAGATAGTGGCGTAGGGTGGCCTGTAACCCGGCCAGCGTTGTCTTGTCCACCCGCAGGGCGCGGGTCAGGGGGAACTTTTTCAGGCGGGCGACCAGGTCCTTGCGCCCCACGATGATCCCGGCCTGGGGGCCGCCCAGCAGCTTGTCGCCGCTGCACGAGACCAGCGAGGCTCCTGCTGCCACGCTCTCCTGGATGGTTGGTTCGTGGGCCAGGCCATAGGCCGCCGTGTCCAGCAGGGTGCCGCTGCCCAGGTCGTCAAACAGGAGCAGGCCCCGCTTCTGGGCCAGGGCCGCCAGCTCGGCCAGGGTCGGCTCATGGATAAAGCCGGTCAGCCGGAAGTTGCTGCGATGGACGCGCATCAGGGCGACCGTGGCCTCGGTGATGGCTGCCTCATAGTCTTCGACGTAGGTGCGGTTGGTGGTGCCCACCTCCACCAGCAGCGCCCCGCTCTGGCGCATCACGTCGGGGATGCGAAAACCGCCGCCGATCTCGACCAACTGCCCACGGGAGAGGATCACCTCTCCTCCACGGGCAAAGCACATCAGCATGAGCAGCACGGCGGCCGCATTGTTGTTAACCACCAGAGCCGCCTCGGCGCCGGTCAGCCGACAGAGCAGCTCCTCGGCATGCACGTAGCGCGAACCCCGGTAGCCGACCTCCAGGTCGTACTCCAGGTTGGAGTAGCCCAGGCCTACGGCGTCCATGGCCGCGCGCGCCTCGGTGCTGAGCGGGGCGCGCCCCAGGTTGGTGTGGATGATCACCCCCGTGGCGTTGATGACCGGCCGCAGCGTGGGGCGCAGGCGGGCGGCCAGGCGCTCCCCCACCTGGCGGGTCAGCGCCTCGACCGGCGGACAGGGGTTGCCGGCACGGATGGCCTGCCGGGCGGCGTCCAGCGTCTCGCGGACGGCCTCCACGGCCAGATCGTGTCCCCACCGCACGGCCAACGCCGTGACCGGTTCCTCTTGCAACAGGCGATCCACACCGGGCAGCTTGCGCAATTCCTCTTGCAGATCCATCAAGCCCTCCCTCACTCATCCAGTTACATTTTACGCTTTACGCTTTACGCCTCATCCGGGCGATCAACGTCTCGATGGTCACAAACACCAGGGCGATCAAGAAGGCCAAGCCCAGGTCGAAGGCACGGTGCATCTGCAACCAGGCCCAGGTGGTCCCGCACAGGCCGGCCCAGGCGCTGTGGCGCAGAAAACGCCATGGATCGTGCTCGACCGCTTCGGCCGCAAAGCGGCGGTTCAGATAGGCTGCCGGCGGCGCAAAGGTGCCGGTCAACGCCAGGAACAGGAGCGCAAAAAAGAAGGGCAGGGCAACAGGACGATCCGGCGTCATCCTGCCCGTCAGCTCATAGAGCCCCCACCAGCCCACCCCGGCGGCCAGGATGGCTGCCAGGGTGATGAGTCGGTCGCGCATCGGCCACGCCTCCGTAGCCCCCATTATACCCCAAAATGGCGGAGGAGACCAGGATGTCGGAGGGCGATCACTGCTTGCAGTTCGATTCCCGATTCTCCCCAGATGTGGTATAATATCCTGGATGTCGTCAGCGGCAGGAGCAACCATGTCGTCAACCGAAACCGTCCCATTTTTTACCGATCCGACCGGGCGCGAGCATCCCCTGGTCGGTCAGGTCACCGCCATTGGCCGCGCCGTGGAAAACGACCTGGTCATCACCAGCAAGCGGGTCTCTCGCCAGCACGCCTGCGTGCGCCGCGAGGGTCGGCACTGGCTGTTGACCGACCTGGGCAGCACCAACGGCACCTTTCTCAACGGCGAGCGGGTGCTGGCCCCGGTCGCTCTGCGCGACGGCGACCACGTTTCCATCGGCGACGTAGACCTGATCTTTCACGACCCGGAGAGCACCTTTCTGGAAACCCCCTTCCCCGAGCTGGAGGTGGACGCGGCGGCGGGGATCGTGCGCGTGGATCGCCGCATCGTTGCCCTTTCCCCCAAGGAGTTTGCCCTGCTGGCCTACCTCTACGAGCGCCGGGGCCAGGTCTGCTCCAAGGATGAGATCGGCCACGCCGTCTGGCCCGAATATCGCGACGGGGTGTATGACTATCAGATCGAGAACCTGATCCGCCGTCTGCGCACCCGCATCGAACCCGACCCGGCCAATCCCCAACTGCTGCTGACGTTGCGCGGCCTGGGCTACAAGCTCGTTGTCGGCGAATGACAGGCGGTGTTGGTTCGCCACACCCGGGGCGCATGTAAAGTGCCTGGCGCCACAGCTTTTTGCAAACTCGTAGGCGGGAAATAGCCGGCTGTTAGCCGATGGATAGGTAACAGACGCCCAAGTGTGCTATAGTTAGGGCTGCACAGGGAGGAAAGAGGTGCCTGCTGATTCGTTGGAAGGACAGAACCTGGGCAAATATCGGGTGCTGGAGCCGCTGGGGCGCGGCGGGATGGCCCGCGTCTACCGGGCCTATCATCCGCAGCTCGACCGCTATGTGGCGATCAAGGTGCTGCGCTCCGATCTGGTGGAAGAAGAAGAGTTCCTGGCCCGCTTCAAGCGGGAGGCGCGGGCGGTGGCTGCACTGCGCCATCCCAACATCGTCCAGGTCTTTGATTTTGACGTCCAGGATGGCCTGTATTACATGGTGATGGAGCTGCTGGAGGGCGATACCCTGGCCACCCGCCTGAGCGACTACCGGGCGCAGGATGAACGGATGCCGTGGGGAGAGGTGATGCGCGTCCTCCTCGACCTGCTCGACGGGCTGGCCTATGCCCACAGCGAGGGGATGATCCACCGCGATGTCAAGCCGGCCAACATCCTGCTGACCCGGCATGGCCAGGCGGTGCTCACCGACTTTGGCATCGCCCAGATCGTGGGCGGCACGCGCCACACCGTCTCTGGCGCGCTGATGGGCACGCTGGCCTACATGGCCCCCGAGCAGGGGCTGGAGGGCCGGTGCGATGCCCGCAGCGACCTCTATTCGCTGGGCATCGTCTTTTACGAGATGCTGCTGGGTGAGCCGCCGTTCGACGCCGAGACACCGTTGGCGATCCTGATGAAGCATCTCAACGATCCGCTGCCCCTGCCGCGCCAGCGTGACCCGGCCATCCCGGAGCCGCTGGAGCGGGTGGTGCTCAAGGCGCTGGCCAAACACCCCGGAGATCGGTACCAGAGCGCCGGGGAGATGGCCGAGGCGCTGGGGCGGGCAGCCGAGGAAGCGGATATCAAATTGCCAGAGCGGGTGTCGTTGCCCCTTTCCTTTACCACGCCCGCAGCGCCGTCCGAGTCGGTGGCGGTGCTCTCAGGCCCGGCGCGGCAAAAGGTGCGCGACGCGGAATTTGCTACCGGGGAGACCGACGCCAGGCTGGGCCAGCGGCTGGCGGCCGAGGCTGCGGAAGGTGCAGCAGGCCCACCATCCGAACCGATCGCCGGCGGGAGCAGGGATCGGGCGGCGCGCCAGGGAGCCTGGGAGCGATTTCCGGCTGAGGTTCCTGCTGTAGGACGCCGGCGGCGAGAGTGGGAGCTCCTGAGTGCCGTTGCCCTGCTGGCCCTTGGCAACCTGGCCGCCCTGTTCGTGGGATCCGTGACCGGCCGGTGGGGCATGTGGGGCCGGGGCTGGCCGTTTGAACTGCTCCTGGTCGGCCTGTTGCTGGCGACGATCATGGCCGCGACCCGTTCCATCTGGCTGCTGATCCCGACAGGGATTGTGCTGGGTAACGGCTATCTGATGTCCTTTTACGCTCTTACCGATGCCTGGCCCCTGTGGGCATTCCTGTGGCCGGTAGAACCGCTGTTGGTCGGTGGGACCGTGTGGTACACGATCCATCTGGCCGGCCAGGGCGCCCGCGCCGACCGGATGGCCCGCGGCTTTGTCGAGAGGGTCAGACGGCCGACGGTAATCCTGGCCGTCGTCGTCTCTGTATTGGGCATGATTCTGGGATAATGGCTCGTGGCGGAGGGCACCTCCGCCCCCCCTACAGACATATTCAAGGAGGGAAAAGAAATGGATAGATGGAAGGTGATCCTCGTGGGCGGTGTCCTGGTGCTTTTCGGAGTGGGCTGGGGGATGTTGATTCTGGTGGCTTCGCTGCTGGGCGTGAACCTGCTGGCCTTTGCGGCTCGCTTCTGGCCGATGGCCATCTCGGCGGTCGGGCTGGCTTTTGTGCTGCCCCCCCTGTTGGTGCGCAAGAGGGGGCTCGGCGCCCTGTTCATCCCCGGTGTGCCGATCCTGGTCACCGCCGGCCTCCTGCTGATTGCCAGCGTCCTGGATGCCTGGAGCATCTGGAGCTGGCTGTGGCCCCAGGAGGTGCTGGCCGTGGCGTTGGGCTTCCTGGCTGCCACCCTCTACATGCGGGTGCCCGGGCTGGCGATTCCGGCCATCCTCATCGGCTTGAACGGGCTGGTCTTCCAGTTTTGTGCCATCACCGGGTCGTGGAACTGGTGGTCGGTGCTGTGGACCGTGGAGCCGCTGGCGGTAGGGGTGGCGCTGCTGGTGTTCGGGGCCCAAACGGGGGCATCGGGTACGGTTACCGCCGGGATCATCCTGTGCGGCATTGCCGGGGCGGGATTCCTGCTCATGGTTGCCATTCTCAGCGGCGGTTGGCTGATCGGGCTGGTGGGGCCGGGGCTGATCATCCTCGCCGGGCTGGCCCTGCTGGGCTGGGGGCTGCGGCGGGGGTGGCTTTTGTCCCGGTCGGCTGCGGAGTGAGGGGAAAAACGGGTATCCTGCCCGGCGGCCCCCTGCCAACAGGGGAAGGCAGGGGGCCACTTTTTTGTTCTCCTTTCGCCAACGAGGAATTGCCCACTTGGCCAGGCCCATCAGGAACAAGGGGGGGGCCAGGGATCGATCGGATGGAAACCTTGCCTGCCAACCGCTACAAGTTCTGGTGTCCTACATCTCAGGTTCCCCAAAGGTGAATCGGCAGAGAGGTCAACATGCCCTTCTATTTGCCTGTGGGCCGTGGGTAGCTGAAAGAGTGCGCCGCCTTGATTTCACCATTTTTCCCAGGACTTGACTTTTGGGTGTCATCCGTTTCTCTTGGGTATCCCTTTCCGTCGAAGGGGCTGGGGACAATAGCCCCGTTCCTGAAGTTGCTCTACGGCTCGCGCCTTCTGGTGTGGCGTGTCCCATACCTCACCGTCCACACCTGGTGGAAGTCTGCCCGCTTTCGCGTGGGGTGATGTTGCCCGTATGGGGGGCGCAACCTCGTACGGGCGAGGTGACCTCGCCCCTACGCTCGCGCTTCTGCTGCCGTCCGTACGGGCGAGGCGACCTCGCCCCTACGCTCGCGCTTCTGCGGCCGTCCGTACGGGCGAGGCGACCTCGCCCCTACGCTCGCGCTTCTGCGGCCGTCCGTACGGGCGAGGGGACCTCGCCCTTACTCTCGCGCCTCCGCGGCCGTCCGTACGGGCGAGGGGACCTCGCCCCTACGCTCGCGCTTCTGCGGCCGTCCGTACGGGCGAGGGGACCTCGCCCCTACGCTCGCGCTTCTGCTGCCGTCCGTACGGGCGAGGGGACCTCGCCCCTACGCTCGCGCTTCTGCTGCCGTCCGTACGGGCGAGGCGACCTCGCCCCTACGCTCGCGCTTCTGCTGCCGTCCGTACGGGCGAGGCGACCTCGCCCCTACGCTCGCGCCTCTGCGGCCGTCCGTACGGGCGAGGTGACCTCGCCCCTACGCTCGCGCTTCTGCGGCCGTCCGTACGGGCGAGGCGACCTCGCCCCTACGCTCGCGCTTCTGCGGCCGTCCGTACGGGCAAGGAGACCTCGCCCCTACGCTCGCGCTTCTGCGGCCGTCCGTACTCCAGCGCGGTTCGCCGTCAATGTTTGACAGAAACAAGTTGCTCGATACGTCAACTCTGCTGTACATTGTAGATAACCAAAGAGCTGCCCCTTCAGAATTAGATGTATTGTACGTAAATGTATTGTGAGTTGCTGTTAGTGTTGATGAGCTCCACGTTGCCAACCCGCCGCCATAGCCATCCGGATGGTGATTTTCATCGCTGGCTGTATCCTGTATTTCGCACCTTACCAACAGCAAATCTGAAGGCTGAACAAGCTGAACAGCAAATATAGCGGCCACGTCCATTTGCTGGTACAATAGGGGTATCCATACCTAAACCAGCAAGAAGGGAGCGACCGCT
>DAOTXL010000105.1:0-12783 GCA_034435455.1 Anaerolineae bacterium
AAAAGACAACACGCACCGATTCATTCGTCGTCCGCATCTGGCGGGAGGAGGGCAAGGCCGGCTGGAAAGGCTGGGTGCAGCACGCCCGCAGCGGTGAGTCGGCCCTGGTGCGGCAGTTGGACGACCTGCTGGCCTTTATCGAACGCCACACCGGCAGGCTGGACACCACGGCCCAAAAGGGCCTGAAATAGCCAAAATATGAAAGGAATGAGGACATGAAGCACAGAGTTTTGTTCGGTTTGTTGGTCGGCCTGGGGCTGATCCTGGCCCTGAGCGGCAGCGTCGCTCCCGTCTCGTCTCAGGATGGAGCGCCGGCAGCGGCCCCGCAAGGGCCGTCGAATCCCGACGCTGCTGTGGGAACCGCCATCACCTATCAGGGGCACCTGACCAAGAATGGCAGCCCGGTCAACGCCACCTGCGACCTGACTTTCGGCCTGTACGACGCGGCGAGCGGCGGCAACTATGTGGCAAACGATAGTGTGACCGTCCCGGTCAACGATGGCGATTTTAGCGCCGTGTTGGACTTTGGCGCCGATGCCTTCACGGGTGGGGGGCGCTGGCTGCAGATCTATGTGCGCTGCCCGTCGGCCGTTGGCTCCTACACTCAGTTGAACGGGCGTGTGGCGCTCACCGCCGCACCCTATGCCCACAGCCTGCGGCCGGGAGCGACGGTCATCGGCTCGCAGGGTACCACATTCCATGCCGCTAACTCGGCGGAGGATGGCGTGGCTGTGTACGGCGAAGCCACCTCCCTTTCGACCACTTCCGATTACCAGGCCTACGGCGGCAAGTTCACATCCCGTAGCCGGGGCGGCGTCGGGGTCTATGGCGAGGATAAGGACAGCGGCGACTACAGTTCCGGCTACGGCGTCTATGGCAAGAGCAATTCGACGTGGGGCTACGGCGTTTACGGCGAGAACAGCTCGCCAGACGGCTATGGCGTCTATTCTGCCGGCGACGCCCATGTCCAGGGCAAGCTGACCTGGCAGGCCAAGACCAGTTATATTTCTGTACCGGCGGCTGCCTTCATACCGAGGAATTTGGGCGATGTGTCACCGGACTGTAATGATCCCCAATATGCCAACGACGGGGATCGCCTGACCATCTATCCTTCTGTCTGCCTCGTGTCTGACTATGTGGCCGCGGTGCAGTTGCCGCACGGCGCAACGGTGACCGCGATGTCTTTCAACTATTTTGACTATGCCCCGAACAACGACGGCAGCGTCGGTCTGTACCGCGATTGGTCGGAGCAGATGGCCTACGCCGTCAGTTCCGGCGACTCTGGAGAAGGTGCTGCAACGGATACATCGATAGACTATGCAACCGTTGACAACCTGAATCACACCTATTATCTGCGGGCCACGTTAGTCGAGTGGAATGTACAACTCCGGTACGTCGTCATCGAGTACACCATCAAGGAGCCATACTAGGGGAGGCGAGCGATGAATAAAGCGCTATTCCTGGTGTTGGGCCTGCTGCTCGTCCTGAACGCAGCCGCAGGGCTGGCAGGCGTTACCCACGCCCAATCCGGCGATGGCTATGACCTGTCGTGGTCCTCGGTGGATGGCGGGGCGGGGAGCCTCGCCGGCGGCGACTATGCGCTAACCGGCCTCGCCGGCCAGTCGGACACCGCGCCGGCCCTCAGCGGCGGCGACTATACCCTCGTCGGCGGCTTTTGGCCTGGCGCGGAGGGTGGGACCGGTGGTGAATACCGCGTCTACCTGCCGCTGGCGGTGCGTAACCACTAAAACGAAGGAGAAGATGAGATGAAGCACCAACCTTTATTTGCTCTACTCGCCGTGCTGGCCCTGCTGACCGGGCTGGCGGCCGGTGGCCTAGCGCCGGCGCGCGCCTCCGTTTTCGGAGTGGATGACAACTCGGACGATGCAAACGCCCACGACAAAAACCCAGGGGATGGAACCTGCCTGAGCTGGTACAACACCTGCACCCTGCGCGCCGCCATCGAGGAGGCCAACGCCCTGGGCGGGGCGCACACCATCACCTTTGTCAATGGGATGAACATCTCTCTGGATTCCACGGCGGGGACATTGGCTATCAACACCCAGATCCGGCTGGACGCCAGCGGTGTGTGGGACACGGCCAACGACCGGCCGGGCGTCAGCATCAGCGGCATCAACCAAAATATCGACTGCCTCTACATCTACGGCATCAACGTCGAGGTTTATGGTCTGTTCATCTACAACTGCGATGCGGCCATCGCCATCTATTCGTCCAACAACACCATCGGCGGCGCGCTCCAGGGCCAACGCAACGTGTTGTCGAGCAACGCCGGCCCCGGCGTCTACCTGGGCACCAGCGGCGCCCATGATAACGTGATCCAGGGCAACTGGATCGGGCTGAGCCTTAGCGGCGACAGCAAGGCATCCAACAACTACGGGGTGTACATCACCGATGGAGCCGCCGACAACACCATCGGCGGCGACACGCCGGCCAAAGGCAATTTCATCTCGGGCAGTATCATTCACGGCGTTGCCGTCAACAACGCAAGCGGCAACCGCCTGGGCGGGAATACCATCGGGCTGCCGGCCCTCGGCTCCCAGAATGTGGGCAACGGCGGGGCCGGGGTGTTTGTCAGCAATGGGGCGCAGAACACCCAGATCGGCGGCCTCAGTGGACTGACCGGCAACACCATCTCGAAGAATGGCGCAGCGGGGGTGTACCTCTCGGGCGCTCACAGCAATGTCGTCGAGGTCAACACCATCAGCGGGAATGCCTTGGATGGGGTGTACGTGCTGAACGGGGCCAACAACCGTATCCAGGCCAACACCATTGCCGCCAACGGCCGGGATGGCGTGCGCGTGGAAGGCGCTACGGCCAACGGCAACACCATTACCGCCAACGGCATCCACGACAACGGCGGCAAGGGCATCGAGCTGGTCAGCGGCGGCAACTACGAACTGGCCGCGCCGGCCATCACCTCGGCCAACTCTGGCGGCGCGTCGGGCACCGGCTGCGCCTGGTGCGCCATCCACCTCTACTCTGACACCGCCGACGAGGGAGCCTTTTACCACGGCTGGACCACCGCCGACGGCAGCGGCAACTGGAGCTACAGCGGCTTTCTCACCGGCCCCAACGTCACCGCCACCAATACCGGTTCCTGCGGCCAGCAGATCGCCGCGCCCACCGGCTGCAACGATACCTCCGAGTTCTCGGCGCCGTTCGCCATCGGCGCTGGGGGGCAATTCAAGGTCTTTCTGCCCTTTGTCGTGCGCAACCATTGACTCCCAGACCTGACAGGTTTTCTGAAACCTGTCAGGTCTTTTAGAAGGAGACGTTACGATGAAACACAGGTCCCTGTTTATCCTGCTAACGGTGCTGGCCCTGCTTCCCTTCGTGACCCTCAGCTCCGGCCTGGTCGGCAACGCCGCCCCCGCCGCCGTGTCGTTCACCCTCACCCGTCTGACCGACAACACGGCCGAGGACACCCGCCCCACCCTGGCTGTGGACGGCGCGGGCAAGGCCCATGTCGCCTTCGAGCGCGGCGGCGACATCTACTATGCCACCAATAGCAGCGGCGCGTGGGTCACTACCGCCATCTCCACTGACCCGGCCGACGAATACCGGCCGGCCATCGCCCTGGACGGCAGCGGCCAGGCCCACGTCGCCTACTTTGCCGGCTTCCCGCCGAACCTGGACATCTACCACGCCACCAACGCCGGCGGCGCGTGGAGCACCGAGGCCGTGGGCAACACCTCCATGCCCGCCACCTGGAACCTGCACCTGGGCCTGGCCCTGGACGGCGCCGGCCGGGCCTACATCGCCTACCATACTTACGATGGGGCCGACTATGAGGTCAACATCCGCCACCAGCAAAGTGCCCGGGGAACGGCGCCCCTCGGCGGCTGGGCGACCCTGATCGTCACCGACAACGCGGTTCAGGACGAGTACCCCTCCATCGCCGTAGACGGTTCGGGCGCGATCCACGTGGCCTATCAGAGCTACGACGCCGCCGCTTTCACCTACGACGTCTGGTACGCGACCTACAGCGGCGGGGCATGGAATTCCGGCCGGGTTACAGATAGCGCCGGGCTGGACGACAAAGCCCCCTCCCTGGCCCTGGATGGGGCCGGCCAGACCCACCTCGCCTGGGAAGTCGCCGCAGCGATGGCCGACTCCGAGATCGGCTACGCCAGCAACGCCAGCGGCGCGTGGGTCACCACCACCCTGACGGCCAACGCCGAGCACGACACCAGCCCCTCCCTGGCCGTGGACGGCAGCGGCCAGGCTCACATCGCCTACGAGTACTACGACGGGACCCAATACCACATTCACTACACCAGCAACGCTGGCGGCGCGTGGGCCACGGACGAGGTGGCAGCCGCCCCGGTGCAGGAAGCCTTCCTGGCCGCCAATGACCACGCCCTGGCCGTGGACGGGGCGGGCTATGTCCACGTCACCTATTTCGCCGACGACGGCAGCGACGACGAGGTGTGGTACGCCCGCAGCGACCAGCCGGTCGGCCCGCCGGCGAACCATGCGCCTTACGTGCCCTCCGACCCCATGCCCCCTGACCAGGCCGTCGGCGTGGGCCTCGAGGACAATGTGTTGTCCTGGAGCGGCGGCGATCCCGACGCCGGGGACATTGTGACCTATGACATCTTTTTTGGTGTCAGCACTCCCCCGCCTCTGCTGCAGAGCGGCTGGCCCACCACCAGCCTGACCGTCACCCTGGCGGCCCACACCCACTACTACTGGCAGGTCATCGCCCGCGACGACCAACTGGGAACGGGCGGGCCGGTGTGGGAGTTTACCACCGGCGGCGAAAGCGAATCGTATTTTGTCTACCTGCCTTTTGTCACGAAAAAATAGCAGATAAAAATTGAAGGAGGAAGAAAATGTTTCTACAAGGATTACCACCGTTGCCTGGGGCTGCCGGTCCCGACTGGGCCAGCTTTGGCTGGAACGTGCTGTTCGCCGTGTTGTGGACCATCGTGGCCATCATCTGCTTCAGCATCGCCATGCCGCTGGCCCTGCGCCTGTTCAGTTGGATGACGCCCGGCATAGACGAGATGGAAGAGCTGAAGAAGGGGAATCGGGCGGTGGCCACCATCCTGTTCGGGTTCATGCTGTCTATGACCTTGGTGGTCATCGCCGTTCTGCTCAAGTGACCTCACCCCTACCCCCTGGCCCCCTTCCGGGGGTTAGGGGATGGGGTGAGGCCAGAAGGAGAATTTAACCATGAGAAAGAAACTGCATTTTGCGGCATGCCTGATCGTGCTGCTAGGCCTGATCCCCCTGGTCGCCGCCGCCCAGGCGGGCGCGCCCACCGACCCCTACGAGGGCTACGACGACTTTGACCGTGCCTACGGCCCCCTGCAAACTGGCCCCCAGTACGCCGCTTACCTCAACAGCCCCTACGACAAGGATTTTTACTACTTTGACGTGAATCAGGTGGGCACCATCCAGGTGGACCTGACCAACGTGCCGTCCGACTACACCTACGGCCTCATTCTCTACGACAAGAACCGGGAGATCGCCAGCCTGGATGTGCAGGGCAAGGGCGACAAGCGGTTAAAGTTCAATATGTCGTTCAAAGGCCGCTACTACCTGCTGGTGGACGTGCGCGTCGGCGGCTATGATCCCAACCAGCCCTATCTGCTGCGGGTGACCACCTCCCAGGGAGGCGGAGGGCAGGCTCAGGTCACTGACTCTTACGAGGACAACAACACCTACCTGACGGCCTACGGCCCGCTGGAGTCGGGCAAGAGCTACGAAGCCTACTGCTGGAGTCAGGACGACTGGGACTATTACTATTTCACCGTCAACACCAACGCCACCGTCAAGGCCGAGCTCAAGAACGTGTGCGCCGACTGTGACTATGAACTCTACCTGCTCGACTCGGATCTGAACCCGCTGGCCAGCTCGTCGCAGTCGCGGGGCCAGGACGAAAGCTTCACAGTGAACAACGTCCCGCCGGGAACCTACTATCTCCTCATCTCACCCTATAGCGGCTTTAGTCAGCAGTCGCCCTACCGCCTGACAGTCACCTATGGCCAGGCACCGGCCGGCAATCAGGGGGGGCCGCAGCCGGGGAACGAGGCAGCCTGGGCCAGAGCCCAGATCGAGGCGATGGGCTACACCCTGCTCTACGATCCGGGCGTCATGGACTTTGCCGACGGTTCCCAGGCGGTGGTGGCTATCGAGGAGCCCAGGTCTTTTGACCTGCGCCTGTCGAACGACACCACCCGGCGCCAGGCGGTTGACACCTGGAGCGTTCTGCTCACCGCCTTTGACGTTGATGCCCTGTGGATCGGCCTGACCTACCAGAACCGCTACGTCGTCTACTATGTCGTTGGCAGTGACAAATTTCACCAGTTCATCAGAGGCACGCTATCCTGGGACAATCTGCCCATCAACTATGGCGTCTGGGACCAGCAGGCAGGCCAGTGGCTCGGTGACGCCAAGGACTTCATGGACAAGAACTTTCAGTAAGTTACAGGACCAGGCAGCCCGCATCGCCGACCAAGAGCTGCGTCGCTCTTTCCTGGAAAACGTGGAGGCCCACCGCCAGATCAGGGTCGCCTGGCAGGCGCTCCAGCCCCGGCGCCCGGCCGTCCACCTGCCCCGGGCCGATGCGCCCACCGGCCGGCCGCTGCGCGACGGCGACCGAGATGGACCTGCTGGGCTTTCACCTCTACCGCAGCGATATGGGCGAGCCGGGCACCTTTGTCCCGCTCAACGACGGCCTGATCCCCGCCCAAACGCCGGGCAGCCTGGTCGGCGCTCGCTATGAGTGGGCTGACGCCGATGTGGAAAGGGGACGCACCTACTTCTACCTGCTGGAAGTGGTGGACGTCCACGGCCAGGCCACGGCGCACGGCCCGGTGCCAGGCTCATTGCCCGCTCCGGCCCACTACCGCTATCACCTGCCCCTGGTGGTGAAGGGACAGTAGTACTCTCCCCCCTTCCTCTCTCCCGCAGCGGAGAGGGGAAGGGGGCCCGGAGGGAGTGAGGTCCAGGAGGTTCCCCTTCACTGCAGGGCACGCCAGATTTGACGAACGCGACAAGTTGTGATATAGTAAATCGCGTACCTGGGGGCGTAGTGTAGCGGTAAACATGTCGGCCTGTCAAGCCGAAGACCGCGGGTTCGAATCCCGTCGCTCCCGCTGTTCCGACCATTCCGGTAGGGAACAAAGGGGTAAAAGGCTTCCGTGAGCTGGACGGCACACACTAGCTTACCCCGAATGAGGACTGCTGCGACCGCACATCGCAGCAGTTTCTTTTGTTCAAGTGCACTCCCGGTGGACCACAGCGTTTCAAACCGCTCCAGGATCTCACCGGCTTGTATTGTAGCAGAATATCCGTTCGGATGCAAATCGGCCAACTGGTCGTAACAGGCTCGCTTCTCCCGCTCGTACCGTTCCCGATCCACATCCCCGGCCAGGTAGAGCTCGACCAGCCGCTCCAGCCGCGCCCGAACCTCCTGCTCCTTCTGCTCCGTCGCCGCCCGCTCCTCCGGGGAACAGAGGCCGGCCAGGACCTCTTCGCGCCAGTTGGGCGGCAAACGGAAGGACATCAGGTAGCGGGCCACCTGGTCTTCGACCTCTTCGGCCTTGACCATCACCTGGTCGCACGGCCCGCTGTGCTGGATGCGGGTCTTGTCCTGGTAGTAGCGCATCCCGTGGCCCGACTGGGCGCGCATCGGCCGCTTGCACTGCGCACAGTAGAGCAGGCCCGACAGCAGGTAGAGGTTGGACATGTGATCCTCCGCCTTCCGCGGATGGCTGCTCATCAAGGCCCGCACTTCCTGGCAGCGGTCGAAGAGCGCCTGGTCCACCAGCGCCGGATGCGGGCCGGGATAGACGGCCACTGGATCGCGCTTGCGCCGCCCACTCGGCTTGTCGCCATAGTAGGGCATCTGGCCGGTGTAGACGACGTTCTGCAGCAGGTCGCGGACGGAGTCCTTGCTGAAGCGGCCTGGCCCACAGCGGCCACGGCGGCCCTTGGTCCGAAAACGGATCTGCATGCCGCTTTCGTCCGTGTACCGGTACTCGCTGAGCCTGTCCGCGATTTGGCCGTCCGAGTAGTTCCCGGTAGCATACCAGGTGAAGGCCAACTGCACTGCCGCCTGCTCGATGGGATGCACCACCCACGGGTCGGCCGGACCGGCTGGACTCAGGCTGGGCTGCCCGTAGCGGGGGCAGTAGCCCTCGCCGTTGGGGTCGGTGCAGGCCGCGCAGTTGCCCCGGCAGTAGCCCAGCGGCAGCATGCCGTTGGGCAGCCCCTTCCGGGCGCGGGCCTGCTTGCCCTTGCTCGTCTCGGCGCTCAGCTTGTCCAGGTAGATCTCGGTCAGCGTGCCCAACACGGCCAGGGTCAGCTTGCCCCACGGGGTGGTGAAATCGAGATTCTCGGTGATGGAGATGAACGATACGCCGTGGTCTTGCAGGTACTTGAAGGCGGCCAGCAGCCCCTGCAGGTCGCGGTAGAAGCGGTCGATGGCATGCACCACCACGACTTCAAACCTGCCCTGGGCGGCCTCTTTCAGCAATCGCTGCAGGGCCGGCCGGTCCTCCAGGGCACCCGACAGGCCGGGATCGACATAGATCTCCACCAGCGTCCAGCCCCGCGTCCGGCAGAACTCGACGATGGCATGTTCCTGGGCGTCCAGCGAGTGGCCGTCTTCGACCTGCCCGATCGTGGATGCCCGTCCATAGCCAACTGCTCTCACGATACACCTCCTCCCTTCAGGATGGAGATAGTGTAGCGGAGCAGCATTCAGTTGTCAAGATGCAAGGTAGTAGAACATCACTGAAATCGCAACTTCCCAAAGAAGCGACGAGCCATTCCGCGCCACGCAGTCTGCCGGGCGGGGCGCGCCCTGGCGGATGCCGCGCGTACATCGCCCAGTCCACGTGACCCTCACGCCGCCGGGAACAGTGCGACAAACGGGTCGCGGGGTGTGTAGCCACTGACTCGCCCATCCAGCACGTGAATGTCGGCAAACACGCAGCGCAACAACGTCTTGCGTTCCAAGGGCGTGGCCGCCGCCCACAGCCGCGCAAAGTCGCCCAGCAAAGCCGTGTGCTCCGCCTGCTCGACCGCCTCTTGCCGGTCGAGGAGCCGCAACTGGCGCTCCAGCCGGCGTCTGGTCTGGACATAGTCGCTGTCGGACATCTCCTGCCGCCGGTGTTCCTCCTCCACCACCCGCAGTTGGGATTCCAGCGAGCGTTGCTGCCGGCGGCGCACTTTGCCCTTGTCGTGGTCCAGCAGGTGAGCCAGGATGCCCGGATACCACGCCTCGGGGATGCGGAGCTGCTGCACATAGGCAAAGACCGGCTCCTCCAGCAGCTCGGCCCGCACCGAACGCACCGGGCAGCCGGCCACCCCCTGCACGCGGCCAACGTCCTCGTAGTAGCGCACGTCCCCATGCGCCGCCGTCCCCCTGAACACCTCGTCGCAATGCACGCAGCGGAGGATGCCGGTCAGGGGGTAGACCCGGTCCGCCCCTTTCGATTCCGAGTGGGGCCGATACCCCCGCGCTCCCCGCACCTGCAGGCATTGCTCGAACAGGTCCGGCTCGATGAGGGGGATGTGCAGGCCGGGAAACAGGATGCCGTTGCCGGGCGCCGTCACCCGCTCGTTCACCATGTCGCGGCTCTGCCCATAGGGGTTGGGGCGTTTGCCCCCCTGAAAACGCAGCCCGTCTGCCTTGTGCATCTCGCGGTACAGCACAAAGCCGGCGTAGAAGGACCTCGCCGAGGCGCTGGAGCTTCAGCCGGAAACCTTGAGCCGCTGGCTGTCAAGCCGCAGCCAGCCCAGTCGCGAGACGGCAGCGAAAGTCATCCTTCACCTTTACCAGGCCAAATGCTTTGGCGATGCAGCCGAAGCCCTAGACCTGGCCTGGCTTATGGGTCTGACCGTCGAGGAGATCGACGATCATCTCACCCACGGCTTGCATGGCTATCCCCCCATCGTCCACTTTGTGCAGTGGCTCCAACAGGCAGACAGCGGCGCACTTGCCGAAGCGCCACAGGCGTATCTGCCCAGTCTGCCTGCCTACTATGTGGCCACCGGCCTGACCCGCCAGGTCAAGGAGGCGCTCATTGCCCCGTGCGCCTTTCGCCGCCCCCTGCACCAGGTCGTCGTCCTGCATGGCGGGCCGGGGGTGGGCAAGACGACGACGGCCACGTCGCTCCTGCACGACGAGCAGATCCGCCGCATCTTTCGCGACGGCGTCCTCTTCCTGCCCCTGGCCGGCGAGCAAGACCGGAAACAGGTTGTGTGGCGCGCCTGTGAGCAGGCCGGCCTGCCCATCGGGCAGGAGGCAGAACCGGAGGAGCTGAAGCGCGCCTTCCGGCGGTGGGTCGGGCAGGAGAGCCGGCTGGCCCTGCTGGTCCTCGATGATCCCCAGCAAGCCGAAGACCTGGTCCCGTTCCTGAATGTCGGCCCCCAGGTGCGGCTGTTGATCACCTGCCAGGACCGGCGCACCGTGGCCCGTGCTCTGGAAGAGCGCTGGGAGCCAACATCGGACCTCATCTTCTGGCAGCCGGTCATCGGCCTGTCGGAGCAGGAAGGGCTGTCGCTGGTCAGGCGCTGGCAGCCACACGGCCTCCCGCCCGACGAGGAGCGGGCCAGGCAGCACGTGGGCGAGCTGATCGGCTGGCACCCGGTGGCGCTGCGCCTGTGCACCGCCGAGGCCGGCGACACCAGTTGGCAGAAGGTGGAAGCGCTGCTGCTGGAAGGGAACCTCGACCCGGACGACTTCAGCGAGCTGGCCAGGTGGGTCCAGAGGAGCTGGGACCGCTTGCCGGAAGCCGACCAGCAGGCCCTGGCCGACCTGCGGCGCGCCTTTCGCGAAGCATCTACCTTCGGCACAGGCATCGCCGCCGCCGTGTGGGACCAGAGCCCGGCGCAGGCTCAGGTGCGCATCAGCCGCCTGGAAGCCCGGGCGCTGATCGAGCGGGTGACCGGGGAACCACCACCCTGGCAGGCGATGATCCAGCAGGCCTATGGCGGGCAAGAGCGCTACCGCCTGATGCCCCTCCTCCGGCTTATGGGCTTCCAGCCGCCTGGGGGACAGGCAGAGCAGGCCCACTCTGGAGCGGAGGAGATCAAGTGGTTGCAGGCCATCGAGCGGCGGGCCAAGGCCCTGCCCATCGGACCGGGGCAGATCCCCGGGCAGTTCAGGCTGGCCAACCTGTTCGTCCTGCCGGCGGCCTGGCTGCTGCGGCGGGATTCGGGGCGGCTGGAAGAGCGGCTGATGAACCTGTGGAACCGCCAAGGGTTGCACCCGCCGGCCGAGGTGTGGCTGACCTTTCAGAAGAGCCGCTGGGCCTACCTCTCCTTTGGTTACGCCATCGGTGTCTTTTTGCTCCTCCTCGGAGGTTGGTACCTGGCGACTGCTTTCCGCGAGGGAGACGCGACCTGGGTTTTCGTGGCGCTGCCCGCCTGGGCATGCGCTCTGCCAACCGTATACCTGTTTATCCGGCAGCGGGCCTGGTGGTTGTGGCTGTTGGGCCTGCACGGCCAGGAGACGACCGAGCTGCAGTGGACGTGGCGTGTGGCCGGGCTTTTCGGGCTGCGCAGGCCCTCGGACCAAACGGCGATCCTCCGCTGGAAGACCAGCCCTCCTTCCTCGCAATAGCATCAGACTGCAACGCTGCGTTTCCTGCGCGCAGATTATGGCAGCTTGACTTGTACTCTAGCAGGAATCGCGCTATAATACAGGCCAACCGGCCTTGACCAGTACAAATCCCATCGGGCTCCGGTGCAATGCCAACGGCTTCGAGGGGGCTGGCCGGTGTGGGATAGCCCGATCACTCCCTCGATTGAGCATATCGAATTGCGGAGTGGATATCAATGACGAGCCAACCGCCATCTCAGCCTCCGACACCAACAGCTCACGGTGCATCGTCCGACCTGCTCGGCAAACAAGGCCTGAAGGAGTAGCGCGCCAATGGCCCGTCTCGAGGATCTGGCCAAGGGGGCAGCGATACGGGGCATTGTGCCCAATAGCATCGTCACAGTTGTCGATGTCAAGTGGCACGGAACAGCCGCGCTCGAGCTGGTCTACAAGGATGCTTCAGGGCGGCCGGGCAACCAACTGCTTTTCCGGGATGATGAAGCCCGCCTGGAATTGGTCACGGCTGGCCGGCCATGGAGCTTTGACGCCGACGGCGGCCTGCTGCGACTGGCTTCGGAGGCGCAGCGCATCCGTCTGGCGCATCTCTTCGACCCCTACCTGGCCGTGCATACCTCGCTCATCGAGCCGCTCCCCCACCAGATCACCGCCGTCTATGAGAAGATGTTGCCCCGCCAGCCCTTGCGCTTTCTCCTGGCCGATGACCCCGGCGCCGGCAAGACGATCATGGCCGGGCTGTACATCAAGGAATTGCTGATCCGAGGAGACCTGCAGCGCTGCCTGGTCGTGTGCCCTGGAAACCTGACCGAACAGTGGCAGGAAGAGCTCTATCGCCGTTTCAATCTACCCTTCGAACTGCTGACCAACGATCGCATCGAATCCGCGCACACGGGAAACGTATTCGGCGAGATCCCGCTGCTTATTGCCCGTCTTGACAAACTGGCGCGCAACGAAGAACTGCAATACAAGCTGGCCCAAGTAGACTGGGACCTGGTGGTCTGCGACGAGGCGCACAAGATGTCAGCCACCGTCTTTGGTGGTGAAATCAAGTATAGAGAGTCTTGAAAAAATGGTCATCTTCTCCCCTCTCCCGGCGTAAGCGCACCTTAACAACTCATCCCACGTTCATCGCACCTCCTTTCCGCGGACCAGGCGGAGTGCGGCGACCACATCCTGCCGCA
>DAOTXL010000106.1:0-31179 GCA_034435455.1 Anaerolineae bacterium
GGCGAGGAGGGCGGCACGGTGGGCGTAGCGGTCGGCTGGGGCGGCGGTGTGCGGGTGGGCGGCCGGCGGGTTGGGGTGGGCGACGGTTTGGGTGTCACGGTGGCCGTCGGTTGGCTGAGGTCTGGCCACAGGCCCACGGCATCGAGATAGACCTCGTCCACGCCATAGCTGGCCGGGTGGTGCACCCACACAAAAACGGTCATTTTAGGCCCTGTAGCCCTGGCCGAGACGGTCAGATCGGGCCACTTGTCATCGGCTGCCTCGATCCGGCTCCACACGACCGAAGGAGCCAACGGGTTGGTGCCGCCGGTCGGATCCAGGCCCAACCTGCGCTCCATATTGTCGCATACCGCCTCGCCACATCTGGCCGCTGCCCAGCCGATATCGGTCTGATAGACCACCCCCGGGGTTACCGATACCTGTTGATAGATGCCGGCCGTAAAAGGCACCCCATCTGTCACCAGCCACAGAGCCGGCTGGCCCCAAAAGGTATCTGCCCCTTGCCTGAAATCGGGAGAGCCTTCCAGGATAAAAAACCACCAGCCTTCCGGGACACGCAACTGCTTGTCATTCCACGGCTGCTCGGTAAAGGTGTCAAAGCCACAGTTCACGGTCAGGTTGCCGGGCTCGGCGCATGGGTTGCGGGCACCTGCCCCGACCGGCCCAGGACCTGGCCCCAGCACCAGGGCCGAAACCAGCAGCCCCAGGCCGAAAAGGAGGCCCCAACTCCTGCGATGCATTGCTTTCATAGTCCGTTATACCAGGTCTAATAGTGGGCCCTAGTATAATGCAGGGCAGGGAAAATGTCAAAGCAGCAGGCCGCCTTCCCATTTGGGACTCGATCCCAGATGTGCTAAAATGAGCTGTCTGGCCGCAAGGCCCCAACACACCCTGATGGAGGTACACCATGCCTGACAAAACGCTGAAGCAGTTCCAGGCCGATGTGGATGCCTGGGTGCAGGCTGTGGGTGGTGGGTACTGGTCGCCCCATGCCAACCTGGCCCGCATTGCCGAAGAGGTAGGGGAGCTGGCCCGCCTGATCAACCACCTGTACGGCCCGAAGCCCAAGAAGGCCGATGAGGCAGCCCAGGACCTGGGCGAAGAACTGGCCGACATCCTCTTTGCCATCATCTGCCTGGCCAATTGGGCGGGGATCGACCTGGCCGACAGCCTGCAGCAGGTGCTGCACAAGGTATGGCAGCGCGACCGGACCCGCTACGGGGCCCACTGAGGCGAGATAGCCTTCCGGGTTAACGGTTTGCCTTTCTGCGGCTCCTGTGTTATACTGTCCAGGCTCTATGATCGGATGGGAAGTTCAGGTGCGATGCGTTGCAGGTGCATCGCGCCTGGGCCTCAAACCCAAATTCCCATCTATGGGTTCGACAGGCCAAAGAAAGGGGGGCTACCGCCCGTGGAAAGACGGTTTGCAGCACTGCGCATTATCGCTATCATTCTCAAGATTTTCGCCTGGATTTTTCTCATCCTCGGCCTGCTCGGCGGCGTAGCGTTGCTCATTCTGGGGTTCACCCTGCTGGAGCCATTGGGCATCCCCGCCCTGGAAACGGGCGGGCCGCTGGTCGGCATTGCCGCGTTCGTCGTGATAGTGATCATCACCCTCGCCTGGTTCCTGTTCCTGTATGCCGGCGCCGACTTGATCCTCCTCTTCCTCTCGGTCGAGGAAAACACACGCCGCATGGCGTACTTGCAGCAACAATACATCCCCCAACCGCCCGGCTACGGCCCTCAACCACCCCCTCCAGCGTACAACGAGTGACAGCCTGCCGGGCCCAGAGGTACGCCCAAGTCACTGCAAAAAAAGAACGACCGGGAATCACCTCTCCCGGTCGTTTCACTCTGTCCGGCAGGCCGTCACCCACCGGGCGCATACGCCAACGCTTCTTGCAGTTCTTGCGGGCTCAATACATAGTCGCTGGCCGAGAGGTAAACCGGACAGGCGTAGCACTGCCGCGATCCGTTGCCAGAACGCCGGGCCCAGTCCCAACAGGGGGAACTGCGGTCCTGGCCGGCGATGCAGTTGACCCTGGCTCCCGGCGAGCACCCCATGATCTCCCCGCACGGGATCAGGGCTAACAGCCGCCGCAGGCCCTCCTGATTCAACCCTTTTTTGTGAATCAAATAACGAACACACCGGATCCACTTCAGGTCATTTGTCGAGTAGAACCGTCGGTTGTTCTTACGCGCCGGATAGAGCAGGCCCCCATCCTCATACAGGCGCAAGGTGCGGGGGTGAACTCCCAGCAGTTCAGCCGCTGTGCTAATGGTATACACGGGGCGCTCTTCATCAAGCATGATCTTTGGTTCTCCTTACCCAGGCGAATGTTCATTCCGCACAGGTTTTCACCGAATTGTATTATAGCACCTCCCCCGACGGTTGTCAACTCGGATGACGACAAAACTTTTGCGCCCCTTGCCTGAACACAAGGCCGATCAATCGGTATTCTCTTCCCGGTCCTCACGCGGCGACGCCACGCGGCAGGCCTGAGCAAGTCAGGTCGAGACGCCCAGCCGGGGCAAGATAAACCGCATCAGCACGAACCAACCTGCCAGCAACAAGACCGCCAGCAAAATCTCCATAACAAACTCCTTTTCGCCGGCCGCAAAGCCGGACCGATGAGAGCCACCGGCCCTCAGTGCCGGATGCCTCAAGTACCGCCAGGGCTGCAGGCGCCGGCCGACGCCGACAGTTCCCCTACACCACCACCGGAACCGGCCACGCCGAAAACCGACCAGCCCTTCCGGACCTGGCTACTGCCGCATTCCGGGCAGTGGACCTCTGCCATAGCCGTCATAGAACGGACAAATTTCTCAAACTGCGCACCGCACTCGCAACAGGTATACTCGTAAATCGGCATAGAGCATCACCTCTCCAACAAACTCAATTCTGCTTCGACCCGCCCGGCATCCAGGCGCCCCACCTGGCTGAAAACCACCTGACCCGACCCGTCGAACAGGATAAAAGTCGGCACCCCGCGCACCCCATAACGGGCAGCCATCTGCTGCCCCACCGGGCTCCACGCACTCAGCCGCAACACCCGCAACCGCCCCGTCAGATCACGCTCTAACCTGTCCACGACAGGCTTGGCCACCAGGCAGGCGCTTCAGGTATTGGAGTAAAATTCTACCAGAGTCGGCCGGCCATCCCGCAGTAAAGAGTCCACCTCGGCCACCGACCTGACCTCGCTGGGTGATGTGCGCAGCGCCAGGAACGCGACCACAATCCCCCCAACGACCAACAACAAGAGCCAGTTCTCCCGTATAATCTGCACGAACCATTCTCCCCCAGCACGCATCCGGCCCTGCTGCCCCCTTTCCTCGCCACGCCGCTGCCCCGCAGAGAGAGCAGCGCCGAACCCCAAGGTTGACAAAGAACCGACCTTGTGCTAAGATAAGCATACCCCGTGGGGGTATATGCCATCGATCAATATAGCAAAGAATGACAATCCTGTCAAATTCGCCTTTCCTGCAGGTGCAGGTGCAACCGGGTTGCCGGCCTGCGGGAGGGTACAAATCTGGGGGCTGACCGGGATGGGGATGAACGACGCGGAACGGATTGCGCAGCTTGAAAAAGAGATTGATGAGCTGAGGGCACGGCTGCCCCGCCACTCGGTGCCGATGGCGATGATGATCGCGCTCGAAGATCTGGAGGAGGAGCTCAAGGCGCTGAAAGCGCGGGCCGCTCAGCATGGAACCCGATCTGGCGACCTTTGACCGGCTGGCCGCTCCTTACGACCGGGGCATGGCCCTGCTGGAGCGGCTCTGGCTCAGACAACTGCGCGCCCGCCTGCTGCCGGAGGCCAGGGGCACGACCCTGGAGATCGGGGTGGGTACCGGGGCCAATTTCCCCTTCTATCCGCCCTCTGTCCACCTGACCGCCCTGGACGAAAGCGCCGGGATGCTGGCTGAGGCGGTTCGCCGGGCATCGGCCCTGAACCGCCGCGTTGCCTTTAGCCAGGGCAACGCCGAGCGCCTGGCCTTCCGCAGCGGCAGTTTTGACACCGTGATCGGCAGCCTGGTGTTGTGCAGCGTGGTCCACCTGGAAGCCGTCCTGAGCGAACTCCATCGGGTGCTGCGCCGGCCGGGAGGGCGGCTCCTCCTCCTGGAGCACATGCGGCCATGGCTCCGCCCCCTGGACCGGCTGGCCGACCTGCTCAACGGGCCGTGGTACGCCCTGAACGGCCGCTGCCACCTGAACCGCAACACCGAAGCGGCAGTCGCCGGCGCCGGTTTTTGCATCCTCCAGGTCGAAAGCAGGCTGGGCGGGCTATTCCGCTCAATCGTCGCCGAGGTCGCCTGAACTCACGGACGGCGGCGAGGTGGCACCCACAGCCGCGCCCCCGGCGGTGGCGGAACCGGGGCGGGGAGGACGGCCCCGGCGGCAGTCGGGGCCTCGACTGTCAGGCCGGACAGGCAGCGCCTGACCCGTTCATAGCCCACCTCGACCATTTCCGCTCCGTGGTCAAAGTCGAAATCGCCGGCTTCCGGCACCCCCTGGATGATGATGTGGTGGACCTTCACCTCCGGTTGTTGTGCCGCGTAGGCCAGCTCATCCAGCAGGTCCTGATGGAGCGAGATGCTCACCACCCGCAACAGCACCGACACCAGGTCCCTGACCGGCCCATAGATCCCACCGGTGTAAGCCACATCCAGGGCATAGACCTCCCTGGCTCCTTCGTCAATCGCCACACTGATAGGCACATTGGCGATCAGTCCACCGTCGGTATATTGCCACGGGCCGTACTCCACCGGCGGAAACCCTCCCGGAAAGGCGGCGCTGGCCAGCACCGCATCCAGCAACGACGCGCCCGGGTCTTCGCCAAACAGGTAGAGGTCGCCGGTCTGGAGGTTGGCCGCCGTGACGTACAGCCTTACACCGGCGGGCAGGTCGCCGAAGGTCTTAATCCCTGGCGGTATGTGCCCGGCGAGGAAGGCCCTGAGCGGCTCCTGGGCAAAGATGCCCGGCCTGCCTCTGATCACCCGCCATACTTTGGTCAGGAGATTCCCCGGCACGATGTCGCGGCTCCGCAGGGTACGCCAGATGTCACACAGCCGATCCACCCCTGCCGGCGAGGGGTCGGTGGCCAGAAACGCGGCGTTCATCGCTCCGGCAGAACTGCCCACCACGATATCGGGGCGGATGCCGGCCTCATACAGGGCCTTTACACCGCCGGCCTCCATCGCCCCCCGGCTGCCCCCTCCGCTGAAGACAAAGGCGATCATCGCACCTCCTCCGAACAAACAAGCCCCTTCTCCACAAAGGACAAGGGGCTCCCACGCCATTAGGGCCAGGTTGGTCAGGGCCGGTTCAGAACCGAAAAGCTGGGGGACCGGCTTTCCAGCCTGCCCGGATAAGCCTGGAACGGCTGTCTTACCTCTGTTCGAAGCTTCACCGGGCGGTCATAGGATGAGCGCCCGCCTGCTTTCTGACCGCCCGACGGTCCGATCAGTCTTTGTGGCTGCGCAGCGTCCGCTCGATGATGTCATCCTGCAACCGGTCGCGGCGCTGTTTGGACTTTTTCCGACGACGGGAATCCCGCCGGGAGCGGGCCGGGAACCCTTCGTCGCCCATCGCCAGGCGCAGGGCCAGCTCCATGGACGACAGCGGCTCCTCCTCTTCCTCCTCCGGCCTCTCATACAGGTCGCCCGGCAGGTCTTTCATGCTGAGGGAAATGCGTCCCCGGCGGGGGTCCACCTCCAGCACCCGCACCTGCACCTCATCCCCCACCGACACGATATCGGACGGGTGCCCCACATAGCCCCGGCCCATCTCGGTAATGTGGATCATCCCGTCGCGCCCGGCGCCAATGTCCACAAACGCCCCAAACTTTTCCAGGCGCACCACTTTGCCGGTCAGGATCATGTCCGGCTTCAGGGTATGCAGATCCACCCGGGGCGGCTCGATCATCGTCAGGCCGATCCGGCGGGCCTTGCGGTCTACCTCTTTGACCCAGGCGGTGATCACCTCCCCCTCCCGGACGACGTCGGACGGCTTGTTGACCCGGCCTGTCCCCATTTCGGACACGTGCACCAGGCCATCGGTCTCGGCCCCGATGTCCACAAAGGCGCCAAAACTTTCCAGGCGAACCACCTTGCCCTCGACTTTGAGGCCCGGCTTGAGATCGTTCCAGGTGAATTTCGGGGGTTCGACGGTGGTCAGGCTCAGCCGACCACCGATCAGATCGACCTTTTTCACCCAGACGGTGATCGGCTGACCCTCCGTCAGCACGTCCGACACGCGGGTTACCCGTTCCTGGCCCAGGTCAGAAATGTGCAACAGGCCATCCACCTGGGCGCCGACGTCCACGATCGCGCCCGAAAGGGTCAGCTTTTTGACTGTGCCCTCCAGTTTCTGTCCCGTTGAAATGTCAGCAAGCGAGATTGGCACACCGACGCTCACAGTACTTCTCTCCTACGCAAAAGTTGCCTGTCGGACAAAGACGCCGGAGAAGAGACTCTGGCCAAGACCGACCAGGCCTCTACTCCGGCCCCCTGAAAGCTCACCTGCACTCACGCCGACAGACCTCTAGGATTTCATTATACTCCGAATCCCTGCTGCTGTCAATTCCGGTGTTTGAGAAGGATTTTACCGCTTTCGGCCCTCTCCCTTTTGACTTTTTTCCCCACTTCTGTTATCTTGTAAGCCACCTGCCCGGATGGGATGGCAACGAAGCCAGGTCCCGGCGCTCTGGCTTTGCGTTGCCCTCGCCATACCGGCGAGGGCATTTGATTTTGTGGACGACAGGAGAAAGGGCATAGAATATGAAGGTTTTGGTTACCAACGACAAACTGTGCATCGGCTGCCACCTGTGCGAGGAGGTCTGCTCCAACGCCTGGTACAAGGAGATCAACCCGGCCAAGTCCTCTATCCGCATCACCAGCCTGGGCAACGCCGAATGGGGTATGGCCGTCTGCAACCAGTGCGGTTCATGCATCGCCGTCTGCCCCACCGAAGCCCTATCCCGTGACAAGCAGGGCATCGTACGCCTCAAAAAGGAGCTGTGCGTCGGCTGCCTGTCGTGTGTGGGCTTTTGCCCCACCATGACCATGTACTCCCACCCCGACCACACCGAACCGTTCAAGTGTATCGCCTGTGGCCTGTGCACCAAGGAGTGCCCCACCGGGGCGCTCACCATCGAGACACTGCCCGACCAGGAGAGATAACCATGAGCACCTTGATCAGCAAAGAACGGATCGAAGCCTTGAAGGCCGGGCACAAGGTCCTGGCCGAGTTCCGCTATGAGCCACGCCCGGTCGAGAGAGGCTATGCCAGCCAGACCCTTTATGTCAACGTGGGGACCAACACCATCGCCGCCAGGCCGGTGGATGAAAGGATGAAACAGACCTTTATCGGCGGGCGGGGGTTCGACTTGTGGTTGCTGTGGAACGCCGTGACCGGCGAGACCCGATGGGACAGCCCGGAGAACGAGATCGTCATCGCCAGCGGGCCCATCGGCGGCACGACGCAGTACCCCGGCACCGGCAAGTCCATTGCCATGACCATCTCCCCGTTGACCGGCCTGCCGGTTGACAGCAACGTGGGCGGCTATTTCGGCCCCCTGCTCAAGTTCGCCGGCTTTGACGCCATCGAGGTGCAGGGGATCGCCGATCAAGAGGTCATCGTCTTCATAGATGGCAACCAGGGGCTGGTGCAGATCCTGGCGGCACCGGAAGAGTCGGTCAACAGCCATCTCCTGGCCGAGGAGATGGTCGCCGTCTTTGGCCAGACCCCCCAGGAGAAGCAGGGGGTGTCGTCGGTGTCGGCCGGCGTCGGCGCGGAGCATACCCTGATCGGCTGCCTGAACTTTAGCTTCCACGATCCACGCCGCAAGCTCACCCGCCTGAAGCAGGCCGGGCGGGGCGGCCTGGGCACCGTGCTGCGCAAAAAGAGGGTCAAGGCCCTGGTGGTCCGGTATGTCGGCGTCAAGGGTGACGCCAATCACCCGGCCGACCTGCAGACCATCCAGAAGGTGGGGGCCAGGATGCACCGCGAGATCTATGAGCGGGACCCGGTCATGTTCACCATGCGGCTGGACGGCACCAACCACCTGACCAAGATCATGAACGACTATGACATCCTGCCGGTGCACAACTTTCGCTACGGCAGCCACCCCGAAGCGGAAAAGATCTACTCGCCCCACTTTCAGAAATATTTCCGCTACGATGCCCCCGACGGCTGCTGGTATGGCTGCACCCTGGCCTGCGCCAAATTCGCCGCCGGATTGGAGCTCCGGAGCGGGCCGTACAAGGGCCAGACGGTGACAGTGGACGGCCCGGAATATGAGACGGTGGCCGGCATCGGCGCCAACTGCGGGATATGGAACGCCCACGACGTGCTGGAGGCCAATTTCTATTGCGACGCCTACGGCATTGACACCATCTCCTTCGGCACGGCGATGGCCTTTGCTATGGAATGCTACGAAGAGGGGATCCTGAACAAAGAGAGTACCGGCGGATTGGAGCTGAACTTTGGCAACGGCGATGCCATGCTGGAACTGCTGCACCAGATGGGCCGGGGCGAGGGGTTTGGCCTGATCGTCGGCCAGGGCATCCGCCGCATGAAGCAGATCTTTGTCGAGCGGTACGGGGCCGATCCGCAATTCCTCCAGGACATCGGCATGGAGGCCAAGGGGCTGGAATACAGCGAGTATGTCACCAAGGAATCGCTGGCCCAGCAGGGCGGCTACGGCCTGGCCAACAAGGGCCCACAACATGACGAGGCGTGGCTGATCTTTATGGACGCGGTCAACAACCAGATCCCCACCTTCGAGGACAAGGCCGAGGCGTTGCACTACTTCCCCATGTGGCGCACCTGGTTCGGGCTGAACGGCCTGTGCAAACTGCCCTGGAACGACGTGGAACCGGCCGACAACCGGGTCCGCTACAAGGGCATCGAAGCCGCCAAAGTGCCGGAACATGTGCAGAACTATGTCCAACTGTTCCGGGCCATCACCGGCCGCGAGGATGTGCACACCGGCGAGGACCTGATCCGCATGTCGGAGCGGGTCTACAACTTTCAGCGGCTGTTCAACCTGAAGATGGGCCAGGGTACCCGCCAGCACGACGCCATCCCCTACCGATCTATGGGGCCGGTGACCGATGTGGAATATGAGAGCCGGGCCGAACGGTACGATAAACAGCTCCGCGAACTGGTGGGCGTGGACCCCAGCGGCATGAGCACGGCGGAAAAGCGGCGGGCGCTGCGCAAGTACCGTGAGGAACAGTACGAGAAGCTGATTGACGCCGTCTACAAGCGCCGGGGCTGGAACGAGAACGGCATCCCCACCCTGGAGAAGGTCCGCGAGTTGGGCATTGATTTCCCCGACGTGGTGGCGCTCATCGGGAAACACACCAACTAGCCGGAATGGAGGAACGGCGGCAAAGGCGCAGGGCCGGAGATGCCGGCTCTGCGCCTCTATCCATCCATCCGCCTTCCGGTATCCGATCCAGAGAAATGGCCGGAAAGGATGCACAATAGCCTTCAAACCTCAAGCCCTGAGGCAGGCCTATGATCCGCGTCAACGACCGGTGGGAAATCCCGTGGCGGGAGGGGATGACCGTTGAGACGGTGTTGGTGGCCTGCAAGTTCACCCACCACTACGTCGCCGTGTCGGTCAACGGCAACCTGGTGCCGCCGGATGAGTATGCCCGCCATCCCGTGGCCGATGGCGACCAGGTGCAGGTCATCCACATCATCGGCGGCGGATGATCGCCAACCCTGCGAAAGCAAAAGGCGCGAATCCCTTCGCGCCTTTTTGCGTCCTTTCAGGATCCGACGTAACTGCCTACCCTCCCGCAGGTTTGGGCGCAATCTCCGCATTGAAGTGCGCCGCAATGAGCTGCCTGCCCTGTGGCCGGCCACTTTCTAACCTGCGGGAGGGTAATGATCCGACCCTCTATTTCAACCGCCGCCCCTGCAGGTCAATGATCTCGGCGGCACACTCTTCGATCGATTTGTTGGTCACGTCCACCGTGGGCCAGCGCTCCCGGCGCACGATCAACTCGGCCCAATCGAGCTCCTGCCGGATATATTCCCGGCTGGCATAGTCCAAAGGCACCCCCCGGGCCATGCGGTTGACCCGCACCTGGCGCAGCAAAACCAGCCGTTCGATCTGGATGGTCAGGGCAAGGATCTTGTGCCGCTCGACGCGGAAGAGGGCCGGCGGGGGCTCCAGGTTGGCCACGATCGGCACGTTGGCCACCCGCCAGCCGCGGTAAGCCAGAAAGATGCCGATCGGCGTCTTGGAGGTGCGCGACACACCGACCAGCACCAGGTCGGCCTGGGGCAGATCGTCGGGATTGCGCCCGTCGTCATGGCGCACGGCAAAATCAATGGCGCCGATGCGCTCAAAGTAGCTCTCGTCGAGCTGGCGTTGCAGGCCAGGCCGGGCCAGCGGCGACAGTTCCAGCACCTCTGACAGGCGGGCCACCAGCGGCCCCATCAGGTCCACCGTCACCACGTGCCGCTTCCGGCCCTCGTTAAGCATGACCTGGCGTAGCTCAGGAACAACCAGGGTGTGGACAATGGTCCCCCCGACGCGGGCGGCCTGTTTGACCAGCCGTTCCACCTCGGCCGGTTCGCGCACGCCGGGCACCTGCTCCACCGTCACCTCCGCACCGGTAAACTGGGCCAGGGCCGCCTCGACCACCCGCCGGGCCGTGGCGCCGGTGGCATCGGAAACGATATAGACCACGTGGCTGCGTTTCGGCTCTGCACTCATGGCTGCTGCCCCCCGGCTCCTTCCATCGCCAGGATCGCCGCGCCTATCAAACATACATCATCGCCCAGGGCCGGCTGGACGATGGGACACCGGGCCCAGTAGATCTCGTGGATCCGCTGGCGGATCGTCGCGTGCATCGGCACAAAGAGCAGATCGCCGGCCTTGGACACCCCCCCTCCGATCACCACCATCGCCGGGTTGAACAGGTACATCAGGTTGACAATGCCGATGCCCAGGTACACCCCTGCCTTGCGAAAGAGGTCCACAGCCACCGCATCCCCCTGGCTGGCCGCTTCGTACACCACTTTGGCCGTGAGGCGCGCCAGATCGCCGGCCACCAGATCGGCCATCAGGGTTCGAACGCCACCGGCCACCAGCTCCCGCGCCTGGCGGGCGATGGCCGTGCCAGAGGCCAACACTTCCAGGCAGCCGATATTGCCGCAGTTGCAGCGAGGGCCGTGGGCCTCGATCGTCATGTGGCCCACCTCGCCGCCCAGCCCGCCGCGCCCCAGAATGAGCTGCCCATCGCTGATGACTCCACCCCCGATGCCTGTGCTGACCGTGATATACACCAGATCGGGATGCCCCCGGCCTGCGCCGCGCCTTTGCTCGGCCAGGGCGGCCAGATTGCCATCGTTGCCCAGGAACACCGGCCGGTCCACCTCCGCCCTCAGCCACTCGGCCAGAGGGACATCCCGCCAGCCAGGCAGGTTCGGCGCCCAGTGGATGACCCCCTGCCGGGGATCGAGGGGTCCCGGCGCCGAAACGCCTACGGCAGCGATGCGCTCCCAACCGGCTTCCTCGCCCATAGCCCGCACCGCTGCCATCAGCCGGCCCACCACCCCTGCCACCCCCTCGTCGGCATGGGTGGGCCCGGCGTGTCGCACCAGAACCTGCAAGTCGGCATCATACAGGGCGGCCCGGAGTTGCGTACCTCCCAAATCAACGGCGATCACCAGGTCTCTCATCTTGGTTGCTCTCCCCTAAAAGTGGCCCTATTATACCACATTTCAGCCCGATTTGTCACAGACGGCCCTTTTTGATATAATCGCCCCGTCGTCAATCATCAACGAGGAGGCAAAAGCCATGGGGGAAATCAAACTGGCCGTCATCGGCGGCTCCGGCGTGTACGACATGGAGGCCCTGGCCGACATCGAAGAGCGGCATATCTCCACCCCGTTCGGTGCCCCATCGGATCGCATCGTCATCGGCACGCTATCGGGTAAACGCATCGCCTTTCTGCCCCGCCACGGGCGCGGCCATCGGCTGACACCCGGCGAGGTGCCCTACCGGGCCAACATCTGGGCCCTCAAGAGCCTGGGGGTGGAGCGGATCATCTCCATCAGCGCCTGCGGGAGCATGAAGGAGAAATATGCGCCGCGCCACATTGTGATCCCCGACCAGATCTATGACAACACCAAAAAACGGGAGTACTCTTTCTTTGGCGATGGCCTGGTGGCCCACATCGGCATTGCCGAGCCGTTCTGCCCCCACCTGCGGCAGATCTTATATCAGGCGGTACAGCAGGCGGGCGGCACCGTCCACATGGGGGGCACCTTCCTGACCATCGAGGGCCCCCGCTTCAGCACGCGGGGGGAGAGCCGCATCTACCGCTCCTGGGGGGTGGACATCATCGGCATGACCGCCGTGCCCGAGGCGCAACTGGCCCGCGAGGCCGAGATCTGCTACGCGACCATGGCCCACGTCACCGACTATGACGTGTGGCACGAAGAAGAGGAGGCGGTCAATGTGCAGATGCTCATTGACAACCTGCAGGCCAACGCCGCCCTCTCCAAGCGGACCATCGCCGAGCTGGTGCCGCTGTTGCCCGATGAACGTCCCTGCGACTGCGGCCGGGCCCTGGCGACGGCCATCATCACCCGGCGCGATCTGATCCCCCCGGCCAAGATCGAACAACTCGGCCCCCTTGTCGCCGGCTACCTGGGGTAAAGGGCCAACTCACCGTCCAGAACGCCGGGCCCGCCGAGGTCCCTCCCGGCAGGCCCGGCGCCGAGATCAGGGGCTGCCGCCACCGGCCCTAGAAGGAAGCGTACTCATCCCGCACCAGGCTGTTCTTGTCCACCCCCAGCACGTCGAGCAGTTCGGAAAGCATCTCGGCTTTTTGCAGGGCGTCGTGCTGGCTCCAGGTGCGGGCCTTGAGCTCCAGGTACACGGCGTCTGACGGCGGCTGTGTGAGCCGGTCCAGGTTGACGGCGAAATCCACCCCCCGGTACTTGATCCGCCAGCGCCGCCGGACCTTGTCCACCTTTTTCTCTTCGCGGGGCTGGAAATATTCGCGGTAAAAGCGCAGGCTGCGGTCGGCGTCGGCGGTAAAGCGGGAGCGGGAGAGAAGCACCGAGTTGGCATACTCGCGCTCCACCGTCGGACCGCGCAGGGTCAGGCTATAGTTCGGCCGGACCTCCACTCCGCGGTCCAACAGATAATCCTCCCGGTAGCGGATGACCCCCGCCTTGGGATCGTCAAAGAGGAAGTAGGTGTCGTACTGCCGCCGCTGGCTGGGTTTGATGACCATCACCTCCGGGCAGTTCAGCAGGCGGGCGACCATCTCTTCCTCATCGGGCACTACCGCCTTGACCTGCACCTCGTAGGTCTCGCCCCATTGCAACGTGCCCAGGGCTACCAGCTTGTCCAGCAAGCTCTGCTCGCGGCGGACCAGAAAGGCGCCGACATGGGCGGCGATGCGTTGGGCCTCGGCCCGCACCTGCGCCTCGTCCAGGGTGAGCAGCACCTGATCGCGCATCACCCAGCGGCCATCAATCAGCACATGCTGGACGTCGTGGGCCTTGGCCGCATAGACCAGTTGGGAGTAGGTGTTATCGGGCGAGAGCTCAAAGCGGGGCACATTGTGGACGCAATCGAGGCGGAGCACGGCAATATCGGCCCGCTTGCCCACCTCCAGCGAGCCGATGATCCCCTCCAACCCCAGGGCCCGCGCCCCATCACAGGTAGCCAGGGCAAAGGCCTTCCGCGCCGGCAAGGCGGTGGGGTCCTGGTTGATCCCCTTGGGCAGCAAGGCCGCCAGGCGCATCTCCTCGAACAGGTCCTGGTCGTTGTTGCTGGCCTGGCCGTCGGTGCCCAGGGCCACCGTCACCCCATCGGCCAGCATCCCCACCACATCGGCCAGCCCGCTGGCCAGTTTCAGGTTGCTGGTCGGGTTGTGGACCACACCCACGCCATGCCGGGCCAGGATCTCCCGCTCGCGGGCGGTGACGTGCACGCAATGGGCGGCCACGACCTTGGCCTCCAACACGCCCTGTTGCTCCAACACCTCCACCGGCAAAGCGCCGTACAGTTGGCGGGTCTCTTCCACACCGCCCGTCGTTTCGGCGACGTGGATGAGCAGCGGCACGCCATATTCCACCGCCAGCCGCGCCGCTTCGCGAAGCATCTCCGGCGTGCTGGTTTCAGGAGCATGGGGACCGACGGCCGGGGTGATCAGGGGATGGCCTTTCCATGCCTCAATGAACTCGCGGCAGTGGGCCAGGCTGGCGTCGTAGCTTTCGGCATCGGGGGTGGGCCATTTCATCAGGGTCTCGGCGCAGATGGCCCGCATCCCGACCTCGGCCGCAGCGCGGGCCACTTCC
Source organism: Anaerolineae bacterium (assembly GCA_034435455.1). Taxonomy (GTDB): domain Bacteria; phylum Chloroflexota; class Anaerolineae; order JAAYZQ01; family JAAYZQ01; genus DAOTXL01. Next base: position 14,342 of record DAOTXL010000106.1, read on the forward strand.
TCCTCGTAGTAGTACATGTCGGCAAAGCAGGTCACGCCGGAGCGGATCATTTCGGCGCAGGAGAGGAGCGTCCCCCACCGGCAGAACTCCGGGCCGACGAATTCGCGCTCCACCGGCAACATGTAGCCGAACAGCCACACGTCCAGCCGCAGGTCATCGGCCAGGCCGCGCAGCAGGCTCATCGGCACGTGGCTGTGGGCGTTGATCAGGCCCGGCAGGATGGCCGCGCCCCGGCAATCCACCATCTCTGGGGCTTCCCAACCGGCCAGGACCGCATCGTTCGGCCCCACGGCCACGATGTGGCGCCCTCTAACTGCAACAGCGCCCTGGGGAATCAGTTCCCCCAGGGCGTTCATGGTCACCACCAGACCATTCACCAACAAGAGATCGGCCAGTTCTGGCAACGCGCTGCTCCTTTCACCACCCGTTCAGCGCCGGTCGAGGGCAATCCAGGCCCACCGGGCAGGGATTTCACCGCCTGGGGACCCCCATAGGCCCTCTGCACTTCCCGGCCCTTTCAGGCGGCGGCTAGAGGTCAAAGTCGTCCTCCCAGACCTCCTCGTCGTCTTCCCAACTCTCGTCCTCTTCTTCGTCGCCGTACAGGTCCTCGTCCTCCTCGTCCTCCCAGTCGAACTCTTCCTCGACCTCCTCGTCCAGGTCAAGGTCACCCACGTCCTGGAACGTCAGGCAACCGACGTCCGGCTCGTACTCAATCTCGTCCGAGCCACAGACGCCCTCCTCCCAGAAAAGACAGTTGGACGCCCTGCAGATGATATGGGTCATGATTCTTCCTCCCTGGTCCCGGAAAGATAAAGGGTTTCCAGCAGATCGACCACGCCGGCCGCGTCGTCGAGAGCGAACTGGGGCACCGGCATGTCCACCGGATAGTCGGCCATGATGCCGATCAATTCTTCAGGTTGACACAACAGTTCTGTCCCGCATTCCCGGCGGGTCACTTCGATCTTGGGTTTATCCCCCCGTTTGTACCCCTCGGTCAGGACCAGGTCCACATCGGCCATCAGTCGGACGATCTCGTCCAGAGGCATTTCCTGGTCCAGGCGGCGGATCAGGGCCATGCGCCGGGGGCCGGAGATCACCACCGCATCGCTGCCGGCCTGGGCATGGCGCCACGAATCTTTGCCCGGCCTGTCCACTTCAAAGCCGTGGGTATCGTGCTTGACTGTGCCCACCCGGTAGCCACGCCGCTTGAGCTCACGGATGATCTGCTCCAGAGCGGTGGTCTTGCCCACCCCCGACCGGCCGACCACCGAAATGATGGGTACGCCGTTCTCGCTGCTCATAAGGTCAGCCCCTGCCCTTCCGGCCAATCGAGCATCTGCACCGTAACCTCGCTGCCGGCCTCCAGCCGGTAGTTGCCCTCCGGGATAACAGCCAGCCCATTGGCCCGGGCCATCGAGGTCAACACCCCGGAGCCCTGCTCCCCCGTGGTGCGGGCATGGTAGCGGCCCTCGCGCCGCGTGACGATGACCCGCACATAGCCACGCCGTCCGCTGTTGCGGATCGGTTCGTCCAAAACGGCGCGCACCGTCGGCTTGTCCAGGTCGGTGTGGCCCAACATCTTCAGGATGGCCGGTCGGGCAAACTGCTCGAACGAGACCATGGCCGACACCGGGTTGCCCGGCAGGCCAATGAGCGGGATACCGCCGGGCAGCAGCCCAAAGGCCAGCGGCTTGCCCGGTTTCATATTGACCTGCCAGAATTGCATCTGTCCTTCAGCGCCGAGGACATCTTTGACCACGTCATAGTCACCCACCGATACGCCGCCGGAAGTGAGAAACAGGTCGGCGCCCCGTTCCAACCCGGCGCGGAGCCTGGCCCGCAGGTCGGCCACGTTGTCCCGGGCAATGCCCAGCCGGATCGGGATGCCACCGGTACGGGTCACCAGGGCAGCGTTGGTGTACTCGTTAGAGTTGCGGATCTTGCCCGGTGCCAGCGGCTCATGGACCTCCAGCAGCTCATCGCCGGTGGCCAGGATCGCCACCCTGGGCCGCCGATGGACCAGCACCGTCTCACGCCCCAGTGAGGCCAGCACGCCGATCTCCTGCGGGCGGATCCTCCGCCCCGGTTCCAACACCCGCTCGCCCCGGCGCACATCCTCGCCCGCCGGGCGGACGTTGTCGCGCGGTTTCACAGCCCGCCGCACCTCAACCGTGGGGCTGGGTGCTTCCAGGCGCGCCTCTCTAGGCCGGTCGGCGTCGCCTGTATCTTCAAGGGGAACTACCGCATCGGCGCCGTCGGGTAGGGGCGCGCCGGTCATGATGCGGATGGCCGTGCCCGGCTCCACCCCCACCCCGGCCACATAGCCTGCCGCCACACTGCCGACCACCGTCAGGCGGACCGGCGATTCCGGCGCGGCTGCGGCCACATCGGCTGCGCGCACAGCATATCCATCCATGGCCGAATTGTCAAACGGCGGGATGTCAATATCCGAAACGATCTCTTCGGCCAACACCCGGCCCAATGCCTCCAGAATGGGCACCCGCTCCGGTTCGAGGGGCCGGACGTGGCTCAGGATCTCGGTCAGAGCTTCTTCTACACTAATCAACCGGTCTGCTTGCTCCCTGCGATTCATGGGGGCCAGGAACCTGTGCGAACACAGGCGCCTACAGGTTTCCGGATGGGTAAAAGTCCACCCGCCTGGCGGGCGCATTATACCGCGAAAGCGCAAGACGGTCAAACAAAGATAGCCAGGATGTCTGGGCCAGGCCTGAGCGAATCTGCCAAGGGGGATCGCCCTATGAGCTGCCGGCTTTGAGGTGCTTTTGCACCTCGGCAACGAGCCGCTCAATGGTCACCGGCTTGCTCAAGAAATCGGCAACTCCCAGGTTGACCATTTGAGCCTGCTCCACTTCGTCGCCCGCCAGGTGCGCCGACAGGACGATGATCGGGATGTGGCGTGTCTCTTCCTGTTCCCGCAGCCGGCGGATGGTCGTCCGGCCGTCCATGCGCGGCATCTTTAGATCGAGCAGGATCAGGTCCGGTTTTTCGGCGGCGACCGCCTCCAGGGCCTGCACACCGTCATAGGCCTCGGCCACCTGGTAACCATAGTGGGTCAGGGAGTGCTTCAACCAGCCGACAATATCTATTTCGTCATCTACGACCAGAATCTTGTTCCGCGGGCCCCCTCCGAGGCGTTCCAGCACCCGGCGGACGGAGGCCAGCAACTGGCCCTCTCTCAGCGGCTTGGTCAAATAATCCGCTGCACCCAAAGCCAGTCCCCTCTCCGGCTCGGCGACGACCGAGACGATGACCACCGGGATATTGGCCGTTTCCGGATCGGCCTTGAGCTGGCGAAGCACCGTCAGCCCGTCCACCTCCATCAGCAGGTCGAGGGTGATCAGTTCGGGCTGCAACTGGCGGGCCACCGGCACCACCTGGCTGCCCTGGGTGACCACCGTGACACGGTATCCTTCCCGCTGAAGCTGATGTTGGAACAGATGGGCGACGTCCGGTTCGTCGTCGGCCACCAGGATCCATGGGCCGGCGGGGATGGGGAGCCCCGGCGGTCGCCTGGGTTCCGGCCCGACGACAACTCTCTCCTCGCCGAGGGCCATATCCACCAGGCCGGCCGGCAGCGGCAGGGTAAAACTGAAAGTGCTGCCCACTCCGGGCTCGCTTTTCACCCAGATCAGGCCGCCGTGCATCTCGACCAGCAATTTGGTGATATGCAACCCCAGGCCCGTGCCGGCCTGTTGGCGCACCGCCGTTTCGTCGGCGCGGAAAAAGCGGGTAAAGAGCCGTTCCTGATCCGCCTTCGAGATGCCAATGCCGGTATCCATGACATCAACCTGCAGGACCGAATCCACGACACGGGCCCGAACGGTAGCCCCCCCTTGTTTGGTGTACTTGTAGGCATTGCTCAGCAAATTGGTCAAAATCTGCTCAATCCGGTCGGGGTCGCCAAAAATTTCGGGAAGGTTCGCCGGCACATCCAAGGTAAGGGCCAGATTTCGGTCGTCGAACTCTACCCGCAAGCTGTCGGCGACGTGCTGGATGAGCATCGGCACCGACACCACCTGCACGTTGAGGTCGACCTTGCCCGACTCGATGCGCGAGATGTCCAACAGATCGCTCACCAGGTCGTGGAGGCGCTCGGCATTGTCCTTGATGATGCGCAGAAAACTCTCCTGCCGTTTGTTGATCGGGCCCGAAGCCCCTATCAATAGCAGGTCAAGATACCCCTTGATGGAGGTCAGGGGGGTGCGCAGTTCATGAGAGACGACCGACACAAAGTCGCTCTTCATGCGGTCGATCTCGGCCTCGCGGGTGAAGTCGCGGAACACCGCCACGGTACCGGCCACCTGGCCCCGGGCATCATGAACCGGGGCAAAGCTCACCGAGAGGGTTTTCTCACCCCACTCGAATTTGACGCTGAGCCGCCTTGCTTCCCTGTCTTGCAACAGGCTGACCACCATCTCCCGATCGTCGGCGTTCACCCCTCTGGCCATCAGGGACTCGATATCCTGGCCGAGGATCGCTTCCTGGGGCTGTTCCAGAATGCGCGAGATGGCAGGGTTGGCGACGATGGCCTTGCCATCGTTGTCAAAAACGATGACGCCGTCGGCGATCCCTTCGAGGATTGCCTGGTTTTTGCTTGCTTCGGCATGTTCGCGGGCCAGGGCCACAGCCAGGTCCCGGGTCCGCTCGTCCACCCGCCGGTCCAGTTCCCGGTTGATGGCCCGCAGGTCCGCCAGAGTCCGTTCCAGGCTGCGGGCCGAGAGCCAGGAAACCAAAGAGACGGTGAAAAAGGCAAGGATCGTGAAGGGCAGTGAACCCACTATCTCCGTCTCCAGGCCGGCCCGCAATGCAATACCGACAAGCAGCCCGCCGATCAGGGCGGCGGCGATGAAACTGGCATAGGGGCGCAACAGGACACTCGCCATCAGTATCGGGATGGCGAAGGCAAACAGGCCACGACCGGCTACTACCTCTCGTGGGGCATCAACAAAAGCCAGGGCCAGAGTCAGGATCAGCAAAAACAAGATACTGGCCAGGATGCCTGACCAGTAACGGTTGATCACAAAGGTGATCAGCATCCCGGCCATTGAAGCCAGGATCCACCAGTAAAGAGGGGCGATCGACGCCTTGTCACCGAAGTTGGCCAGGTCGGCCACGCCCGTCACCGTCAGGGCGACCGCCAGCAGCCCACCTACCCCTACCAGCAAGATGTTGAGCAGCTTTCTTCGGCGTGCATCATCAGGATCGATGGAGGGCACGTCGAGCAACTGCCAGAATGTCACATCATTCCTCCTGGGTCAGCGCCAGGGCACTCAAGACCGCTGAACGGACCACCAATACAGGGCAATAGAGGCTTTTCCCGATCCACAGGGGAGGGTAGGGTGGCTCTGCATGGCCCAGCAACCACTCTTTCCCCCGTCGGAGCACATCCCCTGGCACCTTCCCTCCATGCCGCTTCCAGACGCTCAAGGCCTGTAGACAGTATGCGGTTTCCTCGGCAGTGGGCATGTAGTAACCCCACGAACCATCCTCGTTCTGCGTCGTCAAGATCCAATAGATAGCATCACCCACCAAATCATTGTCACACCCGGCGCCGGCAATGATTGCATGCGCAGTAGCATAATACGGCGATGCGTGCCATTTGTCAAACCAGAAGATCTGCAATGTCCGGGTCTGCCGCAAGAACGCCAAAATTTTTCGGATCCATTCATCTTGCGGTCCCAAGCCGGTCCGACGCAGGGCACTCAGGACATGAATGTTGGTGCTGATAGAGGGGTTGGCTTCCAGTCCAAAGCAGCGGAAATGGTCCCCCTGCGCATAGTACATTATCCCTGCCACATCAACTGCCCGGCCAAACTGCACCAATACGTCGTAGATCATGGCCGTGGTGTCCCCATCGGTCAATGTCAGGTTCGAGACGGCGGCGATGCCTTTCCCTGGAATCCACTGAGACTCCAGGAAATCGAGATGGGGCTGGCAGAGAGCATACAGATCGTCGTCCAGAGACGAGGTCAGGGCCAGATTCCATAAGGTCCAGCCCAGCTCAAAAACGTCAATAGGGGCTGTATAAGGGACTGCTCCATTGACGGCGACCTGGCGTAGATATGCAAGTGCTGCCGGGTTATCCGGTTGCACGTAACGGACAACAAAAGCGGTTGCCGCCGGGCTATAGGCCACCGATCCATTCGCCTCTTGCAGGTTCTGCAGATCCAACAGGTGCAACCCGTCCGGACCGATCATCTCCGCAGAAAAAGCTACAGTGACATAGCGGTTGATCATCCCGTTGGGCAACGCGGCCAGTTTGGCCTGACGATAGTGGGTCAGTTGCCTCAAGCCATCATCCCGTGGGCAGTGGACCACCCCCAGCGCCTCCGCCTGGGTCAGCAGGCTGGGCACGATCATTTCAAAACCGATCGTTTCTATAGGATCGGCCCCCAGCCCTCGAGTCGCAGTTTCTATGGCCATCTGCGCCCAGTGCAAGCGTTTGAGGTCCCGCCCATCTCCCCTGGCAGCAAGCACAATCATGGCTGCCAGGGTGCATACCAGGCGATCATGATGGTAACGGGGAGCGTTGCTTCCCCAGCCCCCGTCGGCCAACTGGTGGGCCCTCAACCACTCCAGGGCCTGCAACCCCAGCGGTTCATCCAATTCGCTCAGACGGGCAACCCACGCCGTATCGTAGGCCGATCTGGTGATCTGCTGACCAGGGCCAATCTCCTGCAGCAGAGAGCGAATACTATGCGAGAGATCCATATTCCTTTTCCCCCCTAAAGGAATTGTTACGTCAACTTATATCGCTTTGCTGTCACCTCCTCAAGAAGTTAAGAAAAGCCACGAGGCAACACTACTTGGGGCAGTGGATACCAAAAGTCTCCAGGCTGCTGATTGGCTCCCACCCCCATCGTCCGCCCCATGTTGGCCTGGTAAAACTTCCTCATCCAGGCCCAGGCTTCCGGCCCCATGTTCAAATAATCCGGTTCCTTTCCACGCCGTGTATACAAGTGGTCGTACAGGATATCGCGCAACTGTACCTCGGTGAGGTAGGGAGAAGGGCTGACCGTGAAGTACAGGTCTTCGTTGCCCGTGGCAATGAGGGGCATGTCAAAGACACAGAACTTGTCAAAGCCTATGAACAAGTCCACCGGACCTACATACTCGCCGTAATACAGCTCAACCAGGGTACGCTTGTCCGGAATGTGGCCATGCTCGGCATGATAGCGGACGGCCAGCCTGGCTATGGCCTCGGTGGCATCTTGAGCACACACCCCAAAGAAGAGCCGGTATCGGTTGTGGGCTGCGGTCTGGGCGGTCACCTGGTCAAACAGGTCGGATAGATAGGCGTATGGCGTCGGTTCGAAAAAGAGGCGATAGTCCCCATAAAAGCGAACCCGCACCTGATACGCCCTATAGAAATCCAAAAAATCGGGATAGGTTGCCAGCCGCGACAGGCCGGCAGCAGCCAGGTCCATATAGTCTTGGCCGCGTTCCAACAGATCGGGGCCAAATACCGGGGTCAACAAAGTATCCACGCCATGGTCAAAAAGCATCTGATACAACTCAATATGGCGTCGCCCCGTCACATCGAGATAGGTCACGAGGGGGTCCTCATCTGGCCCGGGCAGATGTTCCAGCATGAACCAACGCCGGGTGCCGTTGATAGGAAACACACACACTTTGGGCCCGGCCTGGCGCACCAGTCGGGCGATCTCCTCCGCAGGCAGGTGGCGGAATTCCTCTGCGTCCACGATTCCTCCCAAAGTTTTACACAACCCCGCCAGAAAGTGAGATAGGCAGGCTATATCCCCTGCCGGCCGGACAGATGTCCACCCGGCAAAGTCCCTTCTGAAAAACAAAGCTTACACGAACCTCACTACCCCCTGGTCATCCCTTGATTCAGGGTGTGCAGTCACGAAATCCTGCACCGAGAAACCAAAGTAATGCTCCATCCGTTCCATTGCCAGGGGGGTATAGTGTCCATGTTGTTCCATCTCGGTTAAATAAGAGGTTATCATCTCCACATCCACCCCTGGCGACGACAATAGCAACACCCTTTCCCCTGAGAATGATGCAGGGCTCAGGACAACGCCAGGAAAATCTTCTACATGATCCGCCAGCGGACTGCCGCCATAGATCGCAGTCGGTTGCACACCGGGAATGAAGCCGGCCTCCAGGCCGGTCTGGGCACTGATCTGAGCAGAGAGCTGGCTCATCTCCTTGATGAATTCCAACGTGATCCGTAAATCGGCCTCTGAATCACCGGGAAAGCCCAACATAACGCCCACAACCGGCGTCACTTCGTTTTCAAAGCAGGCCTTGAGCAGAGCTCGTGCCTGTTGGAGAAACCGATCTGCCTGAGCTTCCGAACGCACCTTGTTCATCCGCAATAACGTCGCTGCGCTGGCCGATTCAATACCCCAAAAGATCATCTGGACACCGGCCTGGTGTAGCATCGGAATCAGATCCGGGGGCACCACATCCACGCGGCTTTGAAAGGTGTACGCAAAGGGATATTTACGCATAACCCGACACAATTCAACAGTATGCTCCCGATTCAAGCCAAAAATGGGATCGATGAGGATGAGCCACTTGCTCGGCGACAAAGCCTCCAAATGCGCCAATTGCCGGTTCACCCAGGCCGGATCGTGCGCCGCATAGGGGCGCATGCTGTTCTCCAGGCAATAGTTGCACCGGTACGGACACCCCCACGAAGTCATCACGCCTATCACCTGGTAGCCAGCCAGGTTCCGCAGCAGTCGGAAGTCCAGGATAGGCAAGTCATTCAAGGCCACAGGCCTCAAGAAAGTTGTTCGGATCTCACCATTTTCCCGCCAGGCCAGGTTCGGGGTATGTTCAGAAAAAAAAGAGAGTCCTTGATCCAGGCTGCGGCTGATCTGAAGTGCGGCTACCTCGCCGTCGCCGCGCACAACCGCAGTAATAAATGGACATTCCTCAAGTAGCCTTCGGTAGATACTGGACGCAAAGTAGCCACCAAAGATGATGGGCACATCAGGCAAGACCTTGCGAATCTCTTCAGCCAATGCTACCCCACTGGTACCATTGGCCAACTGTGAAATCCCAACCCACAGAATAGCATCCGCCTGGTCAGACAGATAATGGGCTACCCGCCGGCAGACGATGCGCTCAACCTCAGGGGTTGTTCCGATCCCAAAGTCTATTTGCATGTCAATCAGCTCACAAGGAACGCCATGCATCGTCAGGTAGGAGCCGATAGCCAGGATGCCCAATGGCGGGAGCAAGGGCAGGGACCAATCAAAGCGGGGATGATCCGCAGCAGCCGAAATCAGTATAACCTTTTTCATGTTCTACCCCCTCCCACAGGTTTGCGCAGCCGTGGGAAAAAACGCGGTGTGCGGGCCATATATTCGGCATACCCCGGCAGCTTTTCACCAAGCAACTTCTCCTCCCGCCGGGTAGCCAGGGAGAAATCAACAAAGGCATACAGGACGGCCAATAGCACCGGCAAGCTGGGATTGATCAGCAGCAACCCAACGGTAAACAAAAAATAGGATGTGTAGATGGGATGGCGAATGTAGGCATAGGGTCCGCTTTCCACCAGATATTGCCCCTCCTGGACCTCTTCGCGCTCACCGTAAAACTGCCGCAGGCACACCCGTGCCCACCAATGCAGAGCCAGGGCAACAAGGGTCAGCAACAGGCCTCCGACCTGCACCGCAAGCGCCCACCGGCCGGTAAGGTGCAGCCCCAGGCCGGGCCACAAGATGGGCTGGAGAATGAGCAGGACCGCCGCACAAGAGGCCATAACCGTGTATCCCCAGGCCCGGCTGCTGCCTTCGGCCCGGAGCGGATCGTAGCGGTGCATCAACCACACGTCCACCACATAGAAAACAACAATGAGTATCAAGATCGTGACCGATTGATAGATACCGCCCAGCATCAGAATCTGCCCTCCACCCCAAACTGTCATCAGGTTGTTTCTTGGTAAAGACTATCCCCAGTCCAGGGGCCATAGCCCGTCAAGACAATAGCTGCCGTCGCCACCGCCGTAACCGCTAGAACACCCAGCCATATCGGCAGATTCGTAGAAAACAATCGAACTCCAACGAAAGTGAGAGCACATGACAGGCCAAAAAAAAGGCACCGGCCCGGATTGAGCGGGGACCGCAGCGCCAGATTTTGTGCCGCCCTCAATCCACTGCCACCCACCAGACCAATGAGCAAGTCGGTCCACCACCTGCTCCACGAAGCCAGCAGATAAATCGAAAAAATAAACATTAAAAAGGTGATAATCACTATATTTGTGATCACCACCCGCCAGGGTTCACGGTGGCCTTTTACAATCCGCGATTCGGTGAGGCGGATGACAAACGAACCGACTATGCCGCCGGCCAGCAGGCACGCCGCAGCTACTCCCGGCCTGCCTTGCGGCCAGAAATGCAAGGCCATCATGAATCCCGCCAAAAGCGGCAGGTTCTGGATGAATTCCCAAAAGAACACCCGCCAGAACCGCTGCCAAGGTACAGGCAATCGTTCACGACTCATAAGCCTCTTGAGCTCTGCTCTCCTCTCTGTGCGCCAACCAGCGCCCCAGTTTCTGCCAAAGAGGGCTACGGGCGGCAAAGACGGCATAGTTGTCACCCGTCACCTGGAAATTCAGCCGTCGCTTCGTCTCGTAGGAGCCGGTGCCTCCCCACAACAGACGCCCCCCCTGTTCGATAACACTGCGCACCGTTTCATAGGCCAGTTGGAAATAGGCATACTCCACCCCATAGTCCCGCCCCAGCAACAACCACCGCCACGCCCCCCTATCGCCGATCATCAACGAGCAACCGACCAGCCTCCCCCCCAGTTCGGCGGTCAACCACACGGCATCTACCATATAGGCATATTCGTGCACCGCCCGCGCCCAGGGAAACGGCGGCACAGCATAATGGCTCTCGACATTGCGGATAAGCGTCAGCGCTGCATCCAGGATCTCCCCCTCGAGGGGGGCGTGCAAGAAGTGACGCTTCACCTCAATGCCCAACTCCAGAGATTTTTGACAGTTGGTGCGGTACTGGCGACGGCTTTTCTTGGAGAGGCCGGCCAGATAGCTCTCGAAATCGGGCCAGGTAATGGTCAGACGGGTGCCCGGTTCCGGGAGTTCTACCGCGGCAAAGGCTGCCGGCCAGCCGGGCCAACGGGTCTCGGCCTCCTCCAGATAGACAAAGACCACGAACGAAGCGCCATAACGGCCGGCTTGCTCCAGGGCGTGCCGGCCCAGGAGAGCCAATGCCGCATCGCGCAGCGGCGGATCGGGCAGAACCAGCCCCGGCACATCAGCCAGGGGAGCCTGGCAGATCAAGAGCGGCCAGCGGTTCAGTAGCCGCTCCATCAAGCCCCGTACCACCCCCGCCGGCATCGGCACCGGCTCGTTCCTCCGCAGCCAGAAAGTAGCCCGGGCCACCGGCTTATGGTCCAGCGACAGGATGATGTAGACGGGCAGGTTATCGGCCAGCACCCTCTCGCCAAAACGATACCAACGATAGCTGGCGAAAGGCCGATCACCAGCCAGCCGATCCCAGGCGTCCCGGCCGACCTCCTCCACCCGATGGGCAATCTGAACCTCAAAATTCAGGGCTCCTTCCACTCGCCCCTGCCCGTCTCAAGCCTCCCGGCTCAGGCCCTGCCGCAGCGGGTAGCGCAGGAAAACAAAAAAGGCGATGAGCATCATCCCCCCTCCCACCCCGCCGATCAGGCGCACCCCCAGCGGCCCGTTGGGATCAGATCGGCTGCGCCCCAGGAGCAACAAAAGCGGGATCAGGGCCGTCGCCGCACCGCTGACGAGATTATCGAGCAACCCCCAGGTGGCATAGTACACCCCTTCCCGATGTTGGCCGGTCTCTCGCTCGTCATAGTCGGTCACCTCGGCAGCCAGGACCGGTGAGAGCACGATGGCCCCTGCCAGGACGGCCGCCAGCAAGACAACCCAGAGGATGCCCTGCGCCAGCAACGACATGGCCCCCCCCTGCCCCACGACCAAAAGCCCCAGCAACACCAGGGCCGAAGCCAGCAGAGAACCGGCAAAGACGCGCCACTTGCCCAACCGGCTCGCAAGCCAGGTGACCAGCGGATAACAGATCACCGAGACCAGCACCATCGCCATATAAAAGTACACGGTGTCGGCTTTGGTCAACCGGAAGATCTCGGTAACGATGAACGGGACGGCAGCCGGTATCAACGTCATCGTCCCCCAGTAAAAGGCCCAGGTGATGGTATACACCTGGAACGCCTGGTTCCGCAGGGTGATCGCAAACCCTTCTCGGAAACCAAGCCGTTTGGCAGGAGCGATCTGCCGTTCTGGGCGTTCCCGGAGCACAAAGAGAGGCAGGTAGAAACAGGGCAGCATGGCCGCCGCATAGGCCAGGGCCATGCGCAGATAGCCGAGCTTGTTGATAACCGGGCCCACAAAGGCGCTCAAAACCATCGCCACCGTCTCAAAACCTGCCTTCCAGGCCGACATCCGCACCCGATGGCGATCGGTGAGCGCCAGCTCGGGCAGCAGGGACCCGTGGGCAATGTGCAAGAAGCTATAGGCCACGTTATAAAGTTCCAGGATCACCACCAGGTAGACCAGGTTCCACACCGATTCCCCCCGGACCGGTGGCGTCCACAGCAGGACGAAAAAGGCCAGCATGGGCAGGGCAGAGGCGGCCATAAAAGGCAGGCGGCGACCCCATCGGCTGCGGGTGCGATCGGACAGGTAGCCGATCGGCGGGTCAATCACGGCATCCACAATCCGGTTGGCAAACAGTGCCGCCCCCAGGAGGGCCGCCGGCACCAACGGGGTCCCCTCCCCTTCCGGTGGCAGGTAAAAGTATAACAGCCACCCGCTCAGGACAGACCAGATGGCCGTGCTGCCCAGAGTGACCATCGCATAAAAGAGGTCGGTCTTGACCCCGGGCAGCCGTTGCCGCTCCTCAACCTCCACTTCCTGCATGATGCAAGGGTCCAGGCCTATCTACTGGATCATCACACCCAATTGGTGTCTGCCAAGCCACCTTCCCAGATCCGGCTCGCTGATCCGCCATCCCCGGCCCACCTTGTATGCCGGCAAGTGCCCTTCCTTGATCCAGCGGCGGACCGTATAGACCGAAACGCGCAACAGGTCTGCAACCTCTTGCGGAGTGAGGAAAGGCTGTTGCTCCTTTGCATCCATGACGAACCTCCAATGCACCTACCCGCCCGGCAGAACGTTTTAAAGCCAGGGCTCCTGCCCCCACGAAATAACGGCGGAGCAGCCCCCCGGCCGATCCCATTTATCAAGTATAGCATAAAGCGGCAAAACCTGCTATAGGACATTAGTCCTATTACGAACCGGCGAAAACAAGCAAGAGCGATGAACAGCCCCCTCTCCTGAAATTCCCTTTTTGGGGGGCTTGACAAACCGGAGCCGGTATGATATAATTGCACACGTGTGCTGCAAACGTGTGTGGTTGGGATAGGGATTGTAGGGGAACAGACCGTGCCTCGGGTCTCGATCAAAGACATTGCCAAAGCAGCCCAGGTCTCCCACTCCACCGTCTCCAGGGCGTTGAGTGGTAGCCCGCTGGTGAACGCCGACACCCGGGCGCGCATCCAACGCCTGGCCCACGAGATGGGCTACTGCCCCGATGCCCAGGCGCGGAGCCTGGTCATGCGCCAGACCATGACCCTGGGCGTAGTCGTGACCACCATCAGCGACCCGTTTATCGCCGAGATTGTGCAGGCCATCGAAATCACCGCCCACGACCATGGCTACAGCGTCATCCTGGCCAGCTCCAACGCCGAGCCGGAGCGCGAGATCGCCGCCGTGGAGATGCTCCACTCCAAGCGGGTGGACGGCGTGATTGTGACTTCGTCGCGCATCGGCGCCCTGTACCAGGCACACCTGGACCGCCTGGCCGTGCCGGTGGTGCTGATCAACAGCCATAGTGAACAGAGCGGCCCCTACACCTTTTCGATTACGGTGGACAACCACCACGGTGGCTGCCTGGCCACCCGCCATCTGATCGAGCTGGGCCACCGGCGCATCGCCTATATCACCGGACCGGCCGAGCACAGCGACGACCTGGCCCGCCTGGCCGGCTATCGCCAGGCCCTGACCCAGGCCGGCATCGCCTACGACCCGCTCCTGGTCGTAGGCGGCACCGGCCGCGCCGGCGGTGGAGAACAGGCCCTGCCGATCCTCATGGCGTTGGAGGAACCGCCCAGCGCCGTCTTTTGCTACAACGACATGACCGCCATCGGTCTGTTGCGTGCCGCCCGGCAAGCCGATGTGCCGGTCCCCCACAGGCTGGCTGTGGTGGGCTTTGACGATATCCCCTTTGCTTCCTACGTCCATCCAACCCTGACTACCATCGCCCAACCCAAGCGGGAGATGGGCCGGCAGGCGGTGCTGATGGCCCTGGCGCTGAGGACCCGAGGGCACGAGCAGGTATCGAACGTCGTCATGCAAGGGGATTTGATCGTGCGGGAATCGTCTGGAACCTTTAAAGAAAAGGAGGTTGATCGATGAAAGGTTTGGTTTTGGATGCCCAATGGGACCCCAGGCCCGACTATCCGCTGTCGGACTGGGAAAAAGAGACAGGGAAAGCGATCACCGGTAACAGCGTGTGGCGCTATCCCAAACTGGAGGTGCGCGACTGGCCCGACCCCCAGCCGGGGCCGAAGGAGGTGGTGCTGGCCGTGCGGGCCTGTGGTGTGTGCGGCTCGGACATGCATTTTTACGAAACCGATGCGGACGGTTACATCCTCTACCCCGGCCTGACCAAATTTCCCACGATCCTGGGCCACGAATTTTCGGGCCAGGTGGTCGAAGTGGGGAAGGAGGTGGAACAACTCAAGGTCGGCGACATGGTCACGGTCGAAGAGATGATCTGGTGTGGGCGGTGCATCCCCTGCCGCAACGGCTTCCCCAACCACTGCACCAACCTGGAGGAGCTTGGCTTTACCATCCCCGGCGCCTTTGCCCACTATATCGCCGTGGACGAAAAGTTTTGCTGGAAGATTGACGCCATCGCCGAGCGGTTTGGGGACGAGGAAAAAGCGTATGAAGTCGGTGCGCTCACCGAGCCGACCTGTGTGGCCTACAACGGCATGTTCTCGCGGGCCGGTGGCTTCAAGCCGGGGCACTATGTAGCCGTGTTCGGGGCCGGCCCCATCGGCCTGGCGGCCATCGGCCTGGCCCGGGCGGCCGGCGCCGGCACAATCGCCGCTTTCGAGACCTCAGCTCCGCGCCGTGAGCTGGCCCAAAAGGTCGGCGCCGATTATGTTTTTGACCCCCGCCAGGTTACGCCCCACCAGGTGCTGATGGACCTGAGCCATGGCGAGGGGTTTAACTTTTTCGTCGAAGCAGCCGGTGCCCCTCATCTGACCATCCCGGAAATGGAAAAGGCACTGGCCATCAACGCCAGGATCGTGCAGATCGGGCGGGCGGCGCAGCGGGTGCCGATCTACCTGGAGACCTTCCAGGTGCGCCGCTCCCAGTTCTTTGGCGCGCAGGGCCACTCCGGCGACGAGAACTTTCCCAACGTCATCCGCCTGGTGGCCGCCGGCCGGCTGGACCTGAGCCCGATCATCACCGCCCGCTACAAGCTGGCCGACACGGTGGATGCCATCGCCAGGTCCACCGAGCGAACCGACGGCAAGATTATGGTAAAACCAGGCTAACCCCTCATCCTTCTCACGGCCTGGAAGCCCTGGAAAGGAGGTGATTGCCTTCGACAACCGTAGGGAACCAACAATCTGATGCGCAAAAATCTTGTTCAAAAGGAGGAAAGAAGAAATGTCGCGCGCAAAAATCGTCTCACTGTTGCTGGTGGCCGTGCTGTTGGCCACGGTAGTGACCTGCGGTCCCGCCCAGGAGCCGACTAAGGCGCCGGAAGCGACCAAGGTGGAAGTCAAGCCCACCGAACCGCAGGTCGTCCAGGCCAAACTGGTCTTCGGCATGGCGGTCCACGCCAACCCGGCCGAGGATGCCTTCTGGGCCGTGGTGGAAAAGGGCGCCAAGGATGCAGCCGCAACCTTTGGCGTCACCCTCAAATCGGGCGGTAGCGGCGACCCGGTTGCCCAGGCGCAACTGGTCGAGGACTATGTGGGGGCCAAGGTGGACGGCATCTTTGTCTCCCTGGCCAACCCCGATGCCCTCAAGGACGCGATCAAGAAGGCGGTAGATGCCGGCATCCCGGTCATCACCATCAACTCCGGCGTGGACGTCTACAAGGAACTGGGTGCCCTGACCCATGTGGGTCAGACCGAATTCGTGGCCGGCCAGGGCGCGGGTGAAAAGTTCAAGGCGGCCGGGGCCAAAAAGGTGCTGTGCGTCATCCACGAGGAGGGCAACATCGGCCTGGAACAGCGGTGCGACGGCCTGGCCGACACCTTTGGCTCCAACGTCGAGCGTTTTAACGTCGCCACCACCGGCGTTCGTGACGTGGCGGGCACCGTCTCGGCCATCCAGAACAAGCTGATCTCCGACAGCAGCATTGACGCCATCCTGACCCTCAACCCGGTCATTGCCATCGCCGCCCGCGACGCCATCAAGGCGGCGGGGGGCAAGCAGTTGCTGGCCACCTTCGACCTGAGCCCCGACGTGCTGGCGGCCATCGAGGCTGGCGAAATGATGTTCGCCGTGGACCAGCAGCAGTACCTGCAGGGCTATCTGCCGGTTGTCCTCCTCTACCTGTACAAGACCAACCTGAACACCGTCGGCGGCGGACTGCCGGTGCTCACCGGGCCGGGCTTTGTGGACAAGAGCAATGCCGCCCAGGTGAAGGACCTGGCTGCCAAGGGGACGCGGTAAAGCGGCATCGTGAGCTATCAGGGTGCGGGATGGGGGGTCCCCTCCCCCACCCCCAGGA
>DAOTXL010000107.1:0-36295 GCA_034435455.1 Anaerolineae bacterium
CGGGCACCTCCTTGATTGCCTCTATAAACGTACTATACGTGTGTTGGTCCATCGGGTACCTCCCTCCTCTGTTGATCGCCAGGAGGAATTATACCCCATAGACCGCCAGACCGCGACTTTGACAGGGCCCTACGGACCTCTACCCGCCGGCCAAGCACCTCGCCCAGGAAACGCCCCTTCTTCTCCGCCGCCCACACCTCAGGGCTACACCCCAGCGGGCAATCCACCAGCACCATCAGGCGGTCGCCTTCCAGCCACACCTCCAGGTCGCGCACGGCGTTGGTGTGGGTTCGGTCCAGGCCATCGGCCAGGCGCAGGATGGCCCCCAGCACCGTGACGATCTGCCGGTCCTCGGGGTCCAGGGCGGCAAAGCCTTCATGGGCCAGGCTGGGCCTGGCCCCCCGGTGGTAGCGGGCCACGTTGGCCACGATCCGCTTCTCCCGCCCGGTGAGCCCCGGCAGGTCGGCCTGCATGATCAGCCGGTAAGAGGTCTTGTGGTGCTCCTCATAGCCCTCTACATAGCCGATGTCGTGCAACAACCCGGCGCAATAGAGCAGATCCCGATGCTCATCCCCCAGGCCGTGTAGTTCAGATGTCTGGTCAAAGAGCAAAACCGCCAGGCGCGCATCCTGACGGCTATGCTCCTCCTCAAAGCCCAGCCGCCGGCCCAAAGCGATGCAGGCGGCAAAGGTCTCTTCCGACATCTCTTCTCCCTCCCCCTGGAATGTGTCCGGCAGTACAACCCGGATTTTAGCCGTTGTTGTTCCCCCTGTCAAATGGCCAGGACTCCGGTTGGTCTGAAAAACTTGCTGCCTGGCCTGTTCTGTGGTATAGTTGGCCCCGCGAACGACGGCGTCCGGCCCTGGGCCCAGCCCGGGGTCTTGCTTTGTCGGCAGCCATCCAGGCGTAGCTCAAGTCGCACAAGGTGGAACGCAAAGCATGGCCTTCCACAGCCTGCGCGAATTTGTCGCGCTTTTGGAAGAACGGAGACAACTGAAGCGCATCACGGCCCCGGTCAGCGCCGAGCTCGAGATCACCGGGATCACCGACCGGGTGAGCAAGGGCCAGGCCGGGCCGAATGTGGCCCTGCTTTTTGAAAACGTCACGGGCTACGACCTGCCGGTGCTGATCAACGCCTTTGGCAGCGCCGAGCGGATGGCCTGGGCGTTGGGGGTGGCCGATCTGGACGAACTGAACCGTCGTCTGGCGGCCCTGCTCGACCTGAAGCTTCCTCAGGGCCTGGGCGATGCCGTGGACCGCGCCGCCGACCTGTGGCGGGCGCTGCGCAGCGCAGGCTTGCGCCCCAGGCTGGTCAAAAAGGCCCCCTGCCAGGAGATCGTCCACACCGACGACGCCTCGCTGGACACTTTGCCGATCCTGAAATGTTGGCCTCAAGACGGCGGCCGCTACCTCACCCTGCCCCAGGTCATCACCCGCGACCCGGTGACGGGCGTCCGCAATGTGGGCATGTACCGCCTGCAACAGTACGACGCCCGCACCCTGGCCATGCACTGGCAGCGTCACAAAGGCGGGGCCGAGCACGAGCGGCTGGCCCGCGAGACAAAGCAGGGACCCATCCCGGCGGCGGTGGCCCTGGGGGGCGACCCGGCCCTGACCTGGTGTGCTTCGGCCCCATTGCCGCCGGGCATAGACGAGTATCTGCTGGCCGGCTGGCTGTGCGGCAAGCCGGTGCGCTTTGTCCGGGCCGTCAGCCAGCCCCTCGAAGTGCCCGCCGACGCCGACATTGTCATCGAGGGCTATGTGGACCCCAACGAGCGCCGCCTGGAAGGCCCCTTTGGCGACCATACCGGCTACTACACGCCCCCCGATCTGTTCCCTGTGTTCCACGTGACGGCCATCACCCGCCGCCGCGACGCCATCTATCCGGCCACCGTCGTCGGCCGGCCGCCCATGGAGGATTACTGGCTGGGCAAGGCCACCGAGCGGCTGTTCCTGCCCCTGCTGCGCCTCTTCCAGAGCGAGATTGTGGATATCAACATGCCTGCCGAAGGTGTCTTTCACAACCTGGTCATCGTCAGCATCCGGAAGCGCTTCCCCGGCCATCCGCACAAGGTGATGTACGGCCTGTGGGGGCTGGGGCTGATGATGCTGGCCAAGGCCATCGTCGTGGTGGACCAGGAGGTGAACGTCCACGACCTGTCGGAGGTGGCCTGGCGGGTGTTGGGCAACGTGGACTGGCGGCGCGACGTGGTCATCGTGGATGGCCCGGTGGACGACCTGGACCATTCCGCCGTGCGCCCTGCCTTTGGCGGCAAGATCGGCGTGGACGCTACAGCCAAAGGCCCGGCGGACGGCCATCCCCGCGGCTGGCCGGAAGAGATCGAGATGTCGCCGCAGATCAAGGCGCTGGTGGACCGCCGTTGGGCAGAGTACGGTTTGTGAACGGGGAGGGATGAAATGGAAGAGGATCGAGGCGAAATTCTGGTCGGCCCCTGGAAGCAGATTCACAGCGCCATCTGGCTCATCGGGCTGGCAATCCTGTTTTGGAAAGGCTGGCTGTGGCCGGGCATCCTGGTCCTGATCGCCATCAGCAGCCTCACCCAGGCGGCCCTTCAACTGATCGTGAACAGGCAGGAAGCCAGGCAGGCCGCCCAGGCGGTGAGGGCACAGGGCGCCGACCGGCTGCCGGCCACGTGCCCCCAGTGCGGGGCGCCCATCAGTGCCGCCGAGGTCAGGTGGACCGGGGAGACCACGGCCGACTGCCCGTACTGCGGCTCGCACTTGTAAAAGTCAGGGGTGACCCACTTGCGCATCTTCCTGGAGATGATCCGCTTCGAACACACCATCTTTGCCCTGCCCTTTGCCTACCTGGGCATGGTGCTGGCCGCCGACGGCTGGCCGACGTGGTGGCAATTCGGGTGGATCACCGTGGCCATGGCCTCGGCGCGGACGCTGGCCATGACCGTCAACCGCATCGCCGACCGCGAGTTCGATGCCCGCAATCCGCGCACGGCGGACCGCGCCCTGCCGGCCGGCCGTCTGAGCCTGCGGACGGCCCGGAGGGCGGCTGTAGGGGCCGGGCTGCTGCTGGCCGTTGCCGCCTGGATGCTCAACCCCCTTTGCCTGGCCCTGTTGCCTGTCGCAGCGCTGCTGCTGGTCGGCTATCACTACACCAAGCGGTTCGCCTGGCTCAGCCATTGGGTGCTGGGCCTGACCGATGGCGCGGCAGCAATGGGGGCCTGGATCGCCGTCAGGCCGACGCTGGCCGACCCACTGCCCTGGTTGCTGTGGCTGGCCGTCACCCTCTGGATCGCCGGGTTCGACCTGATCTACGCCTGCCAGGATGTCGAGTTTGACCGGCGCGAGGGATTGCACTCGGTGCCGGCCCGCTTTGGCATCGCCGCTGCCCTGCGGCTGGCCCAGGCCAACCACCTCCTCACGGCGGTTTTGCTGGCGATGGTCGGCCGGCTGGCCAGGCTGGGCTGGCCCTTCTGGCCGGGGCTGGCCGTCATCGCCGGCCTGCTGGTCTATGAGCACAGCCTGGTCCGCCCCGACGACCTGTCGCGGCTGAACCTGGCCTTTTTCAACGTCAACGGCTACATCAGCGTCATCGCCTTTGTGTCGGTGCTTATGGCCCTGTTTGTCAGATGAGGTGTCCTGAAAAGCGGGAACGACCTCTCAAAATATAAACCGTCCCCAAACGGAGGAAAGAGTGGAAATGCCCAAGTACATCATCGGAAGCCTGCTGGTCATCCTGAGCCTGGCGCTGGCCGCGTGCGGAACGCCCGAGCCGCCGGCGGCGCCCCAAACAACCGGGGCCGTCGAGCCGACAGTGGGCGTGCTGGAATCCCCCCTGCCGACCCCCCCTGCCGGTGGCGAGGTCCCGACGCTGCGCATGGCCCTGCTGCCCATCCTCGACGTCCTGCCCATCCATGTGGCCGACCGGAACGGCTATTTCGAGCAGGTGGGCGTCCAGGTCGAGCTGGTTCCGGTCAAGAGCGCCCAGGAACGGGATGCCCTGATGCAGGCCGGCCAGGTGGACGGCATGTTGACCGACCTGATCTCGCCTGTGCTGTTCAACCAGGACCGGCCCCAGATCATGGTCGTGCGCACCGCGTGCAAGGCCTACCCCGACTCGCCCCTGTTCCGCCTCTTGGCCAGGCCGGGCAGCGAGGTGAAATCCCCGGCAGACCTGGCCGGGGTGGAGATCGGCATCTCGCAGAACAGCATCATCGAATACCTGACCGACCGGATGTTGGAGCACGCCGGCCTGACCGCCGACCAGATCGCCGTCCAGGAGGTGAGCGCCATCCCGGTGCGCTTTGAGCTGCTCCTCAACGGCGAGATCCCGGCCGCCACCCTGCCCGATCCGTTGGCTTCGGGCGCGATGGCCGCCGGGGCCGTCCTGGTGGTGGACGACACCTCCATCCCGGAACTCTCCCAGTCGGTGTTGGCCTTTAGCGTCAAGACGCTGGAAGCCAGGCCAGAAGCGGTGCGCCGTTTCCTGCAAGCCTGGGAAATGGCCGTCCAGGAGCTGAACGCCAGGCCGGAAGCGTACCAGGACCTGCTCATCGAAGTGGGGCGCGTGCCCGAATCAATTCAGGGTACCTACCAGATGCCTCCCTTCCCCACAGCCAGCGTGCCCACGCCGGAGCAGTTGGCCGACGTGATGCGGTGGGCGTTGGACAAGGGCCTGGTCGAGAAGGATATGCCCTACGAGCAGATCGTGGACAGCAGCTACCTGCCCTAGCTCCCCTATTCCCATGATCGAACTTCAGGCCTTGACCTTTGCCTACCCCAGACACCCCCCTCTTTTCGAGGGATTCACCTGGTGCGTGGGGGCCGACGAAACCTGGGCCGTCATCGGGCCGTCGGGCTGCGGCAAGTCGACGCTGCTCTACCTGCTGGCCGGGCTGCGGCGTCCGACCGGCGGCCAGATCCGGATCGGGGGGCAGCGGCTGGAACGCCCCCGGCCTCATACCGGCCTGATCCTGCAAGATTACGGCCTCTTGCCCTGGGCTACCGTCGCCGAGAACGCGGCCCTGGGCCTGCGCGTCCGCCGCTTCTACGGGCCGGATGGACGCCATGCGCCCGCCGGCGAACGCCTCCCCAAAGGAGAGATGGCCCGGCGGGTGGACTTTTGGTTGGAGCGGCTGGGCATCGCCGAGCTGCGCGACCGGTACCCGGCCCAAATATCGGGCGGCCAGCGCCAGCGCACGGCCATTGCCCGCACTCTGGCCATGAACCCCGACCTGCTGCTCATGGACGAACCTTTTTCTTCCCTCGATGCCCTGACCCGCGAAGACCTGGAGCAGTTGATGCTGGAACTCCGCGCCGAGACGGGGGTGACGGCCGTCATCGTTACCCACAACATCGAGGAGGCGGTGTACATGGGGCAGCGGCTGTTGGTGCTGCGCCAGCCGCCCCACCGCCGGCCGCTGGTCCTCGACAACCCTTTGGCCGGGCAACCCGCTTACCGGAAATATGCCGAGTTTCAAACCAGGTGCAATCAGGTGCGCGAACTGTTGGGAGAAACCGCCCATGCGCAAACGTGATGTCGTCCTGGCAACGGTGGGGGTGCTGATCGCCTGGCAACTGGCGGCGCTGGCCATCGGCAAGCCGGTCCTGCCCGAACCGTGGCGCGTGTTGCGCGCCTTTGGCCAGGCTCTGCCCGGCGAGTTGGGCCGCCATCTGCTGGTGAGCGCCTGGCGGGTTGTGGCCAGCATTCTGGTGGCCGTGGCAGCCGCTGTGCCCGCCGGCCTGGGCCTGGGCCTCAGCCCCACGGCCAACCGTCTGGCTGCACCCATCATTTATTTGCTCTACCCCATCCCCAAGATCGTCTTTTTGCCGGTGGTCCTCCTCCTGTTGGGCATCGGCAACCTGTCTAAAGTGTTCATCATCGCCTTGATCCTCTTTTTCCAGATACTGGTCGTGGTCCGCGACGAGGCGGCCAACATCCGTCCCGCACTGATCGCTTCGGTCCGTTCGCTGGGCGCCGGGCGACGGGCCATCTTTCGCTTTGTTTATCTGCCGGCCTGCCTGCCGGCCGTGCTGACTTCGCTGCGGGTGAGCATCGGCACGGCCATCGCCGTCCTCTTTTTCGCCGAATCGTTTGCCACCACTTCGGGCCTGGGCTACTATATCATCGTCGAGACATGGGGCCGCCTGGCCTATCCGCAGATGTATGCCGGGGTGGTGGCCATGAGCCTGCTGGGGCTGGCTCTCTATTTTGCCGTAGATGGGTTGGAGCGCCGCCTTTGCCCCTGGCTTGCCGTTTGAGCAACGATGAGGATACGGTTCGCTTTGACCTCACCCCTGGGCAGCCGCGAGGGCTGCCCCTACCATGCTGTGGGGGCCTCTTGCATTTTGTGGGCAATATCCAACGGCCGGGATTTGACAAACACCCCACTCTGTGCTATCCTGTGGAGCGGTTTCGCAATTCCCCTGGGGTTGCGGACAGAGCAGGAGACCGGGCAGACCGGCGGCTCAAAAGATCACGCATGAAGGAGGCTGTGTTCAATGGAGGGCGAAACCACAGGAACGGTCAAGTGGTTCAGCCGGATGAAGGGCTGGGGCTTTATTGAGCCCGACGGCGGGGACAGAGACGTTTTTGTCCACTATGAGAATATTGTAGGCGAGGGCTTCCGGAACCTGGAAAAAGGGGAACGGGTGCGCTTCCGCATCGAGGACACGCCCAAGGGGCCCAAGGCGGTGGAGGTTGTGCCAGCGGTCTGACGGTGCACGGCATGGCCCCGGTGGCTCAGCCGCCGGGGCTTTTTATTTTGCCCCCGGTTTGGCAAACAGCCCACTTCGTGGTAGGATACAGCCTGCGGAGAGGGGAAGGGGCAGACGCCCTCGCCCGTGGGGGAGAGGGTGGGGGCGAGGGGGGCATCGGGTCATGTAAGATGAAAGGGGGATGCCGGGATATGGGAAGAAACAGGCGCTCGCTCCTGTTGCTCATTCTGCTGAGCCTGTCTGTGGGTGGGTGTGGGGCCAATGCCACCCCAACGGCCACGCCTGTGCCGTCGTTGCCGCCCACGGCCACCCCTCATCCCCTGCCCGCCCCCACGATTGCACCGTCGCCCACTCTGCTCCCTACCCCCCTGTCCTCTCCAACGGCCACGCCGCTGCCACCGCCGCGCCAACCTGTCTTTGGTACGCAGATGAACCGGGTGGGCGCCGACCAGGGTCTGGACCTGGCCTTGCAGGCCGGCGTGTACTGGTTGCGCCTGGCCGCTTTCCCCTGGGACCGGATCGAGCCGGTCCGCACCGACCCGCCTGCCTATCACTGGGAGGTGGTGGACGAGGCCAGCCTGCGCCAGGCAGCCGAGGCCGGGTTGCAGGTCATCGCCATTGTCCAGTTCACGCCGGAATGGGCGCAAAAGGTCCCCGGCGCCGTTTGTGGGCCGATCCGGGAGGACAGCCTGGCCGCGTTCGGGCAGTTCCTGCAGGCGGTGGTCAGGCGGTACGGTGCGCCGCCCTATCATGTGCGCTACTGGGAACTGGGCAATGAACCGGACGTGGACCCCGGCCTGGTTCCCCCCCGCTCTGTCTTTGGCTGTTGGGGCGACCAGGCGGACGAAAACTATGGCGGGCGGTACTATGCCCAGATGCTCCGGGTTGCCTATCCGGCCATCAAGTCCGTTGACCCCCAGGCGCAGGTGCTCATCGGGGGGCTGCTGCTGGACCGCCCTGCCGGTGGTCAGGATAGCAGCCCGCGCTTCCTGGAAGGCGTCCTCCAGGCCGGAGGCGGCGACTATTTCGACGGGGTGAGCTTTCACGCCTACAGCTACTATGGCGGCGCGCCGGGGTTGATGGGCAACCCGAAATGGCCTGACTCGCCGACGGTGATGCCGGCCAAGGTGGCCTTTTTGCGCGAGTTGCTGGCCCGCTATGGCTACGCCGACAAGCCGCTGTTCAACACCGAGGCGGCGCTGTTGTGCCGTCAGACCAGTGCCGACTGCCTGGAGATGCAGGCCGCCTACCTGCCCCGCGTCTATGCCGAGGCGCTGGCCCTGGGGCTGGAAGGCCAGGTATACTATGCCTGGATCAACGAAAACTGGAACCATGTCGGCCTGCTCCTGCCCGACCTGACGCCCAAGCCGGCCTACCGCGCCTATCGGGCGGCAGCCTCTTTCCTCACCACAGTCCGCTACCAGGGGCAGGTGGCCGGCTATCCGCCGGGGATCGCGGGCTATACCTTCCGTCGGGAGGACGGCAAGGGCTACGTGGAGGTGCTGTGGTCGGCCGACGGCGCGGCGCACGACCTTCCCCTGCCGCCGGGTGCCGCCGCCTTTGACCGGTATGGAGATCCGATCGCCGGTTCGGGCCGGGTTGTGGTGGATTTCAACCCGGTGTATGTCACTCGATGACACGGATACACGGAGCACGACACGGATTTTGACACGGATACACGGATGACACGGATTTTGGACACGGCTTGGACGCACACCTGGCGATGCGATTGTTTCTAATCCGTGCAATCCGTGTCGTGCTATGCCAACCCTAAATTTGTCGGCCGATCAGGCCGGAACCACCAGGGTACAGAGGCGTCAGTGGATGGTGAGGGGCAGGAAGACGGGGTAGCACTGGAACGCCGCCGACACCCGGTGCACCCCGCCCGTCAGCCCGGCGATTAGCAGTCCCTCGTCGGTCATCTCTGCCGGCTGCCCCTCGACCGGTCCACCGTCCCAGACCGCGATCCCATCCAACGTCACCACGGCGTCGTAGCGGTGGAAGGGCAGCAAGAGTTCACCGCTGCTGGTCAGAGGGGCGGTCAGGGTCAGGTCGAATTGCCCGCAGCGGGGGGCCTGCCAGTCGATCTCCAGAGCACCGCTGCCCAGCGGCACCGCCCCCCGGGCGTAGGTCAGGCCGCCGGGGTGGGGGGCTATGCGCCACCGGTCGGGGCCGGTGGCCAGGCCGCCCAGCACATGCGCCGACAGGAACCAGGTTGGCGACCCACCCCAGACGTGGGACAGGCTCTGACCCCGCGTCTGATTGGGGGTGAACAGTTCCCACCAGGTCGTCGCCCCCTGACCGATGAGGCGGCCGTATTGTTCGCGGATCAGGTCCAGCGCCTCGCTGGTGTGGCCGGCCCGGCCCAACGCCTCCAGCACCGAAAAGATGCCCAGCGGCTCGACGACGGCCCAACCCTGGTCATTGAAGAACGGCGAAAGCTGTTGAAGAAGGGCCTGGGCGGTAGATTCCCGTCGCTCTGGCGGGACCACTCCATAGCGCAAGGCCCACGCCTGGGCGTGGGGGGCGGCCGGGACCAGGGTTCCATCCAGGCGGCTGGCGGCGTAGCAACCCTCTTCCGGCACAAAGAGGACCGCGTTGAGGGCCTGCTGCACGGCGGTGCTCTGGTTGCGGTAGCTTTGGGCGGCTTCATAGTCGCCCAGGGCAGCGGCCATGTCGCCCATCTGTTGCAGCACGGCGGCATATTGGGCGTTCAGGGCGGTAGATTCGCCGCTGCGGCTGCTGGTCGCCGGCCAGTCCACGAGCGCCGATTGGGACCAGTGGGCCGGCGGCACGTCCAGCAGCCCTGTTTCCCCTTCGTAGGTGGCCAGGAAGCCGGCCAGCCGCCGGGCGGCCGGGTACAGCTCCGCTACCAACGACAGGTCGCCGCTCAGCATCCAGTAATCGTGCAGGCCTTCGATCCAGCCCATGGCATAGTCCAGGGTGATGATCCCTTCGCCATTGGGAGCCATGGCCGCCGGGCGGCCGTCGGCATCCATCGCGTCGGCCATCAGGCGCAGCCCCCGGCGAAACAGGTCCAGATCGCCAAAAACAGCCCGGTTGATGTGGAAGGCAACCATGGCGTCGCCCCACCACTGGCCGCGTTCCCGCCAGGGGGTATCGGTGTAGGCGTCGGTCATGTTGGGCCGCAGCGTGTCCAGGCCGATCTGCCAGATCCGGTCCAGCAGGGCATCGGACGAGTCGAACCAGCCGATCTGCGTGACCGGATAGACCTCCTCCACCGCCTGGACATGGTGCAGGGTAACCGGCCCCGGGCCATAGACCTGGAGCAACAGATAGCGCCCCGATCGGGTGTCCAGGGAGGTGAGTGGCCGCGGCGTTCCATCCAGCATCCACGAATCCACCTGGCTCCACAGGTTCGACACCAGCGAACCGGGGTTGGGCAGGGGGCGCCCCTCGGTCAGCCGTTCGTCCCAGCCGGCATCCACGATGGTCCCGGCCGGTCCGTCCGCCTCCAGGCTCAGGCGGGCGTGGAGGGTGCGGCCAAAGTCCAGCACCACGTAGCGAGGCGTATCGCCGGCGGGGATGGTCACCTCGGCGCCGGTGGGCAACAGCGACACCTGGGGAGCGCCTGTGCCGCCGGCAACCGGGTTGGCCAGCAGCATCCGCCGTCCCGGGTCGTGGCCGAGCACGACGCCGGGGCTGCCGGTCAGTTGCAGGTTGGCCAGGCGGATGGCCAGGGTGCGGCCGCCGGGCCGGGTGCACGCACTCTCCTCGCTGCGCCCAAGCCAGGCTGTGGAGTAGACAGACGGGCTGAGGGCCGTGCACGCTTCCTCGGCCGGGATGGTGACGGACAGGGTGTGCGGCCCGGCGGTCAGCGCCTGTTCTGCCGCCAAGACGTCGGGGCGGCGGGGATCGTTCAGCGAGACCCAGCTCAGGGCCGGCCCGCCATCCACGCGGACGGGGTGGGAGTCCAGAGCCTCCAGCCGGAGGGTTGTGGCGGCTGTGGCCGTCACCCACAGCGTTTGGGTGATGGGGGAGCCGCTACCGGTGGGGTGTTCCAGGTCGGCCAGGTGCCAGCCCGGCGAGAGCAGCCCGCTTTCGACCAGGGCAACCGGTGCCCGGGGCACCTCCTCCAGCGGCGGGATGGTCCGCGCCGACAGGGCCGGGAAGGGCGAGGGGGTCACCACCTGGGCGGAGGGCCAGGAGATGTCGTCGAAGGTGGGTTGCATCCAGTCGGCAGGCAGCTGGCGCAGGTTCAGCACCTCCATCGGGCCGATCAGGTCCAGTTGGGAAATGGGGCCGGCGGCCCTATCCCAGGCAGGGGAGAGGATCGCCTTCCAGTGGCTGCCGGTGGCGGCTACTACCTGCCAGGTCGAGCCGTTCCAGCCGTGCAGGCTGGCCTGCAACGCTGCCCGCTCCGATTCAGAGCGCCGCGTGTTGGGCGCATACTGGACCAGTACCGCCACGGTGTGGGTCCCGGCGGTCAGCCCGGACAGGAGGAAGGTGTCGAACTCTTGCCGTGTGCGGGAGAAACGCGCCGGTCCGCGCCCGACCCACTCCCCATCCAGCCACACCTGGTAGCGTGTGTCAGCGATGATGGATAGCTCCACCGGGTCTAACCCGGCGGGCAGGGTGAAGCGGTGGCGAAAGAGGGCTACTGCCTCTTCTCCGCTCTGCTCCGCCGCCCAGATGGGCGCTCCGGCCAGAAGCGGTTGGCCTTGGGCGGCCGTTGCCGGGCCACGGCCCGGCAGGGCGCTCACCACGACGAGGGCCAGCACAGCCAGCCAGGCCCAGGGCTTATTGCAGGGGGCCGGCCTGGCACCGGGGCGGGGTGCTGCCACCGGAGCCGGTGATTGACATCGCCCAGGCAGGTGTGCTATAATGGCTGGGAAATCTGGTGGAGGTGAATGCGGTGTCTCATACCCTGCGGGCCATGTATCTGCCATTCTTACTGCTCCTGGTCGTGGCGGTCCTGCCCTGGCCGGGCCTGGCGGCCGATGATCTGGAGGTCGTGTTTCTGCCCATCGTCATGCGCCAGCACTCCTGGGAATTGCCCTTTGGGACTGAGTGCGGTGTTTCGCTGGCCGGCACGCTGCTGCAGCGGGCTGATGAGCTGAACGTCACCTGGATGCGCTTCAACCGCCGCAGCTTTAGCTGGCGCCAGGTCCAGCCGACCGAGGGCGGTCCCTACGACTGGTCGGCGCTGAGTACGTTCGAGGAGGAGCTCCGTGCTGCCCGTCAGGCCGGTATTACGCCTATCGTGGTGATGCAGCACAGCCCCACCTGGGCGACGATCAACCAGCCCTTTGAGACCGATTGCGGGGCCATCCGCCCGGACAAGCTCGGTGCGTTTGCCGCCTTTATGCAGGCGGCGGTCAGCCGGTACAGCCAGCCCGAATTCAACGTGCACTACTGGGAACTGTTCAACGAACCGGACGTGGACCCAACTCTGGTCCCGGTCAACAATGTATTTGGTTGCTGGGGCAACATCGCCGACCCCTATTATGGCGGGCAGCAATATGGGGAGATGCTGAAGGTGGTAACTCCGGCCATCAAGGCCGTCGATCCGGGGGCCAAAGTGGTGTTCGGGGGCTTGCTGCTGGCCAAACCGGTGCCGAACACCTACGAGGGCCACCCGGAGCTTTTCCTGGAGGGTGCTCTGTCTGTTGGGGCTGCCCCCTATTTCGACATTCTGGCCTATCACGCTTATCCTTCGTACGTCGGCCAGGCGTGGGGGGATTATGACGTGGGACCCGGCCCCTGGCAGTCGTGGGGCGGTTGGACGGTGGGCAAGGCCCGTTTCCTGCAGCAATCTATGGCCAAATATGGGGTGGACAAGCCGCTCTTTCTGAACGAAACGGCGCTGGCCTGCAATCCGGATTACTATGCCTGCAATCCCCCTTCCTCGGACTTTTTTGAGGCTCAGGCCGACTATCTGGTCCGCACCTTTAGCCGGGCGCGGAGCGAGAAGGTCCAGGGCTTTGTCTGGTACACCCTCAACGGGCCGGGCTGGCGAAGTACCGGCCTGCTGGATGGCTCGTACAACCCGCGCCCTGCCTACCGGGCCTACCAGAATCTGATCGCCCGGCAGAGCTACAGCAACTTTGAGATGGCCGTGGACTATGGCGCGGGGGTCGAGGCCTATAGCTTTGTCCGGCAGCACAACCGCCTCCACGTCCTGTGGTCCACCGATGCTGTGACCCATACCATCACCGTGGCCCAATCGCAACTCCTGGCCGCCTATGACCGGGATGGTGCATCCCTGACACCGACGCCGGTGGGCAGCGATTACCAGTTCCAGGTGGGCTTTAGTCCTATCTACCTGGAACTGCGCAAATAGCGTCGGTAACCGATTGGGCGGGTAGCCAACCCGCTCTACGGACAGGGCCCTTTTTTCAGCCATAGTAGTAGGGCAGGATCACGGTCCACAGGGCAACGGCATCCAGGGCTGCCAGGCTCAGTAAGCCCAGCCAGGCAGCCCATCCGCGCCAGCGGCAGGGCAGGAGTTCGGACCATCCGCCGCACAGGAACGCTGCTGTGGGCACCATGGCCGCGCCGGCGTACCGCGCCGAGGGCCAGAACAGAAACCGGGTGAGGAACACGGGATGCACGCGCAGCACCGCCGCCCCCCAACTCACCAGCAGGGCGAGGGCCAACATCCCCCACAGGTGCCGTTGCCAGGGAGCAGCCCGATGGCGGGCCCGCAGGCGGCGTACCACGGCCAGGCCGCCGCCGCCGATGCTCAGGGCGGTGAGCAGGCCCAGCGGATAGAACCAGGCGGCGGGCAGGCTCAGGTGGCCCCAGGCGAATTTCCCCCAGAAGCTCTGAAACAGCAGGAGCAACTCTGGGCCGTACACCCAACCGGTCCGGGACCATTCACCCAGCGAATGGACGACATGGGCGATGGGCTGCCGATACAGGTTCTGGTTGCCCGGCCAGGCCCGCAGGCCGGGCCAGGCCCTCTCGGCCGAGCCGTTTTGTAACAGGTTGAGGATCGGCCGGTCGCCCCATTGTCCGGCTGTGGCCTCGGCTGTCTGAAACTGGGGGACGAGGTGCAGCGGCATCTCACCATCTACCAATACCACCCCGTCGGCCTGGAGCGCCTGGGCAGCGTTTGGGCGTTGCGGCAGGAGGATCGAGGCGGCCACGCCGGTCGCGTCGGCGCTGAGGGTGGCGGTAAAGGCGTAGAACCACCATTCGGTTGTGACCTCGATGCGGTGCCAGGCCTCGGTCCGGCCGTCGTCCAGGCTGAGGGCGGCGATGCCCTCTGCCCCGGCCGGCGCCCGCAGCCAGGCCCCCAACGTCACGGTGTGCCCCTGGAGCGTCCGCCCTCGCGGCCGGCTCACCTCCTGGAAGAGCACGCGCGGATGTTCCTGGCCGGCCGCCGACAGCGCCAGGGCCGAGTGCCCCAGCGGAGCCTGCGTTGTGACGCGATTGGGAGCTGCCGGCTGTTCGGTGCTGTACCAGTGAGCGGCATGGGGGCCCCAGGTGCCCAAGGCGACCACCGCCAGGGGGACCAGCAGCGCCAGCCCTCGCCACAACCAGCGCCGGTACTGCTGGGGTAGGTAGCCGACGCCGAGGGCCAGCAAGATGGCCAGGGCGGTGGTCCCGGCCGTGCTTTTGGTGGCAAAGCAGGCTGCCGTCAGGAGCAGCACGGCGGCCACCCGTCCCGGCGACGGCCCCCGGCGGATCAGCCGGGCGCCGGCCCACAGCAATGCCGACACCGCTGCCGTTGCGCCGACATCGTTGTTCACGGCGCTCATCAGATCGGTGACGGGCGGCAGCAGGGCCACAAACGCGGCCACGGCTGCCGGCAGCCACCGCCGCCGGGGAAAAGCCTCGGCCACCAGCCCATAGGCCGAGGCAACCAGGACCAGGTAGAGCAGCACCGACCCCAGACGGGCCAGGTACAACTGCGTCTCCACTTCCTGATGGGCTGCCAGCAGTTGGGGCCCCGCCAGCAGCAGATAGTAGAGCGGCGGGTGTTCCAGTTCGCTGATGCCGATATAGGGTTGTCGGTCGGACCAGAAATCCAGGGAAGGGGTCCCCAGGTCTTTCCAAAAGCCAGCGGCCTGCATAGAGGAAGCGATCTGCCGTTGCATCTCCAGGTCATATTCCCCTGGCCTGGGCAGACGGCCCCGCTCGGCGAGGAGGCGCACATACTCAAAGTGGGTTGGTTCGTCGTAATGTTGCCAGGGGGGGAGGATGGCCAGGTAGAGGAGGCCGCGGGTCAGCGTCAGGACCAGGATCAAAAACAGGAGCCGTCGTCGCGGGGGCGAGGGCTCCGGGGGGCGTGAGGCGGCTGGCGAGGGGGCCGTTTCGCTCAATAGGCTCCCTTCCCCTTCAGCACAGCCCCTATCGTCCGCCATAGAATCTGAATGTCAAGCAGAAGGGAATAGTTTTGGATGTAAAACAGGTCTTCGTCGGTGTAGAGGTGCATCGGTTTGTCGCTGCGGCCGTTCACCTGCCACCAGCCGGTGATGCCCTGCGGAACGGAGAAACGCTGCCACTGCCAGGGCTCATATTGCTCCACCAGCCAGGGCAGCTCAGGCCGTGGGCCCACCAGGCTCATCTCCCCCTTGAGGACGTTGACGAGTTGGGGCAGCTCGTCCAGGCTGGTTCGGCGGATGAATCGGCCCACCCGCGTCACACGGGGGTCATCCGGGAACTTGTAGCGGATCTGTCCATCCTGCTGAACGCGGACGGCTTTGGCTTCGTGCTGTTCTGCGTCTTGGACCA
Source organism: Anaerolineae bacterium (assembly GCA_034435455.1). Taxonomy (GTDB): domain Bacteria; phylum Chloroflexota; class Anaerolineae; order JAAYZQ01; family JAAYZQ01; genus DAOTXL01. Next base: position 15,400 of record DAOTXL010000107.1, read on the forward strand.
TTGAACGGAACTTGTACATCCAAAAGATCTTGCCGTTCTCCCCGACCCGTCTCTGCTTAAAGAGGATGGGGCCAGGGGAGTCGAGCCGAATGGCGATGGCAATCAGGAGCAGCACGGGAGAGATCAGGATCAGCATAAGGCCCCCCACGATCAGGTCAAAGGCCCGCTTGAGCAGCCGCTCGGTCGGTTCCAGCGTCGGTTGACGCAGGGTGATCATCGGCACACCGGCAAACTCTTCGGCGGCGGTGCGGAACAGCGCGGTTTTGATGTGATCGGGCACGATCCGGATCCGGGCCGGCAGCGCTTTTGAGCTATCCAACAGGCGAAAGAAACGGTCGTAGGCGTGGGTGGGGAGGGCCACCACCACCTCCCCAATCCCCTCCGATTCCACGATGCGGCCTATTTCCTCCATCCGACCCAGTACCGGGTAGCCTTCTACCTCTGTGCCGGGCGGCACGTCGTCGTCCAGAAAGCCGGCCATCTCCAGCCCGCTCCAGCCGTGGCGTTCGATCATGCGCACGGTGTCACGGCCAACCGGCCCGGTGCCAACGATCAACACCCGCCGCCGGGTGTAGCGCGGCCTGTCCAGCAGCCTCAAGCTGACCCGCAGCGCGAGCCGGTAGCCGATCAGCAGGGTCAGGTCCAGGAGGTAAAAGGTGAGGATCAGCAGCCGCGGAACCTGGAGGGGAATGAAAAAGAGCACGCTGGCCAGGGCCAGGGTGGCCAGGGTGAGGAGGATGAACGTGGTTTGGGCTTCATCCACAGCACGCCGGCCGCGGGCGGAATAGACCGGCGAAAGCAGCAGGACCATGCTCCACACGGCGGCAACCAGAAGGTATAGGATGGGGGCCAGATGCGCCTGACCGTCTGTGGCCGGAGCGATAAACGGCAGCAACGGGCTCAAAACACCGGCCAGGAACAAGGCCAGTTCTGTGAGAGCGATGTCCAACACGAAATGCAGAAGGGTCAGGCCGGCCCTGGACCGCTCTGTCATACTCTTCTCCTCTCTCCCGTCGCCCAGGTGCTGTCGGGGCAAGGTGACGGTATTTCCTCCCGGTTTTTATTATACCCGACCTGGCCCAAAAAGGCAAAAAGGGACCGGGGAGCGTGTGCCCTGGGGCGGGGGCGTTCCCTGTGGCTGCATTTGCGCCGGTGGGGCCGCCGGGTTATAATGGGCCCATGTTTGTTACCGGCCACGTAGCGGCTTCCCTTCTGGTCTCCCGGCGCTGGGGCCTCGATGTCGGGTGGGTGATGGCCGCTGGCCTCTTCCCCGACGTGGTAGATAAGACCTGTTGCTACCTGCTGCACCTGGTGCCCACCGGCCGCCTGCCATCCCATACCCTCTTGGGGTTAGGGTTGACGGCAGCGGCCGTAGGCCTGCTGGGCCGGTGCCAGGGCCGCGCCGGTCCATGGGTGCTGGCCTGGGTAGTGGGCTATGCCTTGCATCTGGCTTGCGATGTGGCAAGCCAGGTGCCGTTCCTGTGGCCCTTTTTGTCGTACAGGCAGCCCACGGACAGCCCGATGTACAACTTCTGGCACCCCCGGCGGCCGATCGAGGGGGTCAGCCTGGTCCTGGAGGGGGTGCTGATTGTCCTGGCCCTGTATGTCGAAATCCGCCGACGCCGGCGGGCAAGGGTTCCTATCGCACCACGATGTTGACCAGTCGGCCGGGCACGACAATCACGTTGACGATCTGCCTGCCTTCGGTGTGGCGGATAGCCCCTTCGGTCTGCAGGGCCAGCGAGCGAACCGTCTCCCCGTCCATATCCACCGGCACTTCGATCCGGTCGCGCACCTTGCCGTTGACCTGGACCGGCAGGGTGATGGTCTCTTCGGCGGCGACCGCCTCGTCCCATGAGGGCCAGGCCTGCTGGTGGATCGAATAGGGCCTGCCGGTCCGCACCCACAGCTCCTCGGCGATGTGGGGGCAGGCCGGGGCCAGCAGCAACAGCAGCGCCTCCACCGCCTCGTCCCAGGCCGGGGTGCCGTAGAGGGGCGTGCCCCTGGCCTTGAGCAGGGCGTTGTTCAGCTCCATCAGGTTGGCGATGTAGGTGTTAAAGCTAAACGCCTCCATATCGCGGGTGGCCTTGCGGATCGCCTGATGGACCTGGCGGCGCAGGTCACGGACCTCCTTTTCGGTGGGTGGGGTATCGTGGGCCGGGCCCGGCTCCAGCACGCAATCCCACACCCGGTTCAGAAAACGGGCCACCCCTTCGATGCCCTGCGAATCCCACGGCCCTCCCTGGTCCCACCGCCAGCCGAACATCAGGTAGCCGCGCACCGTATCGGCCCCATAGCGGGCTACCAGGTCGTCGGGGGCGATGACGTTGCCCCGGCTTTTGGACATCTTTTCCCCATCCTCGCCCAGGATGATGCCCTGGTTGCGCAGCAGGATCATCGGCTCGTCCAGGGCTATGATGCCCAGGTCGCGCAACACTTTGGTGAAAAAGCGGGTGTAGATGAGGTGCATCGTGGCGTGCTCGATGCCGCCGGTATAGACGTCCACCGGCAGCCAGTAGGCTGCTTCGGCCGGGTCAATGGGGGTCGAGTCGGCGTGGGCCGGCTCGCCCTCCTGGTAGTAGGGGCTGAGGTAGGCGTACTGGTACCAGGAGGAGCACATAAAGGTATCCATCGTGTCGGTCTCCCGTTGGGCCGGGCCGCCGCAGCGGGGACAGGGGGTGTGCAGGAACCGCTCATGGAACTTGAGGGCGTTCTCGCCTGAGCGCGGGATCACGGCATCTTCTGGCAGGAGCACCGGCAGCTCCTCGTAAGGCACCGGTACCGTGCCGCACCGCTCGCAGTAGACGATGGGGATCGGCGCGCCCCAGTATCGCTGGCGGCTGATGAGCCAGTCGTGCAGGCGGTAGTTGACCTGGAACTCGCCCTTGCCCTCTTGGGCCAGCCACCCGGTGACCCGTTGTTTGGCCACATCGCCCGGTGTGCCGCTGAACGCCCCCGAGTGGATCATGGTCCCATATTCGGCGTGAAAGAGCAGGTCGCGGTAAAAGAGCCGGCTCCACAGCATCTCCATTGTGGTGCGGTACGCCTGGGCCTGGGGGGACAGGGCCCGGCAGCGGGCCAGGATCTGCCGGTCGGCAGCTTCCGAATCGAGTTCGACGACGCCGTCGTCGAACAGGAACAGCCACCGCCCGCCGACGACCTCGACCCAGCAGCCGGGTTTCAGGTAGCGGCGCGCCAGCTCGACATAACGGTCGGCCTGGTCAGCCGACAGGGTCACGTACAGATGGCCGTTCTCCTCCTGGAAGCGGAAACCGGCCTGGCCCAATGCCTGGGGAAAGCCCTCTTTCATCGAACCGGCCGGGACCACGCTCCTGGTTTGGCCATCAGGCCGGTCTATCACCGGGATGATGCTCAGCCCGAACTTGAGAGCGAACTGAAAGTCCCGCTCGTCGTGGGCCGGCACGGCCATGATCGCCCCGGTGCCGTAGGTCATCATGACATAATCGGCGATCCAGATGGGGATGCGTGCCCCGTTGACCGGGTTGATGGCGTAGGCGCCGATAAACACGCCGGTTTTCTCTTTTTCTGTGCTGAGCCGTTCGATTTCGGTCTGGCGGCTGGCCTGAGCGGTGTAGGCCTCTACCTCGGCACGGTGTTCGGGGGTAGTCAGCTTCTCGACCAAGGGGTGTTCCGGTGCCAGGACCATAAAGGTTGCGCCCCACAGCGTGTCGGGCCGGGTGGTAAAGACGACGATCTCGTCGCCCTCTTCCGAGTGGAAGGTGACATTGGCCCCCTCGCTGCGGCCGATCCAGTTGGTCTGCATGGCGACCACCCGCTCCGGCCAGTCAATTTTGCTGAAATCGAGGAGTTCCTCGGCATAGTTGGTGATGCGAAAGAACCACTGTTCCAGGTTTTTGCGGATGACCGGTGTGCCGCACCGCTCGCAGTGGCGGTCTTCGCCCCACACCTGCTCGCGGGCCAGGGTGGTGTTGCAGTGGGGACAAAAGTCCACCGGGGCAAAAGCCTTGTAGGCGATGCCCGCCTCGTAGAATTTGAGAAAGAACCACTGCGTCCAGCGGTAATAGCCGGGCAGGCAGGAGATGGCCTCCCGCTCCCAATCGAACATGGCGCCCATGCTGTGGAGCTGCCGGCGCATCTTTTCGATGTTGGACAGGGTCCAGGTATGGGGGTGGATGCCTCGCTGGATGGCGGCGTTTTCGGCCGGCAGGCCAAAGGCGTCAAAGCCCATGGGGAACAGCACGTTGTAGCCGCGCATGCGCATAAAGCGCGCCCGCGCGTCACTGGGGGCCATGGCATACCAGTGGCCGATGTGCAGGTCGCCACTGGGGTAGGGCAGCATGGTCAGGGCATAGTGCTTGGGCCTGGCGGGGTCAACCCGCGCCCGGTACAGGCCATCGGCCTCCCAGCGGGCCTGCCACCTGGGTTCGATCTGTTGCGGGATGTATTTGTCGGCCATCTTTCCTCCTTGTAAACCGGCCCAGCCTTGAAGACTGGACCGGTCTTTTTGCGTCCAACCATCCGGCCTGGACCGGCCTTGAAGGTCGGTCCGGTTCGGGGCATTTTACACCAGAATGGCCTGTCCGTCAACTCGGCGAGGCAGGGCCAGCTTGCAAGAATGCGGTGACGATGCGGTTGAACTCGTCCGGCTTGAAGCGCATGGGATGGTGCCCGCCCCAGGGAGGGACCCCCGCCTGTTCCGTCACGCCGGCGATGACCTCCACGCGGCAGTTGGGGATGGCCGCGCCGAACCAGGCGGCGTTGGCCAGGGGGATGACCGAATCATCCTCTCCCCAGACCACCAGGGTCGGGCAGGCGATGCGCTCCAGATCCGCCTCGGCAAAGTGGCCTGCCCCGGCGCTGTCCACCAGCAGAAGGCGCGCCACCCGTTGCGGGGCCGTCAGCGCCATTTCCAGCGCGATCATGCCGCCCCACGATACGCCGCCGACCGTGGCCGACGGCAACCCCTCGGCGTCCATCAACCGGAGCAGGGCCTGGGCCTGTTGCCGGTAGTCCAGCCGTTCGCCACCCGATTGGCCATAGCCCAGCAGGTCCAGGGCATAGACCGCAAAGCCGGCCTGGGCCAGCGCGGCGATGTTTTGCTCCCACACCTGCCAGGTGCTATCCGGGTGATAGCCGTGGGCCAGCAGGAGAGCCGGGCCGCTGCCCTCTATGTGGGCGTGGATCGGCCCCCGTTCTGTTGGGATGATCTTGTCCATAACCCTCTCCTTACCACACCTCTGCCCTATATGACAAACCCCCTTCGTCCGAGACGAAGGGGGTTTGGGCCAACCCCTTGTTCAGGTGGACCCGGAGGGACTCGAACCCTCGACCTTCTCAATGCCATTGAGACGCGCTCCCAGGCTGCGCTACGGGCCCATGTTTCGGACGTTGCCGAAAGCCGGCAGGTGGAGCTGAGGGGATTCGAACCCCTGGCCTCATCAGTGCGATTGATGCGCTCTCCCAACTGAGCTACAGCCCCCCGCGCCTTGTGCCAAAACCTAGTATACCCCAGAACGTTCTGCTTGTCAAAAACGGCCGGCACCGGAGACCGATCCGAGGGCAGTGGAGCACGATCGGGCATTTCGGTGCCCCGGATCACCCCCCAGACCTGTGGGGCGACATAACCTGGCGTGGAGCCGGGTGGTAACCCTGCCCTGTTGCGCGGGTGCTGTGCCTTGCGCAATCGGCGAAATCGAGTATACTTATGGCGCTTGAACCGGTGCCCGTTTGGGCCTGCACCTGGGCGCCGGGGAACTGCGGATCGGGCCGGGCCCAGGCCGGAAGAGGTTGTCAGGCGGGCTACTGTTAACCACAAGGGACACGAAAGACACCAAGAGAGGATGTGGGTGTCCCTCGTGGTAAAGAAAGAGCCGTGGCTGAGTGGCCTGACAAGGTCCCATTGGTGTAGCGGATGAGGGGCTTCCCCTTCTCCCCTACCCCTTGATGGTCAAGGTAGTCACGGTTCAGGGCACTTGGCCGGGAGGAGAAATGATCGGGCGGGTTGTCAAAGGCAAGTACAAGATTTACGATGAGGTGGGGTCGGGAGGGTTTGCCACCGTCTATCTGGGCCTCAACATGGACACCAACGAGATTGTGGCCATCAAGGTGCTCAACCAGCAGTACACCCGCGACTCTCGCTATGTCGAGCGTTTCCGGCGGGAAGCCGGCCTGGCCGAGCGCCTCCAACACCCCAACATTGTCCGCGTCCTGGACCATGGCATTGAGGAGGGCCTGCACTTTCTCGTCATGGAGTTTGTCGAAGGCCTGACCCTGAACGAGGTCATTGCCCGCAAGGGCCGGCTGTCGCTCGAAGAGGCTGTTTCTTACACCGAACAGGTCTGCGCCGGATTGCAGGCTGCCCATCAGGCCGGCGTGGTTCACCGCGACATCAAACCGGCCAACCTGATGATCACCCCGGGCGGTGCGGTCAAGATCATGGACTTTGGCATCGCCCGCATGGAATCGCAGGCGGGCCTGACGCAGAGCGGGGTGTTTATGGGCACCCCCCGCTATATTTCGCCCGAAATGGCGCGGGGCTCTGAGGCCGACATCCGTTCCGATCTGTATGCCGTGGGGCTGGTCCTGTACGAGATGCTCAGTGGCCGGCCGGCTTTTGACGGTGAGAATCCGTGGAGCGTGCTCCGCCAGCAGATCGAAAGCGATCCGCCTCCCATCGGCCAGGTGCGCCACGACGTCCCGCCCTGGCTGGAGGCGGTCATCTTTCGCGCCGTTGCCAAAGACCCGGCCAGGCGCTTTCAGACACCGGCCGAGATGCTGGCTGTGCTCCAGATGCGGGGGACCCTTCCGACCGGGGCGCCGACGGCGGTTGCTTCCCTGCCCGCCGCAGAGGCGACCTTTGTTGCGCCGGCCGTGAAGGCGCGGCGGGCACCCACCGGTCTGATCATCGGCCTGGCCGGCGCGGCTGCGCTGGTGGCTGTGGCGCTGATCATCCTCCTTCTCAGCAGAGGGGGCGGGCCGGCCTCGCCCACGCCGGTGGCCACTACTCAGGTTGTCGTCCTGGCACCGACCGCCACGCCGACCGCCCTGCCGACCACCACCCCCTTTGTGATCGTCGTAACCAGCACCCCGATCGATACCGAAACACCCTCGCCCACCCCTCCGCCCACTGACACACCGTTGCCCACCGATACGGCCACGCCCCAGCCGACCGGGTTGCCTGCTGAGCAGCCCACAGATACGCCGCCGCCCGCCAGCACGGCGACCCCCGAACCGACCGCAACCGCTACCCCCAGGCCAACGCCGGGTGGCAGCACACGGCCGACCGCCCCCGGCCCCATTACCGGCTTTGAGCAGTTCGGCGCCTGGAAGCGGGGCGATCAGCCCAACGGCACCTTTGTCCAGTCGGCAGAGCAGGTCCACAGCGGCTCGTATGCCGGCAAGCTGACCTACGACTTGCCCTCGGCCGGCAACGACTTTGTGGTGTTCCTGCAGACCTATCGGCTGGGCGGGCGGCCCAACCAGATCGGCGCCTGGGTGTACGGCGACGGCCGCAAGCACTACCTCAACGTCTGGGTCAGGGATGCTGCCGGTGAGACGTGGCAGTTCTCCCTGGGGCAGGTCAAGCACACCGGCTGGCAGCAGATGGTGGCCTGGCTGGACCCGGCCGCTCCCTGGCCGGCCGGCCACATAGACGGGCCGTCCAACGGCGCGATAGACTATCCCATTGACTTTCGGGGCCTGACGCTGGACGACGTTCCCGACAGTTTCAGCGGGAGCGGCGTCATTTATATAGACGACCTGTATTGTGCCGAGGCCGAAGTGCCCCTGCCCGGCGCCACCCCGGCGCCAACCGGACAGGCCGGCCCCCCGCAGCCCACCGGCGCAGCCCAACCCCCGGCGATCAGCGGGCGGATCGCCTTCAGCGCCGGGGGCCTGTTGCACATTGTCCAGGCGGCCACCGGGCAGGATACCGTTGCCCCCATCCCCAGTATGCGCCAGCCCGACTTTCGCGCCGACGGCCAGCTCATCATCGCCAACGGCGAGGGCGGGGGGCGTGATAGCCTGTGGACCATTGACGCCAGGACAGGGGGCTTTGTCCGCGAGCAGAGCCCCTTCACCAACGATTTCCGCCCTTTCTGGTCGCCGGATGGAACCCAGATCGTGTACGACTCGTTGCACCAGGGCAAGGGCCACTATAACCTTTACAAAAATGTCCTGGATAGCAAACGGGATAACTTTCTCTTGGTGGAGAGTATGGCGGTGATCGGCACTTCGCCGGTGTGGATGCACGACGACTGGATCGCCTTCACCGGCTGCGACTACTGGCCGGGTGGCACAGGTGGCTCCAGGTGTGGCATCTACCGCATGCCCAGTTGGGGCGGCCGGCCGGCCCTGGTCAAGCCGGGGAACCTGACCATGCGTGCTACCGACAATCACGGCCCTCACCTGCTTTTCATGAGCCAGGAGAGCGGCGACTGGGAGGTGTACCTCATCCCCAACCAGGGTGGAGCGGAGCGCAACCTGTCCAACAGCCCCACCTCGCAGGATGGCCTGGGCACCTTCTCGCCCGATGGCAGGCTGGTGGCCTTTGTCTCCAATCGGGGCGGCGGGTGGGCTGTGTGGGTGGTCGCCCCTGATGGCTCGGGCCTGACCAAACTGTTCAACCTCCCGGCGCCACTGACCGGCACCTGGACCGAGGAACATATCTCCTGGGGGCCGTAGCCTGATAGACTGATCTACCTGTTATCACCGAAAGCGATGCCATGACCGTTACCATCCTGGGACTGGGGCCGGGCAACCCGGCCCACCTGACGCGAGAGGCGTGGGACCTGCTGGTCGCTGCCGATGAGCTGTACCTGCGCACGGCTCGCCATCCTACCGTTGCCGCCCTGCCGGCCCACCTGTCGCTCCACAGTTTTGACGACCTGTACGAGACGGCGGCGGATTTTGCCACCCTGTACGAAGCCATCGCCGGGCAGGTGGTAGCCCTGGGTCGTCGGCCCCAGGGGGTGATCTATGCCGTGCCCGGCCATCCGCTGGTGGGCGAGTCGTCGGTCCAGCGCATCCTGGCCCGCGCCCGCCAGGAGGGCCTGGCGGTGCGTCTGGTGGAAGGACTGAGCTTTATCGAACCGGTCCTCAGCCGGCTGGGCCTGGATGGTCTGGCCGGCTTGCAACTGGCCGACGCCACCGACCTGGCTGCCGCCCACCACCCCCCCCTTGACCCTGACCGCCCGGCCCTCATCGGCCAGCTCTACAGCCGGCGTCTGGCCAGCCAGGTCAAGCTGACGCTGATGAACGCCTATCCCGATGACCACCCCGTTACCCTGGTCCAGGCCGCCGGCACCGAGGCGGAGATGACGGTGACCCTCCCCCTCTGCGACCTGGATCGCGGCCGGCAGGTGGACCATCTGACGACCCTCTACGTGCCCCCTCTGCCGGGTGTCGGCAGCCTGTCGGCCCTCCAACAGACGGTCGCCCGGCTGCGCGCCCCCGACGGCTGTCCCTGGGACCGCGAGCAGACCCATCAGAGCCTGCGCACCCACCTGCTGGAGGAGGCGTACGAAGTCCTGGCCGCTTTGGATGCCGACGATGACGACAGGCTGTGTGAGGAGCTGGGCGACCTGCTGATGCAGATAGCCTTCCACGTCCAGATCGCGACCGAAGAGGGGGCCTTTCGTTTTGCCGACGTGATCGGCCGGATTGATGCCAAGCTCAAGCGCCGCCATCCCCATGTCTTTGGCGATGTGCGGGTGCGAGATGCGGCCGAGGTGTTGCGCAACTGGGAGGCCATCAAGGCCGACGAGCGCAGCCGGGTGGGCAATGCCCATCGTTCCCGCCTGGAGGGGGTGCCGGCCATCCTGCCGGCCCTGGCCCGCGCCCAGGAGTTGGGCGACCGGGTAGCCCGGACCGGCTTTGATTGGTCCGATCTGCCGGGGGTGCTGGACAAGCTGAGCGAAGAGGTGGCCGAGCTCCAGGCGGCCGGGGATCGGGCAGCGCGGGAGCGGGAGTTGGGTGACCTGCTGTTCACCCTGACCAACGTGGCCCGCTGGCTGGGCGTGGATGCCGAGAGCGCCCTGCGCGGCGCCTGCGACCGCTTCACCCGGCGCTACGCCGCGATGGAGCGGGCAGCCCGGGACCGGGGGACCAACCTGGCCGACCTGTCGCCGGCCGAGCAGGATGCGTTGTGGGAAGAGGCCAAACGGGCGGGGTAGGCCAACCGGTTTCACAGGGGTGTGGCGAACTTGACAAACCTGCAATTTTGGTCTATAATTTGCCTAACTGGTTGGATTTTACACAGCAGCCCTTCATGGCCGGTTGCGTTTCCAAGGTTTTGGCGTCCTTGTCTGGGCAGAGGGGAATTGCGAACCGGGTGCCGTAGGAGCACCGAAGGGGGGACGCTGCACTGAAGCGCCGGGGACAAGGTTTGACCGCCATGGAACGTTGGTATGCGCTTTACACCAAACCCAAAAAGGAGCATCAGGTCAACACCTGCCTGCGGGAACAGGGGTTTGAAACCTATCTGCCTGCCATCCAGCGGAAGGTGCGCCGCCGCGACCGGCCTGACCAGATGGCCTATTTCCCCTGCTACCTCTTTGCCCGCTTTGATTTCAGTGCAGTCCCCCTCTCCTCTATTTCCTGGATGCCCGGCGTGCGGCGCATCGTCAGCGCCGGCGATCAGCCGCTGGCGGTGGCCGACGAGATCGTCACCCTGATCCGCAGCCGGTTGGAAGGGATCGAAATGGTGGGCTCTATTGATCTGCGGCCGGGTGACCGGGTGCGGATCACCTCCGGGCCCTTGCAGGACCTGGAGGCCATCTTTGAACAGCCGATGTCGGCTGCCAACCGGGTGCGTATCCTGCTGGATGTGATGGGCCGCATGACGCCCGTCGAGATCGATCGCGCGCAGATCGTGCGCATCTGAACTGTTTGACCACATTGAAAGCAGATTCTCGCAAAGAAATCTGCTTCCTTCTCCTGATGCCCTTCGTCATATAGAATCTGGCATACTCTGCGTGCCAGATCGGCGGAGCCTGCCCGGAATCTGGTGGGTAGGGGTGAAGGTAGGGAAAAAAGGCGCATGGCGCAAAGAGCAACGGCTGTCCAAATTTACCGCGTAAAAATGGGGGAATGGACTTGAAAGCACTTGTAACCGGCGGTGCCGGCTTTATCGGCAGCAACCTGACCCATCGGTTGGTGAGGGAGGGCCACCAGGTGGTGGTGTACGACAACCTGTCCCGGCCGGGGACGGAGAAAAATGTGGACTGGCTTCGGGCCGAGCATGGCGATGCCTGGCGGCTGGTCCAGGCTGATGTGCGGGATTTCGAGTCGTTGTGTCGGGCGGCCGCCGACGCCGATGTTATCTACCACCTGGCCTCGCAGGTGGCGGTGACCACGTCGGTGCTGGACCCGCGCCACGATTTTGAGGTCAACGCCCTGGGCACCTTCAATGTCCTGGAAGCGGCGCGGCTTTCTGGCCGCCGGCCCATTGTCCTCTATGCTTCGACCAACAAGGTGTACGGGGGGATGGAGGAGGTGGCCGTGGTTGAGACGGAGAACGGCTACGCCTACCGCGATTATCCGTATGGCATCCCGGAGACATTCCCCCTGGATTTCCACTCCCCTTATGGGAATTCAAAAGGCTGTGGCGACCAATATGTGCGCGACTATGCCCGCATCTACGGCCTGCCGACAGTGGTGTTCCGTCAATCCTGTATCTATGGCCCCCGGCAAATGGGTTGTGAGGACCAGGGGTGGGTGGCCTGGTTCCTTATCGCCGCCGTGACCGGCCGGCCGATCACCATCTATGGCGATGGGAAACAGGTGCGCGATCTGCTGTGGGTGGAGGATCTGCTGGACCTGTACCAGGCAGCGGTGAGGCGCATTGACGTGGCCGGTGGACAGATCTACAATGTGGGCGGCGGGCCGGAAAACAGCCTGGCTGTCTGGCGTGAACTGGGGCCGATGCTGGAGGGGTTGGCAGGCCACCCGATCGCCGTCACCTATGGCGACTGGCGGCCCGGCGATCAGCGCATCTTTGTGGCCGACATCCGCAAAGCGGCGCGGGAATTGGGCTGGCGGCCCAAGGTGGGGAAGGTGGAGGGAGTGCGCCGGTTGTACGAGTGGGTGGTGGCCCATCAGCATCTGTTCCTCAACTCCTGACTCAGGCACGAGCGTGTCCTGCGTGGTTTTCAGACCAGCTCTGAAAGCGCCAGGGAGGCCCTGATCGGGCTTTCTGGTGTCGGCCCGGCGGCGAGTCAAGGGTGAACGGCGTGGCGGAGGGAAGTAGCGGGCAGCAGGGAGTGAGCCGTAACAGCCTGAAGCTCTACCTGTCGCGGCAGGCCAGCAATCCGGCGCGATACCTGTGGGAGCAACTGATTTTGACGCTTTTCGGCTGGATCCCCACGGTGATCGGCATCGGCCTGCGGGCGTTGTTCTACCGGCTGATCATGCGCCTGGAAGGTCTGGCGGCGATTGAAAAGGGGGTGCGCATCCGCTTTGCCGACCAGGTGCGGCTGGGCCGGGGGGTGTATCTGGACGAGGGGGTGTATCTGCACGCCTGCCCCGGCGGCATCGAGATCGGCGAGAACACGCTGGTGATGCACCATGCCGAGTTGCACGTCTACAACTTTCGCCATCTGCCCCATGCCGGCATCCGCATCGGGCGGGATAGCCTCATCGGCGAGTTCAATGTGTTGCGCGGCCAGGGCGGCATCACCATCGGCGACCGGGTCTACACCTCCCCGCTGGTGCAGATGGCCGCGGTGGATCATATCTTTGCCGACCCCAGCCGCCCTTTTGTGGAGCAGGGCATTACCGCTCAGGGGATTGTTGTGGAGGATGATGTCTGGATCGGGGCCGGGGCGATTGTCCTGGACGGCGTGCACATCGGGCGAGGGGCGGTGGTGGCCGCCGGCGCGGTGGTGACCCAGGATGTGCCGCCGCACACGGTGGTGGCCGGGGTGCCGGCGCGGGTGGTCCGCCAGATTGACGGCAAGGGGATGGCTGCGCGCGGCCAGGTCTATTTTGCGCGGGACTAGACGCCTTGGCGCTTGCTGCGGCAAAGGCGCTCGATTGTAACAGGTATGTCATCTTGTCAACTCTATCCGTTGTCATTCCGGCATATAACGAAGAGGATGGCATTGGCGCCATCGTAGAACGGGTGTTGGCGACAGCCCCAACCCTGTGCCAGGTGGGAATCACCGGGCTGGAGCTGATTGTTGTGGACGACGGCTCAGGCGACCGCACGGCGGAGGTTGTTGCCGCCTGCCCTGGGGTACGGCTGGTGCGTCACCCGGCGAATCGGGGCTATGGCGCTGCCCTCAAGACCGGCTTTAACGCCGCCCGCGGCGATTTGCTGGCCTTTCTCGACGCCGATGGGACCTATCCGCCGGAGTCTTTCCCCGACCTGTGCCGTGCGGCCCTGGCCGGCGCCGAGCTGGTCGTCGGCTCGCGGCGTTCCGGCGCCCGCAGTGAGATGCCCCTGGTGCGTCGGGTGGGCAACTTGCTCTGGTCGAACCTGGTCACGTTGCTGGGCAATCACCGCGTGGCGGATCCGGCAAGCGGCATGCGCGTCTTTCGCCGTGAGGCGCTGGAGCGGCTCTACCCCCTGCCCGACGGGCTGAACTTTACGCCGGTGATGAGCCTGCGGGCAGTTCACGAAGGGGTGCGCCTGGTCGAGATCCCGATCCCGTACCGGGAACGGGTGGGGCGTTCCAAGCTGAGTGTGGTGCGCGATGGGATGCGCTTTCTGCAGACGATCCTCTGGACGGCGTTGAGCTACAATCCGGTGCGGCTGTTGGGCGGGGCGGGGCTGGCGCTGTTCGCACTGGGCGGCCTGTTCGCGGCTGTACTGGTGGGCATGCGCCTGGCCGGCATCACCACGCTGGGACCGTGGGGGGTGGCCAGCGCTTTCGCGGCCGTTGTGCTGGGCATCGTCGGTGTGGACCTGTTCGTTCTGGGGGTGACTTTCAACTACCTGGTCTCGCTGTTCCACAAGCGGCCGGTGCGCCAGGGGCTGTTCGGCCGGCCGATCTTCCGCGTGCCGCTGGACCGTCAGTTCTGGTGGCTGGGGTTGTTGAGCATGGCGGCGGGGTTGATCCTGGGCATCGTCAGCCTGGCGTTGGGCCTGAACGGCTGGCCGATTGAGCGGCTGTGGCTCTACCTGCTGGCGGGGACGATGCTGATGCTGGTGGGCTTTCAGTTGGATGTCTTCTGGGTCATTGTGCGCGTGCTGGACGAGTTGGCCGCGCGCGAGGCGCGGGCGCAGGCCGACAGGGAGTGCGAATGGATGAACGGGGCGCGGTGAGCGTCAATCGAGGCGTGCTGGTCCGCCAACACCTGGCCGCGCCGCACTTTCCTCAGGCCGACGAGGCGATACGGCGGGTCGCGCAGCCTGCTCCTGAGGTGGATATTCTCTTCGTCAACCCCCCGGCGCCCGACGGAGGCATCTGGATCCGCAGCCAGCATCGGGTGGGGCGGCGCTCACGGGAGGGGATGATCTGGCCGCAGGCCGATCTGGCGCAGATGGCGGCGCTGTTCCCCCAGTATCGGGTGGCGATCGTGGACGCCATCGCCGAACGGATGAGCTGGGCGGCCTTTGAGCGGCTGCTGCGCGAGAAGCGGCCGCGCGTCTATGTGACCCAGGTGACGGCGCCCACCCTGCAGAACGACATGTTCGGCGCCTTCCTGGCCCGCAGCCTGGGGGCGGCGACGGTCGCCTTTGGCACCCACGTCACCCCGCTGCCGCGGGCGACGATGGAGGCCTACCCGGCGCTGGACTATGTGTTGCGCGGGGAGCCCGAGTTGACATTGCAGGAGTTGGTGGAGACGCTTTTGCGTAACACGCAATACGCAACAAATTTCACCTCCCACCTTGCACGCATCCAGGGGCTGGTCTGGCGCGATGGGGAGAGGATCGTCATCAATGCGGACCGGCCGTTCATCGAGGACCTGAACGCTCTGCCGCTGCCCCGTCACGACCTGTTGCCGCTGCAGAAATATCGCGCGCCGCTGGTGCGCGGACCGTATGCCTTCATCGTCACCAGCCGGGGCTGCCCGGCGGGGTGTCGCTTCTGCATCAAGCATGTCTCGTACGGCAACAGCGTGCGCTTCCGCTCGCCGGAGCACGTGCTGGCAGAGATCGAGGCTCTGGTCGGGTTGGGCGTGCGTGACCTGAATATGTACGCCGATTGCTTCACCCTCAACCGCGAGCACGTGATGGGCATCTGTGAGGGCATCCTGGAGCGGGGGCTGAAGGTGCGCTGGACCTGCAACAGCCGGGTGGACTTTGTGGATGAGGAGATGCTGCAGGTGATGGCGCGCTCGGGCTGCTGGATGATCTCGTGGGGCATCGAATCGGGCGACGAAGGGATGCTGCAGCGGATGCACAAGGGGATCACCAGGGAGCAGGTCGAGCGGGCGTTGCGCTGGGCCAGGCGAGCGGGGATCAAGAATTGGGGCTATTTTATCATCGGCCTGCCGGGGGAGACGGAGGAGAGCATCCGTCGGACGATCGCCTTCGCCAGGCGGTTGCCGCTGGAACTGGTGCTGTTCCATATTGCTGCGCCGCATCCGGGGACGCCGTTCTTTTTCGAGGTGGTGGAGAACGGCTGGTTCCGACCTGGAACGCGGTGGGAAGAGGTGGATATGGACCGTTCGACGGTGCTGGACTATCCGCACCTGCGGGCGGAGGAGCTGGAGCGCTGGGCGCGGCGGGCCTTTCGCGCCTGGGCGCTGCGGCCGGGGCCGCTGTGGACCTATCTGAAGATGTTTGTCGGCCACCCGTCGTTGTGGCGTCCTGCGCTGGAGATCGGACTGGAGAGCCTGGGATGGGCGCGGGGATAGGCAAAACTCGACAGGCAGTAGCGAACGACCGAGACTGTTGGGCTCCAGGCAACTAAAATCCTCCCGCAGGTTCTAAAACCTGCGGGAGGATTTCCCACGACCGTGTCCCAAACTCGTGACGCTCACCGTGGCATCGGCGCGGCGCGGGCGTGGAGCCTGCGGCCGGGATGGATGAGGGGGAGGTCAGAGATGGGCCGCCTGCCATACGTATGGGACTATGACATAGACGAGGCGCAGTTCTCGGCGCTGCTGTCCGGCGAACTGCGCCTGGGGCGGTTGGACCGCGACTGGGCGGCGGTGCGGCTGCTGGACTATGCCCCCTATCCGGAGATCGTGCGGCGGTTGGGCTTCCGTGCCCTGGTGGAGGGATGGCCGCGCTGGCGGAACGCGGTCCGTTCGGCAAGCCGGAGACGGGGGCTGGATTTTCTGACGGCGTGGGTGGTGGAGCAGCGCCCCGAGTGGCTGGAGAGATAGGCGATGGACGATCGTTTCTATTTCGAGGTACTTTACCCTTTTCAGGACCGTGTTTTGGCGCGCATCAATGCGCTGGAAACGGGGCTCTACCTCGGCGGCGGCACAGGGGCTTCACGGGGCTATCTGCACCATCGCTTCTCCGACGATCTGGACCTGTTCGCCGATGACGATGCGCGTTTTTCGCTTTGGGTGGCACGTGTCATCCAGCAACTTGGGCAAAACGCTGCCTGGCAGATGGAGGTCCTTTTGCGCGAGGAACGTTTTGTGCGCCTGACGCTTCTGGAAGGAGAGGCGCTGCTCAAGTTAGAGTTCATCAATGACGTCCCATCGCGGGTTGGTGCGGTACGCCAACACCCCGTTCTGGGCCGGCTGGACAGCCCGGAGAACATCCTGGCGAACAAGATCACAGCGCTGTTGGATCGAGAGGAACCCAAAGACCTGGCCGACATCTGGGGGTTCTGTGTTCGTATGGGATTGTCGTTAGTGGATGCGCTGACCGGCGCACAGGGGAAAGCGGCAGGGGTCTTTGCGCCCGACCTGGCGCGGGTGATTCTTTCGGCTACCGCTGAGGATTGGGAGCAGATTCGCTGGATCACGGCGCCGCCGTTGGAGCAGTTCCTGGGCGATCTGCGACGGTTGGGGGAGAGCTTGTTGACTGGCGAGAGCGGATAATAGAAAAAGGAGTAGATGCGATGAGTGACGCGCGCGCCGTGTTTGTATCAATGGTCGTGGATACCAACGATGACGGCTATCTGGCTTCTGTACCGGGATTGCAAGGCGCTTTCGCGGAAGGCGATACCATCGAGGAAGCCATCTTTAATTGTGTGGACGTGGTCAAGATGATCGCCGCTTATCGCGCCGAACGGGGCGAAAGCCTCGGCTTCAATCAGGTCGAGTTGACACCCAAGACGCGCATGACGTTGTCTATTCCTGTCGGGGTCGCGTGAGATGCCCGAGTTGCGGGAATTGAGCTACCAGGAAGTGACTCAGCGGCTGAGCAGGCTGGGATTTCGCTTCTATCGGCAAGGGAAAGGCTCGCACGAACTGTGGGTACGGGATTCAGATGGGCGAGTTGTTCCTGTGCCGCATTACCGTGGCAAGAAGATTCGCAAGGGGACGGTGAGAGCCATCATCCGCGAAGCGGGTGTGAGTGTCGCTGAGTTCATGGGATTGAAGGCGGAAAATTCGTAAACACCATGCGCCGGCCAGACGTTACTCTGTGGCTGCGGAGCGGGGTGAGGGATGTGAGGTAGATTGGGAGGAAGTGAGAGATGGGCCGCCTGCCATACATCTGGGACTATGACATAGACGAGGCGCAGTTCTCGGCGCTGCTGTCCGGCGAACTGCGCCTGGGGCGGTTGGACCGCGACTGGGCGGCCGTGCGGCTGCTGGACTATGCCCCCTATCCGGAGATCGTGCGGCGGTTGGGCTTCCGTGCCCTGGTGGAGGGATGGCCGCGCTGGCGGAACGCGGTCCGTTCGGCAGGCCGGAGACGGAGGCTGGATTTTCTGACGGCGTGGGGGGTGGAGCAGCGCCCCGAGTGGCTGGAGAGATAGGCGATGGAGGAGAGGTCACCTCGGCCTGGCGAGGCGGGGTGGTGGGACTGGCTGGCAGCCCGACTGCGGCCGGTGATGGAGCGGCGCAAGATAAAGCGCGCCGTCGTATTCGGCTCGCTGGCGCGAGGGAATGCCTCGCGTCGGAGCGACCTGGATTTGCTGCTGGTGCAGGAAACCGACCGGCACTGGCTGGACCGCTATGACCCTGTTCTGGCCGAGATCTATCGGGCGGTCCCCGGTGTGGACATTGATCTGTTAATCTATACGCCAGAGGAACTGGCCAGGATGAGCGATCGGCCCTTGATTGCGACTGCGCTACGGGAAGGGAAGGAGATCTATGAGTCTGGACAAGATTCAGCTCCAGGCTGAGCGGTGGTTGCGCACAGCCGAAGAAGACCTGGAAGCAGGTTTACCGGCGCAGCGATGCGGAACGTGGCCTGGAGGCGGTCCGCTACCTGCTGAAAGCCTGTCGGGCGTGGCTCGAGCGGCGCAGGCAGGGCGGGTGAGGGAGAGGATCTGCACCACCTCCAGACGCCGAGGCGAGGTGGGGGGGATTGGGGGAGAGAAGTGAAAGATGAGGCTGCGTTCCCTGCCGGCCGGCAGGCGCCGGCCTGGATGCGGTAGATGAGACGATCTCTGGCTCAGGTGGCCGACAGGCTTCTGGCGGGTGAGCCGCTGGGTCTCCTGCTGGCCGTGCCGTTGTTGATCTTTCCGCGTGGCTACCTGTGGCAGTGGCAGCAGGGTCTGTTCCATTATGCGCCGATTGGGGAAGCGAGCCTGCGCTATCCCGGCCCCCTGTCGGGGATCGGCCTGAGCGTGGTGGCCCTGTTCTGGCTGCTACGCCTGGTGCGGCAGGGGCGGCCGGTCCGGCCGACCGTGCTCGACCTGCCCATCGCCCTCTATCTGCTCACCGCCGTGGCGAGCCTGTGGCCTTCGGTGGACCGGGCCCACAGCCTGAACTTTTTGCTGCTGCTGATCGCCGGGGTTGCCCTCTATTACGGCCTGGTCAACGCCGTGGACAGCCCGACCCGCCTGCACCAGGCGGTAGCCCTCTTTATGGCCGGAGGGGTGGCGCTGAGCGTCGTGGGCCTGTTCCAGACCGACTGGGCGCAATTGGCCAGGAAATTGCCCCTGCCGGGCGTCTATGATCGGCTCCAGCACCTGCCCCATCCCCTGGGCAGGACGTTGAATCTGGGGATCACCGCCGGGGCGTCGGTGCTGTTTATCCCGCTGGGCTGTAGCCTGGCCCTGACCGCCCGGCGGTGGCGAGACCGGTTCCTGGCAGCCGGGGCCACGGTGTGCCCGGCCGGCTTTCTGCTGTTGAGCCAATCGCGGGGGGATATCCTGGCCCTGGCGCTGACCATACCGGCTCTGGGGCTGTGGCGGCTGCGGCGGGGCCCTCTCTGGCTGGGGGGGACCCTGTTGAGCCTGTATGGGCTGCTCGCCGGCCTGGTGCTCTATGCGCCCGGCCTGGTGGCCCGCTTCGCCTACCTCTATCCCAGCCGCTGGCAGGTGTGGGAACGGGCCGCCTATCTCATCCGTGACCATCCGCTGACCGGCGTCGGCCTGGATACCTTCCGCCTGGTGGCCCGCCACCTCTACCCCTACTTCGACTATGCCGTGGACCAGACGGTCAACGCCCACAACCGGCTGTTGCAGGTGGGGGTGGACCAGGGGGTGCCGGGCCTGGTCGCCTTCGCGGCCCTGATTGTCCTGTTCCTGGGGGCCAATCACCGGGCCTGGCAGGGGGCCGGCACCCGCCCTCAGCGCGACCTGGCCCTGGGCCTGGGCGGCGGCTTTATCGCTTTTATGCTGGGCAGCCTCTTTGACGACGGGGTGCTGACCGGGCGAGCCGGTCTGGCCGCCTGGTATCTGCTGGGGTTGGGGATGGCCCAGGCGCGCCTGGGGGTGGGAGAGGCCGGCCTGACCGCCCCCCTGCCGGTCCGCCGATGGCTGGGCCGCCGGGAGTCCAGGGCTCTGGCCGGCGCGGTGGGCCTGCTGGTGATGGCCCTGTCTGCCCTGGCGCTCTCGTCCATTGTGTGGCATAATGGGGGCAACGTGGCCCGCAACCAGGGCTGGCTGAGCGTGGATGCCCCGACCGGGGTGCGCCAGGCCAGGGCGCTCCAGGCGCTGTCCCTCTACGAGCGGGCCGGAAGGCGGGCGGCGCGGGACCGGGGGGCTTTGATCTATCTGGCCTGGGACGGGCAGCAGGCCGCCCCGGCTTCCGACTTTTTCCTCCTCATTGCCGCCCGGACATCCGCGGCGGAAGGGGTGGCGGACCTGGAGATGGCGGTGGCGGAGCACCCGGGCGACCGCTTTGCCCATCTGTACCTGGCCGAGGCCTATCGCGCGGCCGGTCGCCTGTCGGACGCAGCGGCAGAATACCGGCGGGCCGGCGCTCCGGTGGAGTGGGTGGTCGCCGAGGGACAGCGGCGCTGGGAGTGGGGGCGGGGGGATGAGGCCGGAGCGGTGGCACAACTGACCATTGCCACCTTGATGGACCCCCAGGCAGCGGGGGCATACTATGCCCTGGGCCTGGTCCACGAGGGGCAGAAAAGATATGACCAGGCGGCAGGGGCCTATCGGGCGGCCGCCGATCTCTATCGCGACCAGGGGATGGAGGCCGATGCCATCCAGGCGTACGGCCGCCTGTTGCGGATCGAGCCGGACAACGCCTACGCCCAGGCAGAACTGGCCCGCCTGCAGGGCCAGACCCCCTGACAGGAGAGGCTGAATGTGGGGCAACCGCTTCTTTGCCGTGCAGAGATCGAAGCCCCCATGAGCCTCAGGAAAGCGAAGGGGAGCTGAAAAAGTCCTGCCATACGCATCAAGCTAAGCGACTCAAGTCGCACCTCAGGGGCCTGCGGCCAGGCGTCCACCTGCGTTGACGCCCCCGTCCGCGCAGGCGGACGGCCAGCCGTAGGCTCGTCAGGCGCGATTGGCAATCGCCAGCTCCTTAACTTGATGCCCATGGGGATTGGCTCCCTTTCCCCTGAGGGAAGAGGGCAGGGGTGAGAGGCGCGCGATCAAGAGAGAAGACCATGTCCATTCTGCAACTGCGCAACCACATCCCCATCAGC
>DAOTXL010000108.1:0-80837 GCA_034435455.1 Anaerolineae bacterium
TGGAGCCGCCGGTCACGGTGGTGGCGTTGCCCCACGGGTCGGTGATGGTCAGGGCGATGCCGCTGCGGGGGAAGGTGCCGGCGATGATCCGCGAGCCGGGGCGGTATTCGACCTTCATCTGCCAGGCGGCCGGCGGCTGGGGTGCTGGCGGCTGGGGTGGCTGCGGCTGCGGTGGCTGGGGTGGCTGGGGCGCCGGTGGCTGGGGCGGCGGTGGTGGAGTGCCCTCTTGGACCAGTTGCCACATGGCGTTCAGGTGGCGGTTGGAGGTTCCGACCAGCAGGCCCAGGCCCTCCAGCACATCCCCTTTGCCCTTGGGCCAGATAGCCCCCTGACACTGACCGGGGGTGCAGAGCTTCCCCCTGGCCGGAAAAGAGATCCGGCCATCGGGGCCGGTGGTCTTGAGCGTAGCTCGCTCATACCACTCGCCGGGGGCGATGGAGGGCGCGGCGGGGTAGTGATAGTAAAAGGGCACCCCCTCGACAGGCAGGCCGTCGCTGTCCACCACCCACACCTCGAAGGTGGCCGGCCCTTCATATTCGTGGACCTCCTGAAGCCGCAGGTTGGTCGTGCCGCGCCGGTATCTGGCCCCGTAGGCCTGTTGGACCCAGGCCCAATCGCGGGTGTCGCCGTCCACGTCAAGGACCATCGGCTCGGCGCGGGGCTGGATCTCTTTGGGGGGCACCTGCTGGAGGGTGGTGATGACCGGCTTTTTCGTCCCATATTTTTCGCTGTAGGCCCATCCGTGCCAGGCATCGAACGGCCAGCCGGCCCCTCCCATGTCCTCGCAGGCCAGGAGCCAGGGGCAGATGGCGAAAAAGGGCGACGGTGTATCGTACATTTGCAGCGTCTTTTTGGCCACCATTTTGGGGGTGGTGTGGGGTATGCGGATGTCGGTATCAGGGCCGGTGCCCGGCCGGTCGCGGGGCACCCAGCCCCCCTCGGTCATGGCCATGGGCACCACGTAGCCAAAGGTCTGGAGCGACCAGGCGGCGATCTTTTCCCATCCCCGCCAGCAGGTGTCGTCTTCGAGGGGGGTCAGGGTGGGCGATTTGAGGTCCGCGCGACGCCGGTTGATCAGGTCGAGCGGCTCTTCCCGCCAGGTGGGATCGTCGGCATAGTCGTCCAGCAGGCGGCGATAGGCCTCTTCGGTCAATTGCGCCCCGTAACGGGTTACCGCGTCATAGGGATAGTCGCGGGGGCGATTTTTGCCATAGTGATGGCCGGTGTAGTATCCCTTGCCCTCGTCGAAAATCCATTGACAGCCGTAGGCTTGGATCCTCTCGAAAGGGTTGGAATCGTAGCAGGGGCCGTCGGGGAAGCCCACATAGCCGCCGTTGTCGGCGATAAACTGGGCAGCCTGAGCCCAAACCTGCATGATAATATCCCAGGCATCAGGCGGCACCGTTTGCCCGCGCCATTCCCGGTCATCGAGCGGCTCGTTGCGGATGATCCAGAACGGCTTGAGGCCATATTGACCGTACAGGTCCACCGTCCAGAGAAAGGTGTCGTGGTCGGTGAAGGGATAGGGGAACAGCCTCTTTTCGCGGATGATGGGGATGATGCCGGCGTCCAGCAGCACCTTGAGCGGATTGAGGCCATAATGCGTCTGGCGGACGGAATCCCCCTCGGTGAGGATCACTACCCATGACATGCCCATGCTCACCAACAACTCAGCCCAATAGTGGGCGTTGTTCACCCAGTCGCCGTGGTGGCCGAAGGGTTGCAGGTGTACGCCGCGGTTGGTGACCAACCGGCCGCTTACCTTTTCGGGAATTTCCAGCTTTTTTCGGAGTATCATATTGTGTCCTCCTCCTGGTAGGATCGTTTTGCTCAGGGGGGACGACAGTCCCCGGATGGTTGGATGGGTGGCAAACCCATCCCCTGATTTGCTCAGTCGTGGAACGCCTTGGGTTCCTCGTACAGGTTGAGCAGAAAGCCAAAGGGGTCACGCAGGTAGCAGAGGCCCCCTGCCCCTTCCCAACGGACCACTTCGCAGCCTGCCTGAAGCAGCTCCTCCCTGGCCACCTCGACATCGGGCACCAGAAACTCCATGATCGGTCCTTGCCGAGGGCCCCGGTCGAGGAAAAGGCGGAACGCTCCGCCCCGCAGTTCGGCGCTATTCCCTTCATGGTAGGCCACCTCCAGGCCCAGGACCCGGTGGTAAAACGCCACTGCGCGGTCTATATCAGGGGTTTGCAGACACAGGCATTCGCTGAATTTGAACGGCATGATGCTCCTCCTTTTCTCCACGAATTGGCTGTGCTCAATCTACAGGCGAATGATCACTCGCTCCTCCAGGGCGCGTACAGGCCACCTGTCGCCTCCAGCCAGTCGGCGATCCGGTCGGCGGCTCTGGCAACGTTGTTGTCGGAAATGTCCAGCTCCAGCCTGGGCAGCAGCGATTCCCCCACCAGGCGGCGCAGGAGCGCCTGTTCCGCGATGAAATGCTCCAGGTCGTCGTACTGGGCCGGGTTGCCGGAGACCTTTAACCGCTCAGCGCGGGCGGCGGCGAACGATTCGGGCGTGCGGGTGCAAAAGACCAGGCGAAAGCCCAATGGCAGCAACCGCTCTTCCAGCCAGCGAAAATCGTAATCCACCCCCCGCATCTGGAGCTGGAACATGCGCGTCGAGATGTGGAAGCGGTCCACGATCCAGGAGTAGTAGCGCAGCAGTTCAAACAGCCTCACCCACGTGCGATAGGTTTCCATGGCCATCTCGGCTTCCTGGGGTTCAAAGTTCAAAAGCCCCCGGCCCCACGGAAAGTTGGTAAAGCCGCACCACTCTGCCGAGATGATGGGCGAGTGGTAGCGGTATCGGCGCGGCCCGACGATGCGGGGGTGCTCGTTGAGGGCAAAGGCGATGTCGGTTTTGAAGGTCAGGCGCGTGCCTTCAAGGATGATCTTGGGGCACAGTTTTGGCATGGGCATCTCTCATTCCGGCAATCCTTCCAGCAGTCGGTCCAGATCGCCTTCTGTGTTGTAAAAGTGCGGCGAGACACGGATGACACCGCCGCGCAGCGAGACGACGACGCCCGCTGCTTTGAGCCGCTCCGCCAGGGCTGCCGGATCCGCGCCTGGGCGCCGGAAGCAGAGGATGCCCGACCGTTCGCGGCGGTGGGCGATGGGGGAGGTGATGTCGCAGCCGCGGGCCTGCAGGCCGGCGATGAGATAATCGGTCAGGGCCAGGATGCGGGCCTCGATGGCCTCCAGCCCTACGGTCAGGAGCAGGTGGAGGGCGGCTTTCATGCCCAACAATCCGGCCACGTTGAGCGACCCGGCCTCGAAGCGTTCGCCCCCTGGCCGCAGGGGAGAATCGTAGCGGTAATAGTTGTCGCGGTCCACCACGGCCCGCCAGCCGGTCATTACCGGGTCGAGCCTGGTCAGCAGGTCACGGCGGATGTACAAAAAGCCGGCGCCGATAGGGCCCAGCATCCACTTGGCGGCGTGGGTCGCCACAAAGTCCACCGGCGTCTGCTGCACGCTGAACCGGAGCGCGCCCAGTCCCTGGATGCCATCCACACACAGAAGCGCGCCCCGCTCGTGGCAGAGCTGGGCCAGGGTATCCAGATCGTTGCGGTAGCCGGTGCCAAACTCGACAAAGCTGATGGCTACCAGCCGGGTACGCCCGTCCATCAGCGCCGCCACATCGTCTACCAGGATACGGTTCTCGCGGGCCGGGGCAAAGCGCACCTCCACGCCACGCCGCTGCAGGTTGGTCCAGGGGTAGACGTTGGCCGGGAACTCGGTCTCGGCGCAGATCAGGTTGTCGCCCGGTTTCCAATCCAGCCCGGCGGCGACGATGTTGAGCCCGTGGGAGACGCTGCCGGTGAAGGTGATTTCATCGCGGTGGGCGCCGATAAAGCGGGCGGCCAACAGCCGGATCTGCTCCAGGCGGTCGTCCCAGTCGGGCAGAGCCTCGCTGCCCACCTGCCCATGTTCGGTCAGGTAGTGGGCCATGGCCTCGATCACCGGGCGGGGCGGGGCAGCTGTGGCTGCGTGGTTGAGATAGGCGTAGCGTTGTGTGACCGGGAACAGATCGCGCCAGTGGGTCAGGTCCATGTCGTTCTCCCTGGGCTATGGAATGGCTTCGATCGCCGCGACGATGTCGGGCAAGACCTGGGCCACATCGCCGTGGATGACCACCTGGGCCTGGGCGTCAAAGGCGGTGGGCGTGAGGTTGACGAGGATCGCCCTGGCACCGCTCTCTACGGCCAGGAACGGGATGTCGGCGGCCGGGGCAACCTCCAGCGACGAGCCGGCTACCAGGATCAGGTCGCAGCGGCGGGCTTCTTCCATGGCCTGGTTGAGCACCCGGATCGGCAGTTGTTCGCCAAAGAGGATGACGTTCGGCTTGAACACCCCGCCGCACTCGCAGTACGGCACCTTGCCTTCGATGACCGTTTGCACCATTCCGGCATCAATGGGCACCACCTTGTAACAGCGAACGCAGGTGGCCTCGCGCAGGTGGCCGTGGAGCTCCAGCACCCGCCGGGAACCGGCCCGCTGATGGAGATTGTCAATGTTCTGGGTGATGATCACCTTCAGGTATCCCATCTCTTCCAGCATGGCCAGCGCCCTGTGGGCAGGGTTGGGGGGGGCGGTGAGCAGCGTCTGCACCATGGGCCGGATCCAATTGTAAAAGCTCTTGGGGTTCAGGCGGAAGGCCCAGATCGAGGCCACCAGCATCGGGTTGTCCTTTTCCCACAGCCCCGAACCAGGGCTGCGAAAGTCGGGGATGCCGGATGCCGTGCTGTGGCCGGCGCCGGTAAAGGCCACCATGTGCCGCGAGTGGCGGATCAACTCGGCGGCCTGGGCAATCTTGTCCTCCAGCCTCATCCTTTCTGCCTCCTGCCTCCTGCCTTCTGCCCCTTGCCGGGGTGCAGCTCCGCCCCACCGGCCACCCGGTGCGCGTAGCGGGTTGTCTCCGGCAGCCGATAGCCACGGGTGCAGCGCAGCACGAACTCGACCGCCGTCGGCAGGTCTATGCGGTGGCCGACCGAGACGTAAACCGGGCTGACCCCTGTCCGGCTGCGGACCACCGCGCCGATGACCTCGTCCCCATCGCACAGGGGCACCCAACTGCCTGGGGCATCACCCGGCGGGCCATGTTTCCCCCAGAGCCGCGATTTGGCGCAGCCGAGGCTGGGCCAATCGAGGATGACCCCCATATGGGCAGCCAGGCCCAGGCGGCGGGGGTGGGCTACCCCCTGGGCGTCAAAGAGCAAGAGATCGGGCCAGATGGCAAGCGCTTCGAGGGCCGCCAGAACTCCGGGCCCCTCGCGGAAGGCCAGCAGGCCGGGGATGTAGGGAAAGGAGACCGGCACCTCGGCCCGGGCATAGTCCACCGGTTCCAGGTCGGGAAAGCGGAGGACGACGACCGCAGCCCGCGCCACATCCCCCCGAAAGCTGACGTCCACCCCGGCCACGGTCCGCACGGCCGCCGGGTCGAAGGTGGTCCTGGGGACCACCTGCTCTGCCAGCCGGGCTTGCAGGGCTACAGCCTCACCGCCGGGTAGATCCCAGGGGTGTGAGATGACCAGCCTCATACGGGTGCTCCTCCCATGTCCCCACTTTAACACAAAATCTCTCCTTTGGCAAGCTTGACACAGGCGGCCTTTTGAGGTAAGATGCAGGCCGTTGGATTGAGGGAAGAACTTTGCGCGGATACCTGACTTTTGTGTCGTACCGCCTGGTCGCTGCCCTGGCCGGCCGTTTGCCGCCGTCGTTAGCCTATCGGCTGAGCAGCTGGGTCGGATTCCTGGCCTACCTCTTTCATCCCCGCCTCAGGCGCAATCTCACCCACAATATGCGCCACGTATTAGGACCTGATGTCGGCCAGGACCGCCTCAAAGCCGTGGTGCGCCAGGCCTGTGTGAACATTATCAAAGGGCACTATGACCTGTTCCGGGTGGCGCGGCTGACCCTCGACGAGATCCGGGCGTTGACCCGGGTTGAGGGTATGGAACATCTGGAGCAGGCGCTGGCCGCCGGGCGCGGGGCGATCCTCATCTCGCCGCACTTTGGCAATGTGGACATTGTGCTGCAACTGCCCATCGTGTATGGCGTCCCGTTGACGACAGTGGCCCAACATATCCGGCCCGAACGCCTGTTCCGCTACGTCCTGGGGCTGCGCGTTAGCCACGGGTTGCGCATCCTTCCCAGTGATGGGCCGATGCTCGCCCTGTTCCGGGCCCTGAAGCAAGGGCAGGTGATCGGGCTGGCCTGCGATCGGGATGTCACCGACAACGCGCGGGAGATGGAGTTTTTTGGTTCGCCGACACGCCTGCCCGATGGACCGGTGCAGGTGGCGTTGCGCACCGGCGCGCCCCTTGTCCCCGCCTTTTCCCTGCGTCTGCCGGACGATTCGTTCCTGGTGCAGATCGAACCGCCCCTGCAACTGTCTCAGACCGGTGACTGGGAGGCCGACTTAGAGGCCGGCATGAGACAGGTTATAGCGGTTATGGAGCGTCACCTTGCCCGGCACCCGGAGCAGTGGCTGGTCACGGTGCCCATCTGGCCGCTGAGTTGAGCGTTGGGCCGATGAAGATCGGATTGGTTGCGCCGTACGATTGGACGGTGCCGGGCGGCATCCAACGGCACATCCTGGCCCTGGACCGTGCTTTCCGCCGGGCAGGCCATCAGGTCACCATGATCGCTCCCTGCTCCACCAATGGAGAGCGGGCTGAGCCCTTGCCGCCGAACCTGATCCCGATCTCCGGCACGGTGTTGCCTTTGCCGACGAGCGGTTCACAGGTGCGGGTTGTGCTCTCGCCCCGGCTGGCCCGCCAGGTGCGGCAGATCATGGCCCAGAAGCGGTTTGACGTCGTCCACCTGCACGAACCGCTGATGCCGGTGGTCTGTTTGCTGGCCCTGTATTACGCCCGCTCATGCCCCACGACGCTGGCGGTCGGCACCTTTCACGCCTATCGCGACGAAAATATCGGCTACGAATACGCCCGGCCCATCTTTCACCGTTTGATGAACCGCCTGGAGGGCCGGATCGCTGTGTCAGAGGCGGCCAGGGATACCGTCGCCCGCTATTTCCCCGGCACCTACCGGCTGATCCCCAACGGCGTGGACCTGTCTTTGTTTGGGCGCATGGATCTGGAGCCGATCGCCCGTTTTGCCGATGGCCGTCCCAACATCCTTTTCGCTGGCCGTCTGGAAAAACGAAAGGGGTTCAACCATCTGTTGCGGGCTTTTGAGCAGGTCAAGAGAGCTGTCCCGGCGGCGCGGTTGATCGCGGTGGGGGCATTCAACGCCGAGCAATCGGAACCCTTTGTCCGTTGGGCAGAGGAGAACCGCCTGGAAGATGTGCATTTTGTGGGGCGGGTGTCCGATGAAGAGTTGGCCCGCTACTACCGGACCGCCGATCTGGTTTGCGCCCCTTCGACCGGTTTTGAGAGTTTCGGCCTGGTCCTTCTCGAGGCGATGGCTGCCGGTTGCCCGGTCGTTGCCTCCGATATCCCAGGGTACCGGGAGGTTGTGCGCGATGGGGTGGAAGGGCTTCTGGTGCCGCCTGGCGATGAAGGGGGGCTGGCGGCGGCGGTGTTGCGCCTTCTGACCGATGAAGCCCTGCGGCGCCGCCTGAGCGAGCGGGGCCGGGTCAGGGCCGGGTTCTTTTCCTGGGAACGGGTGGCCGGTCAGATCCTGGATTACTATGATGAACTTCTCAGAGGGGGTAAGCGATCGTGAGTTCCCTGGAGGATAAAGCGCGCGAGATCAGCCGTCCCGCCCTGGAGGCGGTGGCCCGTGTCCTGGCGCGCTGGAACGTCTCGCCCGATTGGGTCACCAACCTGGGCCTGCTGCTGACCGTCGGCGTGGCGGCTCTGGCGGCGATGGGGGAGGTGCGTTGGGCAGGAGCGGCCTATGTGATAGCCGCCCTGTGCGATGCCGTGGATGGGGCGCTGGCCCGCGTCGGTGGCAGAGGCAGCCGCTTTGGCGCCTTTCTCGACTCGACGATCGATCGCTTTGAAGAGGCGATCGTCTTCCTGGGGTTGATCATCTATTACGCCCGTCTGGGGGGGGGATGGGAGATCCCGATTATCCTGGCGGCTACCGTCGGATCGTTGATGGTCAGCTACACCCGGGCGCGGGCCGAAGCGGTGGGAGTGGCCTGCCGAGAGGGCCTGACGACGCGCCCGCTCCGCCTGGTGATCGTGATCCTCGGCATGGTCCTGGAGCAGGTGCCCATCGCCCTCAGCCTCCTGACATTGATGAGCCTTTTCACTTCGTTTCAGCGTATCTACCATGTCTGGCGCATGACCGGCGGTGAGGCGGGTGGCTGGGGGCCCCCCAAAACGCCCTTTAGCATCCCAGGCCCGGCCGATCCGGTGAATGAGGAGCGGGGAGAGGTCCGATGAAATATCTGAACTTCCTGCTGGTCTTTGGGCTGGTGGCCATCATAGCCTGGCTTTTGGACTGGAGCCCGGTGCTGATCTTTGTTTCGTCGGGGCTGGCCATGATCCCTCTGGCCGGGCTGATGGGGGAGGCCACCGAGGTGCTGGCGATCCATACCGGCCCGCGGCTGGGGGGGCTGCTCAACGCGACGCTGGGCAATGCGGCGGAACTGATCATCACCATCTTTGCCATCCGCGAAGGGCTGGTCACCCCGGCCATTCGGGAAGCGTTGCTGGAGCTGGTCCGGGCCTCGCTGACCGGGTCGGTCCTGGGCAACCTTTTGTTGGTGCTGGGCTTGAGCATCCTGCTGGGCGGGCTGCGGCATGGCACGCAAAAGTTCGACCGCAGCCATGCCGGGACCAACGCGACGATGTTGATGCTGGCCGTAGCAGCGCTGGTCATCCCTTCCGTTTTTAGCCATACCATCGAGGTCAGGAACCACGAGGCGGTGGAATATCTGAGCCTGGGTGTGGCGGGGGTGATGATCGGGTTGTACATCCTGGCGCTGGTTTTCCAGTTGCGCGATCCCGCCGTCCACACTTACGAGGATGATCGGTATGCCACCGGCAGGCGGACGGCGCCTCACTGGTCGGCGGGCAGGGCGCTGGCCGTCCTGCTCCTGGCGACGGCGGCCATCGCCTGGATGAGCGAACTGCTGGTCGGCTCGGTGGGGCATGTGGTGAGCCAGATCGGCATCACCGAGTTCTTTTTGGGGATCATCATCATCCCGCTCATCGGCAACGTGGCCGAGCATCTGGTGGCCGTCCAGGTGGCCCTCAAGGACCAGATGGAGCTGAGCCTGGCCATTTCGGTCGGGTCCAGCTTGCAGATCGCCCTGTTCGTCGCGCCGTTGTTGGTATTCATCAGCCTGTTGATAGGCAACCCACTGACGTTGGTCTTTAACCAGTTCGAGCTTCTGGCCCTGCTGGCGGCTGTGCTCATCGGTGGGTTGGTGTCGCTCGACGGCGAGTCGAACTGGCTGGAGGGGGCCATGCTGCTGGCTATTTATCTCATCATCGGCCTGGCCTTCTTCTGGCTGCCGACGTGAGCAGGGATGGGTACCCCCATCCTCTCTGCCTCCGACCGGCGAGGATTGCGATCCTGGCTGGTGTGGGGGATCCCCCTGACTTACATCCTGCTGCTGGCCTGGCTGCTGATCGGCCCGCTGTGGAGTCAGCCGGGCCTGCCCAACAGCGCCGACGGCATCTTGCACCTGCACCGCTGCGCGGCTGTGGCCCGCTCCTGGAGGGCTGGTGTGTTGTGGCCGCGCTGGTTCCCCGATGTGTACCAGGGCCTCGGCGCACCCATTTTCCACTACTATGGGCCGCTCTTTTACCTGCTGGTTGCCCCCTTGCACCTGCTGGGACTGCCTCTGGATCTGTCGGCCAGGCTGGTAATTTCTGCCTGTTTCATCTTCTCAGGGCTGGCGACCTGGGCCTGGCTGCGGCGGCTGCTGGGTCCCGTCGCCGGGCTGGCTGGGGCAACGATCTACCTGGCCCAGCCCGCTCTGTTCCGCGAGTACTATTTCCAGGGGGATTATCCGCAACTCCTGGCTTTGTTCCTGCTGCCGGTCACCTTCTGGGCCTTCACGCGGCTCTATCTGGACGATGACTGGTCCAGCCGGCTGTGGGCCCCGCTGAGCCTGGCCCTGTT
Source organism: Anaerolineae bacterium (assembly GCA_034435455.1). Taxonomy (GTDB): domain Bacteria; phylum Chloroflexota; class Anaerolineae; order JAAYZQ01; family JAAYZQ01; genus DAOTXL01. The sequence goes on from DAOTXL010000108.1 coordinate 10,053, forward strand.
GGCAATCACCCACAATATCACGGCGATGCTGGGGGTTGGACTGGTGGGTCTCTACAGCCTGGGGCTGCTATGGTGGCGGCAGGATGGGGCCGGCTGGCTGCGCCTGGCGTTGGGCATCGTCGGGGGTCTGGGCCTGAGCGCCTTTTTCTGGGTGCCGGCGGTGGCCGACATGGACCTGGTCCACATCCAGAACCTCCGCCAGGGTTTTTTCGACTACCACCAATACTTTGTCCCCTGGCAGGACCTCCTGGCTGCGCCGCCGTTACTGGATAGCCGGGCAGCCAACCCGCCCTTTCCCCATCTGGTAGGCTGGGCGGCCTGGTTGGTCGTGGTAGCCGGGGTTCTGACCCTCCTCGCCGGTCTGGTAACCCGCTCCGGCCAGAGGTCGAACCGCCTGTGGCTCACGATGGGGCTGGCCATTGCCGCCGCCTGTCTGGCGCTCACCCAGGCCTGGAGCTTGCCGTTGTGGGAAACGGTGCCGCTGCTGCCGCTGGTCCTGTTCCCCAGCCGTTTCCTGGGACCGGCAGCTGTGGGTGTGGCCCTGGTGGCCGGCGGGGCCGTCGCTGCGTATGGTGAGAAAAAATGCCTGTGGCTGTTGTTGGGGCTGATCGTCGTTGTGGCGCTGAGCAGCAGCGTTTTCCTCTTCCCTCATCAGCCCTTCCTGCCAATGGCCTCTTTTTCTGCCGCCGATACCCAGGAGTATGAGCGCCGGACGCACGTGTGGGGCACCACCAGCGCCAGTCCTTTCCTGCCCCGTTGGGCCGACCTGCCGGCGGAGGAGGCCGGCCTTCAGGCTCAGGCAAGCCTGCCGGCGGGTGCGGCATGGACCTGGGAAACCCCGCACCGGGCGACGTTGCGCCCGGCAGCCGGTTCGAGGCTCCCTGCCGGAACGCTGCTGTTGCCGGTCCACTACTTCCCGGCGTGGCAGGTCACAGCCGACGGCACGTCCCTGCCCATCGAACCGACGGCCGACGGCCTGGTGGGCCTGGCGCTGCCCCAGCCCGCGCAGCAGGTGATCCTGCGCTGGAAGGGTACATTCTGGCAGAAGATGGGGGCGTGGATCGGCCTGGCTTTCCTGTTGATGTGGCTAACCTGGATCGGTGAGGCGGCCTGGCGCAGGGCATCCAGAAGGCCCAGTCAAGCCCTCGATGCCGGACAATCCGGCTACCGGTGGTGGGCTCCTCTGGTCCTCTTGCTGCTGTTGATCCTGGCCCACGGCGCGATAGAGGCGCTGGACCTGGGCTGGTTTCGGCGCAGTTCCCCGCCGGGCGAGGTGAGCCATGTTCAGCATCGCACCGACGTCACTTTGGGTGGAGAGGGGCAGCCGTCTGTGACGCTGCTCGGTTGGGAGTTGTTGCCCGGCGTGGGCAAGCCCGGCTCTCCGTTGCGGCTGCGGCTCTATTGGCAGAGCAATGGGCGGATCGCGGCAGACTTGCACAGCCTGGCCTTGCTCTACATACCGTCACTGCGACGTGGTTGGGCAGGTGTCCAGAACGACAACCCCGGCCGCATCCCGACCAGCAGTTGGAAACGGGCGCTCTATTACGTAGACGACCTGACCCTCCAACTGCCCGACGATCTGCCACCGGTGACCTACACGCTGGCGGTCGGGTTGGTGGACGATGCCGGGCAACGGCTGGCTGTGGCGGGCAACCCAGACGACCTGGTGTTCCTCGATCAGGTCCAGGTCAGGCCGCTGGTGGCCGGCTGGCGACAACCTCTGCGCCCGGAAGTGGCGGCCCCGGCCCGTTTCGGCCCGAGCCTCCGCCTCCAGGGCTATGACCTGCTGCCCGATCCGGGGGGGCCGATCCTGTGCCTCTACTGGCAGGTGCAACAGACACCTCCTGCTGGCCTGGTGACCTTTATCCATCTCCTGGATGAGCAGGGGCAGATGGTGGCGCAGTTCGATGGGCCACCGTTGGAGGGGTTGCTGCCCACCGACCGGTGGCCCGCCCGCTCACTCATCATTGACCGGCGGAAGCTCCGGCTGGCCGACGACCTCGCCGCCGGCCATTACCGCTTTCTGATCGGCCTCTATGAGCGCGAGAGCGGCCAGCGGCTGGCCGTTCAGCCTGAGGCCGCGGAGGGCGAGCAGTGGACCGACGATGCGCTGGTCGTGCCGCTATATGTGCCGCCGTAACAGGCAGGGAGGGGATGTAGCTATTCAGGGGCAGGTGCCTGGGGCCTGTAAAGAAAAAAGCCACCGGCCGTGTAGCCGGCGACCTCTGGCTCCTCGGGCAGGACTCGAACCTACAACCAACCGGTTAACAGCCGGCCGCTCTGCCGATTGAGCTACCGAGGAACGCTTTTTCATTATACCCGGAATCCAGGGGCCTGTCAAATCTAACCCAAATAGTCGCGCAACTTGCGGCTGCGCAGAGGGTGGCGTAGTTTGCGCAGGGCCTTGGCTTCGATCTGGCGGATGCGCTCCCGCGTGACGCCAAAGGCCTGGCCGACCTCTTCGAGGGTGTGGCTCTGGCCGTCCTTCAAGCCAAAACGCATCTCCAGGACCTGCCGCTCCCGCCGGTTCAGGGAATTGAGGATGGCGCGAAGCTGTTCGCGGAGCAGTTGTTTGGAAGCGGCGTCGTCCGGTTCGGGTAGGGTCTCGTCTTTGATAAAATCGCCCAGGGAACTGTCCTCTTCGCTCCCCACCGGCGTTTCCAGCGACATCGGTTCCTGCGAGATGCGCAGGATCTGCTCCACCTGGTTGGCGGCCCGGCGCAGCTTGCGAGTCAGGATCGGATCCAGCCGCTCGTTCACGGCCAATGTGGCCAGGATCGTTTCCCGGTCTTCGTCGTCCAGGCCCACCGTCTCCCCTATCTCTGTGTCGAGGGCAATGTCTTCGGGCGAAGGATCGCGGCCCAATTCCTGTTGTAGCCGCCGCTGGACCCGCAGCAGGCGGCTGATGGTCTCTACCATGTGAACCGGGATGCGGATGGTGCGCGCCTGCTCGGCGATCGCCCGGCTGATCGCCTGGCGGATCCACCAGGTGGCATAGGTGGAGAACTTGTACCCCATGGTGTGGTCGAACTTTTCCACCGCTTTCAGCAGGCCGATGTTCCCTTCCTGAACCAGGTCCAGGAACGACATGCCCCGGCCGGCATAATGTTTGGCGACGCTCACCACCAGGCGTAGGTTGGCCTCGGCCAGGCGGCGGCGGGCCAGTTCCCCCTTCTGGACCTCCTCGCGCAGGGCCGCCACTTCCTCGTCGGGCAGGGAACCGTTGTCCGCCAGGCGTTCTTGCGCCTTGTTGGCCGCCTGGATGGTTTCGGCCAGCAGGATCTCATCATCGGCCGATAGCAGCGGTACCTGCCCGATCTCCCGCAGGTACATCCGGATCGGGTCGCCGGCGATGTCCCCCTCGACTTCTATGCTGCTGAGGGGCTTTTCTTCCAGCTCTATCTCTTCCTGCAAAGCCTGGAGGTCTGCTGCTTGTGGTTCCTCCTCAGCACTGCCGGGCAGCAGGCCAGGGTCCAGGTCCGGGAGCAGGATTTCCGGGCGAGGGGCAGCCTCGGCCGTTTTTCTTTTGCTCCGGCCGGTCCTGTCCTGGGCGGGCTCGGTCGCCAATCGCCTTTTCTGAGGGGCGGTTTGTGATTTCTCGGTCATCTCCGGGTCAAAAGGTCGGGGGTCTCCGGCCCTCAATCGCCTGTTCCGGGAATGCGGACCGCGGCGTCTTCCTGCTGGCGACGGCCTGCCAGAGATCGCAGGTTCATGGCCTTTTCCAGGCGGGCTTTCCGGGCGGCAACCGCTGTGATCAGGGGCCCGTAGGTGGCCCGGGCCTGGCTATCGGGATCGTCGGCCAGCAAGAAGGTGAGCTCCTGGACCTGCTGTTGCAGGCGGCGCAGGCGGAGCCGGGTGATGGTGTCCAGCAGGTCCTCTTTGGCCATCTCGTAGGACACGGGCGGCCGGGCTGCCTGTGCTTCCAGCAGGGTTTGGACCCGCTCCTGCAACGGCTCGTCCAGGGTGTCATAGAACTCTCCCTGCACGTCGGGGGAACCGCCCCCGGCCAGCCAGCGGCACCAGGCGGCCAGGATGGCCTGATCTTCGGGCCGCAGCAGGTCCTCGGCCCCTATTTCCTCCTCCCCGGCGGAGCGGAGCTCGACGTTGGCCTGGGCCAGCAGGCCCCCGTAGCGCAGCAGGAGCGACAGGCAATGCCCGTCCAGCCCCAGGGGAGCCTGGGCCGGCTCCTGGGCCGGCCGGGAGGGCCGGTCTGAGCGGCGGGGCTGTCCCTGGGGGGCCCTGTGCTGGATCTGTTGCCACAACGACCGCTCATCTACCTGGACCATGCGGGCCAACTGCTGGAGGTAGTGGGCCTGCTGGACCCGGTCACCGAGTTCGAGGAGGAGGGGACCCAGCCGGCGGACGGTTTCGGCTTTGCCCTGAGCTGTGGCCAGGTCCAGGTCGGCGGTGAGGGCCTGGAAATAAAAGTCCATCACCGGTCTGGCCTGGGCGATGAGCTGCGCCCAATGGGCCGGGCTGTCGCGGATCACTTCGTCGGGGTCGCGCCCCGGCGGCAGAGAGACGATGCGGATGTCGGCGGCCAGCCGCTCCTCAAAGTGGATGAGGCCCCTGGGAGTGGGCACCGGCACCACCTCCCGGTCTATGACCTGACGGGCCACCTCCAGCCCACGCAGCGTTGCCTGGTCGCCGGCCACGTCGGCGTCGAGGGCCAGGATGAAGCGCCGGGCATGGCGCTTGAGCAGCCGGAGTTGGGCCTCGGTCAGCGCCGTGCCCATCTGGGCCACTACGTTGTTGAGGCCGTGCTGATGGGCCATGAGCACATCCATGTACCCTTCGACAAGGACCGCCTCGCCGGTGGTGCGGATGCCTGCTTTGGCCTGGTCCAATCCAAACAGCACGCTTCCTTTGTCGAACAGCGGCGTCTGCGGCGAGTTCAGGTATTTGGGCAGCGTATCGTCCAGCGCCCGCCCGCCAAAGCCGATGGTCCGGCCCCGCTCGTCGCGGATGGGAAAGAGGATCCGTCCCCGGAAGCGGTCGTAATAGCCGCTCTTGTCCTCGCGCTCGACGATCAACCCTGCCTCGTGCAGCAGGGCCACAGCATAGCCCTTGTCGGTCAGATAGCGGAGCAGGCCATCCCACCGGTTAAGGGCGTATCCGATCTGGAAGCGGTCAATTGTCTCCCGGTTCAGCCCCCGTCTGTCGAGGTAGGCGCGGGCCTGGGCGGCCTCGTCGCTGTGGAGGAGCAGGTGATGGAAATAGAGGGCTGCTGCCTGGTTGATCTCCCGCAGCAGGTTCAGCCGTTTTTCGGTTTCCGCTGCCTCGGCGCTGCGCGGTTCCAGTTCCACCCCGGCCCGTTGGGCCAGCAGCCGCAGCGCCTCGCCAAAGTCGAGGTTCTCCCGCTTCATGATAAAGGTAAAGAGGTCGCCGCCGGTGCCGCACGCGCCGAAACAGTGCCAGGTGCCGGTGTGGGGAAAGACGACGAAGGAGGGAGTTTTTTCGCTGTGGAAGGGGCACAGGCCCTTGTAACTCCGTCCCGCCTTTTTCAGAGGCACGTATGACTGGATCACCTCGACGATGTCCAGGCGCTCTTTGATTTCATCAACGACGCTCATCATCCTCAAACAGGGGTGTCCGGGCAGGCTGGAAAGCCTGCCCTACAGGTCTGCGGATAGGCTTTAGGGCTCCGATCCTTTCCCCTTCCGGTCTGTGGCCATCGGCTTCATGTCGGCCAGCACCTTTTCGATCTCGGTCGTCAGGGCCTGGAATACCTCGCGGATGCTCTGGGTGGCGTCTATGCGGCAAAAGTTGTACTCCTCGGCCATGGCTTCGAATTGGGCCAGCAGCCGGCTCTGGTACTCGACAAAGGCTTCGTAATAATCCCGGTGGGGCAAAAAGTCCATGCCCGACTCCCAATAGTCAAAGCCGCGGGCGTTCAACACGCGGGGGATCAGGTGGGACAGGTCGGCATGGAGGTAAAAGACCGCGTCGGGCACCAGGGCGAAGCCAAAGATGTCACGGATCCAGGTGGGGTTCACCCCGCGCACCATCGCCCGGGCGATGATGGAGTAGATATAGCGGTCGGTCAGCACCACAAACCCGGCCCGGAGGGCAGGGATGATGACCTTTTCCAGGCGGTCCACCATGTCGGTGGCGTAGAACAGGTTTGCGGTGAGGAGCCCCAGGGTGTGCCCCTGCTGGGCTGCCTTGATGCCGGCGCCGGCCAGTTCGGAGCGTTTCAATCCGGTGGACTGCACGGCAAAGCCCTTGCCTTCCACCCATTCCCGCAGCAGGGCGATCTGGGTGGAACGCCCCACGCCGTCGGTGCCTTCCAACACGATGAGCCGGCCGGGCAGCGGCTTCTCGCGGGTAAAACCGGCCAGCCCCTCGCCATAGAAGCGGATCTCGGTCATGGGGCACTCCTTTCCGGCAGGACTTCATCCAGGTAGCGGCCATACACCTCTTCGGCGGCCAGCACTTCTCGCCAGGCGCTGGGTTGGACGCGCAGCGCGCCGGCCAGCAGCGGCCTGATGATCTCCCGCACCATCTCCTGCTGTTCGGTCAGCGGCAGGGTGGCGTCAATGACCGTCAGCCCGAACTCGTCCACCATCTTTTCATACTCGTCCAGGATGCGCTTTTGGAACAGGGCAAAACTTTCCTGGGGATCATCGCTCAGGCCCAGGTCCATGCCGGCTTCGTAGAATTTGAGCTGGGGCCGACCGTCCAGGATGCGCCGCAGCGATTCTTCCAGCGGCACGCGGAAGTAAAAGGCCACGGTGGGCCGGACCGCAAAGGCGTATACCTTGCGCACCCAGGTGGACGATACCCCGCGGGCCACGTCCCGCGCAAAGGCGGTATAGATATAGCGGTCGGCCAGGACAATGGCCCCCGCCTTGAGAGCGGGCAGGATCTGCCGCTCCGTCCGGTCGGCCAGGTCGGCGGCGTGGATCAGGCTGAAGGAGGTAGGCGTCAGCAACTGCTTCTTTTTGCCCAGTTTCGTCGTCTCTTTGACCAGCGGCGACGAGTTCCACTCGCTGAAGGCCACGCAGTAGCCCTGGCCGATCAGCCACTTGTTGAGCAGGTCCAGTTGGGTGCTCTTGCCCGACCCGTCAATGCCTTCCACGATGAACAGCTTGCCGGGCAGGGCCCGTCCGTCAGGTAGTTGGGCCATTCCTTCTCCCTTCCATCGTCTAGAGGGCAACGGCCGGCCGTTGCCCTCCCCTCCGGCGATTGGTATCCCTGGTAGTGAGCGAGAGCCTGGGAACCTGGCTGGATTGTACCCCAAGATGGTGCAAAGCGCAAATGTTGGTTCGCCTTTCCGCAGGTCTCTACAACCCCACCCTTGGCCCCTCCATCCCTGCCGTGCGGTAGGCGAAGGCCATATGGGGGGTGTTGTAGGACCAGCCGGGCCGGCCATCGGGGGCGAGGAGGATGAGGCCGCCCAGGCCGTTTACCCTGGTGGCCAGCACCTGAATGGCGGCCTGAGCCGCTGCCTGAGGGTCGCCCAGGTCGTGCAGGCAATGGAGGGCCAGGCGGGCCAGGGTCACTTTGGCGATGCTCTCGCCCCAGCCGGTGCACGAGGAGCCGCCCAACTCGTCGTCGGCGTAAAAGCCGCAGCCGACCATCGGCACGTCACCCACGCGGCCGGGCATCTTGTTGGGCGTACCGCCGGTGGAGGTGCCGGCCGCCAGATGGCCGGCCTGGTCCAACGCCACGCAGCCCACGGTGTCGGCCGGGCGGGCAAAGGCCTGCCGCGTCGAGTAGGTCCGGTCGTACAGCAGCTTTTGCCAGCGTTCGAACTCACGGGGCACGGCCAGGTCGGTCAGGTCGCAGAGGGGCAGGCCGATCTTCTGGGCAAAGCGTTGGGCGCCCTGGCCCACCAACAGCACGTGCTCGCTCTGCTCCATCACCGCCCGGGCCAGCCGGATGGGGTTCTGGATGAACTGGACCGCTGCCACGGCTCCCACCAGCATCCGACCGCCATCCATAAAGCCGGCGTCCAACTCCACCTGGCCGTCGGCGTTGAGGAACGAGCCCCGTCCGGCATCAAAGGTCTCATCGTCTTCCATGAGGACGATGGCCGCCTCGACCGCATCAACCGCCGAGCCACCGGCCGCCAGCACCTCCCAGCCGGCTTCGACGGCGCGGCGTGTGCCGTGGCGGTGCGCCTCGTGCAACTCTGGTGGGATGTCCCATGCCCCACCGTGGACAATGATCGCCGGTCGCATCAAAACCTCCCCATTGAGCTTTTGTGTATCGGGCTATATTGTACTTGGGTTGGAGGGGAAGGTCAAAAGAGCCTGTCCGGTTTGAGGATCACAAGCTCCTCTCCCTGGCTCACATCACGGCCCGGTGGGCCGTGCACCTCATCCACCACAGCGGGGTGGGGGGCTTTTAATTCCATCTGCATCTTCATGGATTCAACGACAGCCACCACCTGCCCGGCCTCGACCCGTTCGCCGGCGGGCACCGGCAGCGAGGTCAGGATGCCGGCCAGCGGGGCACGGATCGCCAGCCGCGCGGCCGGTTCGTCGGGCCGGCCGGTCGGGCGGGGGGTCAGCGACCGGCGTTGGGACCGGACCTCCACCGGGTAGACCTGGCCCTTTACCTCCACCCGGTAGTGGGTGGTTGAGGGGGATTCCCTCTGGCCCTCTTCGACAAAGATGACATAACCGCCGTCGTCCAGCGCCAGGGAATAGACGGGCAACCCCCCGACCTGTTCCAGGTCTACGTACAGCGGCTGACCGTTGACCCGCACCAGGCGGTCGTGTTCGACCTCGATCTCAAAGGAGCAGCCGGCCACGGTGACCCGATATTTCATCCCCGTCCTGCCAGTTGTGTCCAGCGCCCCAGCGTTCGCCAGGTGGCCCGCGTGTCCTGCAGGTTGCTATAGTTTCCCTGCCTGGCCTGCCGCCGATAGTCCACCATGGCGGCTGCCACTGCGGCGGCCAACAGCAGCTCCTCATCCAGAACCGGCCACGATAACTCTTCTATCCGCAGGTCCGTTTCTATCCCCTGGTCCGGTTCTGCCATCCTCTTGATCCTGACCATCTTCCATCCCTCAATCATCTTCCCTCTCCCTGAAGGTGTCAGGCACCTGTCACAAAGGAATATTGCCATGCTTCTTCATCGGCAGCGAAGCGCGCTTGCTGCTGAGCATCCGCAGCGCCGCGATCAGCCGGGGGCGGGTCTCCCGCGGCGGGATGACGGCATCCAGGTAGCCCCGTGCCGCGGCCACATAGGGGTTGGCGAATCGCCGCCGATAGTCGGCGATCAGGCTGGTGCGCAGGGCGTCGGGGTCACCTGCCGCCGGCAGTTCCTTGCGGTGGAGGATGTTGACCGCGCCCTCTGGCCCCATCACGGCGATCTCGGCTCCGGGCCAGGCCAGGTTGACATCTCCCCGCAGGTGCCTGGAGCTCATCACGATATAAGCTCCGCCGTAAGCTTTGCGGATGACGACCGCCAGCTTGGGCACCGTCGCCTCGGCATAGGCAAAGATCATCTTGGCTCCGTGGCGGATGATGCCGCCATGTTCCTGCCCCACCCCCGGCAGAAAGCCGGGAGTATCGGTAAAGGTGACCAGCGGGATGTTGAAGCAGTCGCAGAAGCGGATAAAGCGCGCCCCTTTATCGCTGGCGTCAATATCCAACACCCCGGCCAGGGCCTCCGGCTGTTGGGCGACGATGCCCACCGGCCAGCCGGCCAGCCGGGCAAAGCCCACCAACAGGTTGGGGGCAAAGCCGGCGTGCACCTCCATAAAGTCCCCGTCGTCCACCACCGCCAGGATGATCTGGCGCATGTCGTAGGGTCGGTCGGGGGCGTCGGGCACCAGGTCGTCCAGTTCGGCGGCCAGACGGTCGGGCGGGTCTGTGGGTTCACGCCGGGGTGGGTCATCGGCGTTGTTGCCCGGCAGAAAGCTCAGCAGCCGCCGCACCTGAGCCAGGGCCGTCGCCTCGTCGGCGCAGACAAAATGGGCCACGCCGCTCTTGCAGCCGTGGACATCGGCCCCGCCCAGGGCATCGAACGAAATCTCCTCGCGGGTCACGGCCCGGATCACATCGGGGCCGGTGATGAACATGTGGCTCGTGCCCTGCACCATGAAGGTGAAATCGGTGAGGGCCGGGCTATAGACCGCGCCGCCCGCACACGGCCCCAGGATCACCGAAATCTGGGGGATGACGCCGGAGGCGATGGTATTTCGATAGAAAATCTCCCCATAGGCGGCCAGGGCATCTACCCCTTCCTGGATGCGCGCCCCGCCCGAATCGTTGAGGCCGATGACCGGCGCGCCGTTGGCCAGGGCCAGGTCCAGGACCTTGCAGATTTTGCGCCCGTGGACCGCTCCCACCGAGCCGCCCAGCACGGTGAAATCCTGGGCAAAGACATAGACCGGCCGGCCATCCACCAGCCCCCAGCCGGTGACCACACTGTCGCCCAGGGTGTCCTCTTCCTTCTGCCGGGCAAAGGCGTCAATCTCCTCAAAGGTGCCCAGGTCGAGCAACAGTTCCAGCCGTTCGCGGGCGGTGTATTTGCCTTTGGCATGTTGCTGGGCGATCCGCTCCGGGCCACCGCCTGACCGGGCCTGGGCGGCCATCTCCCACAGGCGTTGCAGGGTTGGGTTACTCATCTTGTGCTCCCGGTTTCGACCTGGCCTTGCGTTCGTGCAAGGTGCGGAACAGGCGGTCGTCCAGCCGCCGCCACAGCCGGCGCCAGCGAGAGCGCAGCCGTGCCAGGCGATAGCGCAGCCAGCGCCACAAGGCTGCCCGGCGCGATGGGGCCGGCATCGGCAGCGGCAGGCTCCAGCGGATGGCGACGGCCCCCCAGGTCAGCCCCGCTCCAAAGCCGGTACAGACGATCAGATCGTCGCGGTTGACCCGGCCCTGTTCGATCGCCTCACACAGGGCGATGGGGATAGAGGCCGAGGAGGTGTTGCCGTAACGGGCCAGGTTGGAAAAGACCCGCCCTTCCTCCACGCCCATCTCCCGGGCTGCCGCCTGCAAGATGCGGTCGTTGGCCTGGTGAGGGATGAACAGGGCCACCTCCTCGACCGTCAATCCGGCACGGGACAGCACCCGGCGAGCCGCCTCGGGCATGATGCGCGTGGCGAAGCGAAAGACCGGCCGCCCCTCCATCCGGATGAAATGCTGGCGCGCTGCCACCGTCTCGGCGGAAGCGGGATGGGCGCTGCCACCGGCCGGCAGGATCAGCAGTTCCCCCCCGGAACCGTCGGCGCCCAGCACCGAGGCCAGGATGCCGCCCGGTGCTTCGCTGGCCCGGAGCACCACCGCCCCTGCCCCGTCGCCGAACAGCACGCAGGTGTTGCGGTCGGTCCAATCGGTGATGCGCGACAGGGTTTCGGCGCCGATCACCAGCGCGCAGCCGTACCGCCCGGCGGCCAGCAGGTCGGCGGCCAGGCTCAGGGCGTAGATAAAACCGGAGCAGCCGGCCGACAGGTCAAAGGCGGCGGCCTTTTCGGCCCCCAGCGCGTCCTGCACCAGACAGGCCGTGGCCGGAAAAGCGTGGTCAGGGGTTACGGTAGCCACGATGATCAGGTCCAGGCCGGCTGGGTCCTGTTCGGCCACCTCCAGGGCGGCGCGGGCTGCCTTGAGACTGAGGGTGAAGGTTGTCTCGCCCTCGGCGGCGATGCGCCGTTCGACAATGCCGGTCCGCTGGCGGATCCACTCATCGGAGGTATCCACCATCGCCGTCAGATCGTCGTTAGTCAGCACCCGCTCAGGGACGGCTTTGCCCCAGCCGACAATGTGGGCGTGGTGCAGGGAGGCGTTGCGCCGGCCAGCCAAGGCTGTTTATTCCTCCCACTTGCGCAGGATGAGGGTGGCGTTATGCCCGCCGAACCCGAAAGAGTTGGACAGGATGGTGCGCGGGTGGGTCAGCCGTGCCCGGTTGGGGACATAGTCCAGGTCACACTCCGGGTCAGGGGTTTCGTAGTTGATGGTGGGGTGGAGCCAGCCGGTCTCCAGCGACTTGACGCAGGCGATGGCCTCCACCGCGCCGGCACCCCCCATCAGGTGGCCGATCATTGATTTGGTGGCACTGACCGGCAGGCGGCGGGCATGCTCGCCAAAGACCCTGTGGATAGCCAGTGTCTCGACCCGGTCGTTCAGCGGGGTGCTGGTGCCGTGGGCGTTGATATAGTCAATCTCCTCCGGGCGCAGGCCGGCATCCCGCAGGGCTGCCTCCATCGCCAGGGCGGCCCCTTCGCCCTTTTCGTCGGGGGCGGTGATGTGAAAGGCATCGGAACTGGCCCCGTAGCCGATCACCTCGGCGTAGATGCGCGCCCCCCGCTTCCGGGCGTGCTCCAGGCTCTCCAGGATCAGCACCCCGGCCCCTTCCCCCATGACAAAGCCGTCACGGTCGGCGTCAAACGGCCGGCTGGCCCGCTCCGGTTCGTCGTTGCGGTGCGAGACGGCTCCCATGCTGCTGAAGGCTGCCAGCGCCAGGGGGTGCATGACCGACTCGCCGCCGCCGCAGATCATCACCTCGGCCGTCCCGCGACGGATATACTCGGTGGCCTCGCCGATGGCGTTGTTGCCGGTAGCGCAGGCCGAGGCCAGCGACAGGGCCGGCCCCCGGATGCCATACCGGATGGCGATCTGCCCGGCCCCGGCGTTGGGCATCATCATCGGCACCATCAGGGCGCTCACCCGTTTGGGGCCTCGCTCGCGCATTACGTCGGCGTTTTCCAGCAGGGTGGCTATCCCGCCGATGCCCGTGCCGATGAGAACCCCCACGTGCCGGTTGCCGGTGGAGTTGAAGGTCAACCCGGCGTCGCCGATGGCCTCGGCCGCAGCGGCCAGGACCAACTGGGTGAAGCGGTCGGTCCGCCTGGCTTCCTTGTGGCCCAGAAGAGCCACGGCATCAAAGCCCTTGACCTCGGCAGCAATGCGGACCGGCTGGTCCGAGGCGTCGTACATTGTGATCGGCCCTGCACCGGAACGCCCGGCCAGCAGGGCCTGCCAGAAGGTGGGCACATCGTTGCCCACGGGGGTCACCGCCCCCATGCCGGTAATCACAACTCGCTGGCGCATAGTTGCCCCCATTCCTCACAATGCTCATCACATCTCTGTCTGGCTCATAGAACACCGGGGGGAGGGAAAGGATGCGCCCCGAAAGCGCAACTTTTACCGGCAAGGCGTGTTCTATTGGCAGACGAAAGCTGGAAAAGGGGAAGGGTTCCACATGCCGTACAACAGTGTGGTATTGGTCAAACAGGTGCCCGACACGGCCAACATCACCGGCCAGGCGATCAACGAGGATGGCACGATCAACCGGGCAGCCCTGCCGGCCATCTTGAATCCGGAGGACCTCCACGCCCTGGAGATGGCCTTGCAGCTCAAGGAACAGCATGGCGGCCGGGTCACCGTGCTGACTATGGGGCCACCCCGCGCGGCGGAGGTGCTGCGCGAGGCGCTCTATCGCGGTGCGGACCGCGTGATCTTGATCACCGACCGCAAGACCGCCGGCTCCGATACGCAGGCCACCTCTTACGTGCTCAAATGTGCCGTGGAAAAGGTGGGCGACTATGATCTGGTTTTTTGTGGGCGGCAGGCCATAGATGGCGACACCGCCCAGGTTGGCCCGCAGGTGGCCGAGAAGCTGGGCCTGCCGCAGATCACCTGCGCCGAGGCCATCGAAGAGATAGGGGATGGCCACCTGGTCGTCCGCCGGGCGCTGCCCCTGGGCACCGAGACGGTCTGGTGCCCGCTGCCCTGCCTGTTGACGGTGGTCGCTTCGGCCAATACGCCCCGCCCCCCCTCGGTCCGGCGGATGATGGCCTGCAAGCTGGCGGCAACCCCCTTTGACTATCCCGACCTGTTGCGGCGCTGGCCCGAGTTCGAGAACGAGGCGGCCCTGGACCGGTATCTGGACGAACGCGGCCTGAAGATCGAGGTTTGGAGCGGGGCTGACATCGGCGTGGACTATGGGCGGGTGGGGCTCTCCGGCTCGCCGACCCAGGTGCTCAAGGTCGAGTTCGCGGTGCTCGAGTCCGGCAGCAACCGGGAGTTCGAGGCCAGCCCGGCGGGCATTGCCCAACTGCTGGAAAAGCTGGCCACCGACCATATCCTGTGAGGGGGGACATGGCACACGAGCAGCGGGAAGTGTGGGTCTTGGTCGAACAGGATGAGGGGAGGATCGCCCCCGTCAGCCTGGAATTGTTGGGCAAGGCGCGGGAACTGGCCGATCACCTGACGGGCAGGGTGTGTGGCCTGCTGTTCGGCGAGGGGGTGGAGGCCTTGGCGCCGCAGGTCATCCAGTACGGCGCCGACCTGGTGCTGCTGGCCGACCACCCTGAGTTGAGGCTGTATCGCACCTTGCCCTATGCCCGGCTGACCATCCACCTGGTGCGCCAGCGGCGGCCCTTTATCTTTTTGCTGGGCGCTACGCCGGTGGGCCGTGACCTGGCCCCCCGCATCGCCAGCGCCGTCTCGGCCGGCCTGACCGCCGACTGCACCGATCTCCGGATCGGCGATTTCGAGCGCCAGGGCAGGGTCTACCAAGAGCTCCTGCTCCAGATCCGCCCGGCCTTTGGCGGCAACCTGGTTGCCACCATCGTCAACCCAGAAATGCACCCCCAGATGGCCACGGTCCGCGAGGGGGTGATGAGGCCGGGCTGGCCTGACCCGGCGCGGAGCGGCACCGTCGAGCGGGTGGAGCCGTGCTGGAACGGCCGCGATCTGGAACTGCGCATCCTGAAGCGCGAGGTCCGGCTTCCCACCGTGGACCTGAAACAGGCCCGGGTGATCGTGGCCGGGGGCATGGGGGTGGGCAGCAAGGAGGGCTTTGGCCTCATCCACGATCTGGCCGAAGCGCTGGGCGGGCAGGTGGCGGCCTCCCGGGCGGCGGTGGATGCCGGGTTCATTTCCCGAGAGCATCAGGTGGGGCAGACAGGGGTCACGGTGCGCCCCCGGCTGTACATCGCCTGTGGCATTTCGGGGGCGGTTCAACACCGCGTCGGGATGGATCAATCGAACACCATCGTCGCCATCAACACCGACCCCCATGCCCCGATTTTCCAGATCGCCCACTACAAGATCGTCGGCGACCTGCACACCGTCATTCCGCAGATGATCCGGGCCTATCGTGAGCAAGGCAGGTAGGGGGGGCCGTGGCAGACAATTTCTTTACCGATAACCTCGATTTGCAGTACCGTCTGGAGAGCCTGGACCTGGAAGAGGTGGTGACCATCCTGGAAGATGGCTACCGCTATCATCAGGACTATCCCGGCGCGCCGCGCAGCTATGCCGACGCCAAAGACAATTACCGCCTTCTGCTCCAGGTGTTGGGAGACCTGTGCGCCAACCGGATCGCCCCCCGGGCCGCCGAGGCAGACGAGCAGGGTGCCCGCTTCCACGCCGGCCGGGTCACCTACGCCGAGGCTACCCAGGAGGGCCTCCGCCTGTTGCGCCAGGCCGGGTTGATGGGGGCCATGTTGCCGTGGGAGTATGGCGGGTTGAACCTGCCGGAGACGGTCTTGCAGATGATGATCGAGATCGTCTCGCGGGCCGATCCGGCGCTGATGTCGATCTTTGGTTTGCAAGAGATTTCGGCCACCATCGCCGAGTATGGCGATGAGGAGATGAAGGCCCGCCTTTTGCCCCGCTTTGCCCGGGGGGAGGTGACGGGAGCGATGGCCCTCACCGAAGCGGAGGCCGGCTCCGACCTGGGGGCGGTGCAGACCCGCGCCACGTTCGACGAGGCAACCGGCCTGTGGCGGCTCAACGGCGTCAAGCGGTTCATCACCAACGGCTGCGCCGAGGTGCTGCTGGTGCTGGCCCGCTCCGAAGAGGGGTCCACCGATGCCCGCGGCCTGTCTCTGTTCGCGGTGGAAGCCGATGAAACGGTGCGCATCCGCCGCATTGAGGACAAACTGGGCCTGCACGCCTCGCCCACCTGCGAGCTGGAGTTCTGCAACACGCCGGCCCGCCTGGTGGGCCGGCGTCGCTACGGCCTGATCCGCTATACCTGGTCGCTGATGAACGGGGCCAGGATCGCGGTGGCGGCCCAGGCGTTGGGCATCGCCGAGGCCGCGTATCGCCAGGCGGCCGGATACGCGAAAAAGCGGGTCCAGTTCGGCCGGCCCCTTGAGCAGATCCCGGCCGTGCTTCGCCTGTTGCTTTCCATGCGGGGCGAGATCGAGGCGACGCGGGCCCTGCTCTACGAAACCGGGCGGTGGGTGGACCTGAAAAAGGCGTACGAGCGCCGGCAGGGGCGGGAGGGGCTCGATGCGGCAGGGCAGCAACGGCTCAAACAGGCCGATCGGATGGCCGCCGTGCTGACCCCGCTGCTCAAGTACCACGCCACCGAGATGGGCAATCGGGTCTGCTACCAGGCCATGCAGGTCCACGGCGGCATCGGGTACATGCGCGAGTTCAGCGTCGAGCGCCATTGGCGCGACGTCCGGGTGACCAGCATTTACGAGGGGACCAGTCAGCTTCAGATCGTGGCGGCCACCGGCCTGTTACTGGGCCATGCCCTGGACGGCCTGTTGGACGAATGGGCAGCGGAAGAATATGGCCCCCTGCTGGACCGGCTCAAAGGCGAGTTGGAGGGGGCGACGGCGCTGTTCAAGGAGGCCATAGACCGTCTGAAGGGGCAGGAGAATGGGGCGGTCATCGAGTATTATGCTGCCGACCTGGCCGACATGGCCGTCTATCTCCTGACCTCGTGGCTGATGTTACGGGATGCGCGGACGACAGAGCCGAAGCGCGACCTGGCCCGCATCTACATAGGCCAGGCGATGCCCCTCTTTCGCGGGCATCTGGCAGCCGTCCAGGCCGGCGACCCGACGCCCGTCCTCACCTGCCTGTCCCCTCAACGGTGACAGGCACGGGTCAATACTCGTAACAGCTCCCGCCGATGAACTCACGCAGGTGCGAGGTCGGCGGGATGGCTTCTTCATCCCCGGCCTCTATCGGCGCAACCGCCTGGAGCAGGTTGTAGACGCGCACGGCGCGGGTGTAGGCATCCTCCCGCAGCGGATCACCGTAATAGTCCTCCGTCCACCGGGCAAAATGCTCCAGCAGGCGGCGACGCATCACCGGCAGCTCATAGGGCACCGCCCCGTTGATGACATAATCGGTGGTGTTGGCGTAGGGGAGGATGTTGCGCATCTCGCTGCTGCGGACGTAATGCCAGTGCTCCAACGTCCGGCGCGGATCGTAGGCGCGGTAGGCGGCGTCGCGGACCATGCGCCGCATCAGCCGCAGGTCGGTCCAGCGGATCATACGCCCGTCCGGCCCTTTCATCTGCAACAGGGGTTCGATGTAGAGGGTAAATTTCTGTTCGTCCGGTACATCCTGGGTCATGGGTGGGTAGAGGCCGTGCAGGCTGTCAATGAGGATGATGTCGTTCGGGCCGATGCGCAACGGGATGGCCTCGTTGTGGCGCTTGCCGGTTTTGAAATCGTAGCGGGGCAGCCGGACCTCCTCCCCGGCGATGAGGCGCACCAGGTGCTGGTTGATGAGGGCCAGGTCGAGGGCCTGGGGGGTCTCAAAGTCGTAATCGCCGAACTCGTCTTTGGGATGGAGCTCCAGGTCGAAAAAATAGTTGTCCACGTTGAGGGTCACCAGGCTCAGCCCGGCCCTGGCCAGCCGCTGGCCCAGCTTGATAGTCGTCGTCGTCTTGCCCGACGAGGATGGCCCGGCGATGATGGCCAGTTTGATCTCATCCCGCCGTTCGACGATGAGCTGGGCGGCGGTTTCGATGTCCTCCTCGTAGCAGCGGTCCGACTCCTGGACGATGTGGGGGAATTCACCGGCGGCGATGCGGGCGTTAAGCCGCTCAACCGTGTGCAGGTCGTGGTCCACCGACCAGCGGAGCACCTCATAGATCTTGCGCCAGGGGATGTTGCCCGTTTCGCGGTAGCCCCGGCCGGCCTTCTCCCGACGCCGTCTGGCCCGCTCCTCACGGTAGAGGATGTAGGCCTTGGCCACTTTGGCATGGCCGTTTTCGATCAGCACCTTTTCGACCACATCCTGGATCTCTTCGACGGTTGGAAAGTGGCCGGGCGGAACGGTCTTTTCCAGGATCTCCACCACCTGTCGGGTCAGCCCCTCGGCAATCGTCCGGTCGCGGCCACCAACGGCCACTGCGGCCCGGTAGATGGCGTTGGTGATCCGCTCCGGGGTAAAGGGCACCACGGCACCCGTCCGCTTGATCACATGGGTAATCATCCTGCTCCTCCCCCCTGAAAATAAACGGCAGACCGGTAGGGGCAGGGCTTGCCCCTGTCCCCTGGGCAGCCGCGAGGGCTGCCCCTACCCTATTTCGTCCCTGGGGGTGTGCCAGGGAACATGACGATTCCTTCCGGCAAGGGCTCAGTGACCCTTCCGCAGGTTGGTTGCCGGGCCGGCGGGAGGGTCGCTGAAGAAAGCAGGGGAGCGGAATCGCTTCCACTCCCCTGGGTGGTGGAGATGGCGGGAGTCGAACCCGCGTCCAGAGAATTCGAACAGAGACATACTACAAGCTTAGTTGACCTTTTGCCTCTCGCCCGGTTGGCCGCCGATCAACAGGCTGCCATCCGGGCCAGCCGATGCGGGGCGCATGGTCTCCCCGCCTCTGGTCCCACCTATCGGCGTCGGTGGGAGGGCACCCTCAGTTTTCTGTCGCCTGCCGATCTTTCCCCTGAGGGCGGGAAAGGGCAGACGTGACCGTCAAGCGGTCAGGCTTTCTCGCGGCCGATTACGCGGCGAGCGCGAAAGCGGGTGCAGTGCGCTGTTTGGCACTTTTGTTTTGCCCGGTTTTCACGCGGTCCAGGCGCCTCGGCTTGCAGTCTCGGCTCAGCCTCCCCTGTCGAAACCATTTCATCCCCAAGCCGATCTGACAAGGGGATTATACCACAATCGGGCCCGGCCCTCAAATTTTGCAAGGGCCGATCACTCCTCAATTTGCACCTTGAAGCGTGGGATCAGGGGCCCCAGGACCCGCTCCAATTCGACACAGGTGAGGTCGGTTTCGTAGAAAAACCGCCAGCGGGGAGGCCGGGGGTCCCAGTTGAAAAAGCTGCTGATCCCATGCTCCCGTAGCCGGGCCTGAACCGCTGTGGCAGCCGCAATGTCCCCTTCTCCGCGAAAGATATAGCAGCGAGCGTAGCTCTTGGTCCAGGTGGACACCGGTACCTCCTCCAACGAGCCGCTTTCGGTGGAACCGTATCTGGCAGGCGGTGCTCAGGTAATTCTATCATAGCAGAGATCGGCGATTTCGTCAAGGGTTATTCCCACCTTTTGGAATCCCTCGGGGTTTGATTTTGTGCTTTGGGGGCAACATGGTACAATGGGACCGACCTGGGGAAAGCGTTCAGCCGGAGGGGAGAGATCTGTGGCGAGCAAAGGCAATTCTGCCCCCTGGTCCGGGGCAAAGGGAGCAGTGGGCCTTGTTTCGGCCAGCCGTGCCGGGATGATAGAGATCGCCAGCCTGTTGGCGCGGGATGGGGTGGGGATCTCCCAGATGCACGTTGTGGCCGGCCGCGAGTTGAGCCGGGAAACCGGCGGGGAAGCCATGCTGACCGGGCTTTGTGCGCTGCAGGCCGACGCTGCAACGGAGGTGATCATCCTCCTGTCCGGTGTTCCCTCGCCGGCGGCTGCCGATCGGGTCCTGACGCAGGTGCGGGCCGGCGACAAGCCCACGGTGGTCTGCTTTCTGGGCGGCGACCAGCGCCTCATCTGGCGGGCGGGGGCCATCCCGGCGGCACGGCTGGACGAGGCGGCCATGCGGGCCGTGGCCTGGGTGCGGGGCTGGGACCAGGCCCTGGTTTCCTCCCGGCTAAAGGACCTCGACGAGCAGTGGGCTGCTCTGGCCGACAACCTGCGGACCAAGATCGGCCCCGGCAGGTCTCAGGTCCGTGGGCTGTTCACCGGCGGCCTCCTGTGCCAGGAAGCACAACTGATGCTCGCCGAGGTGACCGGCGGTCGGGGGGAGGCCACGTTTCTGGACCTGAGCGCAGCCGGTTCTGCCCCGGCGCGGGGCGGGGCGCACCTGGGCCAGTTGGACGCCCTGCGCCAGGCCCTGCTCGATCCCCAGGTGGCGGTGATCCTCCTGGACGTGGTCCTGGGCTATCGCACCCTGCCCGATCCGGCCGGCAGCCTGGTCGGCGTGCTGGATGAGCTCCGCCGGGGAGGGGGATGGGATGAACCGCTGATCATCGCCCGCGTGTGCGGCGGCAGGGACCGTCAACAGGTGGCCGAGCAGGAGACCCGTTTGTGCGCGGCGGGCGTGGTGGTGATGCTCAGCAATGCCGCGGCGGCCCGGCTGGCGGGGATGATCCTGGCCCGCCGGGAGCCGGTCTGACAGACTCTACCCCGGCGCCTGCAGGGGCGGAAAGTGGCCGCTCACCAATCCCCGCAGCAGCCAGAACTCGATCTCGAAGAGGAAGCGCTGCTGGGCGGTGGGGATGACCGATGTGCTGCCCATCTGCCGGTCGCTAAAGGGCTGGGAGAAGGTGACGGCCACCACCAGGCCGTGGCCGTGGCGGGCCAGCCCCGCCACCGGCGCCTGTCCTTCCAGCAGCAGGAGCGGCTGGCCGCCGCCGACCACACCGCTGACCTGCAATTGCCCCTGTGCCTGGCTGGCCGCGTTGTGCACCGCGCCGGTCGTCGGCTGGCGCGGTTCCAGCCGCAGGCCGAAGGGAGTGAGGATCTGGTTGGCCAGGCCGGCCGTCTGGCTGCCCTCTCGTGGCTCGGCCAGCACCAGAAGCCGTCCCCCCTGGGCCACAAACCCCTCCACCGCCTCTATCTCCGCCCGGCTGAAGGGACGGGCCGGATCGATCACCACCAGCACCTGACCCCGCTTCAGGGCCTCTTCCAGGGTGGGGGCGAAAGTGGGGACATAGCCCAACCGCTGCGTCCAGACGTAGAAGGTCTGGAAGCTGAGGTCGGGTGGGATGGCGGCGGGTGTGGTCGGCAGCGCCAGGCGCGAATGCTCCCCCTCAAAGGCGATGCGGACATAGTCGGTGTGGGGGGCGGGCAGGGGATAGGCCGCTCTGGCGACCTGCAGGCCGGCCCACGGCCCCACCGCCGTCGCCAGGAGCAATCCACCCAGGGCCGACACCATGGCCCGCGGCCGCTCCAGGCCCCGGCCCACGAGGACCGCTCCCCCGGCTGCGAGCAGGGCCACTCCGACCAGCACCCCATCCAGCCACGGCCACCGCTCAGCGCGGTTCAGCCAGTTCATCACCCCCAGGAAATATTCCGGCTTGCCGGGGATAAACATGGTAAAGTTGGAAAAGACGGTGCTGTCGGTAAAGGCCACCACCCGGCCACGGCCATGCCGCACCGCCGCCGATTGCAGGAACAGCCCGAAGGGATAGTCCTGCTCCTTCTCCTTGTCGGGGAAAAAGACCCGCGTGGCATAGTCCACCGGCAAGGCCCGCAGGCCGTAGCCGGTCATCACCCCGTCGGCCAGGAGGGGGGCCTGCAACGTGCACGAGGTGGCGAACAGGAAGGGGGGCATCTCCAGCACGGCCGGATGGGCCAGCAGCGAGGGCCGTTCATAGAGCGTCACCCGCAATGTCGCCAGGTCGTAGGTGGAGTCGTACAGGAAGCGCAGCCCGAAACGCCGGGCCAGGGGGTTGAGGTAGGAGCTGGTGCCAAACACGTTGGTGTGATCGCCGATGAGGAACAGCCCGCCGCCGGCCCGCACCCAGGCTTCGATGGCCTCTATCTCCTCCGGAGCGAAGGGGGCGGTGGGCGTTTTGATAATCAGCACGTCGTAGCCGGATAGCAGTTCCGGGGTTCGGGGTGCAAAGTTGGTGTCCACCTGATAGTAGTAGCCCAGCCACTGCCCCAGGCTGTAGTAGTTGTAGCCCGATTTCTGGCCGTACCATTCGGTGTCGAGGGCCTGCGTGGTCCATTCCCAGTTGCTGTTGTACTCATCCAGCAACACCCGGCCTGCCTTGGGCCGTCCCGGATCGGGGAAGGTGAACAGCGCCACGGCGGCCAGCCCCGCCAGAAAGCTCAGGCTGGCCAGGGCGGCGTAGCGACCTGCCGGTCGGGGACCGGGCTGGGCCGCCGGCCCGGCGACGGGCAGGCTTAGGGGCAGGCAACGGGCCAGCCACAGGCTCAGAGGCAGGAAGCTCGCCAGGGTGGGCACCGGCTGCCAAAAGACCGCCGGATCGCGGTTGATGGCCACCACCGCCGTCAGCGTCAGATAGCGGAGCAGCAGGTAGCCGATGGCTGCGGCCAGCGCCCCGGCCACCCGCCACGCCTGGCGACGGACAAAGGGCAGCAACGGCAGCCCGCCGGCAGCCAGCAACAGGGCCGGGAATGCGCCCAGCCGCTCCCAGGTGGTGGTGGCCCGGATCATCTCTTCGATGTGCGGCAGGAAAAGCGTCCCTCCGCTGTGGCCAACACTCCAGCCCAGCAGCCGGGCCAGCCCGTGCAACAGCGGTGTGAGGAACGCAGCCTGGTGATAGCGGGCACCGAGCCACCAGAAAGCGACCACCGCCCCGCTCTGACAGATCCAGGCCGAACCGGCCAGCAGCAGCCCCAGGCTCAGCGGCGTGAGCCGGCGGACAGGGCGCAGCAGAGGGGTCAGCAGCAGCCCGGCCAGGGCCAACAGGGGGCCGGCCTTGTGGGCCGCCGGCCAGAGGAGCGCAGCCGCCGCCAGCGGCCCGGCGAGCAGGTAGAGCCAGGGGTCAACCCTCTGCCGGCGGGCAGGCCGTGCCGCCAGCACAAACAGGAGCACCCCCGCGCCGAGGAATGCCCACCCCAGCCGGTTCGACGGCAGGAAAAAATTGACCAGAAGCAACCAGCCGGCAGCCAGCGACCAGACACCCAGCCAGGCCAGGACCGTGCTCATGGCCTCCCTCCAGGACCCAATCCCAGATAGTGCTGGATGATGTCGCGCAGCAGCAGGATGTTCCCTTCCTGATAGCTCGTCTCCCCTTCCAGGGTGCCGCCCAGCAAAAACTCCGAGTCGCCGAGGAGCACCACCCCCCCGGCTCCCCACGGCTGGTACACCGCCAGCGGATAGCCGTACCCGGCGACGATGGTCTGAGCCGCCGGGCCTGCGGCGCTCACCGGCCAGGCTTCATGGAACCGGACCAGGCCGGTCTCTCGCTCCACCTCGACCGGCCCCAGCGGGAGGTTGCCCACTTGCAGGCCAAAGGCGGCCAGCAGGTCCCTGCTCGCCTGGCTCTCCTCCCAGCCGACGGAGACCAGCAGCCGTCCGCCCCCTTCCACCCACCGGCGGATCGTTTCCACCTCCCGCGCCGAGAAGCGATCCCCCGGCGCGATGACCACCAGCAGCCTGGCGGGGGCCAGCGCCTCGGCGCTGATGTCGCGCAGCAGAAGTGGCAGGGTGCCGTTGCGCACCAGGTTATAGTCCAGCCCGCCGATCGAGGTCTCTTCCCACAGCAGGCGGTCGAACCGCTCCTGGTGAGAGAGATCCACCCAGGCGATAGGCCCGGTGGGCAGTGGGGGGGCGCTCTGCCTGTCATTGACATAAGCTGTCAGGGCCAGGGTCAGGCCCAGCACCGCCGCCGCACCGGCCAGCGCCACGCGGTCTGGTCTTTGGAGCAGGCAGGCCCCGGCCCCGATCAGCAACAGTGTGGCCAGCCAGCCGTTGCGCAACAGGCGGTTCCAGCCGGCTGGTTCCCCAGCCGTCACCCAGTCCAGCAGCCGGGCGTGGAAGGGCATGGTGGTCATCAGGTTCACGCTGCCCAGCGGGGTTGTGTCGCCCAGGACCACGATCCGCCCCCGGCCATATCGCGCTTCGGCAGCGAGCACCAGATCGCCCAACTGCTCGCCGGGGTTGTAGCGCATGTCGCCGACATAGTTGCGGGCCGGGTTGTTGACATTCCCTGCGTCCGAATGTCCAAAACGCCCGACGATGATCGGATTGGCCGGCGGGGCGATCTCCAGCGAGGCCCCCACGGCGATGACCAGGTCCACCGGGTCGCGCACGCCATAGACGGCCGGGTGGGGGCGCAGGCTCAGCCCCTCGGCCCAGCCCTGGCGCACGGGGACGGCCGAATCGAAGCGCAGGCGGATCGGCACGCTCAGGTGGGCCAGCAGGTCGTTGACCGGCTCGCGGATATGGTCCACGGCGGTGTGCTCGCCCCAGATGACCAGCCCTCCGCCCTGGGCCACAAAGTGCGTCAGCCGCTCCCGCTCCTGGTCGCTCAGCTTGTGGGGCAGGTTTAGAAGCACCACGGCCCCTGCTCCCTCCAGATTTTCCTCGCTCAGCGGGCCGATCCGCGCTTCATAGCCATAGGCAGCCAGGTAGTCAGGCCACAGGCCAAAGCTGCCGCCGCTGTGCGCCCCGTAGCGCCCAAAGGCCGGCCGGCCCCAATCCAGATGGCCGGTGTCGTAAACGAGGATCGCTCCCCGGCGCGGATGCGATGGAGGATCGAGGCTCAGGACCAGGGCCGACAGGGCCAGCAGGGCCAGCCCGACCGTCACCCGGCGGGTCGCACGGCCGGTCATGGCCAGCGGCAGAGGGCGAGGGCTTGGCCCCAGGCCGGCCAACGCCGATACCAGCCACAACAGCAGGAACAGGAGCCACGGCGATTCCAGGTAGGTCAGAGTCGCAGCGGAGGCAGGCGTCGGGGTGGGGCTGGTGATGGAAGGCAGGTCGGGCCAGACGGTGAGCAACCATGAGCCCAGCGGCGGTTGCAACCAGAGGCAGGCGGCGACGGCCAGCAACAGGGCCACCAGCCAAGCGGCCAGGAAGGGCAGGGCCTGACCTTTCCGTTTCCCGGCCAGCAGGGACACACTCGAAGCAAACAGAGCAAAGAGGACAAACAGGGGCGTCCCCAGCGCCGTCGGTCCGAGCATCAGGCCGACCCCCACAAACCGGGAGAAATGGAGGGAGGCCCACTGTTCGGCGTGCCACAGGAGCGGCACACAGGCCACCCAGGTCTGGTACAGGGCAAACAGCAGCGCGGTCAGGAGCAGCGCCGTCGCCATGCCGTCGTCATCGGCAGCCAGGAGGGAGAGGGCAAAGAAAAAGAGGGCGGCGCCCGGCAGCCCCACCGGTTCGCCACGGGCGACGAGGGGCAGCGAAAGGGCGATCAGCGCCAGGGCCGGTATGAACCGCCGGCGAGGGACCCGCCCCTTCTGGCCTGGTTGGAGGATCGCCAGGCTGATCAGCGCCGCGACCGCCAGCAGGCCGTTGAGGGCCCGGCTGAGGTTGCCCAGGTTGCCGCCGATCAGGGCCAGGGCCAGCAGTCCGAGGCCGGCCGCTGCCGCCTGCCGGAGTGAGCGCCTGACGTGAGTGAACCGGTTCCTGGCCGGTTCGTGCGTTGTGGTCATCCTGTGCCTGCCTGGTTCACAGAGTATACCACAGACACAAAGAGTTGTCCAACACCGGCGGCGGGGGATTTGCTCGCCGGGGGTCTGTGACCCCCGGCTATCGGCGGCGGGGTCGCAGACCCCGCCGGAGCAGGGAGTTCTTAAATCAGGCACCACCGGCTATTGACAGGGCGGTGGAAACAGGGTATAATAGAAGTGGATACCGGCATAGCTTCTTCATTGTAGCCCATCCCCGTCAACCTTCCTGCCAGGAAGGGTCTGGAAAGGAGGTGAAAATAGAAAAGGCGGCAAAGGATTTTTAGGGACAGAAAGGAGATGTCAGACAATGGGTGTGAAGCGCTATCTCCTGATCGGTCTGGGAGCACTGTTGGTTCTGGCCGTGGCCGCCAGCCTGGCCTTTGCTTCCGATCCCTCCCCCGCCCAGGAACCGCAGAGTTCCCCTTTTTTCGAAGCCACATTGCAGCAAGCGGTCAACGAACTGGACGGCAAGGCACAGCCGTCCGCCGCGCGCCCTGGAGCGCAACCTGAACCGACGCGGCACTACACCACCGACCCGGCCCTGTGGCCGGAATGCCAGTTCGGCTACACGCGGGACCTGGTGCAGTGGCCGTGGTGCCATTTCACCAGCGACCCGGCCGATCCCGACTGCGACGGCGACTGGCCGACCAAGGACTATACCTGGGACGCCACCATCTGGCCCGAGTGCAATCCGACCGGCGGGCCAGGCATCACCCAGGACCCCAACCATTTTTGGTGTAACCCGACCTGGACCCACGATCCGGTGTGGGGACCGCAGTGCGCCGATCCGGCCTACACCCGCGATGCCGCGTACTGGCCCTGGTGCAATCCGCGCTACACCAGCGACCCGGCCCAGTGGCCGAACCACTGTTTCCCTGGACCGCCCTCCTACACGACGGACCCGCAAGTGTGGCCCGAATGCGCCGCCGAGCCGACCAGCGACCCCTACCTCTGGCCCGAATGCCACTACACCTCCGATTCCCAGAACCTGAATTGCATGGCTCCATATCCGACCCAGGACTATACCAGCAACCCCGAAATGTGGCCGGGGTGTCCGGCACCCGATCCAGAGTACACCATGAACCCCATGTATTGGCCCTGGTGCAACCCCGCCTATACCAGCGATCCCCAACAATGGCCCGAATGCACCGCCGGAGGAAACAACTACACCCAGAACCCGCAAATATGGCCCTGGTGCAACCCCGACCCCAACTACACGACCAATGTCTACCAGTGGCCGGAATGCCACTATACCTCCGATCCCACCAGGTGGCCCCAGTGCCAGCAATCGTACCCGACCAGGGACTATACCTGGGACTATAACCTCTGGCCCGAGTGCGACGATCCGGCTTATACGCAGGATCCGCTCCAGTGGCCCTGGTGCAATCCGGTAGAGTACACCTCCAATCCGCAGATGTGGCCCTGGTGCGCCCCGAACTGGACCTGGGACCCCCAGCAGTGGCCGGAATGCGAGCCGGGCTATACCAACGATCCGGGCTTGTGGGGGGAGTGTAAACTGGGCCTGTATACCTCCAATCCAGAAGTCTGGCCGGAGTGCCAATACTACACCGCCGATGCCCGTATCTGGCCCGAGTGCCACTACACCTCCGATCCCACCACCTGGCCGGCCTGCGACGGGACCTGGTACCCCACCAAGGATTACACCACCGATACCCAGCTCTGGCCCGAGTGCGACGTGCCGCCGGGCTATACCAGCGACCCCGGACAGTGGCCGGAATGCCACTATACCTCCGATCCGCAGAGCTGGCCAGAGTGTGCCGAGCTGGCGCGGGCAGAGCTGGGCGACGCGCCCGACAGCACCAATCACTACGCCTCCACCACCATGACCGCCTACCCGGCCGGCGGGCCGCCCGGTACACTGGCCCATTACCCGACCGTCTACGATCCGGCCACCGGCCTGCCCCAGGGGCCCATGCACCTGAGCCCCCGCACCGCCGTCTGGCTGGGGCCGTGGGTCACGCTGGAGAACGAGGCCGACCTGATGCCCCCTGACGAGGACGGCGTGACCAACATTGACCCGCCGGGCGATATGCCGGACCGCGACGGGGCCGACGATGGCCTGCTGTTCCCCGTGGCCCGGCCGCACTGTGTGCCCACCGTCATCTCCTACACGGTGACCGCGGTGGTGACGGGGGAGTTCTATGTCAACGTCTGGTTCGACTGGAACCGCGACGGCGACTGGGGCGACGTCTTTACCTGCACCAAGACCGCCGACGCGCCGGAGTGGGCGGTGCAAAACCAGGTGATCGCGGTGTTGCCGGGGACCTATGTCTTCCAGACCCCGGCCTTCCTGCCCTACGACCAGACGCCCGACGACCCGATCTGGATGCGCATCTCCATCGCCGAGCAGCAGGCCCCCGTCGCGTCGGGCACCGGCCTGGCCGACGGACAGGGTCCTCCCAAGGGCTATGAGCTGGGCGAGACAGAGGACTATTACCTGCGGTCGCAGCAGGAACCGGAATATGACATCTACCTCAAGGACAACGCCGCCGACGACGGCTCGGTGGTGCCCAGCTCCAGCCCGTGGTGGAACAGCCCCGACATCTGGGTGCGCCACGACGGCGATTGCACCAACACCGCCCATCAGAACCCGGTTCCCGGCGCGACCGAGACGGTGTGTGTCCGGGTGCGCAACCGGCTGACGACCACCGTCACCAACATCACCGTCAATGTCTACTGGGCCAACGCGGCGCTGGCCCTCTCCTGGCCGGGGAGCTGGAGCTTTATCAGCAGTTTCAACGTCCCCAGCCTGGCGGGCGGAGCAACGACGGTGCAGTCGGTGGTGTGGAATGTGCCCTTTATCACCGGCCACTTTTGCCTGCTGGCCCGCGCCGACGCGCTGGAGGACCCGCTTCCTACCGGACCCGATACCATCGCCCCGGTGGACAAGACCCAGAACAACAACAACATCGCCCAGCGGAACACCAACGTCGTGGACTATCCAGAGATCACTGCCTGTGGCATCTATACCACCACCGTCGCCACCGATACCGTCTACCTGGATGCGGTCAACACCTGGAATGTGACCAAGACGGTGGACATCCGGTTCGACAGCGGCGACTTTCCGCTGGGCAGCGGCGTGCTCATTATTGAGCCGGGCAGCCTGTGGGGGCGGTGGACCAGCCTGACAAACCTGAACCAGATTGGGACCACCCTGCGGCCCACCGCTTTCCCGGCGACGATGGGCGGAATTGACATGGCGCCCAACGAGACGGCGCGCATGACCATGACCATCGCCGCCGAGATTGACGAACGGTTTACGGTCAGCATCGAGGAATGGGTAGGGGGCGTCAAGGTGGGAGGGATCGAATATGTCCGCGATCTGCCCCGTTGCGTCTACCTGCCGATCATCCTGAAAAGCTACCCCTAGTTGCGAGGTGGCGGGTGCCAGGTGCCTGTCAGGTGCCTGGCACCTTTTTTGATCGCCGGGGGTCGAGCGCATCGCGCAGGCAATCGCCCAGCAGGTTGACTGCCAGCACGGTGAGGGTGATGGCCAGGCCGGGCGCGGCGCTGACCCACGGTGCATTGCGCAGATAACCGCGCCCTTCGTTCAACATCGCCCCCCATTCCGGCCTGGGCGGCTGGACGCCCAACCCCAGGAAGTTGAGCGCCGAGGCGTTGAGGATGGCCCAGCCTATGTCCAGGGTGGCCAGGACGAGGATGGGGCCAAAGATATTGGGCAGGATGTGCCGCAGCAGGATGCGCAGGTCGCTACAGCCAACCGTCACCGCCGCCCGGACATAGGGCTGCCGCCGTGCGGCCAGGACCTGGCCGCGCACCAGCCGCGTGTAGTTGGGGATGCCGGCAATGCCGACAGCCAGGATGACGTTGGGCATCCCCGGCCCCAGGGCTGCGATGATGGTCAAGGCCAGCAGGATAGTGGGGAAGGCCAGCATGACATCCACCAGCCAGGTGATCAGCCGGTCGGACCAGCGGCCATAATAGCCGGCAATCAGTCCCAGGGCCGTCCCGGGCAGGGCGGCGATCAGCACCGCTACGACGCCGATGCTCAATGTCAGCCGCCCGCCATAGAGCAACCGGGTGGCGATGTCCCGGCCAAACAGGTCGGTGCCGGCCAGGTGCTTCGCCTGCGGGGGCAGGAATTGCTGGCCGGGCAACATGGCCAGCGGATCGTAGGGGGTCAGGGCCGGCGCGGCGATCAGCAGGATGACCAGCCCGGCCAGAAAGCTGATCGCCGCCAGGGCGGCCGGATTGGCCATCACCCGGCGGCGAGGGGGAGGCACATACTCGTGGCGGGGGATGGCCTTGCGGGTGGGGATGGGAAAACGGCGTTCAGTCATAGCGGATGCGTGGATCGAGATAGGCGTAGGCCACATCTACGATCAGGTTCATCGTCGTGTAAACCAGGGCTGCCAGCAGCACCACCCCCTGGACGACCGGAAAATCTTTCCACAGGATGGCGTTGACCATCAGCCGGCCGATGCCCGGCCGGGAAAAGATCGTCTCGGTCACCACAGTGCCGCCCAGCAGAAAGCTGAATTGCAGGCCCATGACTGTGATGACCGGGATGAGGGCGTTCTTGAGGGCATGGCGGAGGATCACCACCCGTTCTGACAGTCCCTTGGCGCGGGCGGTGTTGATAAAATCGGCCCCCAGCACTTCCAGCAGGCTGGCCCGCACCAGCCGGGCGATGGCTCCCGACGAGGCAAAGCCCAGCACCAGGGCCGGCATGATCAGCGAGGCGACCCCTTCCTGACCGGTGGCCGGCAGCCAGCCCAGCTTCAGGCTGAGCAACCAGATGAGGAGCAGGGCCGTCCAAAAGATCGGCAGCGAGACCCCGACCACCGACAGAGCAGCGGCCAGCGTGTCCAGCCAGGTGCCATGTTTGACGGCCGCAAGGACCCCCAGCACCGTGCCCAGGCTGGCCGCGACGAGCATGGCGGCAACGGCCAGTTCAATGGTGCCGGGCAGTTGTTCGGCAATGACCGTCACCACCGGACGATGGCTGAACAGGGAGGTGCCCAGTTTGCCGCGCAGCAGGTCAAACAGATAGCGCCCATATTGGACCGGAAGAGGGTCATCCAGCCCCAGGTTGTGGCGCAACTCGGCCACGGCCTGCGCCGAGCCGCCCGACTCGGAGAGCATCAGCGCTGCCGGATCGCCGGGCAACAGGCGCATGATGACGAACACCAGCGTGGCCACACCCCACAGGACGGGAATGGCTCCCAGCAACCGCCGACCGACGTAGCGCAGCATGGAAGGGACACGAGGCAGGGGGTGAGGGCAGGGGTCTGATCCCCCACCCCCTGTCTGGTTATTTATTTACATACACGTCATGCAGCCAGGGGAACCAGCCACGACGGTCGAAGCGAAGCCCCTTGACGGTTGCTTTGGCGGCATTCAGGTTAACATAATCTCGGACAGGCAGGACCAGAGCCAGGTCCATGATGCGGGTCTGGGCCTGAGCATAGAGGTCGGCCCGCCGGTTGGGATCGAGGGTGCTGATCCCCTCGTTCAGCAGGCGGTCCAGTTCGGCGTCACGGACCCTGGACCAGTTAAAGCCCCCCTCGGCGTTGGCCGACAGGTAGGTCGAGTTGAGCACGCTGGGGTCGCTGCCGGAAAAGACCATAGGGGCCAGGTGGTGTTCGCCCTTGCCCGCTGCCTCCACTGCTGCCGGAAAGGCCACTGTCTGGGTTTGCAACTCCACCCCCACTGCCCGGAGCTGGGCCTGAAGCATCTGCCCCACCTCTGGCAGATAGCCCCAGGTCATCAGGTAGGCTTGCAACACCAGGGGCTGACCCTCCTTGTCGCGGATGCCGTCCCCGTCCGAATCGGTCCAGCCGGCCTGGGTCAGCAGCTCTGCTGCCAGGGCCGGATCATAGGCGTAGCGGCCCTCGACCGCCGGGGTAAAGCCCATCGTCACGGCGCTCAGCGGGCCATGAGCCACCGGCGAATAGTCCTGGAAGATGGTGTGGACAATGGCCTGACGGTCGGTGGCGTAGAGCAACGCCTGGCGCACACGCAGGTCGTCGGTGGGCGGCTTTTCGGTGTTGAAAAAGAACTGCAACGGCTGGCCGGGGATCGGCACTTTGTAGAGGGTGAACGCCTGGTTGCCCTCCAGCCGGGTGGCGTCCTGGGGTGGGATCTCGCCCATCACATCGGCCTGGCCCGATTCCAGCGCCAGGGCCCGGACGGCCGGGTCCGCGTAAAAGCGGAACTCTATCTCATCCAGATAGGCCGGTCCGTTGTGGTCGTAGACCTCCGGCGCCCAGGCGTACTCAGGGTTGCGCACCAGGGTCAGGTGGTCGTTGGGCACATACTCCTGAAAGATAAAGGGGCCGGTCCCCACCTGATGGAGCTGATAGTCGGCCCCCCATCGCTGGACCGCTGTGGGCGAGGCCATGCCCAGATAGACCTGGCTGGCCGAATCAAGGAAGGGGGCATAAGGCTGCTTGAAATGGACCCTGACCGTGTATTCATCCACGATTTCGGTGTGGTCATAGGGGCCGAGCATCCCCCGCGCCTTGCGCGACCGGGTCTCTGGATTGGCGATGCGCTCCAGGTTGAATTGCACCGCCTGGGCGTTGAACGGGGTGCCATCATGGAATTTTACGTCCCGGCGCAGGTGGAAGGTGTAGGTCAGCCCATCGGCTGAGACCTCCCACCGTTCGGCCAGGCCGGGCACGAAGCTGCCGTCCAGGTCCTGGTAGATCAGCGTGTCGTAGACGCTGGTCAGCGGGATACCCAGTTCGGACGAGGCATCCACGTGGGGGTCAATGCCTGAAGGGGCCAGCGTCAGGCCGTAGATGATCTTGCCGCCCGGCGTGGGGCCGGGTGTGGCGCTGGGCAGCGGGGGGATGGGCGTCGGCGCGGCTGTCGGGGCGGATTCACAGGCGGTCAGGAGAGTGAGAAGGGGGATGAGAGTCAGGGCCAGGAACCTGACATGCGGTTTGAGACGGTGCATGGTCATACCTCCTCAATTTTCCATCCCATTATACCCCAAAGGGCTGCCGGAAGCAAATGGCCGCCGGGGTGCGCCCCAGATCAGCCGTGCCCTCTGTGCCCTATGAGCACGGCCATCCCGGTCAGGCCGACCAGGGCCACGGCCAGGCAGGTATGGGGCAGGCCCAGCACCGGCACCAACAGGCTGCTGGTCAACACGGCCCCCAGACAGCCACCGGCCAGGTCGGCGCCGTACAGTTGTCCGGCCACCCGGCCGCTTTCCCCTGGGGTGCAGGCCACGGCCAGCGGGAAGGCCAGCCCCACCAGCCCACCGCCGAGCAGCGCCAGCAGCGGGAAGGCCCAGACGGGCGGGGTCAACGGCACAACCCCCATCAGCCCCAGGGCAAACAGGGCGATCCCTGCCTGAATGCCGATCAACACCGTCCGTGGCCGGTAGGGCAGGTGGCCGATCTGCCCCACGCGGCTGCCCCCGGCCAGGCCGGCCATGAAGCTGGTCACGATCAACCCTACCTGACCGTAGATGGAACCGTGTCCCACCTGAAAGGCAAAAAGCAGAATCACCTCCAACGCCATCCCGGCCAGCCCGACAAGGCCGACCGCCGCCGGGACCGGTCGGCGGCGCAACAGAGGGATGGCCAGCGCCAGGAGCAGGGCCAGCCAGCCCAACCGGAGCCACGAGGCTCCGGCTGCCAGACGGCTCAATTCCTCGGAAAAGCGGGTCAGCCAGGCTGTCAGGTCGTAAAAGTAGCAGATCGGCTCCAGGTCCCGGTTGAGGCGCACCCCCTCGATTGTGGCCAGGAGCTGTTGGACCTGGGCACCACGGTCGGTAGTCAGCAGGTAGTGCAGGTAGGAGGGCACCACCTGGCGCGTGACAAGGCCCCGTTCTGTCAGCCGGGCGCTATAGGTGGTCGGGTCGGCTGGCAGGGGGGCGTCGGAGGCCAGCAGGAAGAGCCGCTCGCCCGGCAGCAGCCTCGTCTCGGCAAAGCAAGTGCTCAAGGTGCGGGATACGCTGGCGGCCAGCCGTTGCAACGCCGGGCTGGGGTAGTTCTCCTGCCAGGGCAGGCTCAGGGCAAACACCCCACCAGGGGCCAGCACGGCCCGCACCTCGGTGAAAAACTCCTGGGTGTAAAAGCGGTTGAGCTGGCCGGTAGCCGGCTCCGGCAGGTCGAGGATGACCACGTCAAACAGCCCGGCCGATCCTCTGGCCGCGCCGCCCTGTCGGACATACAGCCGTCCGTCGGTGTGGGCCAGCGTCACACGCCGGTCGTCAAGGGCGGCGGCCTGTTCGGAGGGGAGCTCACGGCGGGCCGTGGCGATCAACAACGGATCCAATTCGACATAATGCACCTCCGCGACCGATGGGTGTTTGAGGAGTTCGGCCAGGCTGCCGCTCACCCCGCCGCCGATCAGCAGCACGCGGCGAGGCCGGGGGTGGGCCAGCAACGGCAGGTGCGCCACCTCTTCAGCCGTGGTGCCCTGCGTCTCGAAAAAGAGCAGGCCGTTCTCGTAAAAGATGCGCTGCTCTCCGGCCCCGGTGACGACGATCCGCCCATAGGCCGAATCGCGGGCAAAGCGCAGGCCGGGGTATTGCCAGCGGAGTGTCTGTCGGTGCAGCCAGCCGCCCAGCGGCCAGGCCCCGCCGATCAACAACAGCGCTCCCACCGCTATCACCCCCCAGCCTGCTCCCCTGCGCCCCTGCCCTGCCGCCACTGCCAGGTTGATCCCCCCCACCCCCAGGGCAATCTGGAGAGGGTCCAGCCGGTGGACCAGCAGAAAGCTGTAGAGCGCCCCGCCCACGACCGCCCCCAGACTTTCAGCCACATAGGCGGCGCCAACCCCTCCCCCCACCCTGTCCCGATGCAGGGAGGGGTGGGAGGGGCATAGCTGCGCTCCCAGGGTGAACAACCGGCCCAGCAACAGGCATAACGGAGCCAGGGTCAGCAGGAGGGTCAACAGCGTGGAGCCAGGGGGCAGCAATGCCCCCGGCGTCACGTGCAGCAGCGTCCGGCTGCCGCGCACCAACGCCACCTGGGCCGGGAGGAGCAGGGCGGCCACAGCCAGCCCGGCGCGCAGGCTTGAAACGACGCGGCCCAACCCCCAGGCTCCGACCGCCACCCAGGCCAGCCAGACGGCCAGGATCAGGCCGATGACCAGCTCGTTGCCGTAAAAAACGGCCACCAGCTCGCGCAACAAAACGAGCTGACCGATGGTGGCGGTAAAGCCGACGGCGGCCAGGGCCAGAAAGCAGGAGCGAGCAGATACAGGTTGCTCCTGGCGGAGGTTAATCTTCTCCGAACCACTGCCCACCGAAAACATAGAAGCGGGCCTTGGCGCTCTGCCAGCAATCATCAGGCAAGCCGGCCTTGCGACATAGATTGAGCAGCATCGTGGCCAGGTCCCAGCCCTGCTCTGGAGCCACCTGGGGCAGGAAGAGGGCGCCTTTATCCTGGCCTACGCGCATGAACACCCCGTCGTGGCCGATCTGGATCTGGTCGGGGCCTGCCACCTGGTGCATCGGTTCGAGCAGGGTGATCTCCAGGGTCAGGTTCGGCAGCTCATCGGCGGTGACGGGCGGGAAACGGGGGTCAGCCAGGGCAGCAGCCACGGCTGCATACTGGACGTTGAGGTAGACCGGCCGGTCGCCCTCCAACCGGCCCAGGCAGCCGCGCAGTTCGCCGTTCTTCTCATAGGTGACGTAGGCCCCCAGCGGTTGGAGCAGGGCCGGATCGTCGCTGTGAAAGGTGGGGAAGGTCTCCGTCTCCAGATAGTGGGCAATGGTCCGCCGCGCCAGGGCCAGCAGCTCCTTTTGTTGCTCTGGGGAGAGGAGGAGTGGTTGGGGGTTGGATATTGGGAATTGGGGATTGGATATTGGGGATTGGGGATTGGAGATTGGGGATTGGGGATTGGGTGGTTGCTGTCCGCCGGAATTTTGCCACAGGGCAACGGCCCCATAGCCGACGACCTGCGATCGGTCACCGATGGGGGTATCGCCCGAGTTGGCATAGTGGAGGATGGTTGCCTGATCGGCTCCCATCTGTCGGGCGGCCAGGAGAGCGGCCATGACTGCCCCCTGGCTGCACATAGTCGGCGGCTCGCTTCCACCCAGACCCAACTCGGCGCAACGTCGGGGCGAGTCGGCCACTGCCTGGGGGTCCAGCGAGGCGATGGCCTGCAAGGCGATCTGATCCATCTGCCGCGCCTCGTCGTAGGGGTGGTAGTGCGACAGGTCGGTGCTGGCGACGATCAGGGCCGGGCGGTCGCCGAAGGCGCGTACCAGTGCCCTGGCCAGGAGTTGGGCGTTCTCCAGCGATGGGCGGCGGATGACCACCGGGACGATCCGTGCGCCCGGGCAGGCTACCTGGAGAAAGGGCAACTGGTTCTCCACGGGATGCTCGGCCTGGAACGCTGCCCGGTCGAATGCGATCCGTTTGTCGGCGGTCAAAAGGGCCTGGGCGACCTCCTCGTCCACAGCCAGGTTGCCCAGCGGGGTCTCGAAAGCGCCCGCTGCCCAGACGGCCACCTCGGCCGAGCCGTTGCCTGAGTGGGTATCGCCGATGATGGCAATGGTCTGGCCGGCACAGCCGTGGACCTGCATGGTCCGAAAGGCGTAGCCGGCCACGGCCCCGGAATAGAGATAGCCGGCGTGGGGCACGATGACGGCCAGCAGCCGGCCCGGCAGTGGCTCGACTTCGGCCTGGGCAAGGTAGCTCTCGACGGCGGCCTGCAACCTGGCCGGATCGGCCGGATACCACTTGCCGGCCCCCTCAACCTGATGCAGGTCCTGCAGCCGGATGGAAGCGGCGGGGGACGGAGCAAGGGTGGGAGTCGCCGGCAGGGCAGTGACCAACGCCGTCGGCTCAGGCTGACCGGCAGGCCCACAGGCCCCGGTCAACAGCAGGAACAGCAGCAGGCTCAGGCGTCGCAACATGGCCACTCAGCCGCGCAAACAGGACTGGAACTCCTGCAGGCTGGTGACCTGAGCAGCCTTGAATACCAGCTCCTGTAAGGCCGACTCATCCTCGATGCGTTCCAGTTGTCGGGCGATGCCTCCCAGGTCTGTGGCCGACAGGTCCAGCCTGGCTCGCAAGAAGCCGAGGATCGTCTGACGATGGGCTTTGAGAGCACCCTGCTGGAGGCCCTGCTGGAGGCCCTGCTGGAGGCCCTGCTGGAGGCCTTGCTGGAGGCCCTGCTGCATCCCTTCCTGCAGGATTTCCAGATAGAGCGGTGACTCGCGCAGTACCGGCATGTTCCACCTCACGATCTTCTTGACTGTCTCCACATCTATCACAAAGCTGGCAAACAACGCCAGAATCGTTTCCAGTTCCTCACCTTAATCCACTTGCTGCTCACATCGGCTCTGGCCACGGCCATTCCTCCTGGCTCTGATTATACCCGACTTGGGTCGAAAGGGCAATTTTCATTGCCACACCCCTGCGATCGGCGTGCCGCAGTAGCCACACCGCCCATCGGTCAGGTGCATGGCTACGGTGGCCATGCCGGCCCGCTGGATGATCATCTGCTGACAGTTAGGGCAGTAGGTATGATTGCCTTCGTGGCCGGGGACGTTGCCCAGATAAACGTAGTGCAGGCCGACCTCCAGAGCCATCCGCCGCGCTGCTTCCAACGTCTCCAGAGGGGTGTCGGGCAGGTTCAGAAGCTGATAATCGGGATGAAAGCGGCTGAAATGTAGCGGGACATCAGGGCCGACGGTGTCCAGCACCCATTCGGCCAGGGCGCGCAGCTCGGCCGGGTCGTCGTTCAGGGTGGGCACCACCAGATTGACGATTTCCAGGTGTACGCCCTGGTCGTGAATGGTGCGGATCGCCTCCAGCACCGGGGCCAGGGTGCCGGCACATACCTGCCGGTAAAAGTCGTCGTTAAAGCCTTTCAGGTCAATCTTGATGGCATCTACAGCCTGACACAACTCTTTGAGGGGCTCTGGGTTCACATAGCCGGAGGAGATGACGACGCTGCGCAACCCGGCACGGCGGCCCAGGCGAGCGGTGTCGAGCATGTACTCATAAAAGACCATCGGTTCGGAGTAGGTGTAGGCGATGGTCGGCGCGCCCTGCCCGGCAGCCGTGCTGACAATGACTTCCGGCGGAGCGTCGTAGTTTTGTGTTTCCTCAGGAGGGTGCTGGGAGATGGTATAGTTCTGGCAGTATTTGCAACGCAGGCTGCAGCCGGCAGTAGCCAGCGAGAAGGCGGTCGTTCCGGGCAGGAAATGGAAGAAAGGTTTTTTCTCGATGGGGTCTACATGGATGGCACACGGGTTGCCGTAGACAAAGCTGTAAAGCCGGCCGCCGCGGTTTTCGCGCACGCGACAGATGCCGCGCTCCCCTTCGGCCAGGAGGCAACGATTGGGGCACAACCCGCAGCGGACATAACGCCCCTGATGAGGGACATGGCAGTAGAGCGTCCGCGACGGTTCGGCCGGGGCATGGCATGAAGCACAGTCCAGCCCGCCCTCCACACCGGAGTAGTACATGGCTTCGCGGGTGTGATCGGGCAGTGACAACGGCGCCTCAGTCGTGGTCTGATCCCCCCACCGCCAGTCGGCCCATAGCGCCCCTCCGCCCAGGGCACACAGCCCGGCGCCGGCAAGCCCTTTTAGAAATGTGCGACGGGAAATCTTGGTCATCGAACCCTCTTCTTTCCAACTCAGAGCCAGTCAAAGTCTACCACGAAGGCGCACAGGGCAAGGAAATGAGATGAAATTGAAAGAAATTCCTTGTGTCCTTCGTGTCCTTAGTGGTTTTCAGACCAGCTTTTAGAACAGATGCAGGCTTTCCACTCCTGTCTTCCGCGCCAGCCAGCCGACGCCCAGGAAGGTGAACAACACTGCCCCCAACCCGATCAACGCCAGCCAGGCCAGGCGGCGACCCCGCCAATCCCGTTGCCGCCGCAGGTGCCAGTAGAGGGTGTAGATCAGCCAGGTCATGAGCGTCCACCTCTCTTTCAGGTCCCAGCCCCAGGCGCGGCCCCAGGCGGCCTGCGCCCAGACCATGCCCAACAGCAGGGCCAGGGTCAGCAGCGGGTAGCCGGCAGCGATGGCCCGCTCCAGGAGCCGTTCGGCCGGATGGCGCTCCCCTTCCCGCAGCAGCCAGGCCAGGCCCGCCGCTCCGGCCAGGGCCAGCGCCCC
Source organism: Anaerolineae bacterium (assembly GCA_034435455.1). GTDB lineage: Bacteria > Chloroflexota > Anaerolineae > JAAYZQ01 > JAAYZQ01 > DAOTXL01. Next base: position 48,387 of record DAOTXL010000108.1, read on the forward strand.
GTAAGCCAGCGCCGCGGCGCCGGCGTGGAGCGGAAACCAGATCGAGTCGAGGGCCGGCGGCAGGGGCAAGATGGCCCGTTGGAGGGCCGGCAGGCCCAACCGGGCATAGGCGATCAGGGCCGTTGCCGCCAGCATCGCCGTTGCCTGGGCGGCCGGGACGCGGGCGTCTGGCCTGCTGTCGAAAGCCACCGCCATCAGGGCTATCCCCAGGGCAAAGGCCAGGGCGAACTCGTACTGTCCGCTCAGCGGCCAATGGCCGGCCTGCCATCCCCGCGCTGCCACCGCTCCCCCCAGGATCGCTGCGCCGGCGGCGGCCAGCCAGCCAGCCGGCCGCCAGCTTCCGGTCCATTCCCCCCGCAGGTGGGCGGCCGCGGCCAGCAGGAAACATCCCCCCGCTGCCAGCGGGGCGATTGCGCCGCTACCCATCCTCCCCTCCTGCCGCGCCTTCCGGCACCGCGGGGCCTGGCTTGCGGCCCCATAGCGAGAGGGTCATGGCCGCCAGCAGCAGCCCCATCAACCCCACGGCCGGGGCAAAGGTCGGGTCGCGGCCGACCTGCCAGACGGTGTAGTGGCTCAGGTGGAAGGTGAGGGGGGTCCCCTGTAGCTCGATCTGTTGTCCGTCGGCCACCGTCCTGGAGCCGAGGGGGGCGCCGTCGGCGGTCAGCGCCTCGACGAACAGCGCTTCCCCTTCGGGCCGGGGGGCCATGTGCAGCCTGAGGCCGGCCTGGGGGAGGGCAAGCTCCTGGCCCTGGTTGTCGGCGAAGGCCAGGGCAAGGGCCCCTTCCGGGGCGGTCACCTGGGCGGCAGGGCCGTAGCTTTGCAGGTGGAAAGACAGGCCCCGACAGGTGAGGGGATGGTTAAGGCGCACCGTCCGGCTCTTCAGCGGCAGGCCATCGGCCAGGACCGTCAGCGGCACCCGATAATCGCGGGGCCGGCCGTCGGGATAGAAGTCGATCTCCAGTTCGCCGGCCTGCACGGCCAGGTCTGTCCCGTGGCCGACGGGCTGCGGTAGCCCCGGCAGCAACCGGATGCCGGTTTCCCGCCAGGCCAGGGCCGGGCGGGCGGCCAGGACCGCCACCAGGCCCAGGGCGGCCGCGTGGCCGATCAGGGTGCCGGCCTGCGCCCGGTGGCCCTTCCTGAAGGATCGCCACAGGTGCGGCAGGCGTTGCAGGGTGCAGGCCAGCATGTTCAGCAGCAGGGCGCCCAGCAGGGCCAGGAACCAGGGGGCATGTCCGAAATCGAACAGGCCGGCGGCGTAGAGCAGGTCGGTAGCGTCGCCATAGCGCAGCGCCGCCGCCGTCAGCCATGCCTGGTGGGCAGCGGGATCGGCAGGCATCTGCGGAAACAGGCTCGATAACAGCGAGGCCAGCAGCAGCGCCCCCAACAGGATCGCCGCCAGGCGGCTGCTGCCCAGCCTCTGCCATACCGTGCGCCACCGGTGTGCCACCGAACCCATCCCATCCACCCCCTGGATGTTCAAACCGGCCCGATCTCCGGGATTGGACCGGCCTTATTATAGCAGAACCGGCGGCAAAACTCAATACCCTGGCCGGGAAATGGAGCCGGTTCGGTGGCCTGGGGTGATCAGCAGCGCCAGGGTCAGCACCCCCGCGCACAGCAGGTACACCAGGGGCAGGCCGAGCAGGGGGGCCAGGGCGTAGGCCAGCAGCGGTCCGGTAGCGCTGCCGATGTCGCCGGTGGTAGCCATCCCGCCCATAGCCAGGCCCGGGCGGTCGTCGGTGGCCCGATCGCCCACTATGGCAGACAGCACGGCCACCGCGCCACCGGCGCCGAGCGCCACCAGGGCCACCCCGGCCGGCACGGCCCACAGGCCCAACGGCGAGGCCAGCGCCAGGAAGCCGGCGCTGCCCAGCAACAGGCTGCTCCGGACCACCGGCCAGCGGCCCCGCCCACGGTCCGAGAGGGTCCCTGCCACCGGCCCGGCCAACATGCCCAATACGGCGCGCATGGCCAGCATCGCCCCGGCCAGTGACGCCACGCCGCCTGTGGCGGCCCCTCCCGGCGAAGGGGCGCTTTCCCAACGCTGCTTCAGGTAGAGGCTGACGGTGGACATCAGGATGCCGCTGTTGACCAGCAGGACGAGCAGGTAGATCAGGTCGGCCCGCAGGACATTGGCGTCTGTCTGGAACCACATCCTGACCACCTGTGCCGGGCGTTGGCGCCGGGAGCTGTTCTGCGGCTGGCCTGGGCCGCCCGCCGTGGGCAGCCTGGTTTCCGGCAGGGCGGCCAACGCCACGGCCAGGCCGACGGCGGAGACGGCGGCGCAGATGCGGAGCGCCAGCCGGAAGCCCAGGGCGTCGGTCAACGTCCCCCCCAGGATCGGGCTGATGGTCAGGCCCAGCATAAAGGCCATCTGGTACAGCCCGGCCATCCGGCCCCGGTCGGCGGGCGTGGAGCGATCCAGGATCATGGTGTAGCCGCCCACGTGGATCAGCGCCCAGGCGGTGCCCCACAGCAGCCGGCCGGCCAGCAGCAGCCAGAAGCCGTGGGCCAGGCTGTAGCTCAGGGTGGAAAGCACCCCCAGGGCAAGGCCGGCGAGAAAGAGCCGCCGCCGCCCCAGCCGGTCGTTCAGCGCCCCGGCCAGCAGGTTGCCGGGGATGCGGATCAGGCGATTGGCTCCCAGCAGCACGCCCACCGCCCCCAGGCCGATGTCCACCGCCTGGAACTGGTTGGGCAACACGGCGTACAGGGTCGAATCGCCGGTGAGCGACAGGGCAATGCCCAGGCCCAGGGGGAACAGCAGCCGGACCTGGGGGCGGGAGAGGGTCACGGCCGGTTTCCCGCCCCTCGTGGTGGGCAAAGGGCCGTGACAGGCAGGCTACTCGCCACGGGCAAAGGCCTCCACCATCTGGCGGGCCTCATCATCGGTATACTGCACCGGCGGCGACTTCATAAAGTAGGCCGATGGCCCTTCGATGGCCCCGCTCAAGCCCCGGTCGAGGGCCAGCTTGCAGCAGCGCACGGCGTCTATCACCACCCCGGCCGAATTGGGCGAATCCCACACCTCCAGTTTGAGTTCCAGGTTGAGGGGGATGTTGCCAAAGGTCGTGCCCTCCATGCGGATGTAGGCCCACTTGCGGTCGGTCAGCCAGGGCACATAGTCGCTGGGGCCGACGTGGATATTTTCCGCCTCCAGCGGATAGTCGAGCTGGCTGATGACGGCGTCGGTTTTGCTGATCTTTTTCGACTGCAACCGGTCCCGGTCGAGCATATTGAAAAAGTCCATGTTGCCGCCGAAATTGAGCTGATAGGTCCGGTCCAGGCGCACTCCCCGCTCCCGGAAGAGGCGGGCCAACACCCGGTGGACGATGGTGGACCCTACCTGGCTTTTGATATCATCGCCGATGACCGGCAGGCCCCGGCTGCGGAACCGACCCTGCCAGTAGGCTTCCCGGGCGATGAACACCGGAATACAATTGACAAGGCCACAGCCGGCCTCCAGCACCTGCTCCACATACCATTTGGTGGCCATCTCGCTGCCCACCGGCAGAAAATTGATCACCACCTGGGTCCCTGTTTCCTTGAGGATGCGCACCATGTCGGACGTGGCCCCGGGTGCTTTCCGAATCTTTTGCTGGAGATGAGGGCCCAGGCCATCGTGGGTCATCCCCCGTGATACGGGAACCCCCAGATGGGGCACCGGGGCAAAGCGGATGGTGTTGTTGGGGGCAACCCAGATCGCCTCCGACAGGTCTTTGCCCACCTTGTTCACGTCCACGTCAAAGGCGGCCGTGAACTCGATATCGCGGACCCGATAACCGCCCAGCACCGGGTGCATCAGGCCCGGCACAAACTCGTCATCGGCCACGTCGCGATAAAAGTGCACGCCCTGTACCAACGCCGCGGCGCAGTTGCCCACGCCGATGATGGCTACTCGAACCTGACCCATTGTTTTCCCCTCCTGGTGACAAGATTGGCGGCAAGTGTATCACGAGCGGGCGCCTTTGTCAATCACACCGGATCGCATTGAAGGGTAGCCGAATCTATTTTGACAATTCATCCATAGCAGGGTATAATCTGTTGGCTGATGGAGTCGGTGGACCGGGAAAGCTCTTCTGCCTCTTCAAGGAGTGGATATGGGAAATAGCTTTGCCGTGGAGGTCCGGGATGTCACCAAGGTGTTCCCCGGCCCGGCCGGGCGGCCCGGCAGCGAGGTGATCGCCGTGGACCACGTGACGTTGCAGATCCGCGATGGGGAGTTTTTCTCGATGCTGGGCCCCAGCGGTTGTGGCAAAACGACCACCCTGCGCATGATCGCCGGCTTTGAACACCCGACCGAGGGGGCGATCTATATCCGCGGCCGGCCCATGGGCCTGACCCCTCCCTATCAGCGCAACACCAACATGGTGTTCCAAAACTATGCCCTTTTCCCGCACATGACCATTGCCCGCAACGTCGCCTTTGGCCTGGAGATGAAAAAGGTCCCCAAGGGCGAGATCGAGAGCCGGGTGCAGGAGGCGCTGGCGATGGTCCGCCTGGCCGGGTACGGCCCGCGCCGGCCCAACCAACTGTCGGGCGGGCAGCAGCAGCGGGTGGCCCTGGCCCGCGCCCTGGTCAACCGCCCGGAGGTGCTGCTGTTGGACGAACCGCTGGGGGCGTTGGACCTCAAACTGCGGAAAGAGATGCAGATCGAACTTAAGACGTTGCAGAAAGAGGTAGGCATCACCTTCGTGTATGTGACCCACGACCAGGAAGAGGCGTTGACCATGTCTGACCGCATCGCGGTGATGCACCAGGGCAAGGTGTTGCAGGTGGGAACGCCGACCGAAATCTATGAGCGGCCCAACTGCCGCTTTGTGGCCGATTTTATCGGCGAGACCAACTTTCTGGACGGCGTGGTCCAGCACCAGGAAGGAGACCAGGCCACCGTCGTGGTGGACGAGGTGCTGCCGGTTGTGGTTCAGACCGACCAGGCGCTTGGCCGGGGGATGAAGGTTACGGTGGCGGTCCGGCCCGAAAAGATCCGCCTTTTGCCCCAACCGGCCTATGGCCGACACAACTCTTTTCCCTGTCAGGTGGAGCAGGTGGTCTATGTAGGCACCGATACCCGTTTCCGGGTGCGCCTGTCGAACCATGTCGTGCTGTCGGTGCGCGAGCAGAATGTGGTTTCCGCTCCCTCGCCGGAGGCTTATTACGCCGAGGGCACCGGGCAGGTGTATGCGGCGTGGCTGCTTGACGCCGCACGGGTCCTGCTGGACTAAGGGGGGCCCCTATGACCGCCGCCCCGGTCCCTCAAGAGAAACGACGGCTGCCGGGTGTCACCCGCCGCCGGCTGGACCTGCAGGCTTTGCTGCTGATCTCCCCCAGCCTCTTTTGGTTGACCTTCTTCTTTGCCCTGCCCCTGGCCATTGTCTTTGTCTACAGCTTCCTGAAGCGGGGCCCATACGGCCAGATCGTCTGGGAGTTCAGCCTGAAGAACTATGCCCGCTTTTTCGACCCGCTTTACCTCAAGATCTTTGTCCGCTCTTTCAAGATTGCCGGGATTACGACGGTGCTGTGTTTTCTGTTGGGCTATCCCATGGCCTACTGGATCGCCACCCGACCGGCCAGGTGGCGCAACACGTTGCTGCTGCTGATCATGATCCCCTTCTGGACCAACTTTTTGGTACGCACCTACGCCTGGATCCTGATCCTGCGCGATTCGGGCCTGATCAACAACGCCCTGCTGAGCCTGGGCCTGATCCGCCAGCCGTTGCCGCTATTTGGCAACGATTTCGCCATTATCGTCGGCCTGGTCTACGGCTGGTTTCCCGACATGGTGTTGCCCTGCTATGCCGCTATCGAGCGGCTGGACTTTTCGCTGGTGGAGGCAGCCCAGGACCTGTACGCCAATGAGGTGCGCTCCTTCTGGCGGGTGATCTTTCCGCTGACCCTGCCGGGCGTGATCGCCGGCTCGATGCTGGTCTTTATCCCCTCGCTGGGGGCCTACGTGACCCCTGACCTGCTGGGGGGGGCCAAATCGGTGATGATCGGCAATGTCATCCAAAGCCAGTTCCTCAGCGTGCGGGACTATCCTTTCGGTTCGGCCTTTTCTTTCGTCTTGATGGCCCTGATGTTGCTGGCCACGCTGGTCTATTTCCGCACGGCCAGGCGGACGTGAGGGGGTGGGTATGAGCGTCTTGTCCGGGCAGGCTGCGACAGCCAGCCGCGTGGCCCGCCACGGCAGCTACCTGGGGCGGGTGATCCGGGCCGGGATTACGGCCAGCGGCATCTGGGGGTACTTGTTCCTCTATGCGCCTATTCTCATCCTGGTTATTTTCTCGTTCAATTCTTCGCGTTTTGTCACCGCCTGGGAGGGGCTGAGCCTGCGCTGGTACGGCGTGTTGTTCCAGGACGCGGCCATGATGGCCGCCCTGAAAAACAGCCTGATCGTGGCCGTCGTCTCCACCCTGATCTCGACCGTGTTCGGCACCATGGTGTCGCTGGCGATGGAGCGGCACCATTTTCCCGGCAAGCTGGCCTTCGATGCCCTGCTCTATCTGCCCATCATCATCCCCGACATCGCCATGGCGGTGATGTTGCTCCTCTTTTTCGTTCTGACCCACGTCCGGCTGAGCCTGGTGACCATCATCATCTCCCATGTGGCGTTCAACATCTCCTTTGTGGCGGTGGTGGTCCGCGCCCGGCTGGTGGGCATGGACCGCACGTTGGAAGAAGCAGCCCAGGACCTGGGGGCCAACGAACTCCAGACCTTCTGGCACGTCACCCTGCCGCTGCTGATGCCGGGTATTCTGGGGGGGGCGCTGCTGGCCTTTACCCTGTCGCTGGACGACTTTGTCATCACCTTTTTCACCGCCGGCGTCGGTTCGACGACGCTGCCGCTGCGCATCTATTCGCTGGTCAAGCTGGGCATTACGCCCGAGATCAACGCCGTCTCGACCCTGTTGGTGCTGGCTTCGATGAGCCTGCTGTTGGTCTCCCTGTTGATCCAGCGCCGGGGAGGAGGGTCGGTGGCGGAGATGGTGTGATTAGTGTGAAAGGAGGAAGGATTATGAAGAAATGTGTGCTTTTGGCGTTGGTTCTGGCCCTGGCCGCCGTTGTGGCCGGCTGTGGTCCGACCCAGGGTGGGGGCAAGCAGGAGCTGGCCAAAGAACTGCATGTCTACAACTGGTCAGAATATATTGACCCCCAGATCTATGCCGACTTTGAAAAAGAGTTCGGCGTCAAGGTGATCGAGGATACCTTTGCCAGCAATGAGGACCTGCTGGCCAAAATCCAGGCGGGCGCTGCCGGCTATGATCTGATTGTGCCCTCGGACTATATGGTGGCCATTATGATCGAGCTGGACCTCCTGGCACCGTTGAATTACGACCATATCCCCAACTTTCAGAATATCAACCCCAAGTTCAAGGACCCGCCCTACGACCCCGGCAACAAGTACTCGATCCCTTACCAGTGGGGCACCACCGGCATCGGCTACGATACAACCGTGGTCACCGAGCCGCCCGCCAGTTGGGCCTGCCTCTTCGATCCGCAGTTGGCTGCTCCCTACGCCGGCCGGATGAGTATGTTGAACGACAGCCGGGAAACTATTGGCGCGGCGCTCAAATACCTGGGCTATTCCCTGAACAGCACCGACGAGAAGCAGTTGGAAGAGGCCAAACAGCTCCTGATCCGCCAGAAACAGTGGGTGTCCACCTACGATAGTGAAGGGTTCGAGGACCTGCTGGCGGCAGGCGAGACGATCCTGGCCCATGGCTGGAGCGGCGACTTTTTCCAGGCGGCGGTGGAGGCGGAGCAGATCGGGTATGCAATCCCCAGGGAAGGGGCCACGATCTGGACCGACAACCTGTGTATCCCCAAGACGGCGCCCAGCCAATATACGGCCGAGGTGTTCATCAATTACCTGCTGCGGCCGGAGGTGGCGGCCAAAGTCACCAACTTTACCTGGTATGCCAGCCCCAACCAGGCAGCCGACAAGTTTATCAATCCCGAGATCCTGGAGGACCCGGCCATCTATCCACCGCCCGAAATCATGGACAGGCTGGAGTTTATCCGGGATGTGGGCGAGGCCACGGCCCTCTACGACCGCATCTGGACCGAGATCAAGACCCGGTGAGGCAGACCCGATGCGCTTCAGCCGTGCCGGGTTTGAGGCCCTGGTGGAGGAAGCTCTGGACAACCTGCCGGAGGAGATCCAGGGCTGGCTGGATAATGTGGCCGTCGTCGTCGCCGACCGGCCGTTGCCGGAGCAGTTGGCGGAGGCCGGCCTTGGTCGCGGCGACCTGCTGTTTGGCCTGTACACCGGCGTGCCCAAAACCCGCCGTGGCTCTACCTACGGCGAAGTCCTGCCCGACCGGATTATCATCTTCCAGCGGCCGATTGAGCGGGTGTGCCACACGCCGGCCGAGGTCCGCGAGCAGGTGCGGCGCACAGTCTTGCACGAAATCGGCCACCACTTTGGCCTGGACGAGGAGCAGTTGCACCTCGCTGGCGCTTGATTAAGGTGTGACGCACCACGGCGGGCAACCTGGGAGGTTTTTATGGGCTGTGCCTGTTTTTTTGCCTTGCTGGCAGCCGTCGCCCCGCGACTGGCTCTGATCTTGATGTGGCTGTTCACGCCCTGGGTGGGGCGGGCCTTTGATTCGTTCGTCATCCCGCTGCTGGGCCTCATCTTTTTGCCCCTGACGACGGTGCTCTATGTCCTGGTCAGCCCCGGCGGTCTGTCGGGGTTTGACTGGTTGCTGCTGATTGCCGGCGTCGTGGGGGACCTGGGGGCCTATGGCGGGGGGGCTTATAGCCGTCGGAGGAGTCAACCATGACCCATGCCCTGTGGATCAAGGGTGAGTTCGTCGCCGCTTCTTCGGAGGAAACCATCCCGGTATTGAACCCCTACACCGAAGAGGTGCTCGATACGGTGCCGGCCGGCACCCCTGCCGATGTGGAGCGGGCGGTGCAGGCTGCCCAGGCCGTTTTCGACACGTGGCGCCGGATGCCGGCCGTGGAGCGGGCCGGCTACCTGCACGAGGTGGCCCGCCGGCTCCGCGAGGACGAGGAGGCGCTGGCCCGGCAGATGACCTTGGAGGGGGGCAAACCGCTGGTGGAAAACCGGGATGAAGTGGGCTGGACGGCGGCCTGCTTTGATTACTATGCCGAGATCGGCCGCCACAGCCGGGGGCGGGTGATCCCCAGCATCGAAAGCAGCCAGCTCAGCCTGGTGCTCAAAGAGCCCTACGGCGTGGTGGGTTGCATCGTGCCCTGGAACTATCCGCTCTTGCTGATGGCCTGGAAGGTGGCCCCGGCGCTGGCAGCGGGCAATACGGTGGTCCTCAAGCCGTCGTCGGTGACCCCCCTTTCGGCGCTGAGGCTGGTCGGGTGTTTGGAGCACCTGCCGCCGGGCACGGTCAACATCGTGACCGGCGCGGGGGAGGTGGTGGGCGATGCCCTGGTGACGCATCCTGACGTGCCGGTCATCGCCTTCACCGGTAGCACGGCGGTGGGCCAGCATATCGCCCGCCTGGCCGCCCCGCTGATGAAAAAGCTGCACCTGGAGCTGGGGGGCAAGGATGCCTTTATCGTCGCCGAGGACGCCGACCTGGAGGTGGCCGTGCCGGCGGTGGCCTGGGCGGCGCTCCTGAACAACGGCCAGGTGTGCACCAGCACCGAGCGCATCTATGTGCATAAGAGCCTGTACAACGAGTTCGCCAGCCTCCTGGCCGAATATGTGGAGGGTCTGGTGCTGGGCGATCCGTTGGACCCGGCCACCGACCTGGGGCCGATGGCCCGCGAACCCTATCGCGCCAAGGTGGAGCGCCAGGTGGCCGATGCCCTTCAGCGCGGCGCCCGCCTGTTGAGCGGCGGCCGCCGCCCGCCCCACCTGCCGCGCGGCTACTTTTACGAACCGACGGTCCTGGTGGAGGTACACCGCGAGATGGAAGTCATGCGCCAGGAGACCTTCGGCCCGGTCCTGCCCGTGGCTACCTTTGAGACGTTCGACCAGGCCATTGCCCTGGCCAACGACTCGGTGTATGGCCTGGGGGCTAACCTCTATACCTACAACGCCCGCTATGTCAAACGCTTCTACGAGGAGGTGCGGGCCGGCACCCTGTGGATCAACGATCCCCTGACCGACAACGACGCCGGCCCCTTTGGTGGCCTGGGGATGAGCGGCATCGGCCGTGAGCTGGGCGAGGAGGGCCTGGACGAATTCCGCGTGACCAAACATGTCCACTGGGATTTCGCCATGGAACCCAAGCCGTGGTGGTATCCCTATCAAGAGTACAACCGGCTGCGAGGTGGGCAAACCGGGTAACCCCAGAGCCCGCTCGGAAAAGAGAACCCCTGCCATACGGCAGGGGTTCTTGATGATCAGGCCGGTACGGGCATGATCACTCGGCTGCATCCTCCGGCGGCTCCGCCTCCACCAGCCCTGAATCCCGGACCGCTGCCACCGCCTCGGCAAAGATGCTCAGCGTCTCCTCGATGGCGGCGTCGTCGTGGGCGGCGCACAGGAACCACGGCTCGCGGGCGTCGGGGTCGGGCATCACCCCGCGGGCCACCAGCTCGGCGGCGAGGGCTTCGTACAGCGCGGCGTTGTGCCGCCGGACGTCGCGGAACTCCCACGCCTCCTCTTCCATGAACATGATCCCGAACATGGCCCCCGTTCCCTTGAGGTGGTGGGCAATGCCCGCTTTGGTCAGGATGTCGGAGATGCCGGCCATGAGTTTGCGGCCCTGGGCATCAATCCTTTGCAGGACCTGGCCATCGGCCAGGATCTCCAGCGTGGCATCGGCGGCCGCCGTGCCCACAGCGTTGCCGCAATAGGTACCGCCGTGGGAGACGCCGTGGCCCACCACCTCCATCACCTCCCGCCGCCCGCCGACGGCTGCCAGGGGGAACCCGTTGGCGATGGACTTGGCATAACACACCAGGTCGGCCCGGACGCCGAACCGTTGTTGGGCCCCGCCGACGGCGACACGGAAGCCGGTTTTGACCTCGTCGAAGATGAGGACGATGCCGTACTCGTCGCACTTTTGGCGGAGGAACTCCAGCCAGCCTGGCCTGGGGCCGATGCTGAAAGAGTTGCCCAGGATCGGTTCGACGATGATGGCGGCGATCTGGTGTCCTTCGCGCCGAAGGGCCATCTCCAGCAGGTCAAAATCGTTGTAGGGCAGGGTGAGGATCAGGTCGCGGACGCAGGCGGGGATGCCGGAACTTTGCTGGTACTTGATCGGGTCGCGCCGCTGGCCCAGCACCGCCGGGTTGGCCGAGGCGGTGGTCCACAGCAGGTAATCATGCATGCCGTGGTATTGCCCCTCGAACTTGAGGACCTTTTCCCGACCGGTATAGGCCCGGGCGATGCGCAGGGCGTGCATGGTCGCTTCGGTGCCCGAGTTGGCAAAGCGCACCAGCTCTACACCGGGGCACATGCTCACGATCCGCTCCACCACCCGCACTTCCAGCTCGGTCAGGGCGGCAAAGATGGTCCCGTGGCGGATCACTTCGGCCACCCGGTCGCAGACGGCCGGGTGGCCATGCCCCAGGATCACCGGTCCAAAGCCCAACCGATAGTCAATGTAGCGGTTGCCGTCGGCATCCCAGATGTAGCAGCCCTCGCCGCGCACGGCGACGGGGCTGGCCGTGGGCCCCCAGTAGCGAAAGTTGGAGGATACCCCCAGGGGCATGACCCTGGCCGCGCGGTCGCGGAGGGCCTGGGTTTTCTCATGGGTTCGAGTACTCATGGTTTGCTCCTTGTTCGGTCTTTTACAGCGTCCCCGCCTCGACAATCTCCTCGTGGATTTGGATGCCTCGTCTGGCCAGTTCCCGAAAGAAGGGTTGGGCGGGGAAGGCCCGTTCGGGCGGGACCACCCCTTTCTGTTCGGCCAGGCCGTGGGCCAGCATCTGTGCGCCGATGGACAGTGGGATGCCGACATTCTTGAAATAGGCGCTCTCGCCGCCCCATTCCTGCTGGGGGGGGTGCTCGTTGCGGTAGGTGCAGACCACCTGGCGGCCGGCCCGCCTGCCACCGACCTCCACCACCAGGCCGTAGGCCCACACCGGGTTTTCCCGTGAGGAGGGGGCCGACCAGAGCAGGTCGTGGCAGGCGGCAAAGGCGGTCATCTCCTGGTTGCCGACCCGGACCGGCGTATCCGAAAGCAGCCCGGCGCGCATCAGCGCCCCCATCAATTCCATGACGTGGGGGGGGAAGCAGCCCCGCACCGAGGCCCGTTTCAGCCCTGGAATGGAGGTGGGCAGGGTGTAGGCCTCGTCGTGGGGCACATAGTAAACGGTCTGCTCGCCGATCTGAGCGTGGAAGCGCACCCGTTTGCCGCCCGACATGGGGGTCGTGGGCCGCCATTGGCCATCCTCGTAATAGGTGGTGGGCCGCTCTTCGATGGTCGGATCGAACTCCCACAGGGTCGTGGTCAGCAGGCCGGGGGCCGGGGCCAGGCAGCGGAAGGCGGCAAAATAGATGTCGGCTGTTTCCACCTGGTCCAGCAGCTCCATCGCCCGGCGGACCATCATGTTGGTGATGCCCGGTGTAGCGCCCATGCCCGGCACGAAGGTGATCTCCTGCCGCACCGCCTGGTCGTGGAGGGCAAACTGGGGGTCATCCGACGACAGGTCGCAGCCGGACACGCCGGCCTCGACGCAGGCGCGGGTGACCGGCAGGTCGTATTGGAAGGGCAGGCCGTTCATCACCACGTCAAAGCCGGGGAAGGTGCGCCGCAGGGCGTCATAGTCGCTGGCGTCCAGCGGCAGCACCTTCAGCCGGGGATCGCCGATCTCGGCGGCCAGCTTTTCTGCTGCCTTGACATTTTGCTCGGCAAGGACGATCTCGTCGAAATCGCTGAATTGGGCCAGATCGCGGGTGGCTTCTTTGGCGACGGCCCCTGCACCCCCCAGAGCCAGGACTCGCATGGTGTTGGTCGATCTCCTTTGCAAAACATAAAGCGTAAAGCGTAAAGGGTCAGGCAGCGGGTGGCAGGGATTCCAGCCCCAGGGTCGCCAGCCGTTCTGCTGTCGGCACGCCCTGGGGGGTCCAGCCACGGACGCGGTAATAGTCGGCCAGCATGGCCTTCAGGTCGGGGAGCACGCCCGCTGCACCGCCCGAGGGCCGGGGTTCCTCCAGGAAGCGGCGGGGCAGGGTGTCATCGGCAGCGGTGACGCCCAGGCGCAGGTTGATCAGCCGTTTGAGGTTAAACAGGCGCTCACCGGTGGTCAGCAGGTCGGCGGCGGTCCAGCCCCAGCCCAGGGCCGCATTGATCAGGTCGGCCACATCCTGGGGCGTGACCCTGCCCTTGGCGATGAATTTGCACAGGCCCAGCGGGTTATAGACGGCCATGTAGTTCTGGAAATCCACGGCCACCTGCCCCTTGCCGCTGCTGTCGTGATCGTCGAACGAGTCAGGGTCCGGGTCGTACCAGCCGGGAAAGCGGACGCCGTAGCCCAGCCAGTAAGAGATGGCTTCCAGGTGACAGGCTCCCCGGTTGGCGGTGGCATAGTTGGCCGCCATGCTGACGAAGGCGCGGGGATCGTGGTAGGGTACCTCCATCCCCTTGACGTGGATGGCGAACGCTTCGGCTTCTGGTCCCAGGCGCGCCGCCGCGGCCCGCACCCCGTCGGCCAGCAACGCGCCGATGCCTTCCCGGTGGGCAATGGCGTGGATGGCGTCAATCATCGCCCCGGCGTTGCCCCAGGTCAGTTCCAGGCTGCCGGTATCTGCCGGCGAGATCAGCCCTTTCTCCAAGGCCTCCATGGCAAAGGCCAGGGCCGAGGAGGTGCTGATGGTGTCCAGTCCGTAGCGGTTGCACAGGTCGTTCATGGCGGCAATGGCGTTCAGGTCATCGCACAGACAGTTGCCCCCAAAGCCGGCCAACGTCTCATACTCCGGGCCGTGGCCGCGGACGCCGGCATAGGGGCCGTCCTCGATCTGCACCGCCTTGCCGCAGCCGATGGGACAGGCAAAGCAGTGGGTGTGCCGCTGAAAGATCGTCTCGGCGATGCGCTGGCCTGAAATGCGCGCTGCCTCTTCTTTCCAACTGCCCAGCGTCCAGTTTTTCAGGGGCAGGTCGCCCGTCAACTCGGTGGCAGGTACGCCCCCTGCCGTGCCGAATTGCGACATGCCCACCGAGTTCTGTTGGATGAACCGGTTGATCCTCCGGACGAACTCGCGGAAGCCCTGGGCGTCGGCATACTGGGGCCGGTGGGTGCCGCGCACGGCGATCGCTTTCAGGTTTTTGGAACCCAGCAGCGCCCCCATCCCACCCCGGCCGGCAGTGCGGGCATGTTCCTGCCCGCCCTGCATGATGTTGGCCAGGCGGACCAGCTTTTCGCCGGCCGGGCCGATGCAGGCCACCTGGGCCTGGGGGTCGGTCTCGGCGCGGATGCGGTCAACCGTCTCAAAGTGGTCCCGGCCCCACAGGTGGTCGGCGGGGCGGATTTCCACCTGGCCATCGTGGAGCCAGAGATAGACCGGCCGGGCGGCCCGCCCGGTGATGATCAGCCCGTCCAGGAGGGCATGGCGCAGTTCCGCGCCCCAATGCCCGCCCATGTTGGCCTCGTTCCAGATGCCCGTCAGGGGCGAGCGGCCGCACCAGGAGCTGCGGCAGCCGGTGGGGGCGAAGGTGCCGGTCAGCAATCCGGTGAAGGCCAGCAGGGGGCTGGCCGGGTGCAGGGGGTCGAGGCGGGGGTCCATTTCGGCATAGAAGACCCGGGCTGCCAGGCCGCTGCCCAGCAAGTAGTGGCGCACCATCGGCTCCTCAATCGGCTCGATGTGGTGCAGGCCGGTGGTGAGATCGACCCGCAACAGCCTGCCTGCATATACGTAGGTCATCGCTGGCCTCCTCGCTTTTGTGCCTGGCAACGGTCCTCCCGCAGGCCGGTTTCAAGCCTGCGGGAGGATGAGCAATGGCCGGCCTCTAACGCTTGGTGTACTGCGGCGCTTTTCTGGCTCGCTTGAGGCCTGCTTTCTTGCGCTCCTTCTCACGCGGATCGCGGGTCAGGAGGCCGGCCCGGCGTAGCACCGTCCGCAGGTTGGGGTCGGTCTGCACCAGGGCCCGGGCCACCCCGTGCCGGACTGCCTGGGCCTGGCCGGTGATACCGCCGCCGTTGACCAGCACCGACAGGTTATAGCGGTTCTCGGTGTCGGTCAGCCGGAGCGGGGCCAGCACGTCCAACCGGTCCTGGGGCCGGACAAAGTATTCTGCCAGGTCCTTCTCGTTGATGACGATCTGGCCGTCGCCAGGGTAGAGCCGCACCCGGGCAACGGCCCGTTTGCGGCGGCCTATCCCTTCATAGTAGCGCACCTGGTCGGACATGGTTCTCCTTTCCTACAGGTCCAATGGCCTGGGCTGCTGCGCCTGGTGCGGGTGTGCCTCACCGGCGTACACCTTGAGCTTTTTGATCATCTGCCGCCCCAGCTTGTTTTTGGGCAGCATCCCCTTGACTGCCGCCTGGATCACCCGTTCCGGGTGCCTGTCCAGTTGATCGCGCAGGCTGATGCTGGAGATGCCCCCTGGATACCCGGAATGGCGGTAGTAGAATTTTTGATCCAGTTTGCGGCCGGTCACCTGCACCTTGTCCGCATTGATGACGATGACGAAATCGCCGCAGTCCAGGTGAGGGGTGTAGATCGGCTTGTGTTTGCCTTTGAGGATCGGCGCGATCCTGGCCGCCAGCCGACCCAGGGTCTGGCCTTTCGCATCCACCACGTACCACCTGCGCTCAACCTCTTCTTTTTTTGCCGTTAAAGTTCTCACTGCACAACTCCTCCCCACGTGGGGTAATTCACCCCTATCAGGCACAGGCCATGAGCCGGAGCCAGGTGTTTGACCTGGCTGCGATCCCGGCTGTGCAAGATTGCTTCAAACTCTTCGGGCGACATCTGCCCCGAACCCACCGCTACCAGGGTACCGACGATGCTGCGCACCATTCGGTGGAGAAAAGCGTTGGCCTCGGTGTCGAAGGTGAGCAACGGTCTCTGCTCCTGCCATTCGGCCCGCAGCACGGTGCGCACGGTGCTTTCCCCCTGCGGGGGTTGTCCAAAGGCCGCAAAGTCGTGAGTTCCTACCAGGCAACGGCTCGCCTCAGCCATGCGGCCCACCTCCAGCTCCTGGGCAATATGCCAGGCGGTCCGCCGGACCAGCGGCGAAGGCCAGGGCCGGTTGAGCACCGTGTAACGGTAGGTCCGGCTGATGGCCGTGAAGCGGGGGTGGAACCCCTGGGGTGCCGGGCCTATCTCCAGGACGGCCACGTCGGCGGGCAGCAGGGCATTGAGGGCCCGTTGGAGCTCGAGCAGGCTGTGCTGCCAGCTCACCTGGAAGCCGATCACCTGGCCCTGGGCGTGGACCCCCCGATCGGTCCGGCCGGCCCCGATCACCCGGGTGGGCCTGCCGGTGAGGGCCTGGAGGACCCGCTCGATCTCCCCCTGCACCGTCCTTTCGCCCGCCTGGACCTGGAAGCCGAAAAAATCTGTGCCGTCGTACTCGATCCGGGCCCACAGCCTGTCCCCTTCACCCTGACCTTCGACCGAGCTCACGCCACGGCCTCGCCTTTACTCCACCAGTTCCAGTTTGGCCATCGGGGCGGCGTCGCCCCGGCGCATCCCCAGTTTGAACAGGCGCACATAGCCGCCGGGGCGGTCTTCAAAGCGCGGCGCAATCTCCTCCACCAACTTGTGGGCGATCTGCTTATCGGTCAGGGCGGCCAACACCTGCCGTCTGGCGTGCAGAGCCATCTGCTGGGCCATCTGTTCCAACGCTTCTTCCTCGTCCCGGTCGGCCAGTTCGATCAACTGCCCGGCCCGCCTGGGGTTGAACCAGGCCGATAGTTTCTGCACATCGCGCTGCCTGGCCAGGTCCATCAACCGATCTGCCCGTGCCTTGCGTGCTTTGGTCACCAGCCGTTCGGCCAGGGGGCGGATGGCCCGGGCTTTGGCCTCCGTTGTCGTGATCTGCTCGTGGCGGAAAAGTTCGGTCATCAGGTTGCGATACAACGCTTGCCGATGGCCGGACGACCGCTTCAAGTGGCGACCTGCTTTCCGATGTCTCATCTCTTTTCCAACCCTCTATTCAACCGGCAATGGCCAAAAGCCTTTGGCTCCCAGCTTTTCTTTCAGTTCGTCCAGGGACTTTTGACCAAAGTTGCGAATGGCCAGGAGTTCATTCTCATCCCGTTCCAGCTTTTCGATGACCTCCCCGACCCTGGTGATGCCGGCCCGTTTCAGGCAATTAAAGGCCCGCACCGATAGTTCCAGTTCCTCGATGCTGGCCTCGGCAATCCGTTCCGGAATCCACTCCCTCTTGACCTCTGGCTCCAGTTCCAGCTTGACCTGCCCGAACTCGGCGATGGGGGCCAGGTGTCTGGCCAGGATCTGGGCGGCCGTGCTCAACGCTTCTGCGGGTGCCAGGGTGCCGTCGGTCCAGACATCCATGATCAGGCGGTCAAAGTTGCTGAACTGTCCGATCCGGGTCTGTTCGATCTTGTAGCTCACCTTGCGGACAGGGCTAAAGACCGCGTCGGTTGGGATTTCGGCCACGGGCAGCTTGCCCCGTTCCTCGGCCGGTGAGTAGCCTCGCCCCCGGCTGACGGTCATCTCCATCTCCAGCTCGGCCTCGGCCGAATCGGTGGTCAGGAGGTAGGTTTCAGGATTGACGACCTCTACATAGGGTGGGCAGAGGAGGTCTCCTGCGGTAACCACCCCTTCGCCGCGCACTTCCAGGTGCAGCCGCGCTGTCTCTTCCTCGTCATCGGTGAACTTGAAGCGCACCTGTTTCAAGTTAAGGAGCAGGCTGGTCATATCCTCGCGCACGTGGGGGATGGTCGAGAACTCGTGGTGAATCCCCCGCACCAGGACCGACGTGATGGCTGCCCCCTCCAACGACGCGAGCAAGACCCGGCGCAGTGCATTCCCTATCGTGATCCCATAGCCGCTCTCCATTGGGCCGATGATAAAGCGGCCATGGTTCCTGGCCTGAAACTCGGCTTCGATTTTGGGCAAGACCAGATTTACCAAACTGCACCCCCTTGCATACACCCTGCCCGGTAGACGGCCGCCGCCGCCGTGGGCGAAGGGCAGGTCTAGCGGCTATAGTACTCGACGATCAACTGCTCGGTGATGCTGATGTCTATGTCTTTCCGCTCGGGCAAGGCCATCACCCGCCCCGACAGGTTTTCCTCATCCCGGCTCAACCACTCGGGCACCGCCCGGTGCTGAAGGTCTTGAGCCAGTTCCTTAAAATACCTCTTCTGCCGGCTGCCGGCGCGCACCGCCACCACGTCCCCCGGCTCCACCCGATAGGAGGGGATGTCAACCTTGAGGCCGTTCACCTCCATGTGGCCGTGGCGCACCAACTGCCGTGCCTGGGGCCGCGAGGCGGCAAAGCCCAGGCGATAGACCACGTTATCCAGGCGGCTCTCCAGCATGATCAGCAGGTTCAAACCGGTCAGCCCCCGCCGCCGCTCTGCTTCGCGGAAGTAGCGGCGGAACTGCCGTTCGAACAGGCCATAGGCCCGGCGGGCTTTTTGCTTGGCCCGCAGTTGCAGCCCATAGTCCGATGCCTTCTTGCGGAACTGCGCCTCCTGGCCATGGGAACCAGGGGCATAGGGTCGCCGCTCGAAAGCGCACTTGGAGGAGGCGCATCGCTCCCCCTTCAAAAACAGCTTTTCCCCCTCACGGCGGCAGAGTTTGCATACCGAACCTTTATATTTTGCCATTCCACCTCCCCTTGCCGGGCAATAACCGATCGGCCAACGTCCCGCTTACACCCTTCGTTTCTTGGGCGGGCGGCAGCCGTTGTGCGGAATAGGGGTCACGTCGGTGATCGAGCGGACCACCAGGCCGGCGGCCTGTAGCGAACGGATCGCCGCCTCGCGGCCGGGACCAGGCCCCTTAATATAGACATCCACCTCCCGCATGCCATTATCCTGGGCCATCCGGGCTGCTTGCTGCGCCGCAATCTGCGCGGCGTAGGGTGTGCTCTTGCGCGACCCCTTGAACCCTGCCGTCCCGGCGCTGGACCAGCCGAGGGCGTTGCCATGCGGATCGGCAATGGTGATGATTGTGTTATTGAAGGAAGCCAGAATGTGGGCCTGTCCCCGGGGAATGACCCGCCGTTCCTTGCGGGGTCCCCGGCCTGGCCTCCGTTGCTTTGTCCGTCCCATCCTACCTCCTGTCAGCTATCGGCTCTATGCCCACTACTTCTTGGCCCGGGAGCGGCGCTTGCCGGCCACCGTCTTGCGGGCGCCACGCTTCTGACGGGCATTGGTGCGGGTTCGCTGTCCATGCACCGGCAGGTTTTTCCGGTGGCGGATGCCCCGATAGCAGCCGATCTCCTGCAGACGCTTGATGTTCATCGCCACTTCGCGCCGCAGGTCCCCTTCTACCCGGTAGTTCCGGTCTATGATCTCGCGGAGTTTGGCCACCTCGGCTTCGGCCAGGTCTTTGACCCGGACGTCAGGGTTGATCTCGGCCTGCTCCAGAATTTTCCGGCTGGTCGTCCGACCGATGCCGTAGATGTAGGTCAGCGACACCTCGACCCGTTTGTCTCTGGGCAGGTCCACGCCGGCAATACGTGCCATCGTTCCTCCTTTTATCCTTGCCGTTGCTTGTGTTTCGGATTGGTGCAGATCACTCGCACCACGCCGCGCCGCTTGATGATTTTGCACTTTTCACAACGTCGTTTGACAGATGGTTTGACCTTCATCCTCTACCTCCCCGGCCTGCTACAGCCTGGTCAGAATCTCCGGGCCATTTTGAGTAACGGCCACCGTATGCTCGAAATGGGCTGACCGTTTGCCATCGGCCGTTACCACCGTCCAGTGGTCGGCCAGCACGCGGGTCTGCCAGCCTCCCGCATTGACCATCGGCTCCAGGGCAAAGGTCATGCCCGGCCGCAAGCGGAAGCGCCCCGTTTTCGGATCGTAAAAGTTGGGGATCTGCGGGTCTTCGTGCATCTGCCGGCCAATCCCGTGGCCGGTATACTCCCGTACCACCGAATACCCCTGACTTTCCACATAGCTCTGAATGGCCCTGGAAATGTCCGTTGTCCAGTTGCCGGCCTGCGCGGCTTCGATGCCGATGCGCAGCGATTCCCGGGTCACCTCGATCAACCGCCGGCTGGCGGCGTCGATCTGGCCTACCGGCAGGGTAATGGCCGCGTCGCCATGATACCCTTTGTAGATGACGCCCACGTCTATGCCAACAATATCCCCTTCCTGGAGCACCCGCGCCCCTGGAATGCCGTGCACCACCTCTTCGTTGACCGAGGTGCACACCATGGCCGGGAACCCCCGGTAGCCCTTGAAGGAGGGGATCGCTCCATACCTGCCGATGATGATCTCGGCCGCGATGGCCTCCAGATCGGCAGTGGTCATCCCCGGCGCAATCACCTCCTCCATCCGGGCGAGCACCTGGGCGACGATCTGGCCTGCCTGGCGCATCAGGCTCAGTTCGTGCGCAGACTTGAGTGTGATCATCTTCTCTGGACGATTTCCAGGAGCTCTGCCTGGATCTCGTCAATCCCGCGCTGGCCATCCACCTCGACCAACAGGCCCTTCTCCCGGTAATAGCCGATGAGCGGGGCCGTTTGCTCAAAGTAGACCTGGATGCGGTGTTTCTGGGTCTCGGGCGTATCATCGGCCCGTTGATAGAGTTCTCCGCCGCACCTGTCGCACACGCCGGCCTGCTGGGGTGGGCTGAAAAGCTGGTGGTACATGGCCCCACAGACCTTGCAGGTCCAGCGGCCGGCCAGGCGGGCCAGCAGCACCTCCTCCGGTACCTTGATATAGGGCACTACGGCCAGCCTGCCCCCCATCTCGGCCAGCAACGCTTCCAGCGCCTCGGCCTGGGCCACGGTCCGCGGAAAGCCGTCAAAAATGGCTCCGCCGGCGCAATCGGGCTGCTGCAGCCGCTGGCGGACCATGCCCACCGTCACCTCATCGGGCACCAGTTCTCCGCGCTCCATGTAGCCCCGGGCCAGCAGGCCCAACCGGGTCTCGTTTTTCAGGTTCTCGCGGAACAGGTCGCCGGTGGACACCTGGGGAATTCCCAGGGCCCTGGACAGGCGCTCTGCCTGGGTGCCCTTGCCGGCCCCCGGCCCACCAAGAAGCACCAGGTACACCGCAGCGGATGGCATGGTTCTCCTCTGAGTCACGTAAAACGTCAGCCCAACAGGCCCCGGCGCAAGAACCGGTCATAATGGCGCATCTGCAACTGGGCCTCCAACTGGCGCATGGTATCGAGGATCACGCCCACGGTGATGAGCAGCCCGGTCGAAGAGATGAGCATCACGTTGCCGCCGGAGAGTCCGGTGCTGGCCGCCGGGAACAGCTTGAGGATCAGGTCCACCAGCCAGGGCAGGATGGCGACCAGCCCCAGGAACAGGGCCCCCACCAGGGTGATGCGCCGCGTCTTTTGGGTGAGATAGTCGGCCGTCCGTTTTCCCGGTCGGATGCCGGGGATGGAAGCGCCCTGCTTTCTCAGGTTTTCGGCCATATTCGACTGCTGGAAGATGACGTCGGTGTAAAAGTAGGTAAAAGCGACGACCATGAGAAAGTAGAGCGGCCAGTACAGGGTATATTGCGGGTTAAAGATGCGGTCCACCCACCAGGCAGCGATCTGGATAAAGTTCTTGGGGGCCTGACCTGCCGGAGCCATAAAGTAGCTGGCGATGGTGCTGGGCAGGATGATAAAGCTCTGGGCAAAGATGAGCGGGATCATGCCCGCCATGTTCACCCGCAGGGGGATGTGGGTCCGTACCGCGCGCGTCTGCCGCAGGCGACCGCCATGCTGGCCCAGAGTCCGGCTGCTGTACTGCACCCAGATCATTAACTTGCCTTCCTGAATGATGACGATGCCCAGGACGGTGATGGCCGTGACGATCAGGAACAGGATCAGGGCCAACCATCGCTGGCCGACGATCAGGTTCAGCAGGCTCTGAGGAAGGCGGGCGACGATGCCCCCCAGGATGATGATGGAGGTCCCATTGCCGATGCCCTGCTCGGTGATCAGCTCACCCAGCCACACGGCAAAGAGGGTGCCGGCAGTCATGGTGGTCAGGATCGCCACTGTAGCCAGAGGTGCATCGCGGAAGCCGAACTGAGCCAGGATCGGGGTGCCCCCCCCTAACCCGGTCATGGTCACGGCTGCCCCGTAGGCCTGCAAAGCAGCCAGCGGCACCGTCAGCCACCAGGTATACCGGTTGAGCTTGCTGCGGCCCTCTTCCCCCTCCTCTTTTTGCAGGCGCTCCAGGGCCGGGATGATGGGGGTCAGCAACTGCAGGATGATGGATGCGGTGATGTAGGGGTAAACCCCCAGAGCCATGACCGAAAAAGTGGCCATAGCTCCTCCCGATAGCAGGTCCAGCAGGCCCAGCAGTTGGTTCGACTTGAACAGTTCCTCCAGGGCAGCGGTGTTGACCCCTGGCACCGGGACATGGGCTGCCAGGCGGTAGATCGCCAGGATCAGGAATGTATATAGGATCTTTTTCCGCAGGTCCGGCAGGGCAAAAGCGTTACGGACAGCCTGGATCATCCTTTCCTACCCCCTCCGCCCCCGTTTGACATTCCAGGGCAGCTCGATGATAGAACCGCCTGCCTGTTCGATCTTGGCGCGAGCACTGGCCGAAAAGCGATGGGCCTTGACCGTCAGAGGCCGGTCCACCTCTCCCTGCCCCAGGATCGCTACCGGCAGGGAGGCCGATTTGATGATCCCGGCAGCGGCCAATGTTTCGGGCGAGACCTCCGCATGGGCTGCAAACTCACCCAGACGGTACAGGTTGACAGGGACATATTCCACCTTGAACAGGTTGGTAAAGCCCCGCTTGAAGGGCAAACGCCGTACCAGGGGAAGCTGGCCTCCCTCAAAGTACGGGCCTTTGGTTCCGCCGGAGCGCGAAGCCTGCCCCTTGGTACCCCGGCCGGCCGACTTGCCCTGTCCGGCGGCGATGCCTCGCCCCACTCGTTTGCGTGGCTTTCTCGCTCCCTTGGGCGCTTGTAAATCGTGCAGTTTCATGTTCCATCTACTCCACTTTTCCCGGCACCTCTCCCCAGGCCGCAACCCGTCGGCCGTGGAGGGCGTTTGACGCTTTCCCGGCCCCGACCTACCTGTCCTGAACCTGTTCGAGCCTGACCAGGTGGCTGACCTTCTCCACCATGCCTCGGATCTCGGCCGTGTCCGGGTGCTCGACCACGTCTCCCAGGTGGTGCAGCCCCAGGGCCTGGATGGTGCTCTTTTGCCGGCGTGAATAGCCGATGCTGCTCTTGACCCAGGTGATCCGTAGCCTCGTCTTGGCCTCTGTGCTCATAGATCCCCTTGCCCCCTCGTCCAGAAAGGTAGCAGCCTCTTCACCGGCACCCCGCGCCGTTCAGCTTCCACGGCCGGGTCTTTGAGCTGTTCCAGTGCCTTCATGGTGGCTTTGACCACATTCAGGATGTTGGAGCTGCCCAGCGATTTGGTCAGAATATCCTTGATACCGGCGGCTTCCAGCACGGCCCGGACCCCGCCGCCGGCGATGACGCCTGTCCCCGGCGACGCCGGCCGGAGCATCACCCTGGCTGCGCTATAGTTTGCCGTGATCTCGTGCGGGATGGTCGTCCCGACCATGGGGACCGGCTTCATGTTTCTTCTGGCCCGTTCGGCTCCTTTGCGGATGGCATCGGGCACCTGGCGCGACTTGCCCACGCCGATGCCCACGCTCCCCTTGTTGTCGCCGACCACGACCAGGGCCCGGAAGGCGAAGCGCCGGCCGCCCTGGATCACTTTGGCTGTGCGGGCAATGTGCACCACCCGCTCGTCCAGCTCTTCGACTTCTTCTTCCTGGTCCCTTTGTCTTCGAGGCTCGCCCTCGCGTCTACGGCCCATGCTTCCTCCTGCTGTCTCAATCCGTTCTGATGGGTTGCACCCGGCCTAGAACTCCAGGCCGCCAGCGCGCGCCGCTTCGGCCAGACTTTTGACCCGGCCGTGATACAGGTATCCTCCCCGATCAAAGACGACCTGTTTGATGCCGGCGGCCAGTGCCCGCCGGGCCAGCAGTTCCCCGACGACGGCTGCCTGCGCGCTCTTGTCCTTGCCCTCCAGGGCTGCCTGCAGTTCGGCTTCCAGCGTCGAGGCCGACACCAGGGTATGGCCCCGGCTATCGTCAATGATCTGCGCGTAGATGTGTCTTGCGCTGCGGAACACCGAGACGCGCGGACGCTGTGGGGAGCCCTGGACCTTTGTCCGCACCCGTTCATGGCGCTGCTGGCGCGCCAAACGCTTGGCCTTTGCTTTGTCCATGCGTCCTCCTACTTTTTCCCTTTGACCTTGCCGGCCTTCCCCGCCTTGCGCCGGATGTGCTCCCCGACATAGTGGACCCCCTTGCCCTTGTAGGGCTCCGGCGGGCGTTGTCGCCGGATGCGGGCTGCCACCTCGCCGACCAGCTCCTTGTCAACCCCTTGCACTATGATCGACCGGCTCCCTTTGGGCACGTCGAACGAGATGCCGGGCGGGGGATCGAACTCGATAGGATGGGAATAGCCCAGGTAGAGCACCAGCTTGCGGCCTTGCATCTCTGGGCGGTAGCCCGTCCCTTCGATCTCCAGGGTCTTGCTGTACCCCTGCGCCACGCCGTCGATCATGTTGGCCAGCAGGGCCCGGGTGAGCCCATGGAGCGCCTTGTGCGTCCGCTGGTCCGTTGGACGGTGGACGCGGATGGTTTTATCCTCCAACACAATCTCCATGTCCGGGTGGAAAGAGCGCGACAGCTCCCCTTTGGGACCTTTTACGGTCACCTGGTTGCCCCGGATCTCCACCTGCACCTTATCTGGCACGGGAATCGGCTTCAGACCAATACGCGACATCGTTCCTCCTTCATCGGGCCTGCCTGCCCGGTTTGCCTGGTGGTTCCGCAGGATGGGCAGGACAGGCGGGATGGGTCCTCACCATATGTAGCAAAGGACCTCGCCGCCCAGGCCCTGGCGCCGGGCCTCCCGCCCGGTCATCACCCCTTTGGGGGTGCTCACAATGGCGATCCCCAGGCCGCTCAAGACCCACGGCAGTTCATGTTTGCCCTTGTACACCCGTCGCCCCGGTTTGCTGACCCGCTGCAGGCCGGTTATGACCGGTCGTCGGTTCTTGTCGTACTTGAGCCAGATCCGCAAATTCGGCTGGGGCCGGTCGTTGGTCACCTCGTACCCCTGGATAAAGCCTTCTTCCAGGAGGATCTGGGCGATGGCCACCTTGATTTTGGAGCCAGGCACCAGCACAAACGATTTTCGCACATTCAACCCATTGCGGATTCGGGTCAGCATATCGGCAATTGGATCAGTCGCAGGCATACGCCACCCCACTTTCCCTTTCAGCTCGTTTGCCATCAGCAACCGGTGACGCTCACCAGCTGGACTTGACGACGCCGGGGATGACCCCTTCAGCCGCCAGTTCCCGGAAGCAGATCCGGCACAGTTTGAAGCGCCGCATGTAGCCGCGTGGACGGCCACAACGGCTGCACCGGTTCCGAACCCGCGTCGGATATTTTCGCCTGGTTTCGCGGACAATCATGCTCTTCTTGGCCACGTTTCCTCCTTACCTCCTACCCGGCCTGGCGTCCCCGGAACGGCATTCCCAGCAGGCGGAGAAGGTGATACCCCTCTTCGTCCGTTTTGGCCGTCGTCACAATCGTGATCTCCAATCCCCGGATCTTATCAATCTTGTCATATTTGATCTCAGGGAAGACGAGTTGTTCGCGCAGGCCCAGGCTATAGTTGCCGCGGCCGTCAAAGGCGTCGGCCGAGACCCCGCGGAAATCCCGCTGGCGCGGCAGGGCGATGTTGCACAGGCGGTCCAAAAAGTCCCACATCCGGTTGCCCCGCAACGTCACCTTTACGCCGATGGGGTTCCCTTCCCGCAGCTTGAAACCGGCGATAGACCGGCGGGCCCGCGTGACGATCGGCTTCTGGCCGGTGATGATCATCAGGTCCTGGACCACCGCATCCAGCGCCTTGGCGCTCTGCAGCGCTTCGCCCACCCCGACGTTGACGACGATCTTTTCCAGGCGGGGCACCTCCATCACATTCTTGTAGCCCAACTCTTTTTGCAGGGTGGGCACCACCTGCTCGCGATACAACTCTTTCAATCTCGGCATCCTACACCTCGTGTGTCCCCATGGCCCCTGATGATGCTCATCGTATCGTTTCGTTGCACCGTTTACAATAGCGGGCCTTGATTCCATTCTCATCTATCCGGAAGCCAACCCGCGTTGCCTTTTTGCACGAGGGGCACACCAGCATCACATTCGAGATGTGAATCGGGGCCTCGCGCTCGATCCGGCCGGTCTGGGTCCGTACATCGCCGGTGCGGCGCTGATGTTTGATGATCAGGTTCACCCCCTGGACGACCACCCGGTCCTGGTTCGGATCGCGGCCCAGCCGGCGGTGGCGACGGTCGATCTTGTAGCCATAGATCACGCGGTGGACGGTGCCCTGTACCCTCTTTTTCCTTTCCCGCCGCGCATCGGCGGCACTCTGGCCGGCGATGACCTCCACTGTATCGCCCTTTTTGATCCGTTGCATCTTGTCCTCTCTCTTACAACACCTCGGGGGCCAGCGAGACGATCTTCATGAACCCCATCTCCCGCAGCTCGCGGGCCACCGGGCCAAAGATGCGGGTGCCCTTGGGGTTCTTTTGCTGGTCCAGGATCACGGCGGCGTTATCGTCGAACCGGATGTGAGAACCGTCGCGGCGGTGGATCTCTTTCGAAGTGCGCACCACCACGGCCCGGACCACGTCGCCCTTTTTCACAGCGCCGCCGGGGGCCGCGCTCTTGACCGAGGCGATGATAATGTCGCCCACGCTGCCATACTTGCGGGTGGAGCCACCTATCACCCGGATGCACAGGAGCTCTTTTCCCCCTGTATTATCGGCCACTTTTAATCGGGTTTCTTGTTGAATCATCTTCTCCCTCCAGTTTCCTCCGATATAGGCTTGGCTCGGAAACCGTCGGTTCTCAGGCCCGTTCCAGGATGTCGGTGACGACCCATCGCTTTTCCCGGCTTAGCGGGCGGGATTCTATGATTTTGACCAGGTCGCCCATCCCGCACCGGTTGTCGGCATCGTGGGCTTTGAACTTGCGCCGCGTGGCGATCACCTTGCCGTAGAGCCGGTGCCGCCGTCGTCGTTCCACTTCGACCACGACCGTTTTGTCCATGCGGTTGCTGACCACACGCCCGACGAGGGTTCTTCTGCGTTCCTTCATTTTGCCTCCTGCCTCTGT
The DNA here is from genome assembly GCA_034435455.1 of Anaerolineae bacterium. GTDB lineage: Bacteria > Chloroflexota > Anaerolineae > JAAYZQ01 > JAAYZQ01 > DAOTXL01. The sequence continues at coordinate 75,596 of DAOTXL010000108.1, forward strand.
TGCAGCTCTTTGGCCCGAAGAATCGTGTTCAATCGGGCGATCTCCCGGCGCATCTGCCGCAGGCGAGCGTTGTTCTGCATCTGGCCCGTGGCGAACTGGAAACGCAGGTTAAACAGTTCGGCGTAAGCATCGTCCAGCTTGCCTTTGATCTCCTGGGGCGTCATCTCCCAGATCTCCCGCGATTTCATCCTTCCCCTCCAACGGCCTCATGGCGACTGACAAAGCGGGTTCTGATCGGCAGTTTGTGCGAGGCCAGGCGCATCGCTTCACGGGCGGCTTCTTCTCCCACGCCGGCGATCTCGAAAATGATCCGGCCTGGCCTGACCACGGCCACCCAGTGGTCAACCGCCCCCTTGCCCCCGCCCATGCGGGTTTCGGCCGGTTTGGCCGTCACCGGCTTGTCGGGAAAGACCCGGATCCACAGCTTTCCGCCGCGCCTTACGTAGCGAACGATGGCCCGGCGCGCTGCTTCGATCTGCCGGCTGGTCATCCAGCAGGGTTCCAGGGCCTGCAAACCATAGTCACCAAAGGACACGGTGTTCCCCCGGCCCGCCTTGCCCTTCATCCGTCCCCGGTGCATTTTGCGGTATTTTGTCCGTTTTGGAATTAACATAATTGCTTCTCCCGTGTTTCAGCCAGCGGCCGGTGGCATGGGTGTGGCACGGCTACTCGCTGCTGACCTCTGCACTTTCCTTTGTCGGCAATACGTCCCCTTTGTAGATCCAGACCTTGATGCCGATCCGGCCAAAGGTGGTCAGGGCTTCTGCTTTGGCAAAGTCAATGTCGGCGCGCATGGTGTGGCGCGGGATGCGGCCTTCGCGGGTGGTCTCGGCGCGCGCCATCTCTGCCCCCTGCAACCGCCCGCCGCAGGTCACCATGACCCCTTGAGCGCCAAAGCGCATCGCCCGCTGCACCGCCTGCTTCATAGCCCGCCGGTAAGAGATGCGCTTCTCGATCTGTTGGGCAATCCCCTCGGCCACCAGGTAGGCGTCCAGTTCGGGCCGTTCGATCTCGACCACGTCCACGTGGACCTTTTTTTGAGTCAACTCCTCCAGGTCCTTGCGCAACTGGTTGACGCTGGCCCCTTTCCGCCCGATGACGATGCCCGGCTTGGCCGTCCAAATCTTGACCGACAGGTTCTTTGCCCTGGGGAAACGCTCGATTTCGATGTTGGAGATGCCGGCGTGCCCCAACTGAGCGCGGATCATTTTGCGGACCTCTAGATCCTCGGCCAGGAGGTCGGCATATTCAGCCTTTTCGGCATACCAGCGCGCTTTCCAGTCTTTGATGAATCCCAGCCTGAAGCCATACGGATGCACTTTTCGCCCCATCTCACCCCCCTATGAGCCCCCTGGCGTGCGTTCACGCAGGATAACCGTGATATGTGATGACCGTTTCAAGATGGGCTTGAATCGCCCTCGGGCTCCGAACCGGCGCCAGCGGCGTACCGGCCCTTCGTCGGCGGAGATATGGGCGATATACAGGTCCTCCCCTGCCATACCGTAGTTGTTTTCGGCATTGGCTACGGCTGCCTTGAGTAGCTTGTGGACCGTCGTTGCCGCCCGGTGGGGCATCAGCTTCAAGGCGCTCATCGCTTCCAGCGCCCCCATCCCGCGCACATGGTCCACCACCAGGCGCACCTTGCGCGGGGTGTGCCACACATATCGGCTTTCGGCCCGGACTTCAAACTCCTCCATATCCACCCCTCTATTTCTTGCCCGGTCGGGTCTTGCGTTCTTTCTTGGTATGCCCGCGGAAGATGCGGGTCGGGGCAAATTCGCCCAACTTGTGGCCGACCATGTTCTCGCTGATATAGATCGGCACATGCCGCCGTCCGTCGTGGACGGCTATGGTATGGCCGACCATCTGGGGAAAGATGGTCGAAGCCCGCGACCAGGTCTTGATCACCCGCTTGGGCACGCCGGGTCGGTTCATCTCCTCGATGCGCCGCAGCAGTTTGGGTTCTACGTATGGCCCTTTTTTTAGCGATCTCGACATCCCAACCTCCACCCTGCAAATCTACAAATCTGCAAACCTGTCCTATTGACGCTTCTTGCCGCGTCGCCGCACGATCCACTTGTCGGTGGTCTTGTTGCGCCGTGTCTTGTAGCCCAGGGTTGGTTTGCCCCACGGCGATTTGGGGCCCGACATGCCGATGGGCGACCGTCCCTCACCGCCGCCGTGCGGGTGTGAGTTGGGGTCCATAGCCGAGCCGCGGACCGCAGGCCGGATGCCGAGCCAACGCTTGCGCCCGGCCTTGCCCAGGCTGATGTTGCCGTGCTCGGTGTTGCCTACCTGGCCGATAGTGGCCATACATTCCACACTCACCAGCCGCACCTCACCGGAGGGCAGGCGGACCTGGGCGTAGCGGCCCTCTTTGGCCAACAATTGGGCCGATGCCCCTGCTGCCCGCACCAGCTGCCCCCCCTTGCCCACGTGCAACTCGATGTTGTGGATGGTGGTCCCCACCGGGATGTTGGCAATGGGCAGGGCGCTGCCCACCCGCACCTCGGCGTTGGGGCCCGACATCACCAGATCCCCCACCTTGAGGTCCAGCGGGGCGAGGATGTATCGCTTCTCCCCATCGGCATAGGTCACCAGGGCGATCCGTGCCGAGCGGTTGGGGTCGTACTCGATCGTGGTCACACGGCCGGGGACGTCGAACTTGTCGCGCTTGAAATCGATCACCCGGTACTGGCGCTTGTGACCACCGCCGCGGTGGCGAACGGTGATCTTGCCCCGGAAGTTGCGCCCGGCATGTTTTTTCAGCGGACGCAGCAACGACCGTTCCGGGGTAGGGCGGGTGATCTCCTCGAACGTCGAAACGGTCATGCCCCGCCGCCCAGGCGAAGTCGGTTTATAAACCTTGATCGGCATCGCTATACCCCCTCAAAGAACTCCCGGATCCGTTCGCCGGGGGCCAACGTCACCACGGCCCTTTTCCAGGCGGGGTGGGAGACGATCATTTTACGTCCCATCCGGCGTCGTTTGGGTTTGATGACCATCGTGTTCACAGCCACAACCTTGACCCCAAAGATCGTTTCCACCGCCTGCTTGATCTGGATCTTGTTGGCCTGGCGGTCCACTTCAAAAATGTACTGGTTGTTGTCCCGTTGGTAGTCGGTCTTTTCCGTCAGGATGGGACGCTTCAATACTTGATACAGGTTCATAGCTTCCCCTCTCCTGCTGCCTGGCCCAGAAACCCCTCGATGACCTCCAGCGCAGCCAGAGGCATCAACAGATAGTCATAGTGGAGCAGATCGCGCACGTTCAGGTATTGCGCGACCAGCGTCCTGACGTGGGGCAGGTTGCGCACCGACCGCAGGATCATCTCGTCATGTCCGGGTAACAGGATCAAGGCGGAGGAATCGACCTTCAGGTTGTTCAGGATGTTCAGGATCTCCCTGGTTTGCGGTTCGGTCAGGTTCAGTTCATCCAGGAGCACCACCTGGGACCCGGCGACTTTGGCCGACAGGGCAGAACGCAACGCTGCCCGGCGCATCTTGCGCGGCATTTTCTGCTCATAGCTGCGCGGCTGCGGGCCAAAGATGACCGCCCCGCCCCGCCAGTGGGGGGCCCGGGTGCTGCCCTGCCGGGCGCGGCCGGTGCCCTTTTGGCGCCACGGTTTGCGGCCTCCGCCGCTGACCTCCCCCCGCGTCTTGGTCTTGTGCGTTCCCAATCGGGCGTTGGCCAGTTGGCGGACCAGCGCCTGGTGCATCAGCGCCCGGTTGATCGGCGCGGCAAAGATGTCGTCCCGCAGTTCCGCCTCATTTACTTGCTCACCCTGGGTATTGTACACAGGCACTTGCATTTGCCCTCACTCCTCAATCGGTGTCAGGCGACCCTTATTTTCTGACCTTTTTCAGCAACGCGGTCTTGCGCGCCTGGCGGATCATCAACAGGCCGTTGTTGGCCCCGGGCACTGCCCCGCGCACGGCCAGCAGGTTCCGCTCCGGATCCACCATCACCACTTCCAGGCCCTGGATCGTGACGCGCTCACCCCCCATCCGCCCGGCCATGCGGTGGCCTTTGAAGATGCGGCCGGGCGTCTTGCACGCGCCGATGGCTCCTGGGGCCCGCTGTCGGTCTGACTGGCCGTGGGTGATGGGCCCGCCGCGGAAGCCGTGGCGCTTCATCACGCCGGCAAAGCCTCTTCCCTTGGAGGTACCGGTCACGTCGACATACTCGCCTACCTGGAAGATGTCCACCGTGATCTTTTTGCCCTCCTGGAAAGAGGCCACCTCGTCTTCTCCGATCCGCAGCTCGCGCAAGTAGCGGACCGCCGGAACGCCACTTTTTTGCAAGTGCTGCATTTGAGGTCGGGTCAGGCGACCGGGTTTGACCTCTTCAAAGCCCAGTTGGACGGCTGCATAGCCGTCTCGCTCCGGCTTTTTGACTTGGGCCACAAAACAGGGGCCAGCTTCGATGATGGTGATCGGAATGATTTCGCCTCGATCGTCAAAGATCTGGGTCATTCCGACCTTTTTGCCCAGAATTCCCTTCATTCTTTACCTCCCCGGGACTGTCAGGCCAGGCACTCCTGCATCATCCCTGTCAGGCTTGCAGTTTGCAGGCTCATCCGGCTCTGCACTTGCCAGCCCAACCTGCTGTTTTCGGGCCTGCTCGATCGGTACAGGCCCGCCGCATGACGGTTAGAGCTTGATCTCGATGTCGACGCCAGCCGGTAGTTGGAGTCGCATCAATTGGTCAACCGTCTTGGAACCAGGCTCGATCACGTCGATCAGCCGCCTGTGGGTGCGGATCTCGAACTGCTCCCGCGAGTCCTTGTCAATAAACGGCGACCGGTTGACGGTGAACTTTTCGATGCGCGTCGGCAGTGGCACAGGTCCCACCACATAGGCGCCGGTCCGTTCGGCTGCATCCACGATCTGCCGCGCCGATTGATCCAGGATTCGGTGATCGAACGCTTTGAGCCGTATTCTGATCTTTTGCTTGGCCATGGTCCCCCCGCCGATTTTCGATCCTCTCTGAACTGCCAGGATCAAACCTCTGGCATCGAAAATCGTGAATTACTCCAGGATCCGGGTGATGACGCCGGCGCCCACCGTGCGGCCTCCCTCGCGGATGGCAAACCGTGACCCGGCCTCCAACGCCACCGGCACGATCAGCTTCACCGTCAGGTTCACATTGTCCCCCGGCATCACCATCTCCACCCCGGCCGGCAGCTCCACCGCCCCCGTCACATCCATCGTCCGAATGTAGAACTGCGGCCGATACCCGG
>DAOTXL010000109.1:0-13149 GCA_034435455.1 Anaerolineae bacterium
CTGAGCCCTCACCCCACCCCCGCCCGGCGGGAGAGGGGAGGGGGCCAGGGGGTGGGGTGAGGGCCAGGAGGCCCCCCATGCAACCCCCGCGTCTTTCCGTTACCCTGTTTCTGACCCTTGCCCTGACCCTGGCCTGTGGCCTGACGCCCACCCCGGCGGCGCCTGTGACGGGCGAGACCCCCGCGCCGACCCGCGTCCCGGCCATGCCCGCGGCTCCCGGCGAAACACCGGCCACTGCTGCCGGCCACGTCTACTACGTCGCCCCGGACGGCGACAACGCCAACCCCGGCACCCGCGACCGCCCCTGGGCCACCCCCGGCTACGGCTCCCGCCAACTGCAACCCGGCGATACCCTCATCATCCTGGGCGGGCGCTACGTCCTCCGCGAGTACGACGCCGACGTCATCACCCCGCCCTCCGGCACCGCCTCCGCCTGGGTCACCATCCAGGGCGAGCCGGGTAACCGCCCGGTCCTGGTCGGACGGGATAACCTGCTCACCGCCGTCAACCTGAGCGGCGTCCAGTATGTCCGCATCCAGAACCTGGAGATCACCCACGACGATACGGCCCAGGGCGAGGCGCTTTACTTCCGCGAGGGGGTGGAGATCCTGGGCGCGCCCGCCGCCCACATCGTCCTGCAGGACCTCTACATCCACCACATAGACGAGTACGGGATGAACATCCAGGATGTGGAGGACCTGCAAATCGTCAACTGTCGGATCGAGTACTGCGGCTTTGGCGCGCTGGGCGGGCCGGCCGGGGAGCACGGCGGTTGGCGAAACGTCACCATCCGGGGATGCTCCCTCTCCTGGAGCGGCCACTACTACCAGGGCGGCGACGGCTCGGATCGCCCCTACGACCGCCCCGACGGCTTTGGCATCGAGCCTGCGCAGGGGCCGATCCTGATTGAGGACACCCGCGCCGAGCACAACTACGGCGACGGGCTGGACTCCAAGGCAGCCAACACCGTCATCCGCCGCTGCGTCGTCGCCAACAACTCCTGCGACGGGGTGAAGGTCTGGGCCGACGGCAGCCGCATTGAGAACACCCTCATCTACGGACGGGGCGACGGCAACGCCGAACCCTCCCCCTGGGCGGCCATCGTCATTGACCAGGTGGAGCAGTCAGGTGCCCGCTTTGAGATCGTCAACGTGACGGTGGACGACTACATGGGGCAGAACTACCTGATGTACGTCCAGTACGACAACCCCGTGCCGGTGCAGGTGACGGTGCGCAACACGGTCTTTAGCGGGCGCGGGCCGGAGTGCCCCATCTACGTTCACGGCAACAGCACGCTGGTGGCCGACCACAACCTCTTCTACCTGCCGCAGAACGAGACCATCCTGACCCAGGGGGAGACGACCTACACCTGCGCCAGTATTGCCTCGCTGGGCGCGGGGAACTTCTGCGGCGACCCGCGCTTCGTCCGCCCGGCGTGGGGCGAAGAAGGGGACTACCACCTGCAGGCGGGCAGTCCGGCGGTAGATGCCGGTACCTCCGACGGCGCGCCGACGGTGGACCTGGAGAACCATCCCCGCGACGCCCGGCCCGACATCGGCGCGTACGAGTACTGGCAGGCGTCGTCCTGGCTGTACCTGCCGCTGGTCGGACGTTTGGCTACCACAAAGGGCACAAAGGAATCTTGAGCTTCGTGTCCTTTGTGTCCCTCGTGGTAAAAAAACAAACAGCGGTTATTTCAGGCCGTACTCACGTTGCACGCGACGGACGATTTCCTCTAGCAGAGCAGGATTGATATACAACGAGGAGCGCTGGGGGATCGCCCGTAGAAGGGCAGGACGTCAGCAGCCGACCGCTGACCACGACGTATCGCTCGTAATAGAATGCCAATCGTTCCGTGCACCCGGTATCCAAGTTGCTCGGCTGCCAATCGTGCAGCGGCATCGTTGGTCAAGAATAGGGCTTTGGGGACGCTCGCCATGAGAGCCAGGGCCTCCATCTCGCCTGCGTCCAGCGCCAGAGCATGGCCCAGGACCAGCAGGCCGGGCGCGATCGGCCCTGAAACGCCCCGATGTTCGCAGGGAACAGTTGGCCGCTGAAAGGCGGTGGGGCGATGATGCCAGACCTCTCTCCACACTGCCTCTGGGACCCACACCCGGAAGTCTGCCAGCAAGTCCAGACTGTCCAGATCATCCAGATGAATAAGCGGCCCGGCATCGCAGACAGCGATCACCGCCGTCTCATTCTTCCCCATGAAGGCCCCTCTCTACATCTTCGCGAATAAAGCGTTCCAGGAGTTCGGGGCGATGCGCATCCAGAAAGCGGCGCAGGGCTTCAAAGAAAAGGTAATTCTCGTTCCGAAACCAACCCTCGGCAATCAGGGTACGAACCTGCTGGTAGAGCCGGGGCGGCAGGGTCATTTGAATGGTGCCGTTCATGCCAATGCTCCTCGTTGCTGATAAGCCTGGTGCCATGAGTTCTGATATCTCTATATAACCCCTTTGTATGGGAAGCTCAAGTTGTACGATGCCCTCGGGTGCGCGTCATTCGGCCCAGGACCAGCAGGCCCGGCGCACCCGGCCCTGAAACGACCCGATCAAAGCTGCCGGAGTCTTGGGGTGAGCAGTTACAGTTTCGTTATAGTTAAGAGCATTGGTTCAGGCTGAGCAGTTGCGACGTCTGTGAAAAAACCTTCAGCCCTCTGGCCCTGCTCCCGGTGGAGGCCCGTTGCCTGCCGTCTGACCCCCATCCTCATCCTGGCGGCGGTTCACCGGACCTTTTGCAATTCGGCCTCGATGATCTGTTGGAACGTTTCCAAGGGGGACGCTCCGCTCAGAAGCCGGCCGTTGATCAGAAACGACGGGGTTCCCTGCACACCGGCCCTCTTCCCATCCTGCATATCCTGGCGCACCTGAGCGACGAATTGCCCCGATTCAAGGCAGGTGCGGAAGGCTGCCGTATCCAGCTCCAGGTCGCCGGCGTACCTGACGAACATTTCGAGCGCCTGGGGTTGCCCCAGGGGTGACCAGTGGGCCTGCTCCGTAAACAACCGGTCGTGCATCACCCAGAAAGCACCCTGTGCCCCGGCGCAGCGCGCCGCCTCGGCCGCTTTTTGGGCGTTCGGGTGAAAAGAGAGGGGAAAGTCCTTGAAGAAATAACGCACCTGACCGCTGTCTATGTAGGACTCTTTGAGGTTGGGCAGCGTCTGGAGCGCATGCCGGCGGCAATAAGGGCACTGAAAGTCAGAAAATTCCAAGATGGTGACAGGGGCATCGGCCTTGCCCAGCACGGCCACTTCGTCCCCCCGGATCGGCGGCGACGCGGCCGTCGTCGGCTTGGCCGTTGGCAGGGCCGGTTGCCGGCCCTCCACCGGGTAGCCCGCCTTCTTCCAGGCGGCCCAGCCGCCCTTCAGGGCCGCGACGTTGGTCATCCCCTTTTTCATCACGTGGAGCGCCGCACCGGCGCTCTCGGCCTCGTTCCCTCAAGCGCAGTAAAAGATGACCTGCCTGTCGGTCGGCAGTTCGGTGTAGCGGCTGGGCACCTGGGCCAGCGGCATGGAGATGGCCCCGGCGATGTGTTGGGCCTCATAGACCGCCGCCGAGCGGACGTCCACCAGGATAGCCTGGCCGGCGTCGGCCCTGGCTTTGGCTTCGGCCACGTCAATGCGCGGGACGGTGGCCTGTCCGCCTGGGCTGGCGGTGGGGACCGGGGACGGATGGGCAGGCGGTGGGGAAGCGGTCGCCCTCGGCGTGGCGGTTACAGTCTGGGCCGCGCCGGGCGTGGCTCCGGCAACGACGGCAGTAGCCGGCCCACCGCCGGGCGTGGCGGTTTTGACGACGGCCATTTTGTACAGGAAAGGCAAGGTAGCCGTTGGTCGGTCTGCGGTCGTCTGGGGTGTCGGGCTACCCCCACACCCGGCCACCCCCAGCACAGCCATGACTACAGCCATCACCACAAACAACCACCTGCTCACAAGACACCCCCTCCCTCTTCCATTTTCCATCACATTTTCCGCTTTACGCTTTACTTTTTACGTTTTACGCCTTCCTACGGCCCCCAACTGATCCGTTCCCGCGTCCAGTCAAAGGCCAGCCCCCCGCCGCCGATGTCAAACAGCTTGCGCCGGCTGGAGCCATCGGGGTTCATGGCCCATACCGCCCAGGCTCCTCCCTGGTTGGAGACGAAGGCGATCGTTTTGCCGTCGGGCGACCAGACCGGCAGGCCATCGTCGGCGGCGTTGTTCGTCAGCCGCCTGACACCGGTGCCATCGTAGTTCATGATATAGATCTCCCAGTTGCCATCGCGGTTGGACATAAAGGCGATCCGGCCGCCGTAGGCTGCTGGGGCGGTGTCGTTGGGATTGTGGGTTAGCTGCTTGAACGCCCCGCCGTGGACGTTGATGATGAACAGGCCGCAGTCCTGGGGCAGGACGGTATAGTCGCAGCCTTTGTACACAATCTGATTATCGGGTGTCCAGGTGGGGTATTCGCCCTGTACCGGCCCCGAGGGGGTGGCCAGCAGCCGTCCATCCTCCATTTTGCCGGTAAAGGGTGCCTGATCGATCACATAAATCCGCTGGGGATGGTTGGGCTGATCGCGGGTCGTGGCCAGGACGAACCCTGCGCCATCGGGTGACCAGGAGGGCTGGCCGTCTTCGGTATAGTTGGTGATCTTTTTCAGGCCGCTGCCATCCGGCCTCACCAGGTACATGTTCTGATAGTCACCCCTTTCGCCGTTGACCAACAACCATTCGCCGGTGGGGCTAAGGGCCGGCTGATGCATCCCGCTTATGTCTTTGATTACCCGGTGTCGTCCACTGCCATCGGCTTTGGCGATGTAGGTGTCATACGCCCCTGTTTCCGGGTTCCACACCGGAAAGGCGATCCGGCCGCTGAGCGGTGCCGGCGGCGTGGTCGGTTTGGGGGTGGGCGGGGTGGTCGGTTGGGGCGTCGGGGCCGGGGCGGTGGGGGGCAAAGAGGGGGTCGTGGCCGAAGCTTCGGGGGAGGGAGGGGCCACCTGGCACAGGCTTTGGGCCTCCAGGGCCAGCGGCTGGTCGGCGGCCAGAGCCAGGGCCTGGTCGTAGTAGGTCCTGGCCTCGTCGCAGCGGTTCAGGCGGGCCAGGGTGACCGCCAGGAGGGCATAGGTGTCCACATCGTTTGCCCCTGTGGCCACGGCCTGTTGCAACGAAGCCCTGGCCTGGTCGAACTGCCCCAGCCGATAGTAGGCGTTGCCGATGGCGGTATAGGTCACCGCCTTGGGGCGGATATTCAGCGCATCCTGGAAGGCCATGATGGCAGTGACATAATTCTCCGCTTCGAGCAGGAGCAGCCCCAGGTCATGGCGTCGTAGCCACAGCTCCGGTTGCAGGCCGGCGGCGATCTGGAGCTCGTTGGCGGCCCGCCCCAGGTCGTTATCTGCCAGGTGGTAGAGCCAGGCGCGGACACGATGGGCCTCGGCGTTGTTGATATCCTGGACCAGGGCCATGTCGGCCCTGTCCACCGCCTGTTGCAGGTTGTCGGTAGCCATGTAGGCTTCGGCCAGGATGGCGTTGGCCAGAGAACTGCCCCGATTGAGGGTGACCGCCGTTTCGGCCAGGGCCACGGCCTGGGCCGTATTGCCGGTTTCCAGGTAGGCGCGGGCCAGGGCGGTGGCGGCTTCGGCGCTGGTCGGGTCCAGTTGCACCGCCTTCTGGCCGTGGGCCACGGCCTGGTCGGCCTGATTATCCAGGATCAGCGCCCAGGCCCAGCCTACCTCCGGCCGGGCGTCGCCCGGCGCCTGTTGGGCCAGGTCCTGGTAGATGGCAATCGCCTCTTCGAACTTGCTCCGCCGGGTGAGCGCCGCTGCCTGATCCAGGAGGGGGTCCAGGTTGGCCGGAAGCGGGGGGCCCGGCTCTGTCGTGGGTGCTTCGGGCGTGGTCAGCGGCAGGGCGGTGGTTGCCGGTGGTTCGCTCGAAGCGACTGCCGAGGTGGCCGTTGCGGTGACGACCGGCGGCGGCGTGGCTGTGGCCTGGGTGATCGGTTGTTTCTGCCCGAGCAGGTTGGGGGCCAGCAGGTAGACGGCGGTGAACACCAGGGCCAGGAGCAAGGTCGCTGCCACCAGCACCAGGGCGATGGTCAGCCCCCGGCTACCCCCAGAGCGGCGATCGGCCGGGACCGGTCGGGGTGGGGGCGGGACGGCCTGGACCGGTTGTCTGGGCCCTACTGGCAGGACGGCCGTCAGCGGCGCCGGGCTGACGATGGTCTCTTCTGCCGAGCGGCCTGGCTCCTGGAAGATCAGCTCCGTATCGCCGATGACGATCCGGTCGCCGTGCTGCAATGGCCGGGGTGTGGTCAGGCGGACGCCGTTCAGCAGGGTGCCGTTGGCGCTGCCCAGGTCGGTGAGAACAAAGGCTGTCCCTTCCCGGCGCACTCGGGCATGGTGTCGGGAGGCTTTGGGATCGGCCAGCCGCAGGTCATTGTCCTCGGCCCGGCCGATGCTCAGTTCGGTGCGCAGGTTGGCTTCCTGGATGACCCGTCCGCCCATGCGCACCACCAGGCGCGGAAGCATGGCTCCCCCTGTCAAGGTAGCATCTTCAGTCATTCCTCGCTCCTTTGCCCACAAGATCGGGATCTGGCCTCATCCCCTCCTCCAACTCCCTTGCCCCCTCCACTGCGGAGAGAGAAAGGGGGCCGGAAGGTCAGAGAGAGGTCAAGTTTGCCACTACCACAATTCAACGGTGGCAAATTATAACATGGAAGAGATACCCCGGCAAATTGGCGTGCTCTGCAGTGAATTGGAACCTGATGGGGCCTCGCTCCATCCCCCCAAGCGGGAGCCAGAGGGAAGGTGTCAGGCCCTGGCAGGGGGGCTTTTCCCCTGTTTCTGGTCTCCAGCGTGTTGCGCTCACCCCCCGCCCGGCCCAGAGAGATGGAGTTTGACTTTTGACCGGATTGTGGATATACTGACAACAGCCCTTGGGCGACTCAGAAAGTAAGGGGCATCGTATCTGGGTCTCCCTGGGGCGGTTCGGGGTCTTTGCAGTGCAGGTGGGTTGATGCGAGGTTTTCTGGTTCATGGAGGAGGAAACGGATGCCGACCCGCGAAGAAGCCTGGCAATTGTTGAACGAGTATACATCCAATCAGAACCTGGTGCGCCACATGCTGGCCGTCGAAGCCGCCCTGCGGGCCTATGCCCGCAGATTTGGCGAGGACGAAGAGCTGTGGGGCCTCGTCGGGCTGATCCACGATTTCGACTATGAGCGTTATCCCGACCTGTCGGTGGAGGCTCACCCGGTGGTTGGCGCGCAGATATTGCGCGAGCGCGGCTGGCCGGAACAGATCGTCCGCGCCGTGCTGGCCCACGCCGGCGAGTATACCGGCGTCCGGCCTGAATCGCGGCTGGAAAAGGCCCTGGTGGCCGTGGATGAACTGACCGGCTTTCTGGTGGCCGTGGCTCTCGTCCGGCCCACCAGGGATATCCGCGATATCACCGACGTCAAATCGGTCCAGAAAAAGTGGAAGGACCGCGCTTTTGCGGCGGCGGTCAACCGCGAGGAGATCGAGCACGCCTGCCGGGAACTGGGGGTCGATCTATGGACGGAACATGTCCCCCTGGTGCTGGCAGCGATGCAAGAGAGAGCAGCCGACCTGGGGCTGGATGGGGGGAGCTAGCCGGTATACCGTTTGAGGTTGGTGAACCAGCCCTTTTTCCGGCCATCGGGCAGGATGGCATCTTTGAGGTTGGCTCTTTTCAGATTGGCCCCGTGCAGGTTGGCCTCTTGCAGACGGGCTTTGCACAAGCAGCTCTCGAACAGGATGGCCCAGGCCAGGTCTGCCTGGCTCAGGTCGGCCTCGAGCAGGTTGGCCCGGCTCAGATCGGCCCATTGCAGGTTGGCGATCCCCAGCCTGGCTTTCTGCAGGTCGGTGCCGCCCAGCCTGGCTCCCAGCAGGTCAGCCCGGCTCAGGTCGGCCTCTCCCAGATTGGCCCACTGGAGGTTCGCCTCCTGCAGTTCGGCGCGGCTGAGGTTGGCTCTGGCCAGGTTGGCCTCCTCCAGGTTGGCACCGTGAAGGTTGGCCTGGCGTAGATCGGCTCCCCGCAGATCGGCACCCACCAGGCTGGCTCCCCCCAGCCCGACCCGGCATAGCTCCGTATGGGTGAGCCTGGCCCTCGTCAGGTCGGCACCGCCCAAACCGGCCCCCCGCAGACAGGCTTCCCGCAGGTCTGCCCGGCGCAGATCGGCTCCGAATAGGAACGCTCCCTCCAGATTGGCCCCTGCCAGATCGGCTCCGACCAGGTTAGCCCCGGTCAGATTGGCCCCCGTCAGATTGGCTCCGGCCAGAGAGGCGCCTTCGAGGATGGCCCCGGTCAGGTTGGCCCGAAAACAGTAGGCCTGGGCCAGATTGGCTCCGGAAAGGTCGGCGCAGGCCAGGTTGGCCCCGGAAAGGTTAGCCCTGGAAAGGTCGGCCTGGCGCAGCCGGGCCTCGAACAGATTGGCGCCGTACAGGTTGATCCCCTTCAGATCAATCCCCGACAGATTGGCACAGCGCAGATACGCCCTGGAAAACCCTCTGTCCCCTGACCTGTACTGTCTGACCAGTTCTTGTGGGTCCATATCCTCTACCCTCTTTGGCAGCTTGCCTTCTGGCTCTTTCTCCCTCCCGCAAGTTTGAAAGGGGGGTTTTGATGAAAATCGGCCGGGCTGCTGGCCCCTGTGAACGATTTCAGAGGCAAGCTGCCGGATTCAATTGTAACATGGGGGCAGCATCTATCCAATCCCCTCCGGGGTGGAACTCTGGGAGGATTTTCTTGCCCCCGTGTCCTAGACCGTGGCGGGGACCGGCCGGTCCTTCCTGCCGGGCACATCGCTTTGGGGGGAAAAAGTAGAAAATTGGGGCAAATGGGGTCTTGACAACGGCCACAATCTGTAGTATAATTTAGTTGGTTGTGGCAACCAACTAATCGGGCGGAGGGAGCGATCTTGTCGCAACAAACCCGCTATCGAACGGGCGATCAGGCTCTGGTACGGCAGATCAACCTGTCGGTGATCCTGCACCACCTGCGCGAACATGCGCCCATCTCGCGGGCGGCGCTGGCCGAAATGACGGGGTTGAACAAGACGACCGTCTCCAGCCTGGTGGGCGAGCTGATTGATAACCAGTTTGTGCGCGAGATCGGCCTGGGGGCGGCCGGGACTGCCGGACGCCGGGCCATGTTGCTGAAGCTGAATCCGGCGGTGGGGTGTATGGTGAGCGGCGAGATCGGCGTGGACTTTGTCTCGGTGCTGGCTGCTAACTTTGCCGCTGAGGTCCTCTGGCGTCACCAGATCAAGATCGACCCGGCTATGGGCCAACAGGCAATTGCCGAACAGGCCGCTTCTCTGCTACGACAGGCCAGAGAACAGGGCCTCTCCTCGTGTCGCAGCTTGTTGGGCGTGGCCGTCGGGGTGCCCGGCCTGGTCGATCAGGCCACCGGCGCGTTGTTGTTTGCGCCCAACCTGGGTTGGAAAGATGTGCCGTTGCGCTCCACCTTGCAGCAGATGTTCGACGCTCCGGTCTTTGTGGACAATGAGGCCAATCTGGCGGCGTTGGGGGAGCACTATTTTGGGGCCGCGCAGGGCTACGAAGAGGTGCTGTACATCAGTGTCGGGGTGGGCCTGGGAGGGGGGCTGATGCACAATGGGCAGATCTACCGGGGCGTGACCGGCGTGGCCGGTGAGTTGGGCCACATGACCGTAGATCCCGACGGTGAACTGTGCAACTGCGGCAACCGGGGCTGCTGGGAAACCCTGGTGAGCCAGAAAGCCCTGTTCCGCTACATCAGGGAGGCCATCGAAGCAGGACATGCCAGCCAGCTTTCGCAGGTGGTGAATGGCGATTATAGCCGGCTGACGGTTCCCCTCGTGGCCCAAGCCGCCCGCGCCGGCGATGCGGTCGCCCTGACAGCTTTGGACAGAGTAGGGCACCACCTGGGGATCGGCATCGCCTCGCTGGTGAACGCACTGAACCCAGAGCTGGTCGTATTCGGCGGCATCCTGAGCCTGACGTGGGAATTCCTTCTGCCGGCAGTGGTAGAAGAGATCAAGAAACGCGCGCTGCGCTGGAATCGAGAAGCGACGCAGGTGGTCCTGGCCCGGCATGGCTTCGATGCCTGTGTCATGGGGGGGCTGGCGCTGGTGTTGCAGGATACGCTGCGTGAGCCCAGGCGGACTTAGGGACTGCCGATGGGATAAGGAGGAGATCTGTGAGCAACGTCGAGCGACCGACCTCTGCCGGCGCGGACCTGCGAGCACGGCCACCCCTTCGTGTAAGCAGCGGCTTCCGAGAACTGGGTGTGCTGCTCGCCCTGGCCGTCCTGTGCGCTTTCTTCTGGTGGCGCAACCCGGGCGTGTTCACCAAGCCGGCCAATCTGGCCGTGATCATGCGCTTCATTGCCACCTTTGGCATCCTGGGCATCGGCGAGATCCTGGTGATCATCACCGGCGGCATTGACCTGTCGGTCGGCTCGATGACCGCCCTGACCGGAGTACTGGTCGCCTGGCTGATCTTGAAAGGGGCAGGCGGCATCACCTTTGGCATGATCCCGGCCATGCTCATCGTGCTGCTCTTTTCCGCCCTCGTCGGGCTATGGCACGGCTTCTTTGTCACCAAGGTCGGCGTTCCGCCCTTTATCATCACCCTGGGCACCTGGCTGATCGCCAGCGGCGCAGCCGCCTACATCACCCGTGGCTACCCGGTCGTCTTTCCCTCCGGCCATCCCTTTCTGGTGTTGGGCCAGGGGGAATTCCATTCCATTCCCATTATGTTCATCGTCCTGATCGTTGTGGCCCTGATCGCCGCTTTTATCCTGAACATGACCACTCTGGGACGCCACATCTATGCCGTGGGCGGGAACCGGGAGGCGGCTCGCGTCTCGGGGGTCAA
Organism: Anaerolineae bacterium; assembly: GCA_034435455.1. Lineage (GTDB taxonomy): Bacteria > Chloroflexota > Anaerolineae > JAAYZQ01 > JAAYZQ01 > DAOTXL01. The sequence continues at coordinate 10,858 of DAOTXL010000109.1, forward strand.
GGTGGATGCAGTGCGTATGTTCTGCTATGCCGTCAGCGGTGTGATGGCCGGCACCACCGGCATCCTGCTGGCCTCGCGCCTGGGGCAGGGTACCCCGGTGGTGGGCTCCTCGTATGAACTGTGGGCCATTGCCGCCACGGTGATCGGCGGCACCAGCCTGTTCGGCGGTGAAGGCACGGTGCTGGGCGCGATTGTGGGGGCGGCGATCATGGGGGTCATGCAGAACGGCATGGTGCTGATGAACCTCTCCTCCTACCTGCAATCGGTCGTTCTGGGCATTGTGTTGGTGATCGCGGTGGTGTACGATACCCTGCGTCGCCGCCGGAAAAAGTAAGCGAGGGTTCCTCTTATGTCAGACGGGTTGCCGATCGTCGAATTGCGGGACATCAGAAAGAGCTTTGGAGCCGTGCAGGCCCTGTGCGGCGTGGACCTGATGTTGCAGAGGAATGAAGTGCTGGGGCTGGTCGGCGACAATGCGGCCGGCAAGTCCACGCTGATGAAGGTGCTCAGCGGCGCCTACATCCCCGACAGCGGAGAGATCTATATCGAAGGCCACAAAATCCACTTTACCGGTCCAGAACATGCCCGACAGATGGGGATCGAGATGGTATACCAGGACTTTGCCCTGGCCAACAACCTGGACGTGGCCAGCAATATCTTTCTGGGCCGGGAGATCGTGGGGCTGAACCTGGGGCTGTTTAAGGTGATGAACAAGCGGCGCATGGAAGAAGAGGCCCGCCGTTTGATGGACCGGCTCAAGATCGACATCGCTTCCGTGCGGCTCAAGGTCGAACACCTGTCCGGTGGGCAGCGACAGGCGGTAGCCATCGGCCGGGCCACCGCCTTCGATGCCAGGGTGATCATTATGGACGAGCCCACCGCCGCTTTGAGCGTGGCGGCTACCGGCAAAGTGCTGGAACTGATCCGCGAACTGAAACGCCAGGGGGCGTCGGTGATTATCATCAGCCACCGCCTGGAGGATATCTTTGAAGTTGCCGACCGCGTCATCGTCCTGCGGCATGGACGGAAAGTGGGGGAACTGCCTATTGCGGGAGCATCCCTGGATGAGATCCGGGAAAAGGTCGTAGCTCGTATCGTGGGTGCTGTGGACGACTTTGCCTGTGGAGAGAGTCCCGGCGGGGCAAAGTCCGGGTGGAGAAAAGGAGGTGATGGGTAGCGGACAAACAGAACAGGCCGGGTGTCGGCTTCCCGGAGAAACACCCGACCACCAGGCCCCTCCGGTTTTGCCACGCAGAAGCCGGGAGGGATTGAGAGGTGCGTGGAGTCGGTTCAAACCCAAACAAATGTCTGTTGACAAAGGAGGAGTTGGAAAATGAAACGGCATCTGCTGAACATTTTGGCCATTGGGGTCGTGCTGTCTATGATGCTGGCCGCCTGCGGTCCCACTGCGGCACCGACAACGCCGCCAGAAAAGCCCACAGAGGCAGCCGCACCTGCAAAGCCGATCAAGATCGTGGTGATCGGCAAGTCGGTGCATCCCTACTGGTCGAACGTGGAGAAGGGGGTGATCGCAGCCGGCAAGGACCTGGGGGTGGAGACGGTCTTTTTCGTCCCGCCCAAGGAGGATGTGGCTGCCCAGATCCAGACGATGGAGACCTACATCGCCCAGGGGGTGACGGGGATTGCCATAGCGCCCTCTGACCCGAACGCGCTGGAGCCGACGATGAAAAAGGCAGCCGACGCCGGCATCTTTGTGACGACGCTGGACACGCCGCCGGTTGAGGGGAGCGTCTCGCTGGTCTACATCGGCACCGACAACTTTAGCGCCGGCAAGATTGCCGGGGAGACGATGGCCAAGCTGTTGCCCAACGGTGGCAAGGTGGGCATTGGCCGCGGCTCTGACACGGCGTTGAACGCCCTGCAGCGCACCGATGGTTTCCTGGAGGGGATCAAGGGCACCCAGATCACCGCTCTGGAGCCGGTGAACGACAAGGAGGATGCGGCCACGGCGTTGCAACTGGCCAACTCGGTCATCTCCGCCAACCCCGACCTGGCCGGTGCCTTTGGCGTCTATGCCTACAACGGCCCGGCCTGGGCGACGGCCATCAAAGAAGCCAACGCTGTGGGCAAGATCAAGCTGGTCTGCTTTGACGCCACCACCGACATCATCAACGGCATCAAAGAGTGCGTGATCGACGCCACGGTGGCCCAGCGCGAGTACGACATGGGTTACAAGTCGGTGCAGATCATCAAGCTGATGGCCGAGAAGGGGGTCGAGGCGGCGCTGAAGGAGATGGGGGCGGTGAACGGGGTCATTGACACCGGCGTGGA
>DAOTXL010000110.1:0-13398 GCA_034435455.1 Anaerolineae bacterium
GAGTCAAGCCGGTCAGGGCTTTGAATTGTCGTTCGTCAATCTGATCCAAATCTGGCAACATGATAGACTCCTTACTGAAAGAATGGATTGACACGATTATACCTGATATTCTCTTATTGAGCAACAAGTCTAAAGAATACCAGACCTGGGTCAGATTGTAAAAGTTCGGTTTTTGAGCCGTTTTTGATGGTTCGGGCTACAGTTGCACAAAACTTACGTTGACGTCCAAATTATACGACAAAAACCAAAATTTGTCAAAGGAAGGACTAAACCGTTTTAGGGCCGCAGCCGGCACCCCCCAAACCGCTCCGGGATGGGCCAGGCCCTGTGCCTGGAACGCTGCTCCCCCCGCCACAGTCCCGCAGGTGCGCCTGAAGGCTCATCCCCTGCCCTCTCTATACGCCGACAGCGATCAGGTCTCGCCCCTCGTTTTGGTCATGGGACATAGCTTCTGCCTCCGATTGCTCACCAGGGTGTAATTCAAGCCGCTGCTGCCGCCAGCGCCCCCTGCACCTTTTTCAGCCACGCCGGGATGTCAATCCCCTGGGGGCACTTTTCCAGGCACTCCCCGCACTCGATGCACGCATCGGCGCGTGTCCCCTCTTCCAGCCAGCCGTAGACCATGCGCGCCCGCCCCTCGTCGCCGAACATCACCAGTTCGTTATAGATCTCGAACAGGCGGGGAATAGCTACCCCCTGGGGGCAGGGCAGGCAGTAGCGGCATGCCGTGCACGGGATCACCCGCAGCGACAGGTAAGCCTGCCGCACCCGGTCTATGAGCGCCAGCTCCTCCTCGCTCATCCTCCCCACGCCGGAGCGGCCGGCGCTGGCCAGGTTCTCCTGCACCTGTTCCATCGTGCTCATGCCGGAAAGCACCAGCGATACCTCCGGCTGATTCCACAGCCATTGGAGCGCCCATTCGGCCGGAGAGCGCCGGACCGGGGCCGAATCCCACAGCGCCTGAACGGCAGGGGGCACATTGCGGGCCAGCATCCCGCCGCGCAGCGGCTCCATGATCACCACGGCCAGCCCCCTGGCGGCGGCGTAACGGAGCCCCCGCGTGCCGGCCTGGTACGCCACGTCCATATAGTTGTACTGGATCTGGCAAAAGGTCCACAGGTCGGTGGCGTCCACGATCTCCTGAAAGACCGGATAGGAATCGTGGAAAGAGAACCCCAGGTGGCCGATCCGACCGTTGGCCATAGCCCCCTCCGCCCAGCGCAGGACCCCCAGGCCGCGCATTTTAGCCCAGCTTTTCTCATCTAACGAATGAAGCAGGTAGAAATCAATGTGGCCGGTCTGCAACCGCTCCATCTGTTCGTTGAGGTAGCGGTCCATCTCTTCCGGTCGCTCCACCAGCCAGCAGGGCAGCTTGGTAGCCAGGCGCACGCGCTCCCGATACCCATCTTGCAGGGCGCGGCCCAGGAACGCTTCGCTGGTTCCCCGATGGTAAGGGTAGGCGGTGTCTACATAGTTCAGGCCGTGGTCAATGGCATGGCGGATCATGCGGGTCGCTTCTGGCTCGTCAATCCTGCCCACATCGCCGTCGAGCACCGGCAGGCGCATGGCGCCAAAGCCCAACGCCGACGGTTTCCAATCCAATCGGCCAAAAGTACGGTATTGCACAGTCGAATCCCTCCCTCAGAAACAGGTCTCTGCCCGGCGCCGGGGTGGTCCGGTGCGATCAGCGCGTGGCCCCTGACCAGGCGGCCACCGGCACGGCCGCCACGGCCACAGCATACAGCGCTTCCATCTCGACGCGGGTCAGGAGCGGCGCCCTCTCCAGGGCGTAGGGCCGGTCCAGGCGGCGGTATTTCGGCCCGCCCAGGTTGGTGTAGGCCAGCAGGTCCCAGCGCTGTACCGTGGGCAGCCTGGTGGCAATAAACTCTCCCAGGGCAGCAATATTGGCCGCCGTGGCGGTATAACCGGGGATCACCGGCGTGCGGATCCACAGCGGCACCCCGGCGGCAACGATACGCCGGGCGTTGTCCAGGATGCGGGCGTTGTCGGCCCCGGTGGCCTCCCGATGGCGCTCGCCGTCCAGGAGCTTCAGGTCGTAGAGCACCAGGTTCACCCCCGGCAGCACCTCCTCGTACCGTTCCCACGGCACGGCGCCGCAGGTGTCGAGCGCCACATGCAGCCCTGCCCCCCGACACAGGCGGCCCAGCCTGGCCACGAATTCGGCCTGCAGCATTGGCTCCCCGCCGGACAGGGTAACCCCGCCGCCCGATGTCTCGTAAAAGACGGCATCCTTCAGCACCTCGGCCAGCAGCGCCTCCGCCGTCCACTCCTGGCCGATCACTTCCAGGGCAGCGGCCGGGCAGGCCTGGGCGCAGGCCCCACAGAGGGTACACCGCCCACGGTCTATGTGCATCCCCTGGGCGGTCAGTTCCAGGGCACTGGCGGGACAGGCGCGCAGGCAGTCGCGCGCGCCGATGCAGCGCCCATCGTACCACACCAGCTCCGGCCGCGGCGACAACCCCTCCGGATTGTGACACCAGGCGCAGCGCAGCGGACAGCCTTTGAAAAACAGCGTGGTGCGGATGCCAGGGCCGTCTTGGGTGCTGAAGCGCTGGATGTTAAAGATGAGTCCGGTCAGGCTCATACAGGCTGTCAACCACCGGGGGGCTACTGCTCGGCCAGGACGATGATGCAGTCCTGCTCGGAAAAGGCGATCCGGTCGGATTTGTTGGGATTGAGGTGCACGCCGTAAGCCTGGGCCGGATCGTGCCGGGCGGCGTGCAACCGGTAGCCAACCGCCACCTCGCTGCGCTGCCGGGCCGCCTCCACCACGGTGTAAAAGTTGAGCGGCCGGCCCGGCTCCACATACTGCCCGGCCGGCTTGAGATACAGCTCCGACCCCTCCGGGTTGAACAGGTCCTCGAACACGGCGCTCAACTCGCGGTTTTCGGCAAGTTGGGAGAGCATCAGGCTGACCAGCCGGTCGCTGACGATAAAGTCGTCGGCACGGGTCACCTCCGCCAGGTCCCGGTTGCGCACGTCGAGCATCTCACTCACGATGGAAAAAGGGTACCCCTTCTTGTCGGCAATATCGCGCAGGTGGAGCAGGGTCACCAGCGTGCGGGCATCGGCCTGCTGGAGGTCCAGGAGATCGGCATAGCTCAGGACCAGGATGTGGTGGAAGGTCGGGATATCCAGCTCCTCCAGCACGCGGCGGCTGGTGGTGTCGCCGGGATGGAAGGCGACCGTCAGATTGTTCAGGCTGTCGGTGCCCAGGAGTGCCGACAAATCATCCCCGCCCCCTCCTCCATCCCCGACCACGACGGTCACCTGGGACCCAGGGGCCACATACTGGTCGAGCTCCCGGATGAGGAGGGGGGCGCGGCGGTTCCAACCCAGGATCAACACCCGCTCCGGCTCCGCCTGGACCGGCCCGCCAGGGGCGCGGATGGCCTCGGCCTCGATGCCATAGTCGGTCCGGCCCGACAGGACGACCGTGTCGTCATCCTCCGAAATGGCGATCACCCGGTCGCCGGGTGCCAGGCGGGTGTCCATCGGTGGGTTGAGCTGCACCCGGCCGTCCCGGAAGCGCAGGCCGATGAGCGCCGAATCCTCATAGGCCAGCAGCGCCTGGCCAAAGGTCTGGCCGACCAACCCCGGTTCTTCCTGGAAATAGATCTCATCGCCGGCAAAGTCGAGCAGTTCGCTATAGACCACCGACAGGCCGCTCTGGCGGCAGGTCTGGGCCGCGATATGGGCGATGAGGTCATCGGCCACGATCAGTTGGACCTCATCGCGGCTAACCAGGCGCGCGGCCTCCAGGTTGCGCGGATCGCGGAGGACGGCCACGATGTGGTGGGGTTCGGGGCGGCGCTGCGGATCGTTGGTCAGGGCCAGGATGACCTTGAGGGTGTAAGTGTCGGGCTCTTCCGTTTCCGGCGGGAGGATGAGGATCGCGCCGGCCGTGTGGGGGTTCACGATCTCCAGGTCGGCCAGGTCAATGGGGTTGCCCGTCCGGCAGACGATCCGGGTGTGGCCGGTCCTGCCGACCTTGTCGCGGATCTCGTCCTGCATCTCCTCCTTGTCCTTCTCGGCCAGGATGGCGATGCAGGCGCGGGGCTGGTTGGCCTTGGCCTGCACCAGTTCCGAGATCACCGGGAGGATCAGGGGCGACCAGCCAAGGATGACCGTATGCCCCGTCTCGGCGACGAAGGAGCGGCCCTTGCGCAGTTGCTCCAGCCGCCCCTCGATTCCGGTGGTCAACACGCCGATAAGCATACTGACCACAAAGATGCCGCCCATCGTCACCGCCAGCATGGCCAGCAGGAAGGGCCAGGTGCCGGTATCCCCCCCCATCGTGCCGGGATCGAGGGTGCGCAACAGGCTGGCCCACACCATTTCGGCGAATCCCCTCTTTTCCGGGTCCAGGCCGGTGGCGTAGACCAGCAGCGCAATCACCAGGATCAGGATGGCCGATAGCAGGAACAGCCAGCCGATGAGGGCTATCGGTCCTTTGGACATGGTGTTGTCGAACCAATAACGCAGGCGGTCGCCCAATGTGATTTTCCTCATGATGCCCCCTTTTGCCGTTCGCCGGCAGCGGCACGCCGCAAGCGCAAGGTGTCCAATGCGACACCGCAGCGGCCCAACAGGAGTATAGCACAAAGTCGGCAACGGGCCAAAAGGGCGCTCAGCCGATTCCCCCCTTTTCCTCTCCCCTCGCCCCCGCTTGCGGGAGAGGGGAGAGGCCAGGAGAGGGGTGAGGGCTCATGCCCGCCCAAAGTGTCAACCGATTTTCTCGGCAAATTGAACCATCCCCTGAAAATTGGTGGGGAACGGGCGCTGTGGTATAATATCGGTAGGGCAGGTTTTCGGCCTGCCAATGCCCTGTCGGCATAGCGGATAGTGTCAGGTCAGGCAGACGGAGGTTCGATGTCAATCGTTGTGGCGGATCGGATCGCCAAATCGTACGATCCGCAAGATCTGTTTTGGGACATCTCATGCAGCATTGCCCGCGGCGACCGCATCGCCCTGGTGGGCCGCAACGGCACGGGCAAGAGCACCTTGCTGCGTATCCTGGCCGGCCTGGAGCCGCCCAGCGGCGGCCGGGTACACCGCGCCAGGGGGCTGCGCATTGGCTTTTTGCCCCAGGAAGCCACCCTGGAGGGGGACCGCACCCTGTGGCAGGAGATGATGACCGCCTTTGCGCCGCTGCGGGCCCTGGAAGCCCGCCTTCACGAGCTGGAGGTGGAGATGGCCGATCCGGCCCGCACCGGGGCCGTCCTGGCGGTCTATGGCCCCCTGCGCGAGCGGTTTGAGCAGATGGGCGGCTATACCTTCCAGGACCGGGCCAGGCATGTGCTGATGGGCCTGGGCTTCCCCCCTCAGGAGCACGATATGCCCCTGGCCCACCTCAGCGGCGGACAAAAGACGCGGGCGCTGCTGGCCCGCCTGCTCCTGGAATCGCCCGACCTGCTGCTGCTGGACGAACCGACCAACCACCTGGACCTGCAGGCCATCGAATGGCTGGAAGGGTACCTCAACAATTGGCCGGGCACCGTGGTCATGGTCGCCCACGATCGCTATTTCCTGGACCGCACCGTGCGCAAGGTATGGGAGCTGGCCTTCGGTCAGTTGGAGGTCTATTCCGGCAATTACAGCCTCTACCTTCAGCAGCGCCAGGAGCGGTACGAGCGGCGGCTGAAGGAGTACGAGGCCCAACAGGAGTTTATCGCCAGGGAAGAAGAGATTATCCAACGCTTCATGGCCGGGCAACTCACCCGTCAGGCCCAGGGCCGCCTCAAGCGCCTGGAACGCTTCAAGCGGGATGAAATGGTGGACCGCCCGCGCCAGGAGAAAACGATCAAGTTGCGCTTCCAGACCCCGCTGCGCAGCGGCGACAAGGTGGTGTGGAGCCAGGACCTGGTGGTGGGCTACGATCCGGCCCGGCCGCTGTTCCGCTGCCCCGACTTGGACCTGCGCCGGGGGGAATGTGTGGCGCTGCTGGGCCCCAACGGCTCCGGCAAAACCACCTTTCTCAAAACGCTGCTGGGCCAGATCGAGCCGCTGGCCGGGTACGCCCGGCTGGGGGCCAGCCTCAAGATCGGCTACCTGGCCCAGATCCACACCGATCTGGACCCCGACAAAAGCGTGCTCGACACCATCCTGGAGGTCAAAAACCTGCCCGTGGGGGAGGCGCGCAGCTTCCTGGGGCGCTTTCTGTTCAGTGGCGATGAAGTGTTCAAGCGGATTCGGGATCTTTCGGGCGGGGAGCGGAGCCGCGTGGCGCTGGCCCGCCTGGTGCTCCAACGCGCCAACTTTTTGCTCCTCGACGAGCCGACCAACCACCTGGACATCGCCAGCCAGGAGGTGCTGCAGGGGGTGCTGGAGGAGTTCTCCGGCACCATCATCCTGGTGACCCACGACCGCTACCTGGTGGACCGCCTGGCCGGCCAGCTATGGATCATCCACCCGCAGCGCCGCGAGCTGGAGGTGTTTGCCGGCTCCTGGTCCGAGTATGTTGCCGCGCGGGAGGAGGCTGCGCCAGCACCTGCCTCTGGAACCACCAGGGAGAAATGGAACCAGGAGCAGCGCCTGGCCCGCCGCCAGGAGCAGCGCGCTCAGCGCGAAGAGGAGGCCCGCCAGCAGCGGGTGGCCGAACTGGAAGCCGACATCCACCGCCTGGAGGCGGAAAAGGCAGCCCTGGAAGAGGCGATTGCCGCCGCCAGCCAGGCCCAAGACGCGATGCGCGTCGCCGAACTGGGCACGATCTATGCCGGGTTGGAGGACTGCCTGCACCAGCGGCTGGAGCAATGGGTAGAGCTGGCCGGGTAAAGCCCTTTCTCATCGGGCTGACGGGCAATATCGCCACCGGCAAGAGCGAGGTGGCGCGGCTGCTGGCCGAACAGGGGGCGCAGGTCATTGACGCCGACCAGGTGGCCCACCAGGTGATGCAACCCGGCGGCCCGGCCTATGCCGCCGTCGTCGCCGCCTTTGGTCAGGGCATCCTGGCCGCCGACGGGACGATCGATCGCGCCAGGCTGGGGGCCATCGTCTTTCGCGATCCGGCGGCCCTCCGCAGGCTGGAGGCGGCCGTCCACCCCGCCACCATCGCCGAGGTGGACCGGCGTATCGCCGCGGCGACGGCCCCGGTGGTCGTGGTCGAGGCGATCAAGCTGATCGAAGCGGGGATGCACCGGAACTATGACGCGCTGTGGGTGGTGGCCGCCCCCCGACCGCTCCAGATCGCCCGGCTGATGGAGATGCGGGGCCTGAGCCAGGCCGAGGCGGCTCTCCGGGTGGATGCTCAGCCGCCCCAGGAGGACAAGATCGCCCTGGCCGACGTGGTGATCGTCAACGATGGCGACCGGGAGCAACTGCGAAAGAGGGTAGAAGCAGCATGGGCCCAGATCTGGACGTGATCGTCCGACCGATACGACGGGACAGTCTGCAAGACGCGGCCGCTGTGGCCGAGGTGCTCAACAGCGTCATCGCCGAAGGGCGCTACACCGCCCTGGCCGGCCACTGGACGCCCGAGGCGGAACTGGCCTTTCTCCAGGGGTTTTTGGGGCCGCGTAGCGAACTGTTCGTCGCCGAGGTCGAAGGGCAGATCGTCGGCTTTCAGTGCATCGAGCCGTTCGTCAGCTACACGCCGACGATGGCCCATGTGGCCCATCTGGGCACCTACGTTCTGGCCGGGTTTCGGGGACGGGGGATCGGCCGGCGGTTGGCGGCAGCAACCCGCGAGTTCGCCCGGACCCACGGCTACGAAAAAGCGGTGATCTATGTCCTGGCTGACAACGAAGGGGGGCTGGCTTACTACCGCAGCCTGGGCTTTCAGGAGCGGGGCGTGCTGAGACGCCAGACCCGCATCGGCGACCGGTACCACGACGAACTGTTTATGGAGCTTTTCTTCAACGACGCGGCCAACGACATGGAGAACACCAGGCAGGAGGAACGTGAACCATGAGCAAGACCAGAGATCGGGTCCAAAGGGCGATTGCCCATCTGGAGGAGGCCGGTGCAGAGCCGGCTCACCCGCCGGGCAGCGGGCTCAGGGTCCGGCGGGCAAGACGGGAGGACATCCCGGCCATCGTCGCTCTGGTGCACAGGGCCAGCCGCTCCAGGGCCGGCGTGGACGAGGCGGAGGTGATGGACTGGCTGTTCGGCAAAGGGATGGTGGTGGCCCTCCAGGACGAGGCGGTGGTGGGGGTGGCCGCCTGGCAGGCCGAGAACCTGCTGTCGGTCACCGACGTGTTCTACGTTGCCCCGGCCAGGTTGCTGGCCCAGGCCGGCGCGGAACTGCTGGCCGCCATCGAGGCCGAAGCCAACGTCCTGATGTGCGAAGCCAACGTCCTGTTGCTGCCGCCGGGGACCTCCAAGACGATGCGCACCTTTCTCCAGAAACAGGGCTACGAACCCAAGGCGTTCGAGGAGCTGCATCGCATCTGGCGAGAGGTATTGAGCGAATCTGTCTCTGGAACCCCCGAGTCGCCGGGCAAATCTGCCTCTGGAACCCCGGGACTGATGGTCAAGCGGCTCCGAGAAAAAATGGTCATGGCACCGATCTAAGAGCCAGTCTGAAAACCACTAAGGACACGAAGGACACAAGGAATTTCTGTCAATTTCATCTCATTTCTTTGCCCTGTGCGCCTTCGTGGTAGACTTTTCAGACAAGCTCTAACACCTTACGTTTTACGCCTTACGAACACAGGAGGGAACATGTCACTCAAAGAATGGGCAGGCCGGCATCCGCGGCTGGTGATGTGGGCCGTGCTGGCGGTGGGGATGGTCATCATCCTGGTCATTTCGGCCAGAGACGTGGGGCTGCTGGCCGGGCAGTGGGCAGCCCTGATCGTGGCGACCATCCTGCTGGCCGGCCTGTGCGTCTGGATCGTCGGTTGGAACGGGGAGGAAGGGGAGCAACGTGGACCCTAATCCCTTTTTGGAAGCGCTGCTCAGCCTGCCGACCCTCGAAGGGCCGAAAATTTCCCGCGATGGCCGGTGGGCGGCCTGGACCTGGTACCGCGCCGGCCCGGCGGCCGACGTCTATGCCGCGCCGACCGACGGCTCGGCTCCGCCCATCCGCCTGACCGACACCGGGCAGGACACGCTGGTCGTCTCCTGGGCACCCGACTCCCGGTCGGTGCTGGTCGCCCAGGACCGGGATGGCGACGAGCGGGCCCAACTCTTCCGCGTGGACCTCCAGCGGCCGGGCGAGATGCAGCCGTTGACCGAGCCGTCGCCCCGCTTTTTTTTGCGAGGTGGGCAACTGCACCCCAACGGCCGCTGGCTGTTCTACTCTGCCAATTGGGACCAGGCTGCCGGTCGGGAGATCGAGCCCTCCTGGCTTTATCGCCACGACCTGGTGACCGGCGAGCGGGTGCCCCTGGCCTGTCCCCGCCGCGGCTGCTGGTACGAGCCGGAGCTGAACGAGCCGGGCACGCACCTCCTCTATCGCCGCGCCGACCGGCACCCTGCCGGCCGGCAGATCTGGCTGGTGGATGTAGAGGGCCGGGAGGACCGTGAGATCCTCAACGCCGGCGACGACAAAAAGGCGATGGCCTGGTGGCTCCCCGATGGGCGACGCGCCCTGGTCCTGGCCGAGACGGAAACCCACCAGCGGGTGGGGGTGTGGGAGATGGAGGGCGGGCATCTGCGGTGGGTGGTGGACGACCCGGCGCGCAACATCGAGTCGGCCTATGTGCCCCACGGCAGCCGGCAGGCCGTCCTGGTCGAATATCGGAACGCCCGTGGGTATGCCTCGCTGTTGGACGTGGAGACGGGGGAGGAGACCTTCCTGCCGCCGGTTCCCGGCAGCCTGATCCCCCTGGCGCCGGTCGGCGCCGACGAGTGGGTCGGGCGGTATTACAGCTCGCGCCAGCCGGCCGACTTGGTCCGCTTTTCCCTGGCGGATCTTCGCCCGGAGTCGTTCCTGAGCCTGACGCGCATCTGGGAGCGCACCTCCCTCACCCCGGCGGATCTCGCCCCGGCGGAGGATTTCCGCTGGCGGGCAGCCGACGGGCTGGAGGTGCAGGGCTGGCTCTACCGGGCACGGGGTGAACCACGGGGGACTATCGTCTATGTCCACGGTGGGCCGACCTGGCACAGCGAAGATCGGATCAACGCCCAGATCCAGTTCCTGGTCTCCCAGGGCTTTCACGTGCTGGACCCCAACTACCGGGGCAGCACCGGCTTTGGCCGTGCCTACCGCGAAGCGATCAAGGCCGATGGCTGGGGAGGACGGGAGCAGGAGGACATCCGCGCCGGCATCGAGGCGTTGCAGGCGGCCGGTATCGCCGAGCCGGGGCGGGTGGGCATCACCGGCACCTCCTACGGCGGCTACTCGGCCTGGTGGGCCATCACCCACTTTCCGCCCGCAGTGGTGGCCGCTGCCGCGCCCATCTGTGGCATGACCGACCTGGTGGTGGACTATGAGACCACCCGCCCCGACCTGCGCCCGCTCAGTGAAGAGATGATGGGCGGCTCACCCCAACAGGTGCCGGAGCGTTACCGCGAACGCTCTCCCCTCTACGCGGTAGGGAACATCCGGGGGCGGCTGCTCATCGTCCAGGGGTTGCAGGACCCCAACGTCACGCCGGAAAATGTGCGGGTTGTGCGCCAGGCCCTGGAGCAGGCCGGCATCGAGTATGAACTGTTGGCGTTTGACGACGAGGGGCATGGCATTGCCCGGCCCCAAAACCAGCGGGTGCTCTATTCGCACCTGGCCCGCTTCTTTGGAACGCACCTGACTAGACCGTGAACTATTATCTGTGGACCATCGGCTGCCAGATGAACCTGGCCGACTCGCGGCAGGTGGCCGAAGAGTTGCAAAAGCTCGGCTACCGGGAGGTGGACCACCCCCAGGATGCCGACCTGATCCTGCTCAATACCTGCGTCGTCCGCCAGAGCGCCGAGGACAGGGTCGTCGGCCGCCTGACCTCGCTTCAGGGCCTCAAGCGCCACCGGCCGGAGATCGGGGTGGCGCTGATGGGCTGTTTTGTGGACGACATCCCGGCCCTGGCCCATCGCTACCCCTGGGTGGATGCCTTTATCAGACCGTCGGATCTCGCCGCCGTCGTCGCCTGGGTGCAGCAACGGGAGGCGGAGAAGGGCGTCAATCGTAAGGCGAAAAACGTAAATCGTAAAGCGCCAATCGCCGTGGGGGTCCCCATCAGTCACGGCTGCGACCACCTGTGCACCTATTGCATTGTCCGCCTGCGGCGGGGCCCGGAAATCAGCCGGCCTGTGGACGAAATCGTGAGCGAAGTGCGGAGTCTGGTGGCCGGTGGCGTCCGGGAGGTCACCCTGCTGGGCCAGAACGTGGATTCCTACGGCCACGACCTTCCTCCCTCTCCCCTCTCCCGCGAACGGAGCGGGGGAGGGGAGGGGGCCGGGGGGAGGGGTGAGGGCCGCCCTCCCGACCTGGCCGACCTGCTGGAGGCGATCCATCCGATTGAGGGCCTGGTCCGCATCCGCTTCCTCACCTCCCACCCGGCGGATATGAGCCAGCGCCTCATCGAGACGGCAGCCCGCCTGCCCAAGGTGTGTGAGCACATCGAGATCCCGGTCCAGTCGGGCGACGATGCCGTGTTGCGGCGCATGGGCCGAGGCTATACGGTGGACCGCTTTCGGGACCTGGTGGCCCGTATCCGGGCGGCTATGCCGGACGTCGGGCTGGCCACCGATGTCATCGTCGGCTTTCCGGGCGAGACCGAGGCCCAGTTTGAGGCCACCTGTCGGCTGTTGGAAGAGCTACGCTTCGACATGGTCCACGTCGCCGCCTACTCCCCCCGGCCCGGCACCCCTGCCGCACGCCTGCCCGACGACGTGCCGCCTGAGGAAAAAGAGCGCCGCCGCAAGGCTGTGGACGAGCTGCAAGAGTGGATCGTGGGCGAGATCAACGCCGCTTTCCTGGGCCGGACCGTCGAGGTGCTGGTCGAGGGGCGGCACAAGGGCAAGTGGCGGGGCCGGACGCGGAGCAACAAGCTGGTCTTTTTCGATGTAGAGGATACCGATTGGACCGGTCGTCTGGTCCAGGTGCGCATCCTCAAGACCGGGCCGTGGTCCATGCAGGGAGAACTTTGGAGAGACGGAGAATCGGGCGAATCTGCTCATTCTGGAAAACCGTTGGTCTTGGAGGGGACGTGAAACGACTCATCATCAACGCCGACGATCTGGGGTACGACGAAAGGGTAAACCGCGCCATCGTCGAGTTGTTCGAGGCAGGGCTGGTGTCCAGCACCTCGTGCCTGACCAACATGCCCGCCTGGCCCCAGGCCGCCGCCTATCTGCGCGAACACCCCGGCCTGGGGGCCGGCGTCCATCTGGTGTTCAACGCCGGCTATCCCGTGCTCCCGGCCCAGAAGGTGCCGGCCCTGATCGGGCCGGATGGCCGCTTTCTCGACGACGGCCAGATCCTGCGCAGCCTGCGGCCCGGCACGACCGGGCAGCTCCGCGCCGAGTTCCGCGCCCAGATCGAGCGCTTTATCGCCGACGTGGGCCGTCCGCCCGACCACCTGGACAACCACTGCTCCATCTCTTATGTGCGCCCCGACCGCTTCCGGGTGACGCTGGAACTGGCGCAGGAGTACGGCCTGCCCATCCGCGCCCCCTTTGGCGACGACCTGGAGGAGCAGGCCGGGATGCTGGCCCGCCACAACGACCTTCCGCTCTGGCTGGTGCGCTGGATGGGTGCCCGCTACCGCCGCCGGGTGGACCGCCTCGGCATCCGCCGGCCCAACACCTTCATCCAGCACTTTTCCATGCCTGGCCACCGCACCCCGGAATATCTGCTGGCGGTGCTCGACGGCCTGCGCGACGGCTGGGTGAGCGAGCTGCTGGCCCACCCCGGCTATGACGGCGGCTGGCGGGAGGAGGACCTGCGGGCGCTCCTCGACCCGCGGGTGCGGGAGCGGCTGGGGCAGGGCGACATCGAATTGATCGGTTTTACAGCGTTGAACGTTTGACTTTTGGGTTGACATCGAGTATAAGCGGGAGATTTCTATGGATTTGTCAAGTCGATAGTTGCACCTTACCATTGGGTGGCGGCGCTGAGCAACAAAACCTCCCCTGAGCCGGCGAGAAGCGAGTTTCTCGCCGGCTTGAGTCGGAAGGGTGGATGGGTCAACGGGCCCGAGATGACGAGGCTCTAGACGAAAGCCCGTTTCAGATCGAAATGGGAGCCATCGCGCACCATGGCGAAGGCAATCCGTACCAGCTTGGCGGCCAGGACACAGATGGCTCCGTCGTAAGAGAGTCCGTTCTGTTCCATCTCCTTGCGCACCAGGGCGCGTCCCTCGGCGGTGTACTCTGCCCAGTTGCGGGCTACCAACCACATGATGCGGCGGCCGTATTTGGTGCCGCGTTTGGTCAGGTGGGTGGTGCCGGAAGGTTTGTCAGCCGACTCAGAGACGCTGGGATCGAAGCCAAACCAGG
>DAOTXL010000111.1:0-2322 GCA_034435455.1 Anaerolineae bacterium
GTACCTCCGAGTGGGAAGATATCGGATGCAGGATGCAAGATGCAGGATGCAGGATATACTGAGAGCCTCTTGCTTCTCGCTTATTGCCTATCGCTTCTTGCGTCTTGCTCCTTGCTTCTTGCCTCCTACCCCAGACCCAGGATGTCGTTGATCTGCGCCAGGAGCCAGTCGATATCGGCCAGGGTCAGGTCGCCCATGTGGGCAATGCGGAAACACTTGCCCTTCAGGTCGCCGTAGCCATCGGAGATGACCGCCCCGCGCCTGCGCAGTTCGCCGTTGAGCCACTTGACATCCACGTTGCGGGTGTTGGTGATGTTGCTGACCGTGAGGGACAGATAGGGGCCATCGGAGTAGAGGGCGAAGTAGCGCCGGGCCCACTCGTGGACCCGGTGGGCCATGGCCTTGTGCCGGGCCCAGCGATTCTCCAGACCTTCGGCCAGGATGTCGTCCATCTGCCGGTTGAGGGCCTGGATCAGGCTGATGACCGGGGTGGCGGGGGTCTGCCACTTCTCGTAGGACTTGTCCATCTGGTCGTAGGCGAAGTAGTAGCCGGGATACGGCACCTGCTTGGCCCGTTCGCGGGCGCGGTCGCTCACGGCGCAGATGGTCAGCCCCGGCGGCAGGGCGAAGCACTTCTGCACCCCGGCCAGGCAGACATCCAGCCCCCAGGCATCGAACTCGATCTTGACGCCCGCCATGCAGGAGACGGCATCGACCAGGAGCAGCACATCGGGGTACTTCCGGTGCACCAATTCGGCGATCTCCCGGATCGGGCTCATCACGCCGGTCGAGGTCTCGTTCATGACCACCGTGATGGCATCATAGTCCCCCTTGGAGAGGCCCTCGTCCACGAGCTCCGGGGTGATGGCCTGTCCCAGGGGCACCTCGACCTTGTCGCAGGGGATGCCGCTGCGCTTGGTCATGGTATGCCAGCGGCCGGCAAAGTCGCCGTTGCAGAAGTTGAGCACCCGCTGGAGAGAGGCCTGGCGCACCGTCCCCTCCATCACCCCTGTCGAGGAAGAGGTGTAGAGGTAGACGCGCTGCTGGGTGTAGAGGAGCTGCTGCAGCTTGGGGGTGACGGCCTGTTGCAGCTCGCTGTACTCGGGCAGGCGATGGCCGATCATGGGGGCGGCCTGCGCCTGCAGGATCTCCTCGCGCACATGGGTCGGTCCGGGAATGAAGAGCTTGGGAACCATAAGACCTCCTTTTCCGGGCATCTTCCCGGCGGGACGGCGCCTCCCGCGCCGAACGGGGCACGAACCGCTCTGTCCGTTGTCCCTGCGGCAGTGCAAGGCAATTATACCACAAAAGCTGTCGGGGCGAACCCTGTGTTGGCCCCGACAAGGACAATGTTGGGGAGACGACCCGTCGGTCGCCGCCACAGAAATGGGCCGGCCAATACGGCGGGCTTACGCCCCCGGGCGCGGAGCTGCCCCTGGAAGGGCGGCGGTCTTTCGGCCAGCCGCGCCAGAGATTCTGGCCGACCGACCCGTGCCGGCGGCGGCCCTTAGCCTGTTTTCCGCACTTTAATAACCGAATAGAGAGCTGAGTTGAAGGAGCGCTCCTTTTGTGGTAGCGTATGGGTGGTCTCGGCCTCATACGCAGGAGCGCCCCAAATGAACGCTACCACAAAAACACGGTTTCGGCAAGCCCTGGTTTGGCTCATCTGGTTCCTGGTGCTCCTGGTCACGGCCAGGGGCCTGGGCCTTGCGGCACAATCCCACGACGGCTTTTGTTCTCTCGTCCTGCCGCCGTCGCCGGTGGAGCCTTTGGCCGGTATAGCGGCTTGCCCGCCCCGGCCAGGTCCACTGTTCCCCTGGGGGCCGCGCTTCCGCTGGCGCAAGTGGGCGCTCGTCCGCTACCAGGCCTGGAAGCGCCGCCTCCAGCAAGCCCGGTGGGCTTACCGCAAGGCGGCCTGGGCCGCACGCCTGGCCCGGCTGGCCCTGACCGGGGCCCTGCCCCTGGCCGCCATCGTGGACTGGCTCACCCGGTCGCAGCTGCGCCGCCAACTGGGGGCCCTGCCGATCCTCTACGCGCTGCTGGAGATCCTCCAGGTCCGCGCCATCGTCAACCGTCATTGCCCTACCCGGCGGGAGGTGGATAACGGCGCCGTCGTGTTGGTCCTCATCCTCAACCGCATGCTGGCCCCGCGGGGCCTCTACCGGATCGCCGACTGGCTGGCCCAGACGACCCTGGTCACCACCCTGGGCCTCCCGGCCGCCAAGTTCAACGACGACCGCCTGGGGCGGGCCCTGGAGGAAATCGCCCCGCATCTGCGGGCGATCTGGATCGACATCGTCGACCAGGCCATTCGGCGTTTCG
>DAOTXL010000112.1:0-10185 GCA_034435455.1 Anaerolineae bacterium
AATCTGGGCAGGGTTCTCCCCCAGATTCCGATCAGCGCCCTCGCAACACCAGCGGCAGATACACCAACCGGTCCGTCGGCCTCACCCGCACCGTGTCGGTGAGAAACGGCGTGCTGTCGAGCATCGCGTTGAGGGTGACGGTATACCAGACATAGTTGGTCAGCCCGGTCAACGTGTAGGCGCGAGTGGCGCTGAACGGGTCGGTGGCGGTGAGGATCGCGGTAGTGGTGGTGTAATAGTCAATCTGCCAGGTGGAGGTGATGGGCAGGGTGATATTGACCGTCCAGGCCAGGTGGATGGCCTGGTTGGCCGGCGCGCCGTGGAGCGCGAGCGCCGGGACGAACTCGTAGGCGCCAATGTCCCAGCCATCGCCCTGCGGCCTCGGCGCGCCGGCATAGTCCACCTGGATATCCACGCCGAATAGACCGGCGTACAGGGCATACAGCGGAGAAGCGACGCCGGCGTCTATGGCCGGGGAATTGGGCTGCAAGCGAAAGTCGGCGTTCGCCGGGTCCACGAACAAGGGGTCGGCCTCCAGGCAGCCCGCGCACTTGCCCGTGTGGACCTGGAACTCGGCCACGTCGTAGACCGCCCCGCCCCAATCTATGCGCGCCTCCCCGCCCGGCTGGAAGAAGAGGTTGTGGCTGATCTCGGCCTTGGCGCGCTGCACCGAATCGCCGACCAGCATGTGAAACCCCGCCGGCCCGACGTTGGCGATGATGTTGTCGTGAAAGACCAGTTGCGCGAGCGTGCTGCCCACGTCGTGGTCGATCCCGTTGTCCACGTCGTAAAAGATATTCCCCAGGAAATAGGTCGTCTCGCTGTCCCACGTCCGGTATGCTGTCGCGGCGCCGGCGGCGTCGTGGATATCGTGAATGATATTGCCGACGATGTAGACGGGATAGTCTTGCCCCCCGCCCACTCGGATCCCTGACTGGTTGGTGCTATAAATCTCGTTGAACAACACCCAGGTATTCCGGGCGGAATAGGTGGGGCCGTAATGGACGACCACCGCCGTCCCCCCGCCGCCCGATCCCGCCGACCCGCCGGTAAAGTTGTACATGGTGTTCTGGGAGACGACAATGTTTTCGACCTCTTTCAGGTCTATGGCGTTTTCACTCGAGTCGTGCAGGATATTGCGCCCGATGTAATAGTTCTTGGTCGTATAGTTGGAGGCGTGCCCGCCGCCCACGCAATCGCCGGCCAGGTGATGGATGTGATTGTCCACCACCCACACCCGTTCCGAGTTGCGCGCCAGGTAGATGCCCACCGTGTCTTTCTCGTAAGCGCCGGGAGGGGCGACCATGTCGTCGGGGTGGATGTGGTTGTTGTAGTAAACAATGTCGTGGACGACGTGGCCGTCAATGTAGCTAACGGCTTCCATGATGGATGTGTTGCCGGCATCGCCGCTGTAGAGGTTGCGCGCCTCGCAGTTCCGGATGGAGACGTGGTGTACCTGCTCGTCGAGCGAATAGGGCCGGATGACGACGGCGCCGCTGGTGGCCTGGTTGCGGTCGAAATCCACGTTCTCGACGATGATATAGTGACCGCGCACGGTCAACTGGCCCTGGAGCACGGGGCGATTGGTGGGAGATGGCCCGCGGAAAAAGATGGGCCGGGTCACCGTGCCGCTGCTGGTGATGTTGATTGCGGCGGTGTAGGGCTGCGCCTGCGTGGCGTGGAACTCGATCACTGCGCCGGGCTGGATGTTGGCCGCGGCCGGGAAAGTCCTCCTGGGTTTGGTTGCCGTGCCATAGGGATTGTTGGTGTCGGTGGCGGCAGGGCTTGTGGGGTCCACATAGTGCGTGTACGGCCCGCTGCCGGCGTCCTGGTAGGGACCGGGGGAGCCGTTATAGTCGTAGGTCTGGCCCACGTACATGGTGTGGGCCTCTTCGATGCCAAAGCCGGGGTCGGGGATGCCGATGGGCGGCGTCCAGGCCGCGGCGCGCGCCGCCGGCGCCGGGCGCTCCCTGACCAGCGACAAAGCCGTCGCGCCCCCGGTCTGGCCCAATGCCGCTAACGAGGCCAGGGCGAGAACCAACGTGAAGGCTATTTGCTTTTTCATTTCTTGCTCCTTACCAAAAGCCGCGCACCACCAGCGGCAGATACACGAACCGGTCGGTGGGCATCACGCGCACGGTGTCGCTCATGACGGACATGCTGTCCACCATCGCGTCGAGCGTGACGGTGTACCACTGGTAGTTGGTTAACCCGGTCAGCGTGTAGGCGCGGGTCGGGCTGAGGATGCCGGTAATGGGCGAGGGCTGGTCGCCCGCCGGTCCGTCATAGCCGATGCGCCAGGTGGAGGTGGGCGGCAGGGTGGCGTTGACCTGCCAGGTCAGATAAACGGTGCGGTCGCCGGGCACGCCGCGCAGCGTCAGGGACGGGGTGAACTCGAACGCGCCAATGTCCGGCGCATTCCCCCGGTAATCGTCGTTGATGCCAGGGATGAGGACACCGGCATCAATCAGACCGCTCTCTGGACCCGGCGCATAATCGCCCGCCGACGGATTGACAAAGCCCGGCGCGACGTTCAGCCCGTGCATCTCTTGCCCCGTCGCCGCGCGCAGCTCGGCCAGGGTGTTCAGGTGACGGTCAGGCAGGTCGGCCCACCACGCCAACTCGCCAGCCTGCGTGGTGTACAGGTCATCATAATCGAGATCGAGGGGCTGACCGGGATTGGCGTTGTACAAGGCGTATTCAGTGCCGGCCCAAATGTTGTTGCGGGCAGTCAACTGCGTCCATGAGCCAGGAGAATACAAGGCAAATCCATTGCCTTCGGGCAGGGCAGCATTGGCGGTGTTGTGGAACAAGAACATCGGCCCCGATTGATCATAGCCGGAGTTGAACTTGAAAGGAAAGCCGGAATACGCATTGTTGCCCGCGCCGGTGTTGTAGATCAGGTTGCGCACCGCGTACACCGGCCCATCGTACACCGGAGCCAGCGAGATCCCCACCAGCACATCGTGGAAGGTGTTGCGCCAGATGCGCACGTTGCTGCACTGCCCGTCCGTCTCCACCCCATCGTCGCCAGCGCGATAGACCAGGTTCTCGTAGACATCGGTCTCGTTGGTCACGGCGGCGGTCTCGTTCGGGCAGGCGCCCAAGCCGTCGAAATAATCGTGGAAAGTATTGCGACGGATGACGGTGCCGCGCCCCGTCATCGGCTCGTAGAGGCGAATGCCGCCGCCGGACAGGCCGATGCCGGCATAGAAAGCATCCCACGGCCACTCAAAGAGCGTGTCGTAGAACACATTGTCCTGGATGACGTTGCGGTGCGAGTCGCGCTTGAGGCCAATGCTCAGGTCGTTGATGGCAAACGTGCAGCCCTGTACCAGGTTATCGCTGGCGTTGTTGAAATAGATCGCCTTGGCATAATCCCCGCGCCCATAGTGGCGAAAGGTCAGGTTCACCAGATAGATAAAATCCCGTTCGACATAGAAAGCATAGTTGTAGCGCGACACCACCATCGTTGCGCCGTTGGGATTGGCGTCTCCGGCCAGGCGGACATAGACCGTCATGCCATTGGCGTAAAAGCCGGGGATGCCCCAGACGAGGTTCTGTAGATCGGAGAGGCTCTGGTAGGGCAGCAGACGCTGCCCGTTGGCGGTGACCAGGTGTGGGGTGGCTGCGTTGACCGTAGTATAGTACACACCGCCACCTTGCGCCGTCCAGGTGAACGTCGCCGGGTCGCCGCCGTCGAGGATGGCCGTCTCGCCCGTGTGGCTGCGGATGACAATGGGCGCGCCGGTTGTGCCGGAGCGTGGCACAGACATTTCGCCCTGGTAGTAAACGCCGCCGCGCAAGACGACTTCCTGGCCGGGCTGAGCCTGGCTCAGCGCGGTGGTCAACGCGCACGGCGAGGCCAGACTGCACGCCGTCCCGCTGCCGGTGGGGCTGACATAGTACGAGTGGGTCGGCGCGGGAACGGCGATCTCGGCGCGGGTGGCCGCGCTGCCCGTCACGACTGCGCCGTTCAGCGGCCCACCGTCGGGGTCGCTAAAGGTTACGCGGACATCATACGTTGTGCCCGGCGAGAGCCAGAACAGGCTGCCGACAAAGCGTGTATCCGCGATCCGCGAAAGGGGCAAGCCCTGGCGATAGATGCCGCTGCCGCCGACGCGATACTCGACGCTGGCCGCCGCATCCCGGTCGGGGTCTTCGCCGCCGGTCAGCGTGACGATGACGCCCATCGCGTGAAAGGTGCCATACAGTTCCAGTTGTGCGGCAGCGTGGGCAGGAGGCGTTGCGGGAAGGGTTTGAACCAACAGGATGACCACCACCAGTGTGCAGAACCGTCGTTTGCTCATTGGATTGACCTCGACTTTTTGACAGGGCAAACAAATACCGGGTGCAGGCCCAGCCCTTTGTTCACCTCAGGACAAGAGGCAGGTACACCAACCGATCGGTCGGCCTCACCCGCACCGTGTCGGTCAGGGTTGAGGGTGACGGTGTACCCATCCCCCAAACCCCCTTCAGGTGCTGGAACTCATCTTCAGCAGCCTCCGCCCAATTGCGTATGATGCAACTGTGTCGTGCGCCCCCGAAAAACGGCGATCTACCCTCGAAACATACCCCAGGCTGAGTTTAACGGTTCAAGGCCATCCGCTCCGAGAGCGCCTTGCCGATCTCAACCACAATGGCCGCAAGTTCGGGCAGCCGCTCCGGCGTGATGCGCGTGGCAGGGCCGGAAATGCCGATGGCACCGACCGCCTTACCCCGAAAATCCAAGACCGGCGCGGCGATGCAGCGCACACCAGGGTCGAACTCTTCGTCGTCCACCGCATAGCCCTGGTGGCGGACCTGATCCAGGTGGTGGCGCAGCGCTTCAGGATCGGTCATGGTGCGCGACGTGAACGGTTCGAGGTGGGGTGGGATGTCCACCTCGCCAAAAGCGAGCAAGATCTTGCCCAACGCCGTACAGTGCAGGGGGTTCATGGTCCCGACCTGGGCATTGACCCTCAAAGTAGCCGGCGATTCAATCTGGTCAATGTACAGCGCCTTGCCCTGCGCCGCAATGGCCAGATGGGCGCACTCGCCCGTGCGTTCCATCATCTGGTGGAGATAAGGGCGGGCCGCCTCGCGCAGCGGCAGGCGGGCTAACATGTTTCGGCTGAGGCTGACCACCTGCGGGCCCAGGTGACAACGGCGGCTAACCGGGTCTCGTTCGACGTAACCATAGCGTGCCAGCGTTGAGACCAGCCGGGAAGCGCTGCCCTTATCCACCCTCAACAGGTTGGCCAGCTCGGTGATGGTATAGCCATCCGGAGATTGGCCGAGGTGGTTGAGAATTTTCAGACCGCGTGCCAGAGATTGGATCTCACCCATCGGAGAAGATTATACAACAGGATTGCATAAAGTGCAACCCGGGCACGCCATTGAGTGTGATCGAAACCGCCTCTGGACCCTCACCCAGCCGATGGTCCGGTCGCAGGCGATACCGGGGAGGGCGATCCTTGTGGAAAATGACCTTGACACAGGCTCCCCCGCCGTGGTATACTTGGTTGGGCAAATCCGGTGGCTCCTGGAACACCGGCTTCCCTCTCCAGAGAGGGGGCAAGCCAGGGCGGGACGGCAGCCAGGTGCGTCGCCCCTGGGCCTCGAACCTGAATTCCCGTCTGCTGAGTATGGGTTGTAAACACCGGCCAGAGGGCCGGAGGTGATTCTATATGAGGAGGAACCATGAAACGAACAATTGGCCCGTTATCCCTTCTGGTCATCCTGGCCCTGGTGCTGGCCGCCTGCGGCGCTGAACTAACGCCCACCCCCCGGCCGCCGACCGTTGAGCCGACCGCCGCCCCGACGGCTCCGTTCACTCCTGAACCCACCGCGTCCCCCACCGTGGAGGGCGAGCCCCTTTACCTGGCCATCATCTGGCATCAACACCAGCCGCTCTATTTCAAAGACCCGGAAACCGGCCTTTATCAGAAACCCTGGGTGCGCCTCCACGCCGCCAAAGACTATGTGGACATGGCCGCCACCCTGGAAAAGTACCCCGACATCCACGCCACCTTCAACCTCACCCCCTCCCTGCTGCGCCAACTGCTTGACCTGGAGGCCGGGGCCGAGGACCTCTATCAGGCGCACACCCAGGTGCCCGCCGACCGGTTGACGGACGAGCAGAAACAGTTCATCCACGACCGCTTTTTCGACATCAACCCCAAGATCATCGCCCGTTTCCCCCGCTACCAGGAGATTGCCGACGACCGCGACCACTGGGAAGGGTGGGATACCCAGACCTGGCGCGATCTACAGGTCCTCTTTAACCTGGCCTGGACCGACCCCGACTGGCTGGCCCAGGAGCCGCTGGCCGGGCTGGTTGCCCAGGGGCGGGGCTATGCCGAGGCTGACAAAGAGATCATCCTGGCCGAGCACGCCCGGCTGGTGGCCCAGGTGATCCCCCTGCACAGGCGGCTGCAAGAGGCAGGCCAGATCGAAGTGACCATGACCCCCTTCTTCCATCCTATCCTGCCCCTGCTGCTGGACAGCAACCTGGCCGCCGCCGCCGTGCCCGACATCAAGCTGCCGCCGCGCTACACCTACGGCTTTGACGCCGTGGAGCAGATCAGGCTGGGGGTCGAGTTCTACGAGCAGAACTTTGGGCAGCCGCCCCAGGGCATGTGGCCGGCAGAGGGGGCGGTGGCCCAGGGGATTGTGGGCATGGTGGCCAAAGCCGGCCTGCGGTGGATGGCCAGCGACGAGGAGGTGCTGGCCCGGAGCCTGGGCCGGACGGCCTTTACCCGCAACGGCCAGGAGGTGGTCCAACAGGCCGACGCCCTCTACCGGCCCTACCTGGTCCGCAGCCGTGACAACCAGATGTACATCCTCTTCCGCGACAAGGTGATCAGCGACAAGGTGGGCTTTACCTACAGCGGCCTGTCGGGCAAGGCAGCAGCCCAGGATTTCATCCGCCGCATCCTGGCCATCCGCGACCGGCTGACCGAGGAGGGGGCCCCCGGCCCCCACCTGGTCAGCGTCATCCTCGACGGTGAGAACGCCTGGGAGCATTACCCCAACGACGGCAAAGAGTTCCTCAACACCCTCTATCAACTGCTGGAGGAGGAGCAGGCCCAGGGCACCCTCCGCACCATCACCCCCGGCGCCTACGTGGCCCGCTTCCCCGACCAGCCCCTCATCGAGGAACTGTGGGCCGGCAGTTGGGTCAGCCCCGACTACCTGACCTGGATCGGCGAGGAGGAGGAGAACCGCGCCTGGGACTATCTGGGGCGGGTGCGGGCTGCTGTGGAGAAAAAGAAGCTGGCCCTCGACGACAAGACCCTGGCCGCCGTCATGGATGCCATCTATACCGCCGAAGGCTCCGACTGGTTCTGGTGGTACGGCGCCGACCAGAACAGCGGTGACGACGCCAGCTTTGACCTCCAGTTCCGCCGCACCCTGATGCGCGTCTATGAGATCATGGGCGAGCCGGTGCCCACCTTCCTCAAGGTGCCGGTCATCCCCCAGCAGACGCAGCCGCCGGCGGCAGGCGCATCGGCCCTCATCACGCCCCAGATCGACGGCGTGGGGGAGGAGGCCGGGTGGCAGGGCGCCGGCTATTACCTGGAGGAGGGCGGCGTGCAGGCCACGCCGGACCAGGTGGCCAGCCGCTTGTGGTACGGATTCGACAAGGAAGCCCTCTACCTGCGCCTGGATGCCCGCCGCCCGTGGGCCGAGGTGGGCGCCGAGACACGGGTCGGCTTTTACCTGACCCGGCCCGGCGGTGGCGCAGAGAGCCCCTTCAGCCGCATCGGCGGCGAGGGGACGCTACTGGGCTTGAGCGCCAACCTGCTCCTGGAAGTGACGATCCAGGGCAACGCTGCCGCTGCGACCCTGTACGCCGTGGACGACAACGGGCTCTATGCCCAGGCCGCTACCGGCCTGCCGGTCGGCGTCGCCGGCAGCACCCTGGAGGCGGCCCTGCCCTACAGCGCCTTCGGCAAGCCCGACGCCAGCGACACCTTCAAATTGCGCGTTGTGGTCAGCGAGGGAGAACGGCGCGACATCCAGACGGTGCCGGGCAGCGGCCCCGGCGCCCTCGTCGTCCCCGACCTGGGGCTGACCACCCCCATCCTGACGGTCGCCGACCCTCAGGGCGACGATCACGGCCCCGGCAGCTACAAATACCCGCTGGACAAGGTCTTTGCCCCCGGCGCTTACGACCTGACCGAGTTTGCCGTAGCCGAGGATGACAACAACCTGATCTTCCGCTTTACCTTCGCCGGGCCGCTCCACAACGATTGGGGCGCGCCCAACGGCATGGGCATCCATGCCCTGGACGTGTACGTGGACGCCGCCGAAGGGGGGGAGCGGAAACTGCTGCCCGGCCGCAACGCCGCCCTGCCCGCCGGCCAGGGCTGGGAGTTCGCCCTCTGGGCCGAGGGCTGGACCCCCGGCCTCTACGGCCCGCCGACCACCGATTCCCCCCAGCCGGTGCCGATCGGCGATGCCGGCACGCTGAATATCGTCAGCGATCCGGGCCAGCGGCGGATCACCATCCGCCTGCCCAAGAAGGTACTGGCCGAGCGCCTGGGGGTGGAGGTAGCCGCCCTGGACCCGGCCTCGTGGGGCTACCTGGCCGTGGTCCTGAGCCAGGAGGGCTATCCCTCCAGCGGCGTGTGGCGGGTGCGCGACGTGGAGCCGACGGCCCAACAGTGGCGCATCGGCGGCGCTCCGGCCGACACCAACCACACCCGCATCCTGGACATAGCCTATGGGGCCGGCTTCTCGCCGACGCAGGAAGAGGCCCTCAGCACCTATCCGCCCTCCACAGAGAAAAACCTGGACGCCCTCGGCCCGGACGATTTCGCCCAACTGCCGCTGGTCAGGCCGCAGTAGGGCAGACAGCCGTTCATTCCCTGCCACAAGAGAAACCCGGTGTCTCCGAGACACCGGGTTTCTCCGATCTGGTCCAAAGTTCCTGTTCCTGGTGGTTTTCAGGCGAGCTATCAGAGCTTGTCTGAAAACCACCAAGGACACGAAGGACCCCAAGGGTTTTTTAGCTATTCCTTGGTAATCTTTGACTTTTCAGGCCGGCTCTCCGTTCCTCCTCGCCACGGCGATCAGATCGTCGCTCCGGGCCGGATCAAAGGCCGAGCTGTCGTAACCGCCGTAAAAGACCCTATTGCCGAACCCGGCGGCAGCCAGCGCCGCTGCCAGGTCGGTATGGAAGATGGGCCGCAGTTCGACCGATTCCACATCCTGCGTCCAACCCTCCCCTGCCCGTCGCAGGCGGACCATGTTGAACGTAATCGTCTCCTGGTGGAAATCGTAGAAGCGGATAAAGAGCCACTCGCGGCCCTCCTCCCGGTAGGATTGAGGGGGCAGGAACCGCTCGCGCGCCGCCCACACCCGGTCCAGGTTGCGGTTCTGGATCACCAGCAGCCCGCCGGGGCGCAGCAGTGCGGCGAAATCGGCCAGAGCAGCCCACAGCGCCTCGGCGGTCTGGAGATGGGGCAGCGAGTTGCCCAGGCACAGCACCGCATCGAACCCCTCGCCCAGGGCCGCCAGTTCGCCCAAGCCGGCCACGACGAACGTGGCCCCCACGCCGGCTGCCGCTGCGTTTTGCCTGGCCTGTTCGATCATGGCTGCGCTCAAATCCGCGCCCACCACCTGGTATCCACACCTGGCCAGGGCGATGGCGTGCTGCCCGGTGCCACAGGCAGCGTCCAGCACACGCTGCACCCCTTGCCCCTCAAACAGCCGCTCCAGGAAAGGCAGTTCACCCCTCAGCCGCGCCGGCCAGTTCACAAAGCGGTCATAATCGGCGGCCAGGGCTTCATAGAAGGGAAGCCGGCTCACAGGTGACATCCTCCGGCGGTCGGGTGCGCTTCAGGCGCTCGTAAGCCTCCAGGCCGATACACTCGGCCGCTGCCTGGCACCAGTCAATGCACGACGCGCCCCGCTCCCGGCTCACCCACAGGTGACAATGGGGGCAACGGGCCAGCGGCTCATCGGACCAGATCTCCATCTCCTGGCCGCAGTGGGGACAGGCGATATAATCGGGCCTGGCATCTTTGAAGGCGATGGCCCCCGGACACCCCTTGATCATCTCCCACCTCCTCGTATAATATGTGCCTGGTGGGGGCGCCAGCCCGCTGCCCACTTGACAAGATCGGGAATCTCTGGCATCCTGGGGGCTGGCCCAGGGAGGGTAGCGCTGCACCTCCTTGTTGCACCCGGCAGGGT
>DAOTXL010000113.1:0-4902 GCA_034435455.1 Anaerolineae bacterium
AGGAACAACGAGGCTACCCTGGCTCTTTACAGCTATGACCACCAGGCTTTGCCTCTTTGTGGTCGGCGCTGTGGCCCGCCCTAACTGTACCGCAAACTGCCCCAACCCACAAGTTTTATTATACTAGGAGGAAGTGTGCTACAAGTCGCGTCGCCCCGACTGTAGTATACAAGGAAGAAGATGAGAGCAGCAAAAAGCACATTGGTTTTGGTTTTACTGCTGACCCTTTTGCTCGCCCCATCGGGCACGGGAAGGGCCGAGGATTGGCTCCCTATCCCAATCCTGCTCGATTCCCCGATGGAGCGCTTCGAGCACAGTCTAGTCGAGTTCTCGGACGGCTGGGGGCCGTTGCCTGAGGGTGAAGAAGAGGGAACAGACCTGAGCACGGTAAACGGCGCTCTTGCCGATGAGTGGCAACAACTCTATCCTGTGACCTCGCCCGGCCCGCGTTTCGGCCATACGATGGTCACTATCGAGAACAAGGTATACCTGTTCGGAGGAGCGAATTACGCCAGTAGCGGCCAACTGCTCGATGAGCAGCACCCTCACGAGCAGCTGTTCAATGATGTGTGGGTGTGGGACGAGGAGCCAAGGGATTGGTTGGAGATACCTCAGAACAGCCAGCCTCCGGCTCGACATTCACATGCGGCGGTAGAGTTGAACGGCAGAATGTATGTACTTTTCGGACAGGGCGGCTCCGGAAATTTCTTCGAAGATCTCTGGTCCTATGATCCGGTGAACAACACATGGGACGAGATAACTCCGTCAGGGCCAGGGCCGGTAGGACGCGCGAGCCACACTGCGGTGGTCATCGACGGCGCGATCTATGTCCTCGGCGGCGAAGACCAGGACGGGAACATCCGAGAGGATCTTTGGAAATACGACCCAAGCGCCAATACATGGGAACAGAAAGCCTCCTTGCCGGCCGGCGGTATCCGCGAGCATGCCGCTGCCGCAGTCGCGGGGAAGATGTACATATTCTGCGGCGAGGATGGAGAAAACCCCCTCGACGACCTGTGGGTGTACGTACCTACCGAGGACAGTTGGACCCAGCTCAGTCCCTCAGGAGACGCGCCTTCGGCACGGCACGGGATGACAGTGGACCAGTACGCGGAATGGATCTTGCTCATCGGCGGCAGTAGCCCCGGCGTCGATTTGAAAGAAACCCGGGAATTCAACGTCTCGACCCAGACCTGGATCAGGCGCACCGACAGTCCGCTCTCGCTGTACAAGTCTGCAACGGCGGCTTTTACGGCCGGCGCAATGACATCTGCCAGGAAAGCGTCCGGCAGCCAAGCCCAAACTGTTGTCCTGATGTTCGGGGGAATAAGCGGTACCACGGAAGTCAGTCCTACCTTGATGTATTTTCCTGATACCCAGGGCGGCCTGAACTACAAGATCTACTTGCCCTTGGTGGTGAGAGGTGAGAGCGGCACCGGCGCTGGCGTCAGCCGAGGAGCAGCCATAACACAGCCAGGCTACCACTTGCGTGTTCCGAGAGCACATGCCGCCCAACCCTGTGTGGAGCCGACGCCCACCCTTGCGCTTTCAACTACCGGGCCTTGCCCGCCAAGGCGCCAGTGATTCAGGCGTGTCTTGCCAGCAACGGCGGGCGGGCGCGGCTCATACCAACCGTTGGGCGGCATAACCGCGGAAAGGAGACACAGATATGGACGTACAGAAACGGCACATATTGCGGATCGTCATTCTGCTACTCGGCATGCTACTGGCGCTTCTGCCAGCCACAACGGCACTTACCCAGGGCGGCGACTGGGAGGAACTCTTTCCCGACCCCGCGCCCGCGCCGCGCTACGGCCACACGATGGTCGCCATGGGCTCCAATATCTTCCTCTTCGGCGGTATGGTGCAGACGGGCTCCTCACCCAGCGCCGCGCCGCTGAGCCAGGTTCCTCAGAATGATCTGTGGGCATTTAATAGCCGGGAACTATCGTGGATTGAACTCGCCTCCACCAATACTCCCTCAGCCCGCTTCTCTCACACGGCCAATGCCTGGGGTGGCAGGATGTATATGTTTGGAGGTGTGGACAGCAGTAACAACGCCCTCGGCGACCTGTGGACCTACGAGCACGTCGCCAGTGACTGGCAACAACTGGCAGTGGGCAAACCAGGTCCTCCGGCTCGTAAACTCCACAGCAGCGCGATGATAGAAGCCGATGGCAAGTTTGTGCTCATCGGGGGCAAGGATCAGAATGACAATCCCTTGAGCGATGTCTGGGTCTATGATCCGTTTACAGATGCCTGGCAACAAAAGACATCCTACCCTGGGGGAGGACTCTATGATTTTGCCACATCTGTTTATGGCAATAAGGTGTACATCATGGGCAAGGACAATAACCAGATGGGTGTCTACGATGTGGGCGCCGATACCTGGTCCAACATCACGGTGACTCCGGCGCCTCCTGCCCGGAGAGGAGCAGGTTATACCTACTTTGCCAACAAAGCCTGGATATTAGGCGGGCAAGACGTGGAAACCGGCCATGCGTTGAACGATACCTGGGAGTATGACTTTGAGACAGGGAGTTGGGTGCAGGTGGCGGATATGCCGATGCCGCTGATCCAGTTGGTGGCGACGTATTTGTACATCCAGCCCACGCGTGCGCACACGCTGGCAGCAGATCAATCGTTTCTGTTGGTGTTTGGCGGCAAGGATCAGAGCGGTCAACCGCAGGGACGAACGTTCCGTTACACGCCACCGTCTGATTACAGGATTTATCTGCCGCTGATCATGCGGCAGTGACAGAAAGAGCCGCCCAACCCTGTGTGGAGCCGACGCCCACCCTTGCGCTTTCAACTATCGTGTCTTGCCCGCGCAAGTGTCAATGCTTCAGGCGGGTCATGCCAATGGGGGCGGGTGGGCGCGGCTCACACCAACCGTTGGGCTGCGAGTGTTTTCCCTGAGCGCTGGCCTATCTGGGATACACAAGACATTGTTGCCGCCGCGATGAAGACAGGAGGAACAAGATGCAAAGTCTGCGCCTGATCTATACGATTGTCGGGATAGGGATCTGGCTGGTTTCATGGTTTTCAGCTACGGCCAGCGAACCAATTGGAAACAGCGCCGTCTACGATGTCGTGACCACCCGGGTGATGTACCAACCAACTGAACCGTTTCACATCACCGATATGCGCTACCCGGACAAAAGCAACTTTGAAACTCGTACCGTGACCATTTATCAGCCCTACCAAAACGGCCAGGCCTTGCACGATCGCCCGGTGGTCTTTTTTGTCCATGGCGGCGCGTGGGTGGACGAATACGCCGATTGGTACACCGGTATCCTCACCCCGGTTTTGACCGTTGAACAGGGGTGGGTGGTGGTCAACGTGGATTATCGGCTGACCTCAAATCAGGTGTATCTGGCTGATGAACACTGCCCTACCTACGATACCTGCGACGAGGCGAACGCGACTAAAGCCGCGTGGTACCCCGACAACATTCAGGATGTCGCCGCGGCCTTTGAATGGACTGTGCAAAACATCGCGGCCTATGGTGGAGATACGCAGAACATCTTCCTGTTTGGGCACTCCGCTGGCGGACATCTGGTCAGCCTGCTGGCCACGCACAGCGATTACCGTGCCCTGCGTGGACGGATGCGCGGTGTGATTAGCATGAGCGGGGTCTACAGCATGACTGAATTGGCTGCGTGGTCTTACCCGTTTCTGGATCAGACCTTCCACGGCGGGCACACCGATACAGCCGCGCTGAACGAAGCCTCGCCCGGCACGTATGTGGTTGCCGGTGAGTCGTTCCCCCCATTTTACGTGCTACATTGCCAGTACGACCTGGTATCTCTGCCGGAACAGGCAATTATGTTTCGGAACAGGCTGGAAACGTTGGGCTATGAGGTGGATTGGGATTACTTGTTGGGATACACCCACGTGACCGAGATGACCGCCATTGCAGATGGACAGGAAACCGTGACTCAATCCATCGTCCAGTATGTCACAACACACGTCCGCAGAACGGTCTACCTTCCCCTGGTTCTCAACCAACGCGCAGAATGAGAATGGAGACCGAGATGAAACGTAGGGGGCTTTTTTATGCTGTAGGCCTGGCGCTCATCCTGGGCCTGCTCTTGACCGGTGGCGCGGTATCGGTCTGGGGATTCGCCGAAGAGGAGTTGGGGTTCAGAGACCGGGATGGCACCTATTACCCACCGAGTGGAGATTTTCCCGCTAATCGGATCAGCACGGTTCACGATGACCTCACCTTTGCCCTGGCAATTGCTGCCGGGTTTACCACGACGGACAGTCACACCTTGAGAATTTGGGATCAGTTGGTAGACTCGGAGATACTACCGAGTACGCCCATTTCATACACCTACGGCAATGCGGGATTTTACACTCCGCCTAATCCCGTTTTGGCTTGCATCGGCAGAAATCACGCCCGGCAAATCTGGCCCACCGGCGGCTTCGATCCAGATACCTCGGCAGTCACCTCGCGGTTCGGGCCGTACTCGCCCTTTTTCCACTTCCCCCACCTGACCGGTTCTGACCTGCAAGCGCTGCACGATTGGGGTTGGGGGATCACCGACTCGCTGAGGGGGTACGAGGCCTACGCCTGGGGCCGACTGACGGATTTCACCCTGATGCAGGCCGTGCAGAACAACGGCTGCATCATCACCCGCACGGCAACGATCAGCATGCCTGTATCGGCTGGCTCAATGGAGGCCTTTGCCACCTACCTGCATACCCTGGGGGATGCGTACTCACACGCCGATTGTCTGGACGCACTGGCAGCCCAAACACCGCCCGCACCCTGGGGCACCCACACCGTGCCGATACTTGGAGACCCAAGTGTCTATGCCTGCGATTACAATCCTTCCAACCCCCAGAACGACGATGCCCACGGCCGGGAATTTGGCAGCGTCACCACCGACACCC
>DAOTXL010000114.1:0-4733 GCA_034435455.1 Anaerolineae bacterium
GCGTTGGGGTGGACAACAGCCAGGTTATCCCACGATTCCATTGTAACCTCCGTGAGAAAGGGATATGGTCTGCGCCAACCGACTCCCTGAAGGTACTGTAGGATCCTGATCGGGGTCACGCCGGAGCGCGCCACCGGTGGTGAAATCACGTGGGAGTCGGGACCAGGTTCCAGCGCGGGCTTGAAAGCACCAGCGAGTGTGCCGGTCTTGCTTTTGGCGCAGGCGGGGTCATGATACCACATCTCACGGTGCGCGCCAGTGGCAAGGCACGTTTCTCCGGCGGGGGAATACCTGCCGGGTAGGGAGAGTTCTGCCTGTTTGACAGTACAGGAGTTGCGATCTCAGAGCTAGTCTGAAAACCACTAAGGACACGAAGGACACAAAGAATTTCTGTCAATTTCATCTCACTTCTTTGCCCTGTGCGCCTTCGTGGTAGACTTTTCAGACAAGCTCTCAGGCAAGGGCACGTTGACAAAAAGCTGCAGATCGCCTCCTATTCTGCCCTTCAATGCGGCATGTCGGCCCATTTGAACCAGACCGGGTCTGTGTCAACCTGGTCTGGTCTGTTGCTTAAGTTGCGGAGATTGACACCTTGATCGTTCACTACATCCATGACCCAGATCTGGCACGTAGCCTCACTCAACGTACTGGCTCGGTTGGAATAGAACGCTATCTTGTGGCCGTCAGGCGACCAGGTGGGATGTTTGTCCCATTCCCACAGGTTTACCGTCATGCGACGTTGGTTCTGGTCCTTTGGATCCATCGTCTTGATATATATCTCGTCGTTACCATTCCGATTTGTTACCCAGGCCAACCACCACCCGTCGCCAGACACTACAGGATCCCAATCTTTCCTGTTGTTCACAATGATCATCTCCTTTTGGCCTGTGGCCAGAAACAGCCGATAGATATCTGGCCTTTCGCTGGTCACCTCTACGCGCCACTGACCATCAGGAGATGTGCGGTCATGTTCCAAGCCCCAGGTGTAGGCCGACGGGTTACACATCCGAGCCTGGTTCGAGCCATCCGGGTTCATGATCCAGATAACAACAGGCCCGCACGCATCGCCAGTCTTGATGTTGCAGCGCTTTTGCCGTTTGAAGCCAATCAGTCCCTGTTTGGCAGGCCTACAAGCAGGGGCGGGCGTCCTCGTAGGAGTGGACGTTATGGTAGGAGTGAATGTAGGCGATGGAGCAGGTGCCAAGATCGCTGTTGGGGTAGCTAACGGGCCTGGAGTCGATGATGGAGTCGGACTCACAGACCGAGCGGGTGTCGCGGTGAGCACCGGTGCGCGAGTGGGTGAGACCGGCTCCGGTTGAGTTGGGGCCAGCGTCATGGTAGGAACCACGGGTGCCAATTCCTGCGTGGCGTCCGGAGACTCTACCGCCGTGGGCTTACGATCTGCAGTAAGCAGAGCAATTCGTTTATCCATCTCAGTGATCTCCATTAGCGCCAAGGTACCAACGATGATTACCGCGATTACTGCGACCAACATGATCAACAGCCAGGCTTTGGTTCGTTCCGGTGTCGGCCAGGGCCGCAGTCGCGCTCCGCACCTGATACAGAAGCGAGCGCTATCTTCATTCCGAGTGCCACA
This sequence comes from Anaerolineae bacterium, assembly GCA_034435455.1. Classification (GTDB taxonomy): domain Bacteria; phylum Chloroflexota; class Anaerolineae; order JAAYZQ01; family JAAYZQ01; genus DAOTXL01. The sequence continues at coordinate 1,598 of DAOTXL010000114.1, forward strand.
TCTCATACAGTACATAGCGCTTCCCTCCATAATCGCATATGATCTCCCTTAAGAAGGTATCGGAGAACTTGATTTTATGCTCAATTAACAACTGAATACCCCGGCTCCCGATTCGGATTTTAGCCCCACTTGTGCTATCCTTGGCCTGTACACTAACGCACGGGCAGGAGGTGCCATGGGGCTAACCATCCAAGGCGACGGCCAATCGTCGCTGAGTATAGAGGCGGAGCGGCCGGTGATCAGCCTGCCGCGCCAGGTGTTTGGCCAGGGCTGGGGCGACCTGGCAAGCCGGATCTTCCACTGTGCCCTGTACGACTTTCGGCAACGAGTGGCTTTCGCGCCAATACCCCTCCAATAAGGGGAAGCGCGAACAGGCCGGTGCCGCCAGGAGGCTGGCCAGGAGGAACGCTCAGGAGAACCGGCCGAACCGCTGCCGGAATTCCCGCAGCACCTCCTCCCCGGCTTCCTCTGCCTTTGATTCGACGCCGCCGATTACGTTGAGCACCGAGGGGTGCAGGGGTGGCAGCTCGGCCTCGAACCATTTCCAGACCGATTCCATCAGCGCCAGGTCGGGCCGCCGGCCGAGGACAGCGCCCTTTAGCAGGGCGACCTTTTCCAGCGCCTCGGCCTGTTTCGCCTCCGGGGCATAATCCCGCACCACCCGCCTGAGCTGATCCAGCAGGTCCAGGAGCGGTTCGGCGGGCAGGGGCGGCCCCGGCCTCTGGATGCCAGGGGAGGGAACTCCCAGCCCCAGGTTGATCTCCCCAATGCTTACCGCTCCCCCACTGATAGACCCGATCCTCGTCTCCTGGCGCACCATTGGGCGGCCGGCGGCCCCGGCCTCCTCCTCCCGCCCCTCCAGGGCCAGGATGTGTCCATCGGGGGCGCGCATGAACAGCACCGGGATAGCCCAGTCCAGCGGTTCCGAAAGGATCGCCTTGCGCCCCTCCCCCACCGCCACATCCACCGGGAAGCCCTGGGCCAGAGCCCGGTAGAACTCGGCGGCAAACAGGGCGGCGCTGCCATCGGGCATGGGGTATTGGTGGGCGACAACTGCCGGCAAGCCGGCCTGCACCAGCGCCGCCGCCACGCTGCCAAAGGCGTCGGTGTCGCCTGCCGTGGCCGATTCGCAGGCATTGAGCACCGCCAACCGAACCTGGCTGCCCCGCAGCAGATGGGCGAGCGTGGCGCTGTCCAACGGCCGGCTGCGCCCCTCCTGATCCTCAAAAACCAGGTACCCCACCCCCTCGACAAAGCCGCCATGCCCGGAAAAGTGCAGGATGTGGCATCCCTGGCGAAGCCCATCGCGGAGCGCGGCTTCGGTGCCCGGCTGGGCCGGGATGATTTCGACGATCCCCGCCGCTTTCAGATCGGCCAGGGAGGAATGCAACCCCTCCACTTGCAGCCGAGGCGCATCGGCCGGGCCGGCGATCAGGTGCAGCAGGCGCAGCGGCGGCCGCACGGCCAGGAGAGCGGGGGGTTCCGACAGGCGCAGGAAGCGGACCACCGGGCTGCGGGGGTCGGTCGCCAGGTAAAAGGGCGGATCGTAGAGCAGTTCCCACGGCAGGCAGGCCAGTTCGGGGGGCAGGTGCAGCCGCAGGCGCAGGCCCTCCCCCGCTTGCAGCCGGGCCCTGGCGGCCACATATACCCGCAACACCTCCGGCGGAAACAGGGCCTGGAACAGCGCCGTCCCCACCCGTTGCAGCGTCTCCCGCTCCGCCCGGCCGGCCTGGACCCTCTCCAGGTCGGCCGACAGGTCGGCCTTTAAGGTCTCCGGGAAGGGCGCTGCAGCCTGTTCCCCATCGGGCCCGGTCACCTCGACGGTGTAACCGGCCGCCTGGCTGCCGTGGATTTCGAGATCCAGGTTTTTCAGCTCGATCATCGCTCCTCCTCACGGCCGCTCGATCCGCGCCTCGACCCACACGGCCCAATCCTGGACGGAGGTTTCTCCGGCCTCCACAACGAGCCGCATATACCCGGTCTGCCCGGCGATGCTGTCCAGCGGCACCACCCAATCCCTCACCACGCCGTCGTACGAATCGGGCAATGAGCCGAGGGGCTCCCTATAGCTATCTGGGTCGCCGTTCCACCACTCCAGCCGGAAGGTCACGTTCCCGGCCCCGGCCCCGGCGAGGAATCCTACCCGGGCCACAAAGCGATCCCCGCTTTGGAAGAGAAAGGGGACCTCATACTCGCCCCAGATCGCGCCACCGTCCACCCAGGTGGGGTGGGTCTCCAGGATGCGATGGTCGGGCCGGCTGCCATCCTCCAGGGTAGCCCCGTCGCGCCACACGGCAAAGCCCCGCTGGTCGTTGTCTGCGCCGGGGAATTTCAGGCCGTAAAAGGAATAGGGGGGAGCATAACCGGTCCACCCGGCCTGCGGAGCCCTCTCCACAAAGTCGTACAGCACCACCGGGCATGGCTCGACGAAATATACCTGCACCGCCGACCGGGCCGGGTTGCCGTAGCCATCTTCAGCGTAGACATAGTACTCGGTGCCCGGCGGTTCGTGGGCGGTCATGGGGTGGCGGTAGGTCCAGGGGTCCACGGGGAACATCTCCACCGGCAACCAGTCGCCGGTCCCCCCGGCCGGGTAGCGGGCCCACAGCTCGACCCGGCTCAGCGGTTCCCCGCAAGGGTCGAACAGATGGGCGTACACCCACACCTTGCCCCCCGGGCAGACCGGCTGGCCGGGCTCCGGCGTGGGGCCGACGTCGGGCACGAACGGCTCGATCCACACCTTCTCGATGGCCGGCCGGACCGATTCCGGCTCGACACGGAAAGCGCAGCGGCTGCGGGCCTGGCCCCCGTTCAAATCGGCCTCCAATACCCAATCCCCTGCGGATCTGGGGATTTCCCAATCCCGCGTCGTTATCTCGCCGGCTGTGACTCCCACGTCGAACAGGAATTCGCGCTCGCCCGCCGGAGAGACCCGATAGACCTCCACCAGGCCGCTGCGGTTGGCCTGAAGGCGGACGGCAAAGCCCTGGCAGGGTGGGTAGGAGAGGCCGCAGCCCTTCCCCAACTCGATCTGGACCAGGGGCGGCACCGGCGTGGTCGGGGTGATGGTTGGCGTGCGCGGCGTGTGGCTGGGGGTAATCGTCGGTGTGCGCGGGGTGTGGCTGGGGGTAATCGT
>DAOTXL010000115.1:0-2976 GCA_034435455.1 Anaerolineae bacterium
TGGTCCACGGACCGGGTTTGAGCTCCGCCTCGATGCCGATCTCGGCCAGATTTTGCTGCAAGAGTAGCGCCGCGTTCTCGTACTCAGCCGAAGTGCCGATGTAGGCGATGTCAATCTTGAGCTCGTCTGGCCCGTACCTGGATTGCGCCAACAACTCCCTGGCTTTGTCGAGATCAAAGGTGTAGAGCTTCAGATCATCTTTGTGTCCCCACATGGTCTTGGGGATGATGCCTTCGGCCACGGTCGCCATGCCGTTGTAGATGTCGTTGACGACGGTCTCGTAATCCCAGGCGTAGCAGATCGCCTGCCGCACCAGCGGATCGTCGGTCGGCGGCTTCTGGACGTTGATCAGGAATTGCGAGTTCATCCAACTGGGGATAATGGTCACGGCGATGTCGGGATTGTTCCGCAGTCCCTCCAGCGAGTCAACGGGCACCAGCGTTGCCCGGTCGGCCTCGCCGGTCTCCAGCATCTGCACCTGGGTAGACTGTTCCAGCACCGTCTTCAGGATGATTTTGCTAAAGTGGTGGCCTTCCCAGCCACCCCAATAGTCATCGTATTTGACCAGCACGGTCTGTTGGTCGGGCTCCCAGCTTTCGACCAGGTAGGGACCGGTCCCCGCGTCGTGCCCCTCCATGAACCAGTCTGTGCCCTTTTCTGCCGCAGTGGGCGAAAAGATGTAGGCCTGGTACTGGGAGGAGGCGATCAGGTCCAGGGGGGCGGCGTAACTCAGGTGGAATACCACCGTGTGTTCGTCTTTGACCTCGATCTCCTCCACGGCGCCCCAGATCCAGGCAGCGCCGCCGCCCATCTCCACCGTCCGCTCGATGGAGTATTTGACCGCCTCGGCGTTGAACGGGGTGCCATCGTGGAAGGTGACCCCTTCGCGCAGGTGGAACGTCCAGGTCAAGCCATCGGCGGACGATTCCCAGGAGGTGGCCAGGGCCGGGGTAAACTGCTCCGCGCTGCCCGGCGGGTTGTACCATAGCAGCGGTTCGTAGACGTTATACAGGTACCAGATCTCGAGGGAGAAAGCCAACGACGGATCCCAGTCGGCAAAGTCAGAGTACATGGCGACGACGTAGGTACCGTCGTCAAACTCGGTCGTCTCCGGGGTAGACGTGGCGGTGGGTTGCGGTGGGACAGGGGTATCGGTCGGCGCCGGCGGGGCAGTGGTGTCGGTGGGCTTGGGGACAGGAGTGTTCGTGGGAACTGGAACGGGCGTGTTGGTCGGCGCCGGTTTCTCTGTCGGTGGGACGGGCGTGGGCGTTGGGCCACAGCTAACAAAAGTGATCAACAGGGTCGCCAAAAACACAAGGCGCAGGAAGCGTTTCATTCTCTCTCTCCTTTCTTTCCTCATAATCATAGATTTTCAGAATTCTCTGATTTTGGATGCATGAGTACAGCCGCAACACCTCCTTCCCTACCCCTCGTCTGGAGACGTGATCCTTTCCGAGGGGATGCTCCAATCTACGATCGATTTGACGACTCGGGGGACAACGGCCGTGCGTGTATGCCGGATACCGTCGAGTTTGCCCAGTTTTTCGGTGATAAACTCGTACATTTTGGTCGTGGATTCAAAATAGGCCTGCACACTCACATCCTGATCGCCCGTCGAGCAGCCCACATACCCGACTTCTTCGAACTGGGCGATGGTTTCCGCCACTTCGTTGATACGGGCGATGTCTACCTGGCAGTGGATGTCGGCGATGATGTTGTATCCCAGGGCCTGGGGCACAACCAGGGCCACCACCTCGACGACGCCTGATTTGATGAGCCGGTCTATGCGGTATTGGACGGTGCGATCCACCAGGTCAAGCTCGCGAGCGACGGCCGCGCTGGATTTGCGTCCGTCTCGCATCAAACACCGCACAATGTCTCGGTCTATCGTATCTAGCTTTATGGTCATAGGCCTACTCGCCTCCAGGTTCTGCCCATCGTGGCCAGTTGCAGAAAACACGGAAGTATGATACCATATATTTCTGAAAAAGTCAATACTTCTGAAAAAACTTGCTGAATCAGAAATCAGTACAGGGACCGGCGCTTGTTTAATCCAAGGATTTGTAGTACAATCACAAGCTGTGAAACAAGGGTGGAGGCTGAATCATGCCGAGCTCTATCACATTGGGTTCCCCACTGTCTGCACGCCCTCTGGTGGCTATCTATCACGATCAGGGAGTCTGGCCTGCGGGCAGGATAGCCATCGAACAGATGCTTAGCCTGCACCATGTGCCCTGGCTGCCGCTGGGCGCTGACGAGCTAAACGCTGGAGACTTACGAGGCGCTGGCGTCTTTTGGTTGCCTGGAGGCTGGTCGGGCGACTACGAGGAGCGGATTACGCCCCAAGGGATGGAGCATATCCGCCGATTTGTGCGCGCTGGTGGGCGCCTGGTGGGTATCTGTGCCGGGGCGTTCTTCGCCTCCACACTCATCGTCTGGGAGGGGGAAACGTTCGATTATCCGATGGGCCTTTTTGCCGGGCAGACAGTGGGACCTATCACCGAGATTGCTCCCTGGCCGCAGTGTGCCATGACCTCCATCGAGCTTAATTCCCGGCACCCTATCAACGCCACCCTGACTACCCCCCGCCAACAGCTTTATTATGGCGGACCGATCTTTGTGTGCAACGGCTTTCAGGCCGTGGACATCGTGGCCACCTATTCGACAAACGGGCAGGTGGCAGCGATCACTTTCCAGTATGGCGAGGGGCGTGTCTTTCTGACGGGCCTGCACTTTGAGACAGGTCCAGAGTGCGTCGGGCAGGAGATCAGGGCGGCGGGTATCCTGCCCACCCCCGGGGCCGACTGGGAGTTTGGCCGGGCGCTCCTGGACTGGCTGCTCTAAATGACTCGAGTTTTGCGATAGGCCCAGGCCACTGCCTGGCTAACAGTTGACATATTTGCAATATAGTGGCATTCCTAAACAGACCAAGTCTGCTGGAGGTGCCACTATGATACCAATAGTACGTTTTCCTCG
>DAOTXL010000116.1:0-12637 GCA_034435455.1 Anaerolineae bacterium
GTGTACTCTGCCCAGTTGCGGGCTACCAACCACATGATGCGGCGGCCGTATTTGGTGCCGCGTTTGGTCAGGTGGGTGGTGCCGGAAGGTTTGTCAGCCGACTCAGAGACGCTGGGATCGAAGCCAAACCAGGCGACGACGCTATCAACGGTGCGGAACCAGGCCGGTGACCCCAGCTCGCTGAGGAAGGTCCCGATGACGATCGGGCCGAAGTAGGGGAGCTCGTCCAGGTGTTGCTCAAAGGGGAGCCGGGTGAGTCCCTCCTCGATGCGCTGGCGAATAGGAGGCAGGATGAGCTGGTGAATCTGCTCATAGGCCTGCGCCAGCATCTTCAGGTTGAAGGAGAGGGCCTCGCCAGCGGTAGGGACAGAGAACGTGGTGTGGGCCGACCGGACGAGGGCCTGGGCCAGCCCGGCACCCAACTTGCCGTGGCTGGCCTGGCGGATGAGTTGGGTCAGAGTATCGAGGGGACAGGCCTTCAGGTACTCGGGGTAGACCAGTTCCTCCCGCATCAGGGCCAGGGTGGTGGGCAAGACCGGCTGGGAGAAATGGCGATCAAAGTCGGGGTGGAGCTGGTAGCGGAGGTTGTACATCCGGTTCTGGATGGCCACCGAGTACTCGACGAAGAAGAGGTGCAGGCGGGTGTATTCCCGCAAGGAAGCCAGGGGTTCGGGCGGGATGCGGGAGGCATGCGATTCCCCCTGTTTGAAGACCTTGGCGATGGTGTAGGCGTCTTTGAGGTCGTTCTTGGTCTTGCGGGTGCCGGTGCCGCGGGCGTGTCGGGACTGGCGGCCACAGATGGTGGCGGTCGCCAGGCCGGCCTGATGCAGGAAGTTGCGGTAGGGTTTCCAGAAAGGGCCGGTAGCCTCGAAGACGTAGATGGGGTGGGCCTGGAACTGGGGGGCCAGGCGACGGCCGGTCTCGATGAGCCAGATGGCGTCCTCCAGCGAGTTGTTGCGGATTTCGCGCTCCACCAGGACATCCTGACGATGGGGGAGAGGATGGACAAAGGCTACCCCGCACAGCTTGCTGTGGGGATCGACCCCGCAGGGCAGATAGAGGCGGTCCTCCAGAGGCTCCCCGGCCGGGTCATAGTAGCGGAAGGGGTCGTGATCGTCCTCGAAGGCGGGGTCCAGGAGTCGGGCGAAAGTCATGGACATAGCGGTTCACCTCCTTTCCAGGTCAGGATCATGCGGCCAGGAGTGGGCCTCTCGGCGCGAAGAGGAGTGTCCGGCATAACCTTGCTGTTATAGAGGGGTCGGGCCAGGCCCGCCGATAGGTTTCTCATCAAAGGTGACTCCTCGTGGCCAAGAGGGCAACAGGATCCTTTAGGTGGTCGCCGTGCGGCGCCAACAATACCAGGGACGGAGTTCCTCGCCGCACGGAGATTGTGCAAAAAATCCGGTTTTTTGTCAAGGTGAGGACAGGCGGGGTCAACCTCCCGTGCGATGGTGGCACAGGCCCCATCATACAAAATGCCACCCTCGCCTGCCTTCACCAGGGCGACGAAGTGTAAATTCTCAAGAAAGGAGGAAGTGTGCTACAAGTCGCGTCGCCCCGACTGTAGTATACAAGGAAGAAAAATGGCATACAAATTTCCGTCGGACGAGTGGATCAAGGCGCTGATGGTCGAGGTCAACAAAAGCGAGGCTTACCGCAAATCGGCCAGCCAATGGGAGGGAGACTTTTATTTTATCTGCGAGCCGGGCCCCGGCCTGCCGGAGCGGGTGATCCTGTATATAGACCTGTGGCACGGCGAAGCCCGTTCGGCAGGCGCGGTGGCCGACGCAAGTGAAAAGAACCCCGAGTTTATCATCAGTGCTCCGTTGACCACCTGGCGCAAGGTCATCGGAAAAAAGCTGGACCCGATCCAGGGGATGGTCACCGGCCAGTTGAAACTCAAAGGCACGATGAGCAAGATCATGCGCTTCCCCAAGGCAGCAGCCGAACTGGTCAACTGCGCCACCCTCGTGCCCACCGAGTTCCCCACATAATCAATGCCCAATATCCAATACCTGATATCCAATAAATTCATGCGTTTTTAGATGCCAGATATTAGATATTTGCCATGCCCTATCTAAACGTAGCAGGAGCCAGGGTTCACTATGTACACCGGCGGCCGGTGCCGGCCAAGGGGCCGCCGGTGGTCCTGCTCCACGGCGCAGGGGGCAGCCACCAGCACTGGCTCTATCAGGTGCGCAACCTGCCGCAGTCGCCGACCTATGCCCCGGACCTGCCGGGCCATGGCCGCTCCGACGGACCGGGGTACGATAGCATCCAGGCCTACGGTGACTGGCTCGTCGCCTTTCTGACGGCGCTGGGGATAGAACGCGCCATCCTGGTCGGCCACTCGATGGGTGGGGGCATCGTCCTGGACGTGGCGCTGCGTTACCCGCAGCGGGTGGCCGGGCTGGGCCTGGTAGCCACAGGCGCCCGTCTGCGGGTGGCCCCGGCCATCCTCCAGGGGGTTTTGCAGAACCCGGAAGCGGCGGTACAGACCATCTGCGAATGGGCCTACGGCCCGGAGGCTCCCCCGGAGACGGTGCGGCTGGGCCGCCGCCAGATGGGCGCTACCCCGCCCCAGGTGCTACACGGTGATTTCGTCGCCTGCGATGCCTTTGATGTGATGGGCCGCCTGGGAGAGATCACCGCTCCGACCCTGGTCGTGTGCGGCACCCAGGACCGGCTGACCCCTCCCAAGTACTCGATCTTTTTGCGGGACCAGATCGCCGGTGCCACTCTGCACCTGGTGGAAGGAGCCGGGCACATGGTCATGCTCGAAAACCCGGAGGCTGTGCTCCGGGCGATGGCCGATCTGGGGTTTCAGGACGGTTCAATCTGAAATCAACTTTTCGAGGATGGGGCGGACAGCCATGACGGCACGAGCGCGGTGGCTGATCCGGTTCTTGACCTCAGGGGGGAGTTCAGCCATTGTCCGCCCCTCAAACCCCCGCACGAGAAAGATCGGGTCGTAGCCAAAGCCATACTCGCCGCGGGGGGCCAGGCCGATCTCGCCCTCGCAAACGCCCTCGGCGGTATACACGGCGCCATCGGGTTGGGCCAGGGCGACCACACAGCGAAAGCGGGCTGCTCGCCGCCCCGGCGGCACATCGGCCAGGGCCGCCAGCAGCTTGCGGTAGCGATCGGCATCGGTGGCGCCCGGCCTGGCGTACCGCGCCGAGCGCACCCCTGGCGCACCGCCCAGTGCATCCACCTCCAGGCCGGAATCATCGGCCAGGGTCAACAGGCCGCTGGCCTGAGCATAGGCTTGTGCCTTGAGCCGGGCATTCTCCTCAAAGGTCTCGCCCGATTCGTGGACCTCCAGGTCCAGCCCCTCCTGCGCCGGGAAGGTGATCTCCACCGGCAGCCCGGCCAGCAGTTCCTGCAACTCCCGCACCTTGCCGGGATTGTTTGTAGCCACCAGCAATTTGATAGAGCTCATTATCCTGGTGATTCCCCTCTCCAGAGCGTTGATAGGGATTAACCGCATAGTGCGCAGAGACCGCGAGAATCGCAAGAAAATATAGGGAAACCCGGCGTTCCCGGCGGTTTGAATCCACGATCTGCGCCTGATAGGGAGACTACTATCCCCCTGAACCGGCCCTTACTATACCACAACCCGGCCCAACTCCCAAATCAACCGGCGACCATCAGCCATCAGCCACTTGCCATCGGGCCGCTGTTCAGATATAATCCCGTCAGAGTGTCAGATGTTCCTTGTCACCCATCCCTTTCGTGAGGTGCGGCATGGAGGAAATAGGAAGCCTGTTGACTTCCAGCGCAGGAGTGGTGGCTGTAATAGCCCTGGGGCTGGCCCTGCTGGCCCTGGCAGGGGTTGCCTGGTTGTGGTTGGGCCAGCGGCGGCTGCAAAAACAGCACAGGCGGCTGATGACCGGCACCTCGGGCGGGAACCTGGAAGCGATCCTGAACGACCATCTGGCCAGGGTGCAGCAAACAGCCGCCCAGGTCGAAACGGTGGACCGCCTGGCCCGCCGTCTGGAAAAGGCAGCCTATTTCAGCTTGCAGCACCTTGGAATAGTTCGCTTCAATCCATTCTCCGACACCGGCGGCGACCAGAGCTTTGCCATTGCCCTGGTGGATGGCCACGGCAACGGTGTGGTCCTATCCAGCCTCCACGCCCGTGATGTGACGCGTGTCTATGCCAAGCCCCTGCAAAGGTGGGAATCCACCTACCAACTGACCGACGAAGAGAAGCAGGCCATTGCCCTGGCCTACAGAAAGCAGGTGTAGCCGCTCTCAGCCGGCGAGCCGGTGGGCCAGCTCGTGGTACTTTTCGTGGACGCCGGGGCCGATCTCCCCGGCCTCCACCCGGTCGAACGCCTCGGACAGGCTGCGCTGATCCTCGACACTGAACAGCCCATCGGCCATCGGATAGAGGATGTTGTCCTCCTTGGCAATATGGGCGCGCAAAAGACCGGCATAGGTGCGCAGGTTGTCCCGCACCGCGGCAAGGGCGATCGGGTCCCCCTGGCTGGCCTTCGGCAGTGCCTCGGCTACAGCCCGCACCAACCGCCGCCCTTCGTCATGTTCGTGGAGCATCACCGCAATAGGGCCGTTATGGGCCGGCATGCCCCGCTCCTCCATCTTGACGAACAGCAGTTTTTCCTCTTTGGCGTGGTGGCAGATATCGGCAAAGTTGCGAAAGAAATCCACCATCTCGGCCACCGCTTCGGCGCGCACCGTGCCGCTATCCTGGATGCTCTGCGCTTCGCGCTCGGCTGCGCCCAGGACCAGCAAGATAACCTGATGCTCATGCTTGAGCGTTTCTGTTGCTGTCATCGGTCTCTCCTCGTATGATAAGTTTGCGGCTGGGGCAAACTATCCTCCGCCCCAGATTCCCCAAATTGAAACACCTGCCTGAATAATACCTCCCATCGCCCGATATTGCAATGACAAAAATCATAAAAAGAGGGACGCACAGCCGTGCGCCCCTCTGATTATTTCGCAACCGGCGGTTATGCCTGGACAGCAGCCTCCTGCTTTCGGGCCGGCCGCCGTTCCGGCAGAAACAGGCTGAGCACATTCTTGAGCCCCAGGGTGGCGATCAGGTTATAGAGAAAGACCAACAGAGCGGCTGCCATCAGGATGCCGCCGACGAGGGCCACCAGCACGTAGGGCTGGAACTGTCCCCCCTCGTAGAGCGTGCGGCGCAGCATCCCCCGCGAGCCGGCCATGCCCATCGCATAGGCATTGAGCACCGCACCGACCAGCCACAGCCACAGGTGGAGGTCCACCAGCCGCCGGTGGCAGAACTCGAGTTTGGTCAACATCGGCACCAGGGCGTAGAGGATGGCAAAGACCAGCGAACCCACGCCGGTCAGCAGGAAGGTGTGGGCGTGCAGGGCGATGACCCACTGGGTATTGTGGAAGACCAGGTTCAGCCCGACGTTGGCCTGGATCAACCCAGCCGTCCCGCCCATCACAAAGCCAAAGATGGAGCCCAGGACAAACTTGAGGGCCGGCGTCATCCTGACCGGTCGGGCCAGCCAGATGGTCATCAGCGAGGCAAAGATGGTCAGGCCCATCGTAAAGAACTCGCCCCAGGTGATGAGCTGACCCGACAGCAGGCGCATGACCAACGGCTGAGCGCGGTCGCCCAACAGATGATGGCTCCACACCCCCATCGAAACCAGCAGGTCCACCAGGATGACCGTCTTGACCACGTTGGCCCCAAACAGGTCCCGGCCCACCAGCAACGGGATGAGCAGGTACCACACGCCGGCGGTATAGATCAGCACATTGCCATCGGCCACCATATCCAGCCCCCACCAGAACCAGTTCTTGTAGATCAGGGCGTTCACCGCGCCGGGGTCGAGGGGCGCTTTGAACAGCGCCGCCAGGCCGTAGACCAGGATCAGCACCCCGGCGGTGAGGAGCACAACAGCGTTGATGACCGTATCAATGGAGCCCCGCCCCACGGCCACCAAAAAGACCGGCAGGCCGTTGTAGTCCAGGTTGGGCGCATTCCTGTCCTCTTTGCCCAACAGCTTCATCAGGCGCGGGATGCCAAAAGCCGAACGCAGGAACTGGCCAAAGGAATAAGCGTGGGGATTGCTCTTGCTGAGCACCGTGCTGAACAGATTGAAGGCAAAAAGCAGGATGTTGACCATGATGATCGCCGCGCCGATACAGAAAAAGATGCTGCCCCACAGCGGCACCCGGTCGTAACTCACCGGCAGGGGCCAGTAGAGGGTGTAGAGGGCGTTGAACAACCCGAAAAAGCCAGCCCCCCAGCAGATCATCACCCCCAGCGGTTGCAGAACAAAGTTGACCGGCACCAGCTTCTTGTGGCGGACCTCCTTGCCCAGCAGAGAGGGCACCAGATAATAGAAAGCGCCCATGACCGCCATATACACAAAGCCATAGACGCCAACGATGGGATGGGCCGACATCATCGAAAAGTACAGTTCGGCCTGGGTGGGCTCCCGGTCGCCGGGGCGGATGGCATTCAGGACCGATTCCATCCCGCGCAGGGCCTCCACGTCGTACTGTTGAGTGCGCATCAACAGCCCTTCAAAGCCGGACAGGGCCAGGAACAACAGGGCAAACACGGCGAAGCGCAGGGTCCACTTTTCGGACCAGCCAAGTTGGGCCACAGTTCACCTCCTCATTGCGTCACGCGGATGGCGTTCTCGACATGCATCTCCGAGTGCCGGGGGCCGGAGTATTCTGTCGAGCGCACATCGTAATTGCCCGCCTGGTCAAACTTCCACACGATGCGGTTGTCCATGCCGGGGAGCACCTGCATCTGAAAGACCAGGGTGCCATCGGGGCGGAACACCCCAAAGCCGTAGGTCACATCCCTGGACCTGGCCACAAACTCCACGTACTGGCCAACCCCGACCTCGATGCCCCCGGCCGGCAGCCGGATCTGATAGTCCTCGAACTCGATGCTAAAGCTCTTGTCGGGCATAGGCCGGGACCACAGCAGCCATTTCTGCCAGGGTACCAGGGGCGATAAGGTGACGGCGTTGAACACCAGGAACACAGCGACAAGCAGGTACAGCCACCGCCGCTCTCGCACGTCCATCGTTACCCTCCTTTGCCTCCGATCCTGTGGGCAAACCACAGCAGAAACAGGGCAGCCACGGCCACAAAGGCCGTATAGCCCCACCACACGATCTCGGTGAGATACATACCCTCCTCCTCAATTCTATTTTTGAAATGTCTGGTACCTGCATTGTACCCCCCAGAAGGCAGCCTGGCTATGATCAAGATCATAAGAGGCTTGCCTTTATTTTCAGAGCAGCGGGGATTGACAAATCGGCCAGGGGATGTTATAGTAGCGTCGAATTCACTGCCGGGCCTTGAAGAGATGGGCCAGGCAGCCAAAACCTGACACAAAGGAGCGAACGGTGTTTGGACGAGAAAAACAGCCGGTTCCCCTGGACCGGGTCGAGATATCGGTCGGTCCGACGGCCAACTTCAAGGGTGACCTGGAGTGCGACGGCGTCGTCAAGATCGATGGTGTCTACCAGGGCAGCATCAAAACGGTGAGCAACGTCATCATCAGCGAAAAGGCGCGGGTGGACGCCCACATCGAAGCGCAAAATGTATCGGTGTCGGGTCAGGTCAAAGGGTCCATCGTGGCCAGGGGCCGGCTGGAGATCCTGTCCACCGGCCGGGTGTGGGCCGACGTGACCGTGACCAGCTTTCTGCTGGACGACGGCGGAAAACTGCACGGGGGGCTCAAGATGTTCGGCACCGGCCCGGAGCCGGCCTCCTTTGAGGTGCCGCCGCCGGCCGGTGCCGCCTCCCAGGGCGAGGAAACTCCATCCGCTGGGGAACGTTAATATCTACTACCCGATATCCAACCCGCCAGGGGACGATGCGCCCCCCTGCCTTCCCATCCAACTGGTCAGGGGACGATGCGCGTCCCGGTCTCACCGGCCAGCGCCCGCTCAATATTCTCCGGGTTGGTAATAATCGCCTCTTTGCCACCCCGTTCCAGGAACCAGAGGATCGCCTGGATTTTGGGCTTCATGCTGCCGGGCGCAAAGTGCCCCTCGGCCATATAGCCCCTGGCCTCGTCGGCGGTGATCCGGTCAAGCCACCTCTGGTTCGGCCGGCCGTAGTTCAGGGCCACCTTTTCCACGGCGGTGGAGATCAGGAACAGGTCGGCCCCGATGCTGGTGGCCAGCAGGCTGCTGGCATAGTCCTTGTCAATGACGGCCGCCACTCCCCGCAGGTTGCCCTCCTCATCCTCGATCACCGGGATGCCCCCTCCCCCAACGGTGATGACCACAAAGCCGGCATCAATCAGGTTCTTTACCGCGTCGCGCTCCACGACGCGGACCGGCAGGGGAGAGGCCACCACCCGCCGCCAGCCCCGTCCGGCGTCCTCGACCACATCCCAGCCTTCGGTCTCGCGGCGGCGCAGCGCCTCCGCTTCGTCCATAAAGGAACCGATGGGCTTGGTCGGGTTCTGGAAGGCCGGATCGTTCCGATCCACCAGCACCTGGGTGACCACGGTGGCCGCTTGTTTAGGCAACCCTCGCCGTCGGAATTCGTTATACAGGTTTTGCTGCAGCATATAGCCGATCGCCCCCTGCGTATCGGCCCCACAAAAATCGAGGGGCACCTCGTGCAGTTCGTGGCGCGCCAGCTCGCTGCGGCGCAGGATAAAGCCCACCTGCGGGCCGTTGCCGTGGCCAATGGCCACATCCCACCCCTGCTCGATCATCCCGGCGATGTGGACGCACGTCTCGTGGGCAGCCGTATACTGGTCCGGCACCGATTGATGGTTCTTGTCTTTGATAAGGGAATTCCCCCCAATGGCTACGACCGCAACCTTTTTCACAGTACACCCCCTCCTTTTATAGAATCATGGGAAAAGAGAGCTTGATTTTATCGCAACTGAGCGCAGAGAGCAAAATTCAGCATGCCCTCCGCAGGTTGAACCTGCTCAGGCTGACTCGCTGAAAGTGTAGAATTGAAGCAGCGGCTAAATTCCAGCCTGTCATTCCCAAATCCGTTCCTATTTAGAGTTGCTGCCTGGCCGCCAGGATAATTTGACATTTGCCCCGACCTGTGCTAAATTCAAAATTCGTAAATCGAATTTTCAGGCTGTATCACCATCCGGTGATACAAATGAACAGTGAGGGAAGCATGGAGAGGCCATCGCGGCCCTTTTGCGGTGGCCCTCTATGTGCCAGGAGATAGCAGGCATCCGCCCGGCAAGGATAGTAAGGAGGAATGAATTGCCTACAATCAATCAGTTGATAAGAAAGGGGCGCAAGCCAAAACCGAAAAAGGAAAAGGCGCCGGCCTTGGGCTTTAGCCTGAACGCCCTCAAAGGGCGGACAACCAAGGTGCCCAAGGGCAACCCGCAGAAACGAGGGGTGTGCACCCAGGTGCGCACCATGACACCCAAGAAGCCCAACTCGGCTCTGCGCAAAATTTCCCGTGTCCGTCTGACCAACGGCATTGAGGTGACCGCCTACATCCCCGGCGAAGGGCACAGCTTGCAGGAGCACTCGGTGGTGCTGGTGCGGGGTGGCCGCGTGAAGGACCTGCCCGGTGTGCGCTACCACATCATCCGCGGCGCCCTGGACTCCACCGGGGTGGCCAATCGCAAGCGGGGGCGCTCCAAGTACGGGGCCAAAGTGCCCAAAAAGACGGCGATTTCGAAATGAGATAGGGGGCAGACATGCCGAGACGGAACCGTCCTGCCAGACGGCAGATAGAACCGGACATCAAATACAACAGCGTGCTGGTAGCGCAATTCATCAACAAACTGATGAAGGACGGCAAAAAGAGCACGGCCCAGCGCATCATGTACGATGCGTTGGACCTCGTCGAGGCCCGGATGAAGCGCTCTGGTCTGGAGGTGTTTGACCAGGCCCTCCGGAACGCCATGCCGATCCTCGAAGTCAAGCCTCGCCGCGTGGGGGGTGCAACCTACCAGGTGCCGGTCGAAGTGGGACCGGAACGCAAGGTCTCGCTGGCTATCCGCTGGCTCATCCAGTCGGCGCACAAACGACCGGGCAAGAGCATGGCCGAAAAGCTGGCCAGCGAGCTGATGGATGCCGCCAACAACACCGGCGCGACCATCAAGCGACGGGAGGACACCCACAAGATGGCCGAGGCCAACCGGGCCTTTGCCCACTACCGCTGGTGAGAGAATGAGCCAATAAGCGGATGAACCTCTCCCTCTCCGGCGTCTGCTTATTTGCAGATCGGTTGTCCCATGTCCAGGGCAGTTCCCCTCGAACGCACGCGCAACATCGGCATTATCGCCCACATAGATGCCGGAAAAACGACCACCACGGAGCGCATCCTGTTCTACACCGGGCGCACGCATCGGATGGGCAATGTGGACGATGGGACGACCGTTACCGACTGGATGGAGCAGGAACGGGAGCGGGGGATCACCATTACCGCCGCGGCCGTCACCTGCTTCTGGCGCGACCACCAGATTAACATCGTAGACACACCCGGCCACATCGACTTTACCGCCGAGGTGCAGCGCAGCCTGCGCGTCCTGGATGGCGGAGTGGTGGTCTTTGATGCCGTGGCCGGGGTAGAACCCCAGTCCGAAACGGTCTGGCGGCAGGCCGACCGCTATGGCGTGCCGCGCATCTGCTTCGTTAACAAAATGGATCGCCTGGGGGCCGACTTTTGGCACACCGTGGACATGATCCGGGAACAACTGGCCGCCAACCCGGTGCCGATCCAGGTCCCGATAGGCAGCGGCGAGACCTTCCGGGGGATCGTGGACCTGCTGACCATGCAGGCCATCGTCTATACCGATGACCTGGGCACAATCCAGGACACAAGCCAGGTCCCAGAGGAGCTGCTGCCGGTGGCCCTGGAGCACCGCGAGGCGTTGATCGAACAGGTGGCCGAGTACGACGACGAGATCATGGCCCGCTACCTGGAGGGAGAAGAGATCCCGGCCGAGGAACTGCGGCGGGCGCTGCGGCGGGCCACGATCGGCGGGGGCCTGGTGCCGGTGCTGTGCGGCTCGGCGCTGCGCAACAAAGGGGTGCAGCCGGTCCTGGATGGGGTGGTGGACTATTTGCCCTCCCCCCTCGACGTGCCGCCGATGGTGGGCATCAACCCCCAAACCGGCAAAGAGCAGGCCTGCCGCGCCGACGAGTCGGGGCCTTTTGCCGCGCTGGCCTTCAAGGTCGTCTCCGACCCTTACGTGGGCCGGCTGGTCTATCTGCGGGTCTACTCAGGCCGGCTGAACGTTGGCAGCGCCGTGTTGAACCCGACCAAGCAGCGCAAAGAGCGGCCGGGAAAACTGCTGCGCATGTACGCCAACCGCCGGGAAGAGATGACCGCGATCGAGGCCGGCGACATCGGAGCAGCGGTGGGCCTCAAGGGGACGTTTACCGGCGACACGTTGTGCGATTTCACCCATCAGGTGGTGCTGGAATCGATCCGCTTCCCGGAGCCGGTCATTTCGGTGGCCATCGAGCCCCGGACCCAGGCCGACCAGGACAAACTGAATGAGGCCCTGCAGCGCCTGGCAGAAGAAGACCCCACCTTCCAGGTCAAGACCGACGAGCAGACCGGTCAACTGCTCATCAGCGGCATGGGGGAACTGCACCTGGAAGTCCTGGTGGACCGGATGCTGCGCGAGTTCCGGGTCATGGCCAACGTGGGCAAGCCTCAGGTGGCTTACCGCGAGACGATCACCCGCCCGGTGGAGAGCGAAGGCGAGTTCCTCCGCCCGGTCGGGGGACGGAATCAATACGGCCGCGTGGTCCTCAAGCTGGAACCTTTGCCGGCCCACTCCGGTTTCGAGTTCGTCAACGCGACCCGCGAGGCAACCTTCCCTCAACAGTTCGTGCCGGCAATCGAGCAGGGGGTCCGAGAGTCGCTGGACAGCGGTGTGTTGGCCGGTTATAGCCTGGCGGGTCTGCGGGTGACCCTGATCGGCGGGTCCTTTGACCCGGAAAGCTCTACCGAGCTGGCTTTCAAGGCGGCAGCGGCGCAGGCCCTTCGCCTCGGACTGGAACGGGCCGGCCCGGTGTTGCTCGAACCGATCATGAAGGTCGAAACCGTCGCGCCCGACGAGTTCAGTGGGGCGATCATCGGCGACCTGAGCGCCCGGGGTGGGGAGATCGAGAACCTGACCCCACGGGGGATCGGCATGCAGGCCGTGCGGGCCATGGTTCCCCTGGCCGAGATGTTCGGATATGCCACCGACCTGCGCTCCATGACGCAGGGACGGGGTGTCTTTACCATGGAGTTCGATCACTACGCCCCGGTGGCCCCGGAGGTATTGGAGCGGATTCTCATGGGGGGGCGGCGGTAACGGGGGAGATGGCAGGCCCGCCCCCTTCCCTCCCCTATGCCTCCCTTCTCTCCGCAGCGAATAAGGGAAAGGGGAGCGGAGGATGAGATGGGATCCAGGTCACAGCCCCCTGAGAATTTGCCACGAATCGAGTTTTGATGTAGAATGGCGCGGTTTTGCGGGTCGCCCCACGGCTCAAGCCAGGGGACTTGCCCGGATGATAACAAGGGAGGTTCAGCATGGGGAAGCCAAAGTTTGAGCGGACGAAAGAGCATGTCAACGTAGGGACGATTGGTCACATAGACCACGGCAAGACGACCCTGACGGCGGCGATCACCAAGGTTCTGGCTCTGAAGGGGATGGCCGACT
>DAOTXL010000117.1:0-1812 GCA_034435455.1 Anaerolineae bacterium
CCCATGGTTCGCTCATTTTTAAGGCGGTTTGGCAGAATCGGTGCAGAGCCTGGTGTAGATATCTGTAGAGAAGCCCAACAACGCCAGAATGCGCCGTTGCACCTCGGAGAGCGGGGTAAGATGACGACGAGTCTGATAGGGCTCCTGAATGACCGTCAGGGTGATCTCCTGGAAGGCCTCCAGCAGGCGCTCCGCCGTCGGCTGCGCGGTGGCCCGCTTGGGGTTGCCAGCATACAGACCGGCCAATTTCACCCCTTCGGCAGCCAGGTTGCGCCGGACCACAAACTCCAGCAGCGTCAACACCCGCAGGCCAATCGTCAACAGCCGGATCAGGCCGGTGGCCCGATCATCCCTCTCCAGATACATCGGCGTCAGCGACAGCGGCCGGCCCTTCAGACGCCCCATGCCCCGGTCAATGAGATACTGACCCCGGTAGGCCAGCACGGCCTGCTCCAGGGAAAGCCTTTCCACCGGTGCATTGGTGGCGTACACCCGCCAGCCCAGCCGACGAATGGCCTTCTCCAGCGCCTCCTCATCCACAGCCACCGTCACCCGCACTTCCCGCTCTTGTCGCACCGTCGCCGGTCGTCCCCGATAGCGTCGCACCGGCCGCTCTCTCACTTCTTCTTCATAGCTCAGGCGCAACAACCCCTGGACCCGGTGCTGCTCTACCAGCGCTTCCGCCGCCTGCTGCAGCGATTCCACTTCCGTGAACCGTTTCTTTCCCCGGCCTCTCTCATTCAGGGCGGTCAGCGCGCTCTGGGCCTTCGTCAGCCGAGCCCGCCAGGCGGCTTCTGCAGCCTGCGCCTGCTTCAAGGAGCGCAGCACCAGCCGCCGTTCCGTCCAGATGACGGTTTGTACGGGCGAACGGCCGTTCGCCCCTACCTCCGCCGTCAACTCTTCCAGCCGTTCGTAGCCCTCAGCAATCCGTTCCCGCTCGCCATTCTCCCTTTCCCGATGGATGGGGGTCAGCTCCTGTCCCCCACTCCAAACCGGGGCCAGGTACTCTTCCAAAGCTTCCGGCGGCAGCTGGACCTCCGACAACGGGCAGAGGTAGAAGTCGCCACCGGCTTGGGTAAAGGCGCGGGTCTCCAGCGCCCCCATTTTGCAATCCCCGATATACAACAGCCCCCGTCGGCCCAGGCCCTCCCGCACCCGGCTGATGGCCGGGATGTACAGCGGGTCGTCGGCTCGCTGCCCAGACAGGACCGTGGTGGCCAGGGGCAGGCCCAGAGGGTCCAGGGTGGAAAGCATCACTTTCACCTGCGGCAAGTCTGGTCGGTGGTCTTTGCTGTGCCCAAATTGGAACAACCCATCGGGGGTCACCGACCCATAACCGCTGGCCGTGGTGCTATCCAAGCGGACCCATTGTGGGTTCAGGTCGTACACCCGCAGCAGATGCCCGTTCAGCGCGGCCTCGAACTCTTCCCAAGCAGCATCCTGGCTGAGGGCACTCAGCCCATCTGCCAGGCGGTCATCGCTGAAGTCCAGGGCGCGCACCTCCTGGCCGGTGCAGCCCCTCAGCGTCTCCAGACGCTTCTCGGCCCAGGATTGAACGTGGTTCAACCGGTGGTCGCCCTCCGAAAGGATATGGGCCAACCAAGCTGTAGTCGTCCCTCCCAGGCTAAGGCCCTGCCAGTTGCCGTGAGTGGGAAAGTATTCGTCCAGCAGGGACGGCACCGCCATTCGCTCCATCTGGGCCAGCAGCAGGGGGATGTCATCCACGCGTTCATTCGTCACAGTCGGTCTCTCGCTCATAGCGAGAGTTTACTTCAATTCCCGAAACCAGTCCAGATTTGAGCGAACCATGGG
>DAOTXL010000118.1:0-94946 GCA_034435455.1 Anaerolineae bacterium
TTCCGGGCGGTGGGGGAGAAGGTGCAGGCGTTGTTCGACTACCACCCCGGCCGCAGCCTGGCGGAGGCGGCCCCGGTGCAGGAGTTCCGGGAGGAGGAACTGACGGCATTGGGCGAACGACCCCACTGAGGCCTGATGCAGTACGGAGCAGCATATGACTGAAGCAAAGAGACAACCGGCTGCCCTGGTGATCGGGGCAGGGATTGCCGGCATCCAGGCGGCGCTGGATATCGCCGGGGCAGGGTTTCCGGTGTACCTGGTGGAGCGAGAGCCAAGTGTGGGGGGGCACATGGCCCAACTGGACAAGACCTTCCCCACCCTGGACTGCTCAGCCTGTATCCTGACCCCCAAGATGGTGGATGTAGCCGGCCACCCCAACATCGAGCTGATGACCTACAGCGAGGTGGTGAGCGTGGAAGGGGAAGCGGGGGCCTTCCGGGCACGGGTTCGCAAAAAGGCTCGCTATGTGGACATCGGCAAATGTACCGGCTGCGGCGATTGTGCCAAGGTCTGTCCGGTGCTCGTGCCCAACGAGTTTGATCTGGAGATGGCCAACCGCCATGCCACCTACATTCCATTTCCCCAGGCCGTACCCAATAAATACACCATTGATAAACGCGGTTGGCCGCCTTGCAAAGATGCCTGCCCGGCCCACATTGACGTTCAGGGATATGTCGCCCTCATCGGCCAGGGCAAGTTCGCCGAAGCGCTGGCCCTTATCCGCCGCACCATCCCTTTCCCCGGCGTTATCGGCCGGGTGTGCAACCATCCCTGCGAGACGGCCTGCAACCGGGGCCAATATGACCAACCCATCGCTATCTGTGCCCTGAAGCGCTTCGTCGCCGACTATGAGCAACAGGCAGCGGGAGAGCCGGGGGACAAGGGGGCCGGGGAGCAGGCGGGTAAGGCAGCAGGGGAGCAGGGGAGCAAGGCACAGCGCGTGGCCATCGTCGGTGCCGGGCCGGCGGGGTTGACCGCTGCCCACGACCTGGCGCTTCAGGGGTACGGCGTGACTGTGTTCGAGGCGCTGCCGGTGGCCGGCGGGATGCTGGCTGTAGGCATCCCGGACTACCGCCTGCCCCGCGCTGTGCTCGACGCCGAGATCGCCCGCATTCAGGCCCTGGGCGTCGAGATCCGGCTGAACACCCCCGTCGGCGGTGAGGGGGGGCCGACGTTCGACGACCTTTGCCGCGAGTATGATGCCCTGTTCGTCGCCGTAGGCGCCCATCGGGAACTTCAGCTTCGCATCGAGGGGGAAGACCTGGCCGGGGTGATGCCCGGTGCCCTGTTCTTACGGCAGATGAACCTGGGGCAGGCGGTGGGCATCGGCAAGCGGGTGGCCGTGATCGGCGGGGGAAACGTGGCCATTGACGCTGCCCGCTCGGCGTTGCGCCTGGGGGCCGAGTCGGTGACCATCCTCTACCGCCGCTCGCGGGCCGAGATGCCGGCCAGCCCGTGGGAGGTCGAAGATGCCGAAGAGGAGGGGGTCCAGATCCACTTCCTGGCCAACCCGATCCGCATTCTGGGCCGGGATGGCAGGGTTGTCGGAATCGAGTGCGTCCGCATGGAACTGGGCGAACCGGACGCCAGCGGCCGCCGTCGCCCCATCCCGGTGCCCGGTTCCGAGTTTGTGCTGGAGGTGGATACGGTCATCCCGGCCATCGGCCAGTCCCCCGACCTGGATTTTGTGAGCAATGGCGCGCTGCCGGTCACCCGATGGGGTACCCTGGCTGCCGACCCGGAGACGCTGGCCACCGAGGTGCCGGGGGTTTTTGCCGGCGGCGATGCGGTCAGCGGGCCGGCTACGGCCATCAAGGCCATCGCCGCCGGAAAACGGGCCGCCGAGAGCATCCACCGCTATCTGCAAGGCGAGCCGCTGGCCCGCCCGGATAAAAGCCTGCCGGTGGTGCCCTATGAAGAGGTAGACCTGCGGCGGGCACGGCCACAGGCCCGCGCTCCCATGCCCAAACTGGCTCCGGAAATCCGCATCACCAGCCTGGCCGAAGTGGAATTGGGGTTCAGCCAGGAGCAGGCCGTGGCCGAGGCGTTGCGCTGCCTCAACTGTGCCGTCTGCTCCGAGTGCCGCCAGTGTGTGGAGGCCTGCCAGGCAAAGGCCATTGACCACGACATGCGCGACGAGATCGTAGAGTTGGAGGTGGGGGCGATTGTCGTCGCTACCGGCTTTGACCTGTTCGACGCCGCCCGCGAGCCCGAGCTCGGCTATGGGCGCTATCCCAACGTCATCACCGGCCTCCAGTTCGAGCGGCTGTCCTCGGCATCGGGGCCGACGGCGGGCAAAATCAAGCTGAACGGCGTAGAACCGAAAGATATTGTGTTCATCCACTGTGTCGGTTCGCGGCACAAGCAGGTAGATGTGGAGTATTGCTCCCGTGTGTGCTGCATGTACACCGCCAAGCAGGCGCACCTGGCCCACGACAAGGTGCCGGGTGCCAGAGTCACCGTGTTTTATATGGATGTACGGGCCTTTGGCAAAGGGTTCGAAGAGTTCTACGACCGGGTGCGGGCCGAGGGCATCACCTACCGGCGCGGCAACCCCTCGGAGATTTTCAAGCGGGGCGACAAGCTGATCGTCCGCGCTGAGGATACGCTGCTGGGCAAGACGGTCGAGGTGCCCGCCGATCTGGTGGTCCTGGCTGCCGGGGTCCGCCCCCGCGCCGATGCCGACCGGCTGGCCGAGATGCTGGGCCTGGAGTTCTCCGAGGATGGCTTTTTTGCCGAAGCTCACCCTGAACTGCGCCCGGTGGATACCAACCGGCCGGGCATCTTCCTGGCCGGCAACTGTCAGGCCCCCAAAGACATCCCCGACACGGTGGCCCAGGCCAAAGCCGCAGCCGCCGGGGCGATTGTGGAACTGTCACGGCTGAAGCAGGAACGGGGCGCGGTGAAGTAGGGCGGGATGCCATCCCGTCCCACAGCGGGAGCGGGTTGGTGCTCAGAAAAAGGGGGAAAGCCATGGACAGGGAGGAAGAAGTGGTGAAAGAGGCGCGTGCAGCTTACCAGGTTGGGGGGCAGGTGGCGCTCGCAGAAGACCAGCAAGAACAGTATGTCGTGAACCGTGAGGGGAAAAGGGTTGGCGTGATCCTTTCCTTCGAGCGCTATCAGCAGATGAGGGAGGACTTGCACGATCTGGCTGTGGTCGCCGAACGCCGGGGAGAGGAATCCATCAGTCTGGAAGAGATGAAGCGGCGGCTGACAGAAGATGGCCTCTTATAGCGTTGTCTTCCAACCGTCGGTCCATAAGGAACTGCAACGGCTGCCCAAAACCGCCGTCGCCCATGTTTTGATGAGGCCGACACCGTGGCCCAGGCCAAAGCGGCGGCGGCAGGGGCCATTGTGCTGCGGTGAGATTGTCGGGCAGGGCCTTCCTCGAACACGCCGACGAGTTTGTGCTGGAGCCGATGCCCGCAAGAACATCCTGTAGGGTAACATTCCATCGCTGCCATCAGGCCAAGGGGGTACCATGAAAGTCAACACCCAAGAATTTGTCCAACAGTACACACTGTTGGAGTGCATCCAGTGCGGGCGCTGCACCGGCGGCTGCCCGGTCTCTATCAAAACAACGCTGAACATCCGCAGCATCATCTACGAGTGCCTGGTCGAAGATACCGTGGATCCCAGCCTCATGCCGGTGCTGTGGGACTGCACCAACTGCCTGACCTGTACCATCCGCTGCCCCAAAGATATCAAGCCCGCCGATGTGATCATTGGCCTGCGGGGCTACATCGTTGGTGAGGGCAAGGGGGTGCCGCCCCGCGTCCGCGACGCGCTGATGAGCGCCTTCACCCGGGGCAACACCCTGGGCTTTGCCACCGAGGACCGCGACGGCTGGACCGAGGGCCTGGAGTTTGAGGTGCCCAACGTCCTGGACACCGGCCAGACCGACCTGCTGTTCTATGTCGGCTGCACCCCGGCCTACGACCCCCGCGTCCAGCCGGTTACCCGTGCCCTGGCGCGGGTGTTCCGGCAGGCAGGCATCGAGTTCGGCACGCTGGGCGTGGACGAGATGTGCTGCGGCAACGAGATCCGGCGCATCGGCGAGGCGGAGGGCTTTGCCGACATGGTGCAGGGCTTTCACGAGATGCTCCAGGAGTTCAAGGCGCGGCGGATGGTGACCGTCTCGCCCCACTGCTTCAACGCCTTCCACAACGAGTATGGTGAGCTGCCCTTCCCGGTGCAGCACTACACCCAACTCCTGGTCGAGCTGCTGGACGGCGGCAGGCTGGCCCTGCCTAACCAGGTGCGCAAAAAGGTCACCTACCACGACCCCTGCTTCCTGGGCAAACACAATCGGATTTATGATGAACCGCGCTATATTTTGCAGCGCATCCCCGGCCTGGAGTTCGAGGACCTGGACCGCAGCCGGGAACGGAGCGTGTGCTGCGAGGGCGGCGGCGGGCGGATGTGGGCCGAGGGGACCAACGTCGAGGAGCGGCTGGCCCACCAGCGGGTGCGCGATGCTGTGGCCCTGGGGGCCGAGGTGCTGGCCGTGGCCTGCCCCTTCTGCCTGCTGACCCTGGAGGACGCGGTCAAGATCTTGGGGCTGGACGACAAGATCCAGGTCATGGACATCATGGAGTTGGTCGCCCAGGCGATGTGAGGTTCTGCCATCCTTGTGCCGGGAGATTAACGAGACGGTCTACGACCCGGAAGAGTTTGCGCAGCGGCGCCGCGAGGGGGACGCTTTCCTGAAGCGGGTGTTGGCAGGGCCGAAAATCGCCCTGGTAGGAGACCTGGATGCCCTCGCTTGAGGAGTTGCAGCGAGAAGGCTGGATCAACGACTTTCCTTCGCCGGCCTATGTTGATCGAGACGGTTGAGAGCCGGTTGACAAGTGAGAGAACTGACGAGGACCAGGAAACTATGGCATCGAGAATCGGCGTGTATGTCTGCCATTGTGGGATCAACATCGCGGCCACGGTGGACTCGCAGGCCGTAGCCCAATACGCGGCAACGCTGCCCCACGTGGTCGTCGCCCGCGATTACGTGTACATGTGCTCCGACCCCGGCCAGGAGATGATCCAGCAGGATATCCGGGACTATGGCCTGGACCGGGTAGTGGTGGCCTCCTGCTCCCCGCGGATGCACGAGACCACCTTCCGCACCGTCGTCCAGGAGGTGGGGGTCAACCCCTATCAGTTCGAGATGGCCAACATCCGGGAACAGTGCTCCTGGGTCCACACCGACCGGGCAGTGGCCACCCAAAAGGCCAAGGAGTTGATCGCCGGTGTGGTGGCCAAGGCGGCGCTGCTGGAACCGCTGGAGGAACGACAGGTAGCCGTTACTCCCGCGGCCCTGGTCATCGGCGGGGGTATCGCCGGGCTGGAGGCGGCCCTGGACATCGCCGAGGCGGGATATCGGGTCTATCTGGTCGAGCAGCAGCCCAGCCTGGGCGGGCGGATGGCCCAGCTCAACAAGACCTTCCCGCGATTGGAAGAGGCCGGGGCGCTGGTCGCCGCCGAGATGGCACGGGCCATGGCCCATCCCAACATCCAGGTGCTGGCCTACAGCGAGGTGGCCGATGTCCAGGGCTATATCGGCAACTTTGAGGTGACGGTGCGGCACAAACCGCGCTTTGTGGACCCGGACAAGTGCACGTCGTGCGGCAAATGCGCCGAGGCCTGCGTCCTGTCCGGCCGGGTCCCCGACCGGTTTCAAATGGGCCTGGGCCGACGGGCAGCCATCTTCAAGCCGTTCCCCCGTGCCTTGCCGGCGACCTACACGGTGGACCCGGCCCATTGCCTCTTACTGACCGAGGGACGCTGTGAAGAGGGTCCTCCCTGTGCCCTGGCCTGTCCCGAGGGCGCGGTGGATTTCAGCCAGCAGGAACAGCAGAGCCAGGTCAAGGTAGGGGCCATCGTCGTCGCTACCGGCTATGACCCGTTCGACGCAGCCCGCAAGCCCGAATTCGGCTACGGACGTTATCCGGGCGTGCTTACGGCGTTAGAGTTCGAGCGGCTGGCGGCAGCGGACGGCCCGACCGGGGGGCGCATCGTCGTGCCTGGCAGCGACAGGCCGCCGGAGCACGTGGTTTTTATCCATTGTGTGGGCTCGCGCGACAAGCAGTTGGGCAATCCCTATTGCTCGCGGGTATGCTGCATGTACACCGCCAAGCAGACCAACGTCGTCCTGGATCAGTGTCCCGATGCCCGTGTGACGGTCTTTTACATGGACGTGCGCGCCTTTACCAAGGGGGGCGAAGAGTTCTACGACCGGGCGCGGAAACGGGGCGTGCGCTACCGGCGCGGCAATCCCTCCGAAATCTATCGCCGGGGCAACAGGCTGGTGGTCCGCGCCGAAGATACGCTGCTGCACAAAACGGTCGAGGTTGAGGCCGACCTGGTCGTCCTGGCTGTCGGCCTGGAACCGGGCCGGGCCGGCCATGAGGTGGCCAGGCTCCTGAAACTGTCGCGCACCGCCGACGGCTTTCTCGCCGAAGCCCATCCCAAGCTGCGCCCGGTGGATACCACCAGCGACGGCATCTTTCTGGCCGGCACCTGCCAGGGTCCCAAGGATATCCCCGATACGGTGGCCCAGGCCAAAGCGGCCGCCTCCTCAGCCCTGATCCCCCTCAGCCTGGGCCAGGCCCGGGTGGAGGCCATCACCAGCGCCATCGTCCAGGAGATGTGCGTCGGCTGCGGCCTGTGCCGGGATGCCTGCGTCTATGGCGCCCTCAGCCTCCATCCCTGGCGGGGGGTGATGGTCGTCAACGAGGTGCTGTGCAAGGGGTGCGGGGCCTGCTCGGTAGCCTGTCCCTCGAAGGCGATCACCCTGGGGCATTTCACCCAGAAACAGACGCTGGCCATGCTGGACGCGATGCTGGGCTAAAGATCGGCGGGATGGATGGATTTTGGTAGCCCAGGTCCTTGACTTTGTGCGGGAGCCGATCCGAGAATATACGAGAGGAAAAGGTTGATGAGCAACCGAGACTACTCGAAGGAGGTACTATGAACTCAATCGTCTGTCTCAAAGAAGTCCCCGACACCGAGACCCGTATCCAGGTCCGGGACGGGGCGGTCGTCGAGGAGGGGATCCAGTACGTGGTCAACCCCTACGACGAGTTTGCCCTGGAGGAAGCCCTCAAGTGGCAGGAGGCCCGCGGCGGCAAGGTGACGCTGGTCAGCCTGGGACCGGAACGGGCGCGGGAGAGCATCCTCAAGGGCCTGGCCATGGGCGCCGACGAGGTATACCACCTGGCCGACCCGTCCTTCCTGGGCGGCGACGCCTATGCCACCGCCAGGGCCCTGGCAGCAGCCATCCAAAAGATCGGCGGTTACGACGTCATCTTTTGTGGCAAGCAGGCGGTGGACGACGACAACGCCGCCGTGGGGGCCATGCTGGCCGAGCTGCTCGACCTGCCCCACGTCTCGGTCGTCACCAGGCTGGAACTGGATATCGAGGCCCGGACAGGCCGCGCCGAACGGGAGATCGAAGGCGGCAAAGAGGTGGTCGAGTTTTCGCTGCCGGCGGTCATCACGGCCCAGAAAGGGCTGAATGAGCCGCGCTACCCGTCGTTCAAGGGAATCCGCCAGGCGCGGAGCAAGCCCTTCACCCAGTGGACCGTGGCCGACGTGGGAGTAGAGCCGGGCATCGTCGGCATGAGCGGGGCCAGGGCGCAGGTCCTGGAGATCCTGCCGCCACCGGAGCGGCCGCCCGGCCGCATCATCCCCGGCGAGCCGGCCGAGGCGGCCAGGGAAGTGGTGCGCCTGCTGCGCGAAGAAGCGAAGGTGATCTAGGAGGCGATCATGACGAACAATGTTTTGGTCATTGCCGAGCAAAGAGATGGCATCTTGAAAAAGGTCTCCCTGGAGATGTTGGGCGTGGGAGCCGGGCTGGCGGCTGCCCTCGGCGGCCGCGTCGAGGCGGCCCTGTTGGGTTCCAATCTAGGCAGCCTGCCGGATACCCTGGCCCAATATGGAGCTACCAGGGTTTATGTGGCCGATGACCCGTCCCTGGCCCATTACTCCAGCGAGGGCTATACCAACACCCTGGTCGCCTTTATCGGCGAAATCGAACCGGCGATCCTCCTCCTCGGCGCAACGGCCATGGGCAAAGACCTGGCCCCCCGGCTGGCAGCCAGGTTAGGGGTCGGCCTGGCTGCCGACTGCACCGCCCTGGAGATCGCCGACGGGCGGCTGGTGGCGACCCGCCCCATCTACGCCGGCAAGGCGCTGGCCAAGGTCAGGCTGGTTGGAGACCCACAGGTAGCAACGCTGCGGCCCAATGTGCTGCCTGCCCCCGAACCCCAGGCCGGTGCCAGAGCGGACGTCAAGCCGGTGGCCGCCGCGGTGGGCAATGTGCGGGCCAGAGTGGTCGAG
This sequence comes from Anaerolineae bacterium, assembly GCA_034435455.1. GTDB lineage: Bacteria > Chloroflexota > Anaerolineae > JAAYZQ01 > JAAYZQ01 > DAOTXL01. Next base: position 8,335 of record DAOTXL010000118.1, read on the forward strand.
ATCGTCGGCGCCGGCGAAGGGGAGATTGATGTGGCCGAAGCGGACATTATCGTCTCCGGCGGGCGGGGCGTCGGCGGACCGGAGGGCTTTGCCCCCATCCGCAGCCTGGCCAGGACGCTCAGGGCAGCGGTGGGCGCCTCCCGCGCGGCGGTGGATGCCGGGTGGATCGAGCATGCCCACCAGGTGGGCCAGACCGGCAAGACGGTCACCCCCAACCTGTATATCGCCTGTGGCATCTCCGGGGCCATCCAGCACCTGGCAGGCATGAAAACCTCCAAGGTCATCGTCGCCGTGAACAAGGACCCTGAAGCGCCCATCTTCAAGGTGGCCAACTATGGCATCGTTGGCAACCTGTTCGAGGTGGTGCCACTGCTGGAAAAAGAGTTCAAGGCGCTGCTGGCCGAATAGCGGCCAGGAGCAAGGAGACCTCCGAGGGTTTTGGGACCTTCGGAGGTCTTGTTTTTCTCGCCGAGTTGGGGTATAATGAGTCTCAACCCTGACATCTGCTGATGCTGAATCCAGTGCCAGGAGGTTCGAAAAGGAAGAGGGCCGACCGGGATGAATCAAGCGAAAAGAGGGTGGGGGCGCTGCTTGCTCTGGCTGGTGTTGCTCCTTTCAGCCGTGAGCGGTGCCGGCGCGCAAGAGGCGCACCACGTAGACGTGCTGGAGATCGAGGGGCCGGTCACGCCGATCATGATCGGCTACATCGAGCGCGGCATCCGCGCCGCCGAGATGGATGGCGCGGATGCCCTGATCATCAGGCTGGATACCCCTGGCGGCCAGATCGACCAGATGAAAAAAGTGGTCCAGGCCCTGCTGGAAGCCGATGTCCCCGTCGTGGTCTATGTCTATCCGGCAGGGGCGTACGCTGCTTCTGCCGGAACCCTGATCACCCTGGCCGCCCATGCCTCGGCCATGGCTCCCGACACCACCATCGGGGCCGCCAGCCCAGTGGGACAGGAAGGGGAAGACCTGAGCGAGACCCTGGAGAAAAAGGTCAAAGAAGACCTGAAAGCTCAGGCCCGGGCCCTGGCCGGGCGGCGGGGGGAGAAAGCGGTGGCCTGGGCCGAGGCAGCCATCGAGGAAGCCAGGGCGCTCAACGCCCAGGAAGCCCTGGAGATCGGCGCCGTTGACTTTGTCGCCGGCGATCTGGACGACCTGCTGACCCAGATGGATGGCTTCCAGGTAGAGGTCCATGGCCGTCCGGTGACCCTGCACACGGCAGGCGCTACAGTCCGGGAGCTGCCTATGACCTTTGCCGAGCAGTTCCTGCACATCATCACCAACCCGACCATCGCCTTTATCCTGCTGACCCTGGGCCTCAACGCCATTCTGTTCGAATTATCCAGCCCGGGCGGGTACGCCGCCGGTATCGTCGGCGTCATCTGCCTGCTGTTGGCTTTTTACGCCCTGGGAGTTTTGCCCGTGAACTATGCCGGCCTGATCTTTATCGTTCTGGCCTTTGTCCTCTTTGTGGTGGATATCAAGGCACCAACTCACGGCGTCCTGACGGCCGGGGGGATCATTTCCCTCATTGCCGGGGCGCTGATCCTTTTCAACTCGCCCCTGTACCGGGTTTCGCTGGCCGCCGTCGTGGCGGTGGCCCTGGTGACAGGCCTGTTTTTCGCCTTTGCCATCGCCAAGGTGGTCCAGGCTCAGAGGCGCCCTGCCGTGACAGGACGGGAGGGCCTGATCGGCCAGATAGCCCAGGCGCGCACCGCCCTGGACCCCGATGGCACCGTGTTGGTCAAGGGCGAACTGTGGCACGCCACAGCCCTGGATGGCCCCCTCCCGGCCGGGGAGCGGGTGGAAATCGTAGCGGTGGATGGCTTTCGCCTGAAGGTGAAAAAAGGTTCTGGGCCATAGCTTTGGACAGGCTGGCGATCCAAAGTCAAGAGTAGCGCGCCGTGCTTGTTTACTGCCCGGCGAGCATCTTTGCCAGCTTGCGGTACGCCTCGGCCCCCTTGTGCTTGCTGGCATAATCCACAATCGCCTGGCTGGCCACCGACGCCTCGGCAAAGCGGATGCTCTTGTAGATCACCACGTCGAACACCTTGTCGCCAAAGACGGAGCGGATCTCATCCAGCACCTCACGGGCATGGGTCGTGCCGGTCGAATACATCGTCGCCAGAATACCGCCCAACACCAGGTCAGGGTTGAGGCGGCCCTTGACCTTTTCGATGGCATCGAGCAACAGGCGGATGCCCCGCATGGCAAAATATTCGCATTGCAGCGGGATGAGCACCTCCTGGCAGGCACACAGGGCGTTTACCGTCAACAGGCCCAGGCTCGGCGGGCAGTCAATCAGGATGAAATCGTACCACGGCAGAAGGGGTTCCAGGATCCGGCGCAGGATGAACTCGCGCCGCAGCTCGGCGATCAGCTCCATCTCTGCCGAGGCCAGCTCGATGTTGGATGGGATCAGGTCCAGGTAGGCCCTCACCGGATAGACAATGCGGCTGACCGGGAAATCGGGGTCGGTCAGCGCCGTATAGATCGTGTTCTTGAGCCCGTAGCCATCTATCCCCAACCCCACCGACAGCGCCCCCTGGGGGTCCAGGTCCAGGACCAGGGTCTTTTTCTGGATCTGGGCCAGGGCTACCCCCAAATTGATCACCGTAGTGGTCTTGCCCACCCCTCCCTTCTGGTTAGCCACAGCTATCACGCGCGCCATCGAGTTCTCCTTTCTACAAACCGTTTCCATTCGGCGATTCCCCGGCCGTCAGGGGGGACATTCCCTCGACCAGGTCGGCCAGCCGGGCATAGTCGCTGGCCCCCCGGCCACCGGGGCTGTACTCAAAGATCGTCTTGCCCTCCCCCGGCGCTTCTGACAGTTTGGTGTCCACGCGAATGGGATGGGTCACCCGCGCCCCGAAGTCCTGGATGAGCGCCTGTAGCACCAGTTCGCTAACGCGGCGGCGGGGGTCGTAGAACGTGGGGATGATCAGGCGGATGGAGGCTCCGCTGCCCAGCATCCGGCTTATGTCCCGTAGATAGCGCATGAAATACCGGGCGCCGGCCAGGGCCAACATCTCCATCGAAACCGGGATATACACCTCTTCCACATAGGCTACGGCGTTGACGGTCAACAGCGACACCGAGGGGGCGCAATCCAGCAGCACATAGTCGTAGCCGGTCAGGTCGGCAAACAGCTCCCGAAAGATCTCTTCGCGGGCCATCTCCAGGACCATTCGCTGCTGTGCCTTGAACAGCCCCAGGTCGCTGGGCAGCAGGTCGAGGTTCTCCCTGGCGGGGATCACGCACGCGGCGGCCGGCACTTTGCGGATCAGAACATCGGACAGCGACTTTTCATAATTGTTGATCCCCAGCGCAAGGGACAGGTTGGCCTGGGTATCGGTATCTATCAGCAGCACGCGCCGCCCGCGGAGGGCCAATGCCGCCCCCAGATTGACGCAGGTGGTGGTCTTGCCGATCCCCCCCTTGAAACCCACAATCGCGATCTTGCGCACGGTGGCTCCCGCTGGCCCTTTGCCAGGCCGTGAACAGGGGGTATTGTAACAGAAATGGGGCCAGGCGTCAACTTTTACACCCGGCCCCTGGACCGTCCAGCAGATCGGCCTGCCGTCACTCCTGTTTTCCCGGTACCTCGTGGCAATGGCGGCACCGGGCTTCATACGACTCACTGCCGCCGACCAGGATGATCGGATCGTCATAGGCGGCAGGATGGCCGTTGATGAGCCGCTGGGTGCGGCTGGCCGGCGCACCACACACCACGCAGATAGCCTGCAGCTTGGTCACCTCTTCCGCCTCGGCCATCAGCAAGGGCATGGGGCCAAACGGCTCGCCCCGAAAGTCCATGTCCAACCCGGCCAGGATGACCCGCAGGCCGCGCCGGGCCAGTTCGGTGCACACCTCCGACAGCCCCCAGTCAAAAAACTGGGCCTCGTCCACCGCCACCACCGTGGTATCCGGTTCCAGCCGCGCCAGGATCTCCTGGGCGTTGTTCACCGACACCGCTTCCCAGTGAAGCCCGTTGTGGGACGACACCTTCTCGACATGATAGCGATTGTCCAGGACCGGCTTGAAGACCTGAACCTTTTGCCTGGCGATGCGAGCACGGCGGACGCGGCGGATCAACTCCTCGGTTTTGCCGCTGAACATGCTGCCGCAGATGACTTCGATCCACCCCCCATTGTAGTTGTGGCGCATCCTCTCTCTCCAAAGCAAAAAGGGGCAAAGCGTTCCCTCTGCCCCTTGCTGTTGCCCGGTGGGATCAGGCCCCTTCCTGGCCGCTGAGCTCTACCTTTCTCTCCAGCCGGCGCATGAACCGATCTACCTGGCCGGCCGTGTCCACGATGCGCTGTTCGCCGGTAAAGAAGGGGTGGCAGGCCGAACAGACATCGGTGTGGATCACCTTCTCCGTAGCGCCGGTAGTCCAGGTGTTGCCACAGGCACAGATGACCGTAGCATCCGGATAATAGGTGGGATGGATGTTGTTTTTCATGATCTGCCTTCCTATGCCGAAACCCGCTCAGAATAGACGCTCACCCGTTTGCGCCCATCGCGGATGGTCTCGAATTTGACATATCCGTCTATGGTTGCAAACAGGGTGTAATCCTGGCCTACCCCTACATTCTCCCCCGGTTTGAACCTGGTGCCCCGCTGCCGGACCAGAATGCTGCCGGCGGTCACCTCTTCGCCGTCAAAGCGTTTCACCCCCAGGCGCTTGGCATGGCTATCGCGCCCGTTGCGGGTGCTGCCTCCTCCCTTTTTGTGTGCCATCTTTTACCGTCCTTTCTACGTCCAGCCCGGGCAGGCGCAAGGCCTGCCCCTACTCTCAGGCCACGATCTCGTCAATGCGCAGCCGGGTAAAGTGCTGCCGATGCCCTTTGCGCCGCCGGTAGCGGTTCTTGTTGTGGTACTTGAACACCACCACCTTGCGGCCTTTTGCCTGGCGGGTCACCGTGGCCTTGACCCTGGCCCCCGGCACCAACGGCTGCCCGATCCGGGTGCCCGGGCCGCCGGCCACCAGAAGCACCTCCTCCAGCTCGATCTGTTGCCCTACCTCGTGGGGCAGTTTCTCGACCTCGATCGAATCACCGGGGCTGACCCGGTACTGTTTGCCACCCGTTTTGACCACTGCATACATGAGGGTTTTCCTCCAAACCATGACCTCAACCGGCGGTGGGGCCTGGGCACCCTGCCGCCCTGTTTGCGAACACCGATTATACCACCACTGGATTATTTGTCAAACTCGAAGTGGAGGTTGGTTCGGGTGATGGTGTGGGCGGACGGCGCAAGGCCGAGGGCGTCCACTACCTCGTCGGGGCGACCGGCCCCCTGGGGGCTGGCCTGTAAGCGCACGACCAGCACCTGCTGTCCCTCCTCCCCCGGTTCAACCGTGATGTCGTGGATGAGGGGCCGGAGGTCGTAGGTCTGCCATTTGCCCTTGTGCTGACGGCAGCGGAGCAAGGCCGGGGCCTCGAGCAACCGCTGCACGCGGGCCTGGAGGAGTTCAAACGGTTCCTGGGTATAGACCACGATCCGATAGTCGGCAGCGCGCAGTTGGGACTGGAGGGAGGGCGCTCGCAGATCCACCTCTCTGGCAGCCGACACCTCCAGACCGGGCGGCAGCACCGGCCGCAGCCGGCCCAGGGCCTCATCGGGGGGCAGCGGCTCGGTCAGCCATACATCCAGCAGCTCGGCCTGGCCGACCACGCCCACCGGCAATCCGGCCGCGAGCTGAAGGCGCGGCCGGGGGTTGAACCCCTGACTGTAGGACAGCGGCAGCCCTGCCCGGCGAAAGGCCCGTTCCCACGCCCGGGCCAGGTCCAGGTGGGAGATATACTTGAGCCGCTCCCCCCTGGCAAAGGTGATGCGTAGCCGCTGCCGGGGGCTCTTGTCGTCGGCCATCGGTCAATCGTCGTTCGGCAGAGGGGGGCAGAGCCACGCCCCGTCCGGCAGCCCGGCCCGCTCCTGGCGGAAGGCGGTCAGGATGCCACAGGCTGCACACCGTCGGCGGCAATCGGGGCGGGTTTCACCCCGCAGTGCAGCCTGATATTCCCGGACCAGGTAGTCTTTGCTCACCCCGGTATCCAGGTGATCCCAGGGCAAGGGTTCCGCCACCGGCCGGGACCGTCGGGCATAAAAGTCGGGGGACAGGCCGGTTTCGCGGAACGCCTGCTGCCAGATGTCGGCCCTGAACCGGTCGGACCAGGCATCAAACCGGGCACCCAACTGCCAGGCGCGATAGACGGCCGCGCCCAACCGTCGGTCACCGCGCGAGAGCACCGCTTCCAGCAGGGTTTCCTGATAGTGATTCCAGCTCAGTTTCAGCCCTGGCCCCCGCAGGTTGTCTTTCAGGTAATCCTGTTGGGCCTGGATGTCGGCCTCGTCGGCCAGGGGCAGCCACTGGAAAGGGGTATGGGCTTTGGGCACCAGCGTGGAGACGCTGACATGCACCTGGGCCTTGGGGCCTATGGCCCGCCGGCCCACCGCCCGCACCCGCTGCGCCAGGTCGGCGATGGCTGCCACATCCTCCAGCGTCTGCGTCGGGTGGCCGATCATGAAGTAGAGTTTGATCGTCTTCCAACCCCGGCCATAGACCTCTTCGGCTACGGCCAGCAGTTCCTCGTCGGCGATCGGCTTATTGATGACACGGCGCAGCCGCTCGGTGCCTGCCTCTGGCGCAAAGGTAAAGCTGGAGCGCCGCCCTGCCGCCTGCAACCGCTCCATCAACGCTACCGACACCGACTCGATGCGCAGGCTGGGCAGCGAAATCGAAAGGGGCTGTTCCCCGTAGCGGGCGGCCAGTTCGCCCACCAATCGCTCGATCTGGCTATAGTCGCTGGAGCTGAGCGATAGGAGGGCAATCTCTTCAAAGCCGGTGTTGGCGATGATTTCCTCCACGGCCGCCACCACCTCGGCCACCGGCCGCTCGCGCACCGGCCGGTAGACCATCCCGGCATGGCAGAAGCGGCAGCCGCGCCCGCAGCCCCGTTGGATTTCAATCGCCGCCCGGTTGTGGACCGTGTCTATGTATGGCACGAGGAGGCGGGTAGGCGGGGGGGGCAGGGTCGCCACAATCCGCCTGCGCACCGGCATCTGCGCCTCGGGGACGGTGGGCCTCACCCCGGCCACCGTGCCGTCGGCATGGTAGGTTACCTGGTAAAAGCGGGGCACATACACGCCCCGGATCCCGGCCAGGCGGCGCAAAAGGGCCTCCCGGTCGTGGGTCCCTGCCCGTTTTGCCTCGCGGATGGCCGCCGTGATCTCGTGGACCACCTCCTCTCCATCGCCCAGGACAAAGGCATCCACAAAGTCGGCCAGCGGCTCCGGGTTATAGACCGCACCGCCGCCGGCGAGGACCAGGGGATGGCGTTCATCGCGGTCGGCAGCCAGAACCGGCAGCCCGGCCAGGTCGAGCAGGTTCAGCACGTTCGTGTAGAGCTGCTCGTAGGGCAGGCTGAAGCCCAGCACGTCGAACTCGGCCAGGGGACGGCGGCTTTCCAGGCTAAAGAGCGGCCATCTGGCGGTGCGCAGGAGCTGCTCCATATCCACCCACGGGGCATAGGCCCGCTCGGCCAGCACACCTTCCTGGCGGTTGAGTTGGTCGTACAGCACGGCCAGCCCCAGGTTGGACATGCCGATCTCGTAGAGGTCGGGGAAGATCAGCGCCCAGCGCACGTCCGCCGCAGCCCACTCTTTTACCACGCTGTTCCATTCGCCGCCGGTGTAGCGGGCCGGCTTGCTGACGGTCAGCAGGGCCTGCCCCCAGAGATCGTCCATTATCGGCGATCTACCCATTCCAGCAACTCACGGGCCCGGCGATGGTCCGGTTCGATCTCCAGGGCCGCCTGGATGTGCTCCCGTGCCTGCTCCGGCCGGCCAAGGTTGATATAGGCCGAAGCCAGGGCCAGCCGGTAGTCGGGGTGGCCGGGGCGCAGGGCTACCGCCCTGGACCAATGGGCCGCTGCCCTGGCCCACATGCCCTGTCCGGCATGCTGCTTCCCCCGGGCGTAGAGAGACGAAGGGCTGTCCACATCCCTGTCCACGACGCCGGCCAGCCGCTCCTCCACCCACATGAACTCCTCATGGGCCATGAAAGCAAAACCCAGCGCGGCCAGGAAAACGATGCCGTGGAGGAGCAACCCCCACACCGGAAGCGATTCCCCCTGGGCCAGGCGATAGAGGGGGATCAGGGGGTAGAGGAATGTGACGGCAATGGTCAGCCAGTAGAAAAAGGTCACCCGCCGATAGAGCCCCACGGCGACGACCAGGCTCAGCCCAAAAAGCGCCCCGCCGACCAGGAATACCGGCAGGATCGGCAGGTCGGCGCTTGCCGGCAACTGCCCCTCCAGCCCAAGAAGGGTGCGCAGCCAGCGGAAGGTATCCACCGCGCCGGGTGAGGCCTCCAGGGCTGTGGATAGCCGCCACTTCAGGTAATAGACCGTCAGCCCCAACCACAGGCTGTTGGCCAGGGCAAACCAGGCCAGCACCAGGCCGATGGAATAGACCGAGTGATCCCTGGACCTGGGCGAGCGGGTGTACAACTCACGGCCACAGCCGGGGCAGCGGCGGTCCTGCGCCGCCGTGATCCGGCCGCAGTAGGGGCAGGGTAGCGGCTCGACGGCCGCGTCGGAGATCAGGGCCTCCTGGTCGGTGCGAGGGATGGCCGCGGCGATAGCCCCTTTGGACAGCAGGCTGTCCGAGGCCGAGGCCCGCTCCCGGCGCAGGGCGGCCAACTCTGCCTGGACGGCGGTGTGGCCGGGGTCGAGGGCCAGCACGTTCTCCAGGCAAACCTCCCGCTCGCGGGGCGATTCGACCACCCGGCTGAGCCAATACCAGGCCGGCAAGGTCTTTTCATCGGCCTCGACGACGAGCTGCAAATAGAAGCGGGCCTGCTCGGCCTGGCCGGCCTGGGCAGCGGCGATCCCTTTACGCAACCAGGAATCAACGGAGTCGTTCATGGGGAGCCGGAAAAGCATCCCTCCCGAAACCGATTTTTCATGCGGCTATGGGCCTGTCCGATGCCCTGGACAGCCTGTTTTCGGGACAGGCTCTATCCTGTCCGGTCCAGTACCATCCGCGTCCAATGATAGCCCTCTTGCAGCCAGGTCACATACTGCTGCAACGTCTGGCGGTAGTGAGGGTCATCGGTCAGCCTGTAAACCCGCAGGTCCCTCAGGTCTATAGCCTGGAGCAAACCGGCATGGGTCAGCCGCTCCAAAGCCACCCTGACCCGCTCTACCCGACGGCCGATTCGGTGGGCCAGACCTTCAGCCGAATCGCAGGTGTACGGATTCTGCACAAAAAGGGTGGCAAGATCCACCTCCGGCAGGTCCGAGAGCAGTTGTGAGATCCTATTCCACAGGCCATTGCCCTCGGCCCAGGGAATGATGGTCTCTTCATCAACACCCGGCCCGGGCCGGTGATCTGCGTCCAACAGATTCACATTTCCCATGCCAGTTACTTTACCATCAAGGGGGCGGCCTGTCAATAGTACCTGTTTCCCAACGTCGGGAGGGAAAGGCCGTCCCACACCCGTTTTCGGGCCGGTTCTTAGCGCACCACCAGCACCGGCCGGTCCAGCCGGCGGATGATCTCGCGGGCCAGGTCCTCCAGCAGCAGGTGCCGCCAGCCCTGGTTGGGATGGGCACCGATGACCACCAGGTCATAGTCGCCGCTGCGGGCCTCGTCTACGATTTCATCCACAACCAGGCCGTGGCGCACCTTGGGCCGGGGATGGATGCCCGGCCGCTCCAGAGCCTGGACATCCCGAACCAGCAACACCCCTTCCGGTGCCTGTTCCTGGATCAACTCCTCGACGCTGGCCCGCAACTGCTTACCCCGCACGCCCGGGCCGGCGCTGATCTGCGACATGACGTGCAGGACGGTGACCTCCTCCTCGCCGCCGAGCAGTTCCGCCAGTTGAGCCGTGAAGCGGCTGAGGAGCGACGGGCCGACCCGCTGCCCTTCTACGATGCTTTTGGCACCGCTGTCGCACAGCAGGATGCGGCCGATGGGGCCCACCCGTCCTTTGGCAATGAGAACCGGGCACAAGGCCTCTCCCGCCACCCGCACCGGCGTCGTCGCCTGTAAATAGCGGGCAACCGGGCCGTTGGGGCCCCACCTCTCCCCGATGATCACCAGGCCATAGTAGCCCTCGTTGGCCTCCCGGACGATCTCCCTGGCCGGCCGGCCGATCCGCACTCTGGTCTGCACGTTCGTTACCCCCAGAGCTTCGCGGGCCTGGGCCAGAATGCTCTCGGCGTGGGCACGCCCGGCCTCGCTCCGGACAACGGTCAGAAGGACCGGCGGCTCATCGGCCAGGTGTCCCTGCAACAGGTAAGCAGCCAGGCGTAGAGTAGCCTCAGCGTAAAGCGAACCGTCGGTTGCGATCAAGATGCGCATAACACACTCCACTTCCCCAGGATACAGACCCTCTGGCTATAACACCATCAGAACGACCGGTACCCCAAAGATGGTAAACATAAACAGGGCCAGGTTGCGGTTGCTGGCCGTCACCCACCCCACAAAACGGAGCATCATCCGCAGGTAGGAACCGTAGGCAAAGAGGAGGATCAGGATGGAAATCGCCGCAACACTGACCATCTCTACCAGGACAACGGTGAAGGCTGGTGGATTGCCGAGCAGCACCGCGGCCAGCAGGGTGTCTATGAAGGTGGTGATGTTGGCTCCCATGATGTAGGGGATGACATTTTCCCGCCGGATAAAGCCGCGGGCGCTCAGCGGCACCAGGATGCTGAGGGACAGGCTGACCGACATGGAGATGATGGTGATCAGCGCCCCCAGGATGAACATCACCCACGGCCGGTAAACCAGGCGCGACATCCAGCCTACCTGGCTCTCCTTGAGGGTCATCTGCGGCAGGCACCGGTCGAACAGGTTGAAACTGATCAGGATCACCCCCAGGCCGAGCAAGAAAACCACCCACAGGGGCAGGAGGTTGGTTGCCGCATCTGCCACGGGGTCCACAGCCAGGCCGACGACCGAGTGCAAAAGCGCACCGGAACGAAGCTGTACACCCTCCAACAGGCCGGCGTGCAGGATGAAGGCGCCCAGGAACAGGGCCGGCAGGTAGGTGGTGGCCGTAACGGCCAACGACAGCAGCCCCACGCTCAGGCTCGTGGCCCGGTCGCGGCCGCGTAACACATACAGGAAACCGAGGAACAGCACGATAAAACTGGCCCCCAGGCGGCTCCCGGTGATCATGGCAAAGGCCCCTAATCTGTCCACCACGCTGACGTCGAAAAAGGTCAACGCAGCCGCCGCCACCGGCGAACCGCTCATGATGGTATAGGCGAACAGCCAGCCAAACCCCAGGGCATTGGCCGCGTTGCCCACCGCCACCAGGTTGCTCACCAGCAGCGCGATGCCCCGCGCTCCGCTTTTCATCAGGGTGATGGCCAGAATAAACAGGTAGAGGCTGAGCATAAAAAGCCCGATCTTGCCGAAATGGATCCGCGTCCACCAGGTACGCCTGACCTCAGGCACAGGCAGAGGGAGTTCCAGGGCGCCAGGAGCAGGTTGCTGTAACAGGACCGGCAGGGTCGGGTCTGGGTCGTGCGGCTTTTCCATTTTCACTCTCCTGGGCCCAACAGCGCGGGGGCCGGTTCCAGGTTGAGATGGGGTTCGATCTGGGTGTGCCACAGCTTTTCCACCAGGCCGGTATAGGTTGTGGACCAGCCGCCCAGGTCGTCCACCGTGAACGGCTGTTCCAGGGGTGGGAAGGCGTCGCCCTGGCAACCGGCCGGCCGCAGGTGGTAGCGCCCCAGCAGTTGCTGACCGGCGTCGCTCAGCAGGTAGCTGAGGAACGCCTCGGCCACCGGCCGTTCGGCGGCGGTGACATTATCGTCCACAACGACGGCTACCGGTTGGGCGATGGCTGGATGGGGGGGCAGCACAATTTCCAGGGGGACCCCTCGATCCAGGGCCAGGCGGGCATCCTGCTCGTAGGTCACCAGCGCGTCGCCGGCCCCCAATTCGAACAGGCTCAGCGCCGCCCGCGCCGAGGGGGCCAGCAACCGCACGTTGCTCCAGACAGCCTCGAGTTGGGCTTCGGCGGCCGCTGGATCGCCGGACACCTGCCAGGCGCTGCCATACTCGGCCAGCAAGGCCCACTCGCCCGCGCCGGAACTGCGCGGATCGGCGTGGATCAGGCGCAGGCCGGGCCTGGCCAGGTCGGCGTAGCTGGCGATGCCGGCCGGGTTGCCGGCGCGGGTGACGATGATCAGGGGGGTGCAGCCGATCACCACCGGCCGGCTGTCGCGCTGCACCCGTCGCCCCAGCCTGAGCCAGTCGGCATGCCGGGCGTTGCTAAAGATGGCCACATCGGCCGGAGCGCCCAGGTTGATCTGCCCGGCCAGCGTCCCCGACGCGCCAAACACCCCCTCGATGGTCAGATCGCGGCCTGTCTCGGCCTCCCATGCCTGTTCAAAGGCGGGAAAGAGGCCCTGGCTGAACGGCTCCTCCTGGGTGCTAAAGGCATAGACCACCAGGTGGACCGGGGCATCCCTGTCGTTCAGTGCTGCGCGCACGACATAAAAGGCCACCACAGCCAACAGGGCCACCCCCAGCAACCAGCTCGCAGCACGATACCAGCCGGGCCCTGTGAGGTGCTGCTTTCTCGTCCTGTCCATTGCTCTTCACCCAATGTAGCCCGCCAGGTAACGGCGGGTCCGCTCGTCCTGGGGATGGCCAAAGACCTGGGCCGCCGGGCCGGTTTCCACCATCTCCCCCAGCCAGAGAAAGACGACGTGATCGGCCAGGCGGCGGGCCTGCTGCAGGCTATGGGTGACCATCACGACCGTCGTTTCCTCTTTGATGCTCTGCAGTTGCTCCTCGATCCGCTGGGCCGAGATCGGGTCCAGGGCCGAGGTGGGCTCGTCGCACAGCAGCACTTCCGGCTCTACCGCCAGAGCGCGGGCCAGGCACAGCCGCTGCTGTTGTCCGGTGGACAGTCCTGAGGCTGGCGCGTGGAGGCGGTCCTTCACTTCGTCCCACAGGCCGGCGGCCCGCAGGTAGCGCTCGACAATGCGGTCCAGGTGGCGGCCGTTGCCCTTGTCCAACACCTGCAGGCCGTGGATGCGCCGGCCATAGGCTACGTTATCATAGATCGACATGGGCAGGGGAAACGGCTTGGGGGCCAGCATCCCCACCCGGGTGCGCACCTCGGTCACGTCCACCCCCCGGCCATAGATATCCACGCCGTTGAGAAAGACCTGGCCGCTCACCCGCGCCCCCACCGTTTCTTCCAGCAGCCGGTTGAGGCAGCGCAGCAGCGTCGTCTTGCCGCAGCCCGAGGGGCCGATGATGGCGGTGATTTTACGTGCCGGGACCTGGGCATGGACATCCTTCAGCGCCTGCTGGTGTCCATACCACACATTCAAGCCTTCGATCCGGATGACCGGCTCCATGCTCCAACCTCCAACCTCTATTTTCTACCGGATCATGTGTTTCGTCAAACGGCCTGCCAGCCGTCGTGAGATCAGGCTCAGAGCCAGGACGATCAAGGTCAGCACCAGGGCCGAGGCATAGGCCCGTTGTTGTACTGCCGGGAAGGGGGTGCCAAGCTGGAAAAAGACGGCCAGCGGCAGCGAGGCCGCCGGGCTCAACAGGGAACCGGGCAGGCGGTCGGTGTAGCCGGCGGTGAACAGCACCGAAGCGGCATCGCCGATGCCCCGCCCGAAGGCCAACAGCACCGCTGTCACCAGGCCCGGCGCCGTCTGCCGTACCACCACCTTCAGGGCTGTTTCAAACCGCGTGGCCCCCAGGGCATAGGAAGCTTCCTTCAACGCCGCCGGGACCATAGCGATGGCTTCGTCCATGCCGCGAGCCATAACCGGCAGCTCCAGCAAGGCCAGGGTGAGGATGCCGCCCAGCAGGGAAGCCCGCATCCCCAGCCAGAGCATGAGGATAAAGCCGAATGCGCCATACACGATGCTGGGCACGCCCCACAGGACATCCAGGGCCAGGCGCACCACCTCGGCCCAACGGGACCGGGCAGCGTAGAACTGCAAATAGAGGGCGATGGGCAGGCTGATCAGCATGGCCAGGGCCGTCCCACCCCCGGTCAGGCAGAGCGAGCCGACAATGGCGTTGAGAATGCCCCCCTCTTTGCCCAGGTAATAGCCCCCTTTGGGCGTTTGGGTCAGCATGGCCAGGTTCAGGGCCGGTGCCCCCCGCCAGATGACGGTGCCCAGGATCAGCAACAGGCTGCCCACCACCCCCACCATTGAACCGATCATGAGCACCTGGAAAAAGCCCTCCTCCAGTTTTGCCTTGCGTCTGCTCATCCCACCTCGCTCCGTATCAGTGGCACCAGCACCAGGCGCGCCATCAGGTTAAAGAGGAGCACGATCAGCAACAGGATCAGCGCCCCGCCCAACAAAGCTGCATCGTACAGGGGGATGGACATCATCTCTCCGTAGTTGTTGGCGATAAGCGCCGTCAGGGGGTAGGCCGTGTCGAAAATCGAGTGGGGTACCTGGGGCACGTTGCCCACGACCATCAACACGGCCATAGTTTCGCCAAAGGCACGGGAGAAGCCCAGCACTACCGCAGCCGTTACCCCGGCCCATGCCCGCCGCAGGACCACACTCCGTACCGTCTGCCAGCGGGTAGCGCCCAGGGCGAGGGAGGCCTCACGCAGCCCCTGGGGCACAGCCCGGATCACATCCTGAGCCACAGCAATGATGATGGGAAAGACCATCACGGCCAGCACAATCCCGCCGCTCAGCACACTGTAACCGGTCGGGTTGTCGCTGCGGAACAGCCGCACCCCCCCCAGCCAGCAGCTCAAGGCCGGGGCCACAACCTTGCCTACAAAGGGCACAACGGTCAGCACCCCCCACACGCCATAGACCACCGACGGAATGCCTGCCAGCAGGTCAATGAACGGGTTGACCACCGAGCGGAGCCGGGGGGGAGTATACTCGGCCAGGTAGATGGCGGTCAGCAGCGCAGGGGGTACGGCGATGGCCATGGCCACCGCCGTCACCCATACCGTGCCCAGGATGAACGGGTAAAAGCCAAACATCCCCTTCTGGGGCCGCCAGGCGGCAGAGAAGAGCAACTCCTCCAGCGGCTCGATAGCCAGGATGGGCCGGGCGCGCAGGAAGAGGGCGACGGCAAGCAGCGGCACCAGCAGCACCGCTGCCAGGGTCAACAGGCCTATCAGCCATCGGGCCAGTTGGTCCTGGCGCCGCCGCCACTTCCGAATCGCCAGCACCCGTGCCACCTGTGCGCTCTGTTCTGCCATTCCGCTGCCTTCTGCCCCCCAAAAAGCAGGGAGGAGTTTACCGCACCTTGCCCAGCACGTCGCTCAATTTCGCCGCCGACAGAGGAATGTAGCCCGCCTCGTCCACATATTTCTGGCCGTCGGTCAAAATCCAGAGGATAAAGGTCTGGGTCAGGCCCGTCGGTTTGCCGTTGGCCACCAGGTTCAGGTCGCGGGCCGGGGGCGAGGGGTAACGGCCGGTGCCCACCGCCTCGATAGCCTGGGCCTTGGTATCGGTGCTCTCCTCTGCGTCGGCCTGCCCATTGCCGTTCACATCAATCGGCACCACCTGAGCCCCGGCCACCGGCTTCCCCGTCGCTGCATCGTAGGCATAGTTCAGGTTGTTGAAGCCGATGCCCAGTGGATCTTTGACCACCGCATCCAGCAGGCCGGGGTCGCCGTAGACGGCCACCCCCAGCAGGTCCTCCTGCTTACCGCCCAGGTATTTGGCCCAGGTCTCTGCTGCACCGCACGAGTCGGAACGGGTAAACACATGGATCGGATCGGTTACCTCCGGCCGGCCCACCACCTGCCCCCAGGTTTTGACCTCACCGGTGATATAGATGCCGATGAAGGCCTCGCGGCTGACCCCCTTCTGGTGCAGGTCCTGCCAGACGGGGTTGGCTTCGTTCACCGTGACAAAGACGGCATCCTTTACTACCGGGATCCAGAACGCCCCTTTGGCCTCCTCTTCCGGCGTGACGTCGCGGGAGACCATGCCGATATCCACCGCGCCGGCCAGGGCATCGGCCATTCCCTTCCCGGCCCCCCCGGCTGAAATATCGATCTTGACCCTGGGGTTCAGCTTCTGGAACTCTTCGCCCCAACGGACCATCATCGGGTAAAGCGCCCAGGCCCCCGATACGGTGATGGTCCCTTCCAGTTCACTTTCAAGGGAGGCGGTTCCGCCCGTGCCTGCCGGGCCACAGCCGGCCGCCGTAGACAGCAGGCCCAAGACCAACAACACAAACAGCATCTTCCTGACGTTATTCATGTTTCTACTCCTTTCTATCAGTTCAGAGTTTTTTCTACAAATGCCTGGCACCTTCGGCTCCGGCCACCAGCACAGGTTGGTCAGTCCAATGGAACAGGGAGGCCGGCCAATCCTCCTTGAGCCAGCGTTGCCATCTGTGGCAGGGGGCTGCCGCGATCACAATCAGGTCATAGTCCCCCTCGGTCACCTCCTGGTGGATCTGCCGATCGGGGGGACCCTGGCGCAACCGCAGCGTGCCGGCGATCCCCTGCTCCACCAGGCGGCGGGCCACATGCTGCATCCGCTGCCCCAACGGGGTATCGGTCGTCAGCAACGCAGGGAGGCCCTTGTCCATACGGACCCGCCAGCTCTCCACGCCTGGTACCGGCGACACGACGGCCAGGGCTGTGATGGCACTGCCGGCGGGGCGGGCCAGCCGCACCGCCCACTCGACGGCCGCTTCGTCTGTCTCTTCACCCCACAGGACGAGAAGGATGTGCTGGAGCGGCCAGCGGGGCGGTTGCGCGACGAGCACGGCCCATTGGGAGCCGGGCTGTTCTACCAGGGTGTTCTCCTCCGCCGGATTCAGGAGCAGTGGGCTCAGCACGGGGTGGTCGGGCGAGCCGAGGATGACCAGGGTCGGCCCCCCGCCTGCCCCACACCGGGCCGCGATCTCGTTGGCGGTCTCGACGCGGCTGACCCCGGTTTCCAGCAGCCGGCCCAGGTCCTGGGCATACTCCCACACCTGGCCAAAGGCGGGTTGTGGAAAGGCGACGACCAGCACCTGGCGGGCACGGCACGGCTCCTCTTCCCATTCCTGTCCAGGACAGGGAACTTGGGTCAGAACCTCAAATCCCAACTTCAATCCCCTACGCCAGAAGGGCCGGAACCCAAAGCCACCGGGGACACGGTGGCAACTTTTCTGGCTCAATGGGCAACGTTTTTGCCCTCAGGGTCCCGACGGCCCGTTTGTTGCAGGATATCACGCGGGCGTGACAGGGGCCGTGATGGAGTTGTGACAAAGCTGTGATAAAAAGGACCGGAGGGGGCAACGGGTCTGATGAACGATGACCTTCGTGTCCCTGGTGTCCTTCGTGGTAAGGAAAGAGTCAATATGCCCGGTGGGGCACCACGAGGAGGGGTGAGGCAACTTTGCCCCTACGGAAACGCTATTTTCCGGGGGAGGGGGAAGAGGGGGGGAGGATCAGACCGTAGCCCAGGCCGGCTACGGTTTCGATGTACCCCGGTTCGGCTGCTCCGGGCTCACCCGCCTGGGCGATCTTGGCGCGCAACCGGCGCACGAGCTGGCGCAGCATATCCCGGTCGCCGCCTTCAGGTCCCCAGACATGGTTGATGATCGCGTCGGCGGGCAGGACGTGGCCGGCGTTGAGCATCAGGTAGTCCAGCAGCCGGCTTTCCAGGGGGGTCAGCGACACAGGTTCGCCGCTGCCCAGGCGCAATTCCCGCCGGCCGGGGTCAAGCGTCAGCTCGCCCACGCGGCGGAGGGCAGGGGTGGCGGCTTTGCCTGCCCGGCGCAGCACGGCATGGGCCCGGGCCACCAGTTGGCGCGGGCTGAAGGGCTTGGTGATATAATCGTCGGCGCCCAACTCCAGGCCATGGACAATGTCATCCTCCTCCCCGCGCACGGTGAGCAACAGAATGGGCACGTCGTCCTGCTCGCGGATACGGCGGCAGACCTGGAAGCCATCCAGCCGGGGCAGGTTGACGTCGAGCACGATCAGATCGGGCTGTTCCTCTGCCCAACGCTGCAAAGCCGCCTGCCCGTCGTGGGCCAGGATCACCTGGAACCCTTCTCGCCGCAAGGTGAAGGCCAGGACGTCGGCCAGGACCCGATCGTCATCTACAACCAACGTTTTCATGGTCAACGGTCAGCCGGCAGCCAGCGGCAGGGTGAACCAGAAGGTCGCCCCACCGCCCGGACGGTCATCAATCCCCACCTCTCCGCCGTGGGCTTTGACGATGGCTTTGACGACCGACAGTCCCAGGCCGATGCCCACCTGGGCGTCATGGCCCCCGGAGCGGGGGTGCACAAAGCGCCGGAACAGGTTTTTCCTCTGCTCAGGGGGCACGCCCGGCCCTGAATCGGCCACTGCCACCCGTACCCACCCCCCTTCGAGGGTGGCGCGCACCTCGATCTCGGCCTCATCGGGGCCATACTTGCTGGCGTTCGATAGCAGGTTGACCAGCACCTGCACCGTCCGGCGGGGATCGGCGAGCACTACCGGGATGGCCGCCGGCAGTTCGACGACCAGCCGCTGGCCGTGTTTGTCCAGCAGCGGCTGCATCATGGCAATCGCCTCGGCAATCACGTCGCCCAGGCTGGATGGGCGGGGCCGTACCTGGAAATGGCCGGTCTCGATGTTGGCACTTTCCAGAAGGTTATCAATCAGCGTCTGCAGGCCCAGGACCCCCAGGTGCAGGGAGGTCAGCAGCTCCGCCAACTCGGCCGGGCTGAGGTCAGAGGCCTGGTCCAGCAGCAGTTCCACCGAAGCGGCCAGGGCCGACAGGGGGGTGCGGAACTCGTGGGCCACATTGGCCAAAAAGTGGCCGAGGAGGCGGTGGACCGCCTCTTCTTCGCTGACATCGCGAAAGACCAACGCTACGCGGGCATCCCCCCCCTCCGGCGGCAAGAGCCTGGCTCCGGTAAAAGCCAGGATCGCCTGCCGCCCGTCGCGCAACTCTACCGGGACCTTGCGGTGCTGGCCGGGCGGGGGGATGAGCTGGCTGAACGGTCCATCCGATTCGGTCGGCTGGAATATCCGGTCGCAGGAATGGCCCATCACCTCATCCCGGTCCCAGCCGGTGATCCGCTCTGCGCCGTGGCTGAAGAAGGTGATGTGCCCGTGGCGGTCCAGGGTGACGATCCCCTCGACGATAGCCTCCAACAGGTGGTCGGTCCAGGCCTTTTCCTGGCGCAGTTCGGCCAGGGAGCGTTTCAGGTCGGAGCGAGCACCCTCCAGGGCCTGGGCCACCAGTGCCACCTCTCGCACGCCGGCCTCTACCTCCAGCGGCCCCTCCAGATCCCCCCGGCTCATGGCGGTGGCGGCATCGGCCAGGCGGGCCAGGGGGCCGCCGATGCGCCGGGCCAGGACGGTGCCCAACAGGGAAGCGATGGCCGCCACGGCCACGATGCTGCCCACCAGAATCCACACCAGGCGGCGCTGCGTGCCGACGATGTCCGATACATCCAGGGCCACTTCGGCCTGCAGGCCCGGACCATCCAGGGAAAAGCGGGCAGCGTAATAGAGATGGCCGCCCAGGTTGAACCTGCCCCGGTCCTCTATCCGGTCTGCCGACGAGGACGGTGGCCGACGAGCGGGGAGGCTGGTGGCCACCGGTTGGCTGGCCACCAGGATCGTGTGCTCCAGCCCGGTCTGGGCGCGCATCTGCATGGCCAGGTCATCGTCCAAAGACCGGCCTACGACGACCTGGCCCGGTCCTTCCAGGGGCTGGGCAGCCATCAGCCACACCTGGGGGGGGCTGCCCGCCCCGACGATGTAGAAGGTGGCCTGCTCCTGCCCGGCACAGGGGTTGGGCGGTCCCGCTTCGCCGGCCTGGGCCACAACCTGCCCTGATCTGCAGAGGAGCACAAGGTCCAGCCCCGACCCTTGCTGCAAGGTGCGCAGATAGGCCGGCAGTGCTTCCTCGTCCCCCTGGAGCAACAGGCGGTGGAGGGTGGGCCGTTGCGCCGTCAGCGTGGCCAGGTCCCCCAGTTCCTCCCGGACAGCGGCATAGAGGGCCTGGGTGGCGCGTTCCCCCCGCTGCACCTGGGCCCACGCCTGGCGTTCGATCTGGTGGTGGGTCAACCACACCGCCGGCAGGACGGCCGCCCCGGCCATCAACAGCACCAGGCCGATAAAGCTCAGAATCATCTGCGCCGGCAGTGTGCGCAGGCCAGGTTCCAAACGTTTCATAGCGGCGTGTAGTATACACCAAATTGCCGCCTGGGGCCAATCGGCCCGATCCGGCGGGTAGCAAAGCCCTCGGCGTTGGACAAAGGAGCCAAAATATGATACAGTCCTGGCGACGTGGAAAAGAGGCAGGAGGTGGGAAGGGGGAGGTTTTTATGTTGAGGTTGGCACAGGCCCTGCTCCTCATTGGTGCGCTGGGCATCGTGGCTCTTGGTTTGCTGACAGGCGCCCTGGGCGTTCTCAGCGGCCTGGTCGGCTCGCCGGCCGATCGGCTGATGACCCTCACGCTCAGTGTGTCGTTTCTGACCCTGGCGGTGGGGTTGGGTCTGGCGCTGGCCTGGCAGGCCTGGCAGTCGTTACAGGGCCGCGCCTCCGCTCCCTTCCGGCCCCGGCGCATCTGGCTGGGGGGGCTGTTGTACCTGCTGGTGTTGCTGGTCGGCCAGGCGATCCTTTCGCTGGACCTGTTGCCGGCCCTCACCTTTCCCCCTTTCCACGTGGCTGCCGGGGTGCTCCCCCCTCTGATCGTGTTGGGCCTAGTGGGCCACGGCCTGAGCGGCACAGTGCGCTGGCGAGAGGTGGTCTTGCAGGTCGGCAGCGGGGCCTTTCTGGCGACGAGCCTGGCGTTCGCTGTCGAGCTGGCCATTATCCTGGGGATCGTGATGGTTGCCTTGTTCGCCGTGGCAATTCGGCCCGGCGGTCCGGAATTGCTCCAGGTCCTGGCCCTGCACCTGGAGAGCCCGGCATGGCTGCAGGACCCGGTCCGGCTGGCCGCTCTGGCCAGGGAACCTGTGATCCTGGCGGCTATTGCCCTGGTGGCGGTGGGGGGCATCCCGTTCGTCGAGGAGGCGCTCAAGACCGTGGGGGTAGGGTTGCTGACCTGGCAACGCCCCGGGCCGGCCCGCGCCTTTGTGTGGGGCCTGGCCGGGGGGGCCGGCTTTGCCCTGGCCGAAAACCTGCTCAACACCGCCGGCTCCCTCGACACGTGGATGCCGGTGGTGGTGCTGCGGCTGGGGGCTACCCTGCTGCACTGCTTCACCGGCGGGCTGATGGGCCTGGCCTGGTATCAGCTTTTGGGGAGGCGGAACCTGAGCCGGGCAGCGGGCCTGTATGTCGCCAGTGTGGGGGTCCATGCCGCATGGAACGCTCTGGCCGCCGGGCTGACCGTGATCTCGCTGCTGGGTCAGCCTGGGCCGGTTGACAGCGCCGGGCAGACGTGGATGGGGGTGGGAATCGCGACCATCCTGGTCCTGCTGGTTGGGCTGGCGTTGGCGGTCGGGTTGGGGCTGACGGGCCTGACCGCGTTCCTCGGGCAACGCTCCGGTCAAACCTGACCTCTAACCGACAGGCAGGCCCTCTCAAACACCCCGGCCTCCGCATCCTGAGCCTGGACAGTTGTCAAGGCTGCAGAAACCTGGTATAATATTTTTGTTTGCAGGCACGATGCAGAATCTCGACATTGGCCTTCGGAAGGAGAGCCTTGTGATCCGACGGAGAACACAGACAGAAACCTATTGGCGAGAGGACCTGGCGCTGACCGGCGCGGACATTAGCAGGATCTACGAACTCATCCTGGAGGCTGCCAGGCCGGTCTCTACCCAGACCCTGGCCCAGGCGCTGATCGAGGCCCATTGTCAGCAGGAGGAGCGCCTTGTGCAGGCCAGGTTGAACATGGGGCCGGCCTATCAACCCCGTGACCGCTACGAGGTTGGGCAAAAGATTATCTTTCCGGTGTTCGACTATGCCCTGGCCACGGTGGTCGGCACCCGGCCCGGCCACAACCCCGATTACGGCGACTTTACTGTGATCCAGGTGCAATTTGAGGGGCAGGAGGAGGTCCGCGAATTTGCCTCTGCGTTACAGGGTGAGCACAGGCTGAACCGCCCGGAGGGGGAGGAGAATCGGGTGCTTGTCGAAGGCTGGCGGACCCCTGCCGAGCTCTATGAGGCATATGGCCCCCTGGTGGAACAAAAGCTCGTGTCGGCCCTGGCGGAACGTGAGGAGTTTGTCCGCGTCGGTGACACCTGGTTCCTGAGGGACCTGCTCACCCCCATCACGGAAGGCCACCTGAACATCGCCGAGGCGTTGATTGATGTCAAGGCCAGGCCCCTGGCCACCGCCGAACTCCTGCCGGAGCTGGACCTGCCCGCCGAAGTGCCGCAGGAGATCCAGCTTTTGTCGCTCACCCTGGCCCTGGAGGCCGATCCACGGTTTGACAACGTCGGTGACAACGGCCGGGATGTGTGGTACCTCCGCCGGCTGACGCCTATCCCGGTGGTGGACCCCCCGGCTCACCTTCGTTTTACGGTGGAGCCCTACAATCGGCAGGCCATCAATGAAGAACTGCTGCTGATCGAACGCGAGATTGACGATGAAGGGAGTGGGGAGGAGGTTTTTGGCCCGAGCCGTCCTCTCTACAAAACCAGCCTCACGTTGACCTATCCTCACTGGCGGGCCGGGACCCTGCCTTTGACGGTCCGCACCCGGGGGCTATTCCCGGCGGCTACTGCCCACCACACCCCCGTTGTGCTGGTAGACGGCCAGAGTGGAGATCGGATGCAGGGCTGGGTCGTCCACCAGCACTCGTTTGTCTATGGGTTGGGGGAATGGTATGCGCGTTACAAGCTGCCGGTGGGGGCCCTCCTGAAGCTGGAGCGCACCCGCGATCCCAGGGTCATCATGGTGGACCTGGAGACGCGGCGGCTCAAACCGGTGTGGGGCAAGGTCGCCACGATTCAGGATGGCAAGTTGGTGTTTCAGGTCCGCAAGGTGCCTGTCGCCTGCGAGTACGATGAGCAGATCTCTATCGGCGAGGTCGATCCTCAGGCGATTGAGGAGTTCCGCGCCGAGGTGGCGGCCCGAGGGGAGAGCCTGTTGCAGGTCCTGATCCGCGTCATGCCCGAGTTGATCAAACTCAGCCCGCAGGGCACGGTTCACGCCAAGACGATCTATACGGCGGTGAATATTTTAAAGCGCACCCCGCCCGGCCCGATCTTTGCCTTGCTTTCGACCGAGCCCTGTTTCATCCTTATGGGCGGCGGGTATTGGACGTTCGATGAGGCGCTGGTCCAAAAACAGGGGTAGAGGAGCACTGTCCTATGGGCAAATGGCTGCGACCAACGATAGAGACCAAATTTCACATAGATTTTGACTGGTGGGAAGAGGAGAAGCGGAACTTTCGGGTCCACTTGCTGAGCCACCTTTGCCCGGAATGCCAGGCCCGCTACAAAGATTATCAGAAGGCCGAGTTGGTGGACTGGATTGATGCCGATACAGCGGAGGTGACCCAGGTGGATGGACTGTGGCATTCGCTGCGCACCTGCTGTAGCCTCAAGCCCGGTTATACCGACGAGCTGACGCCGCTCACGACCGCCATCTTTCGCGTGTTTCTGGCCAACGGCAACGAACCCCTGTCTCCTGTTGAACTACAGGAGCGGGTCCACCGCCCGGCAGAAACCATCCTCCGCACCGTGGGGGGGTTCAAGGTCTATAACGGTATCAAGCCGGTGCGCGAAGATGGGGTGCGCCGCCGTAGCCCCCATCCCAGACCCCAGCCCAACCAGGAATAACCGGGTCTGCTACCAGGCATGAGAGAGGCGGCCGACCAGCGGCCGCCTTTTTTTCATGTAGAGGCTGCCCTGGCGGTTGCCCTCATTTCGAACGCCGGGCGGGGAACAGGCGGTGGAGCATGCGCCGGAACCAGCGGACAAACCACGGCCTTTGTTGCTTCCGGGCGAAATCTTTGACCGCTTCTCCGGCCTTTTCACGATGGCCGTAGCGCATCTGCAGGGCGGCGCGGTTTTCGGCGATCCACAGGTACAGGTCGGCTTCGGTGCGGCCGGGGAAATGGTCCAGAATGTTCGAATCGCGGATCCGTTTGACGACCGGCAGGTACACTTCGCGGTACCAGTCGGCGGCGGCTTCTTCCAGGCTCGGGTAGTGGCGTGAGCGCAGGCCGGTGTAAAACTGATGGACCTCGATATGTTGTAGCAGGCTCCGATAGCCCCCTGGCCGCGTCAGCTCGATCGGCTGCTCCAGGCCATTGCGATCCAGGGAGGTCTTGTCCAAAAACTCGGCGTACTCGGCTTTCAGAATCAGATCGTCGGGGGAGGTGTGGGCGTCCAGCGGCACGCGGACAGGGATCTCGACGACACGCGCCCGGATGGTTTTGTGCTTGCGGGCGCGGGCCACCGACACGCGGTGGTTGCCATCCCGCACAAAGTAGACGTCGCCAACCTTGAACACATCAATAGGCGGCAGGTCCACCTGGCCGTGAAGCTGCTCGATCCGGATCCAGCGGCCGGGATCGATCTGGGCACGGGGCAGGAAGGCGCGGTTAAAGTCGCGGTAGCGGCCCACACTGCCGACGATCCGGTCCAGGGGGATTTCCTGGATGCGGGCTTCCTGGGCCGGCGTGCTCAGGTGGAGCTGTTCGCGGACCTGGTCGAAGGAGAGCAGGTTGCCCGACCGGCCGGACAGCTCGGCCAGCATGTCCTGGATAAAGGCGCGGCGACGGGCGGAGCGAAAGATCGCCCCGGAAACTTCTTGAGACCGGTCAGGAATGGGTGCCGACAACTTGGCCTCACAGCAGGTAGCCGGCCAGGATCAGGCATACGGCCAGCCAGGTCAGGACCACGATGGACACCATCAGGCCGACGATCAGCTTTTGCCAGCCGGCAAGCCGCCGGATGGCTTCCAGAAGATTCCTCATAGCCAATGGCCTGCCTCCTACCCGGCGGCTGAATCCTCCAGAGGCGGCAACTGATCCAGGCTGAGCAGCCCGAACTGTTGCAGAAATTCAAAGGTCGTGCCATAGACAATCGGCCGGCCGGCCTGCTCCAACCGCCCCTGCTCCTCGATCAGCCCCCGGTTGATGAGGGTGCGCAAGACGCTGTCGGAATTGACCCCCCGGATGCTTTCGATCTGGGCGCGGGTGACCGGCTGGCGATAGGCAACAATGGCCAGGGTCTCCAGGGCGGCCGGTGTCAGCTTGCTGCTGAGGTCCAGGCCCAGGAAACGCCGGACGTACCCGGCACTTTCCGGGGCGGTCACCATCTGGGCCCGCTGCCCCGTGCGCTGGATGCGGATCCCCCGGCCGTCGTACAGGTGGGCCAGGTCGTCCAGCGCCGTTTCCACCTGCTCGATCTCTACCTCAAGGACCGTGGCCAGACGCTCAAGGGGGACCGGTTCGTCGGCCACAAACAGCAGGCTTTCGACCAGGAGCGGGGTCGGCGGCCGTGTCTGCTCTGTACCATCCATCGTCTGCGATTCGCCTCTCGTTTCGGATTGTGCTATAATGGATTTGGGTGTATTCCGTTCTGTTCGAGACGATCCGGGCAGGGCAGGAAATATCTCTTTTGAGGGAGGTCAAGCGGTTATGCACGAACGCCGGCCTTGGTTCCATCTGGTCGTTGCGGTGGTGATCCTGGGGAGTATAGCCTGTGGTCCCTGCAATCTGCTTTCGGGCGACATGCCCACCCCTCCCCGGCCTATCGCCGTCTCCACCGATGCGGCCGGCCAGTTAGAGTCCCGCATCCGGCAGAGCCTCGGCGGTCCACCCGGCCAGCAGTTCATCTTGCGGGTGACCGATACGGAGGTAACTTCGTTACTGGCGGCGGAACTGGCCAAATATGACGAGTCGCCGGTGGTCGACCCCCAGGTGTGGTTCACCCAGGGCAAGATTTATGGGACCGGGCGGCTGGTCAACGTGCTGCCCGTCGAAGCCAGGTTCTCCATCGTGGCCCTGGCCCGCGTCCGCGACGGCAAGATTGTGGTCGAGATCGAAAAGTTCTCGACCGGCGCCCTGCCCATCCCAGAGAAAGCCTTGCAGACTATTTCGCAGAGCATCAACGAAACGATGGACGAGCTGCAACTGGAGGTCGAGATCACCGCCCTGGAGGTTCTGGAGGGGGAGGCGATCATCAAGGGCTCTCGAAAATAGCCTGCCTCTCACCCCGTCGAGACCTCGGAGGTTCTGCCAGCCGCCGAGGTTTTTTTATTCTTTAGGAAAGGGCGCGTGTTTGATCTTGACCTGCACCTTGCCCAACTTTAGCCCCATCTGTTCGCCGATGACCTGCCGCGTTACCTGGAGCACCTCTTCGGTCTTCATCGGCACGTCAATTTCCGGCGATGTCTCCAGGTTGAGCACCAGGTCCACCTGGCGGGCCCGACCGATGATGTGGGGCGACACCTTGACGATGTCGGGAAGCCGGTCAATGTTGTAGGCCAGCCGCTGAGCGATCGATTCGATGGTGATGTGGGCCTCGCCGCCGGCCATCTTTTCGACGCGGATGGTCTTGCGCCGGGGCCGGCGCAGCTCCAGCCAGAGCAGGATCAGGCACAGCAGGGCGATAAAGCCGCCGACGATCACCCGCCCGGCGGCGAACAGGGCCCAGTTGCCGCCGGGTTGGTTGTACTGGACGATAATCTCGTGGGTCCGTTGGAACAGGGCTGCGAGCAGATAAAAGGTTGGCTCAGGGGCGATGGCAACTACCGCGACGACGAGGATAACCGCCAACAGCAACAGGACCATGACCACCCGATTGAATACGTTCATGCAAAAACCTCCTTGTGACCCGATCTTTTTCCAGTCTGGGGCAATTATACACTACTTGCGCCTTTACGTCCAAAACGGATCGGCATGACTGCAACGCCCACTCCCCAGGCCAGCCACGAGGCCAGGCTTATCCCCAGGCCCAGGCGCACACTGCCCGGCCGGTAGCGGAAGGCAACCTGATGCTCTCCGGCGGCCAGCTCTACGGCCCGGAAATAGAGGTCGGCCCGCAGGATGGGCGCCGGCCGGCCGTCCACCTCGGCCACCCAACCGGGGTACCAGGCGTCGGTGAGCACCAGGTAGCCCGGCGCCTCCAGAGAGACATGGAGGAGCACCTGTTCCGGCCCGTAGGCGGCGATCTCGACGGTGGAAACTCCCCCTGCGGCCGCCAGCCCGTCCCCTTCCGCCAGGAGCACCTGGTGGGCGGGGTCGAAAGCCGGATTGCGCAGGAGGCGCAACGCCTCTTCGGCGTCCGGTTCTATCCGGGCCTGGTGGACGACAAAGGCGCGGGGCAGCACCTCCAGGTTCTCGTAAATCTTGACATCCCCGGAATGGACCAGGCGGTAGGCCGGGTCTACCGACAGGGTGCGGCTGGTGTGGCTCTGCCGGTCAATGAGGGTCAGGCCGCGCAGGTGGAACCGCCGGCCGGGCAGGAGCGACCGGACGGCAAGGGCGGTGGGGCGTACCCTCTGCCCCAGGTCGAGCACGGCGATATAGTCGTGGCCCTGCTCGTTGTCGCGCCAGAGGTGGCCCACCTGTGCCTGGCGATGGGCCACCGCCCCGGCCCGGTACAGCCCTTCGGCGGTCTGCTCGCCGGCGCGGAGCGTGGCCGTGACCACCGTCCCGTCGGTGCCGGTGACCACCACCCGGGCTACCGCTGTCCCGTCGGGCAGGTCGGCCGTCCCGGTGAGGTACGAGACAAGGCCCAGGTGGTCGGTTTCAAAATCGGGCAGATCGGTCAGGGTAACCTGGCCGAGGGGCAGGGTATGCTCCAGGTCGTAGAACACCCCATCCACCCAGACATCCTGCGTCTTGTCGGTGATGACGTACCGGACGTTGAGCAGTGACAGCAGCCGGGCCGGCGGCACCTGGCGGAGCTGCTGGCGCAGCCGGCCATCGGGCCAGATCTCGTCCTCTTGCAGGAACAACCGCTCTAACGTGACATAGTTCTTGATGGGCAGCAGCCCGCCATCGTACCCATCCACGCTGAACAGGCGATAGGACAGCGGCAGGTTGTAGGCCAGCACCTCTTTCATCTTGGTCGCCACGATCAGGTCATAGACCTCCGTTTCCGGCAGGGCAGGGCGATACATGGCCTGCAGGTCGCCCAGGTCGCCCGGATCGTAGCGGATATCCGACAGGCTGACAAAGCGGAACAGGCCGCCGCTGTGGGTCTGATGGGCCAGCAGGTGGGCCGGTGCGCTGCGCATCGAGTCAAAAGCGGCCGGGGCGGTAGGGTGGTTGTAGGCCAGCCTGCGCCCCGCCAGGAACAGTTCGGCGATCAGCAGCAGGGTGAGGAGCGGGACCGCTCCCCCTGTCCCCCGCACCCCGGCCCAGAACCGCCCAGGAGCCCCGGCCTTTTCCGGGTTTCGGCGGTCCAGGCGGAGGCCTATGGTTTCCAGCCCGATGCCGGCCAGCATCGCTGCGCCAAAGCTATACAGCAGCAGCCAGCGGGCCGGGGCGCGAAACAGGGCAAAGCCCGGCACCAGCCTGTAGAGCAGGTAATAGGCCGGGTTGTAGGCCCCAAAGGCCAGCAAGAGGCCGGCCAGCGCCAGCACCAGCACCGCGCCGCCGGGATGCTTTCGCCGCAGGATGGCCCAGGCCCCGACCGCGGCCAGCGCCAGGCCGATCAGCCCGATGTAGGCCACGTACTCGCTAAAGGGTGGCTCCCAAAGGAGCGGCGGGAGGAAGGCCTTGAAGATCAGCCCCGGCTTGAGGGAGAAGGAGGCTGCCTCGTTGTAGGGCAGTCCGCCGCTGCGCACCGACAGCCGCGATAGCTCTGCCGTGGGCAGCAGTTGTCCCGCTGCCAGCAGCCCTCCGACAAGGCCCATTGCGGAAAGCGCCGCCACGCCCCGCAGGGCGGCTTGCCGGTTTGCCCGGCGGACCAGGGCATAGAGGGCTGCGCCGAACAGCACGATGTACGCGGCCTGGGTGTGGCCGGCCAGGAGCGTCAGGCCCGTCACCGCCCCACCGCCCAACAGGGCCGGCCCGTGCCGTTTCCCCGCCTGCACGGCCTCTTCCAGGCAGAGGAGCAGCCACGGCAGCCAGGCCGAGGCGTTCAGTTGGTTGACATGCTCGACCTGAGCGCCGAGAAAGCCACCCAGGGCAAAGATGGCCGCCGCCGTCAACGCGGCTACCGGCCGGAGCCTCAGCACCCTGCGGGCCAGGAGGTAGCTGCCGGCGCCGGCCAGCCAGATGTGGATCACGATGCTCCAGGCGACCTGTTTGGGCGCCTCCAGCCAGATCAGCGGCCAGTGGAGGGGATACAACACGGCGGCCTGCGAGTTGGCCAGAAGGGGGGCGCCCATGAACAGGTAGGGGTTCCACAGCGGCAGCCGCCCGGCCCGCAGCGCCGCGCCGACAAAGTCGCGGTAAGGGTAAAAGTAGGCGAACAGGTCCAGGCCGGCCAACACCCGGTTGGTGAGGGCGATCTTCCAGAAAAAGAGCAGGCTCAGCCCGGCCAGGGCCAAAAGGGCGGCCGCTTCCGACCTGGGAACCCGCCGTTCGTTCGTCTTGTTCATTCCTCCCACTCCAGGCGATAGAGCCAGCCGGTTTCCCGGTCTCGGGTGTAAAACAGGGGCACTGCCAGCTCCGCGATGGGGGTCAGGCGGCGACGGCCCTGTTCCCTGGCGATGAACCCGGCCATCAGGCCGCCGTCGTCCAGCAGGTACACCGGCCGCCCCCTGGCCTGCATGGCGTGCAGGAAGGTTTCCCACTCGTCGTCGGTCCAACTGTCGTAAGGGCGGATGGCGTCGCGGCCGGTGTACATCATCACCGCCCCGGCGTTGAGCGAGGCGCCGATGACCGCCTGCGGCGGGGTCAGCTCGGCCAGCCGGTCAAAGGCGGCGCGCTGCTCGGCCCGCATATAGCCGAAAGAGGCCCACCCCCGTTTCCACAGGTTATCCACCATCGCCCAGCGGGCCAGGGCCAGGCTCCCGATCACCCAGGCGATGAGGAGGCCCGGCAACAGGGCCGCGCCCAGGCGCTCCATGTGGCCGCCGGCCCTGGCCCACCCCTGGCGGACCAGGCTGACCGCCCCGTAGGCGACCGCCAGGTCCACCAGGGGGAAGAGCGGGATCAGGTCGCGCAGGCGCAGCGAGCGGTAGGTCAGGTTCACCAGCAGCACGGCGGCAAAGGCCAGCCCCAGCACGGCTGCCTCCCGGCGTCGGTCGCGGGCCAGCCGGTACCCACCGTAAAGCGCCAGCGGAAAGAGGTAGCCCCATTCCCCTGCCGCCAGCGCATCGCGCAGCATCTGCCAGGCTACCGGGCCGATGTGCTGCACCCCCATCAGGGGCAACTCGGTGGTCTCGACGGCAAATGGGCCGCCAAAGACGCGCCAGCGGTAGATCAGGTCAGGGAGGGCGGCGAGAAAGGCTGCCCCGAAAAAGAGGAGGAGGGGGGGTAGAGATCGGAGGGTAGAGGTGCCCCGTCGCCGATTGGCCAGCCCCCAGGCCAGGAGGACCGGCAGGGCCAGCACCAGTTGCGTGTGCCGCACCCAATAGGCCCAGGCGAAGCATATCCCGGCCAGGGCCCAGAGTGCCGGACGCAGGGTGCAGGGGGCCGGGCGCGTGGCCCGTAGGGCCAGGAACAGCGTCAGCAGGGTGAAAAGCTGGGCGGCTGCGTCGGCCATGGGCACCAGCAGGCGGTCCACCTGCTCCGGGGAGGTGGCCAGCAGCGCCACCGTCAGCGCCCCGGTCAGGGCGCGCACCGGTTGGGGCTCGCCCCGCAGCGCCTCCTGGACCAGCGCCCAGGCCCCGGCCAGGGCCAGCAGGGCGACAAAGGGGGTGGTGACATAAAGCCCGACCTCGCCCAGCAGCCGGTACCCGGCCGCCAGCAACACCGAGGCGCCGGTGGCCCACACACTGGGGCAGTCGCCCAGATCGTTGCGGGGGATGTGATAGCCGACCGGCTGCAAGGGGGCCCAGGCAATGTGGAGGGGCATGACCTCCTGGAACAGCGAGAAACGGTGCAGAAAGGTCCCTCGCTCGGCCAGGTCCACCCCCATCTGGGCGTAGGCATAGGGGTCGGTGGCCGTGACGCCGTGGGTCCGCCTGGCAAAATAGACCCAGCCGGCCCAGGCCAGCGTCGCTGCCAGCAGGCCGACGGTTGCCCACTGCCCCAGGCTTGCCGGCCGGACCGGGCCGGCCCCCGCAAGCCTTATTTGACATAAAAACGCATAGGCCACGGCGGCCAGGATGATGCCGTCTGTGTAGAACAGGGAGGTCATCGGGTTGGGGAATTCCAGCCCCTGCCAGCCGAGGATGGTGATGCCCAGCCGGTGGTAGAGCAGCCACAGGAGCGTGGCCCCATACGCCCCCCACAGGGGGGTGAGGGCCATGAGCCGGGGCGGGTGTCGGCGCGCCAGGAGCGGAGCCTGGGGCAGCAACAGGGCCGCCAGCACCGGCAGCGCGGTCCACCAGGGCCGGCCATAGCGGGCCACGAGCACCAGGCCGATGCCGGCCAGGTGTAGCAGGAGGCCCGGCAGGAGCCAGGGGGGGACCTTGCCCTCTGGTCCCCCTTCCCGGCCGGGAGAGGGGAGGAGGGCCAGGATGCGGAGCTGTTCGGCCAGGGGGGGCGGAAGGCGCAGGTGGCGAAAGCGGCTGGCCACCCCCCCGGCCACCGCCAGCGCCGCCAGGGAGTAGGGCCAGATGCGCGCCGACCAGCCGGGCCAGCCCAGGAACCGCCCGACCACCGTGCCCAGCCCGGCCAGACCGACCCACAGCTCGAACCAGGCCCAGGCTGCCGGTCGGGTCCCCCTGTGCCTGGCGAGCACCCACAGCGCAGCGCCCAGGCCGGCACAGAAGAGCAGGCCCAGGGCGACGTACAGCACCCACAGCCGGCCCGGCGGCCCCGGCTCGGCGACGACCAGGTATTCGGGGCTCAGCAAACGTTTCAGTAGTTCGAGCATGGGGTCATGGTCCTTCCAGGCGGTACAGTCGGAACGAGACCGTTCCGTCGCGGCGGGTTGTCTGCAAGACCGGAACCAGGCCGATCCCGGCGGCCGACAGGGCGGCCTGTACCGGTGCGCCGTCGCGGAAGCTGGGGAAGGCGATGTAGCGTGGCTCGCGGCGATAGACGGTGGCATCGTGGACCAGGTCGGCCGGGTCGGGGTACCAGTGCAGGCGCAGCGGCGCGCCGTAGAGGTAGAAGCGATAATGATAGCCCAGCCAGTGGTGATACACCACCGCCCCCGGCGGCGCTTCGGCGCGGAGATAGGCGGTCAGCCGGTCAATGCCGTCGTAGGCGCCGTGGTCGCCGCCGACGGGCAGCTCGCTGCGGGTGGCGCGGCCCACCGGGCCGGCCAGCAGGCCGGCCAGGAGCAGGGGGAGGGTGATGGCATAGATGCGCTGCTGGCGGGCCTGCCGGATGGCCCGGCCAGGGGTGACCAGGGCCCGTCCGGCCAGGATGGCCAGCAACGGCACCAGCGGCAGCAGGTAGCGGTCCCATACCTGCAAGTTCACCAGCCAGTGCAGGGCCAGGAACCCGCCGACGAATAGCAGCAGCGCCCTATCTGCCTGGGATAACGGCCGTCCCGGTCGCCCCAGGCTGATCAGCCACAGCGCCAGGGCTCCCAGGAGCAAGGCATTGACCCAGGGGGAGACCCAGAACAGGCCCACCAGCCGCAGCCACCCCCTGGCCCGTTCCCCCAGGGTGTCTGATTGGGCCAACCCCAGCCCGCCGTAGCTGATCAGGCTCTGCTGCCAGAAGCCGGGCCGCTGGGTGCGCGCCAGGTCCCAGCCCAGGACGCCGGCCGTGATCAGGGCCAGGCCCAGGGCAAAGCGCAGCCAGCCCGCCCCGCCGGGCCTGCGGCCCGTGGCGATCAGGGCTGCCACCAGGGGCAGGAAAAAGAGCCCCTGTTGTTTGGTCGCCATCGCCAGCCCGCTCAGCAGCCCGGCCAGGCCCGGTCGCCCCCGGACGGCGGCCAGCAGCGCCGCCAACCCCCACATCGTCAGCAGCGGGTCGGTGAAAGCGGTGGAAGCGAACAGGATGTCAAAGGGGGAGAGGGCCAGCAGCAGGGCAGCCAGCAGGCCTGCCCCCTCCTCCCTCCGCCCCCCCTCGCCCCTGGGGGGAGAGGGGCCGGGGGTGAGGGGGAGGTTGCGCCCCAGGGCATAGACCAGGGCGATGCTGGTCACACTGGCCCCCAGGTTGGGCAGGCGGGCCGCCGCCTCGCTCCGGCCCAGGAGCCGGAAGCTGAGCGCCAGCAGGTAGGGGTACAGCGGCGGCTTGTCCACCGGTTCGGCATTGAGCACCGGGTCGTTGCCGGTGGCGATCTGCAGCCCCCAATAGGCGTACAGCGCCTCATCCTCCAGGAAGCGGTTGTGGCCCCAGGGCGCCAGGCGCAGGGCCAGGGCCAGGAGCAGGATGGGCAAAACGGCCCAGGGGCCGGTGCGGTGCTTGATCATCGTACCCTGCGTTTGGACCTTCCCCCACTCGCCGCCTCTGGCGGGAGGGATGAGGTCAAATCGAACACGCCCCATTATAGCCCAATTGGCAGAGAAGGGCAAAGGGGCGGGGGCCGGGGAGCGCGCCGGTGCGGCCCGCTTGGCATTTTTCTCCAGATGTGGTATGAGGGACGAACAGGATAGGGGCAGCCCTTTGGGGGATCAATCCACAAAGCGGTACTTGATCAGCGTCCAAAAAGCCAGCGGCGCATCGCGCCAACTGATCTTTTTCCCCTCGTGGTACTCCCGGCCGTAATAAGAGATCGGCACCTCAAAGATGCGGTGGCCGCGTTTGAGCACCTTGGCCGTGATCTCCGGCTCGAACTCGAACCGCCGCGAGCGGAGGGGGATGTTTTTGACCACGTCGGCGCGGAAGCATTTGTAGCAGGTCTCCATGTCGCTCAGGATGGCGTTGTACAACACATTGGTTGTCAACGTCAACAGCTTGTTGCCCAGCATGTGCCAGAAAAGCATCGCCTTGCGGGGCCCCAGGAAGCGGCTGCCGTACACCACCTTCACCCGACCCTCGAGGATCGGTTGGATGAGCCTGGGATAGTCGCGGGGGTCATATTCCAGGTCGGCGTCCTGAATGAGCAGGATGTCGCCGCTGGCGTGCTCGATGGCGGTGCGCACCGCCGCCCCCTTGCCCCGATTTTGATCGTGATAAAAGAGGCGCAGGTCGCCGGCCTGGGCCTCCTGGGCCAGGATGTCGGCCGAGCCGTCGGTGGAGCCATCGTCCACGACCAGGATCTCCTTTTCGATGCCGGGCAGGTCCACAGCCCGCACCTGGCGCAGGATCTCGCGCAGTGTGTCGCGCTCGTTGTACACCGGGATTATGATGGAGAGTTTCATGTCCGTTCCTCCGGGCGAATCCCGGCTATTATACAATACAAGGGGCAAGATGCAAGATGCAGGTTGCAAGTTGCAAGGGGCGGGGTTTGGGGTTTGGTTTGGTGTTCTTGAGCAAGTGTGCTACAATGTCCGGCGTCCGGATGCACGGAGCACGACACGGATTTTGACACGGATACACGGAGTACGACACGGATTCTGACACGGATACACGGATTTGGGCACGGATGCGCGGGGCATGACATGGAGCATGACATGGATTCGGACACGGATGCACGGGACAGGACCTCTGCTTTCCGTGTAATGTGTGGCAATCTGTGTTGTGCTTGTGCTCTGGGGGGAGAATGCCCATCTATGTAGATGTGTCGTCGGCTGTGCACGCCAAGGCGGGCATTGGCCGCTATGCCGCGAGCCTGGCCCGGGCCCTGGTCGCCCGCCGGCCAGGCCGCGTTGCCCTGTTCTACAACCGGGAGCGGGATACCCGGCCGCCGGCCGGGCTGGAAGGGGTGCCGGCCCGGACGATCCGCGCCGGTTACAAGCCGTGGCGCATGGCGGTGTGGCTGGGGCAGTTGGCGGGCCTGGGTTTCAACCGGCTGGTGCCGGACGCCGAACTGTTCCACGCCACCGAGCACCTGCTGCCCCCCCTGCGGGGGGTGCCCACCGTCCTCACCGTGCACGATATGATCTTCAAGCTGTTCCCCCAGCACCAGAAGCCGCTCAATTACTGGTACCTGAACGCCACCATGCCCCTCTACTGCCGCCGCGCCGGGGCCATCATTACCGTTTCCGAGTCCAGCCGGCAGGATATCCTCACCCACTACCGCCTGGACCCGGCCAAGGTCACGGTGGTCTATGAAGCCGCCTCGCCCGAGTTTGTGCCTGCACCGCCGGAGGCCGTGGCGGAAATCCGCCGTCGCTATGGCCTGCCCGACCGCTTTTTGATCCACGTCGGCACCATCGAGCCGCGCAAAAACCTCACCCGCCTGGTCGAGGCGTTGCAGCGGCTGCGCGATGGAGGGCTGACCGTGCCGCTGCTGGTGGTGGGGGGCAAGGGCTGGCTGTACGACGGTTTCTTTCGCCGTCTCGAAGAGCTGGAGGTGCGCGACTCGGTGCGGTTTACCGGCTATGTGCCGGCCGCCGACCTGCCGCTTTTGTACAACGCGGCCACGGCGGCAACCCTGCCCTCGGTCTACGAGGGGGCTGGGCTGCCGCTGCTGGAAGCGATGGCCTGTGGCACCCCCGTCGTCTGCTCCAACGTCTCCAGCCTGCCGGAGATGGGCGGCCAGGCGGCGCGCTATTTCGACCCCTACGATGTGGAAGCGATGGCCGAGGCCCTCTGTGCAGTGTGGACCGATGCCGACCTGCGGGCCGAAATGCGCGAGCAGGGCCTGAGACAGGCCGCCCGCTTTTCCTGGGAGCGGGCGGCTGAAGAAACGCTGGCCGTCTATGAACGGTGTATGGGCAGGGGGTGATTGGGGGGCCTGCCGGCTACAAGATCCCCTCGATGTTCCAGGGGCAGAATTCGGCCTCGCCTACCCCCTGCGCTTCACTCCTGGATGGCTGCCCGGAGGCCACGGCGACCACCAGGTCCAACAGTTCAGCCGCCACCTGCTGCATCTCCACCCCGGCCAGGACCCGGCCGGCGTCCAGGTCCAGGTCGTCGGCCATGTGCCGGTAGAGGGCCGGATGGCTGCTGACCTTGATGCAGGGGGCCGGCTTGAAGCCCAGGACCGAACCGCGCCCGGTGGTAAACAGCACCAGGTTGCAGCCGCCCGCTACCTGCCCGGTTACCGAGACCGGGTCGTAGCCGGGTGAGTTCATAAAGACCAGGCCGCGGGCCGCCACCGGTTCGGCATAGTCATAGACGGCGGTCAGGGGGGTGCTCCCGGCCTTGGCCACCGCCCCCAACGATTTCTCATAGAGGGTCGTCAGGCCGCCGGCCTCGTTGCCCACGCTCCGGTTGTCGTCCACCGAGATGCCCATCCGCCGGGCGTATTCCCGCCACCAGCGCACCATCTCCAACAGCTTCTGGCCCACCTGGGGGCTGGCAGCCCGCCGGGTGAGCAGGTGCTCGGCACCGTCAATCTCCGGCGTCTCGGCCAGGACGACGGTGCCCCCCTGCCGCACCACCTCGTCGGCCACCAGCCCGACGACCGGATTGGCCGTCACGCCCGACCAGGCATCGCTGCCGCCGCACTGCAAGGCCAGCGTCAGTTCCGACAGCGGCTGCGCCGTGCGCACCACGGCGTTGACCGTCGGCAACAGCCCCTCGACGGCGGCGATGCCGGCCTGCACCGCCCGGCGGATGCCGCCCAACTCCTGGATGATCAGCCCCGGACCGCTCAGGCCAAACCGCTCCATCAGCATGGCCACCTGGTTGGTCTCGCACCCCAGCCCCATGAGCAGGTAGCCGCCCACGTTGGGATGGCGGGCCATGCCGGCCAGGGTGCGTTGGAGCAACGGGTATTCGATGGGACAGCCCAGGCAATGGGTCAGGGCTATCACGCCGTCCACCTGTGGGAAAGCCGCCAGCCGCTCCGCCGTAAAGTGATGGGCGATCTCGCGGGCCACGTGGGCTGCACAGTTGACCGTCGCGATCACGGCGATATAGTTGCGCGTGCCCACCCGCCCGTCAGCCCGCCTGTATCCCAGAAAGGTGCGGCGCCGGTCCTCCGCCACATAGTCCACTGGCCGCACGTCGGCGCCAAAGGCTGGGTCGCGGTCGATCTCCTGGAAGCTGACGTTGTGGGTGTGGACATGATCGCCGGGCCGGATCGCCCGGCTGGCCAGGCCGATGACCTGCCCGTAGCGGCGCACCGGTTCGCCGGGGACGATGGGCCGCAGGGCTACCTTGTGGCCGGTGGGGATCGGCCCGCCCACGGCGATCTCGTAAGCGCCGGCCGCTTCCTCCACCACCAGCACGGTATCCACCAGGTCTGTTCTGACAACGGCCACGTTGTCCTGGGGATGGAGGCGAATGGCCACCTCCTGCAACGGCACCTTGCCGGTGCGGCTCTGCCCTGTCATGGCTTGCACTCCATCGGCTCCCGGGTAGGGCAACTGCGAGCAGTTACCCTACATCGGAGGGGAGTCAGAGGATCGGCTGCGTCATGGCCAGGTCGGCGTAGGCGGTGATCCCCTTTTCGCGCAGGCGCGTGAAAAAGGTGCGCGGGTCCAGGCAGGCCTCCGGGGCGTAGACTCCGCCCGATTGGGTCAGCAGTTCCCCGCGGGCGAGCATCAGCGCCCCGATGGCCAGCGACAGCCCGGTGGCTTCTCGCATCTGGCCGATACCGCAGATCAGGGAATGCACCTCCTGGCCGGCCTTTTCCCCCCACACATCCAGGCGCACAGCGCCCTCCTCCGGTTCTTCGGCAGCCGACATCCGTTCCATCAGGCTGACGGCCCGGGCGACGGCGGTCCGCACCGCCCGGCTGTTGAGCAGGCCCCATCGCGCCGGGCGGATGAACAGACCGGCGCCGCGCCCGAAGCCCATAAAAAAGTTCACCTCGTCGAGGCCGGGGATGAAGCGGGGTAAGGTTTCCGGCTCGCTGTGGCCCATGTTCCACACCTGGATCGGCCCAAAGTGAGGGAATTCCACCACGCGCTCCTCGCTGCAGGCCGGCAGCATCACCCGTTTCCCGTTGCGCCAGGCCACCACCTGCCCGGTGATGATGTGCAACATGTGCCGCACCACCGCCTCGCCGCCGCCGGCCTTTAACGGCTGAAAGACCGATACGTCTGCCCGCCGCACCCGGTCCATCTGGTCGGCCAGGTAGCGGATGCCGAGGTTGGACAGGCCGGGGCTGGTGCCCAGCCCGGTGATGACCGTCACGCCTGCTTTGCGGGCCGGTTCGTCAAACCGGTCAATGGCCGCACCGGCTGCCTCCCACTCGTCGCAGAGGCTGGCATAGGGGACGCCGGCCTCGATGGCGGCCCGTACCAGCCTGGTTTCGAACAGGTGAAAGGGCCCCAGGGCCGAGGCGGCCACGGCGTAGCCGCGCATGGCCTCTACCAGTTCCGGATGGTTGTTGGCATCTACCGGCCGGACATCTACCGTTGCTTCCCGTCCGGCCAGCCTTTCGGCGATCTGACGGGCGACGGCCACGTTCCGGTCGGCAATCGTCACCCGCCGTACCCCTTCCGACAGGGCCAGGTCCTCCACGGCCCGGCTGCCCATGTCGCCGGCGCCTCCTAAAACCATGATCTCCATAACCCCTCCTCTGAGAATCTTGCCCCTGCCCTTGCCCCGTGGGCCGCCGCCGGGCGGTTGTCACTGCCCCCCGTGCCGCGCCTCGGCCTGGGCCACGATCTCCTTTAGCCGCGCCTCTGTCTCCGGCGCGATGGGCAGCGGCCGGTGGTGCTCCAGGATGTGCAGCACTCTGGCCCGCACCCGGTCGGCCATCGTCCGGCGGCCGCTCGCTTCCCAGGAGCGGCGCATCTGGCGGTCCATCAGCGTCGGCAGCCAGAACTCGGTGCGGAAATGGCGGCGGGTGTGTTCCTGGGTCAGATAGTGGCCGCCGGGGCCGACCTGCTCGATGACCTCCAGCGCCAGCGTTTCAGGTGTGACGGTGACGCCCTTCAGGATCTGTTTGGCCATGCCGATCACCTCGTCCGACATGACCAGCATGTCGAAGGAACCCAGCAACCCCGAGTCCAGGTAGCCGACGTCGTGGATCAGGTTGGCCCCCGACAGGGCAGCGAGGATGATCGTCAGGGTTGCCTCGATGGCGGCCTGCTGGTCGAGCGCCTTGGAGTCGGAGCAGCCGGCGGTGGAGAACATGGGCAGGCCCAGCCATTTGGCCACGTCGGTCATGGCGGCGCTGATCAAGGCCAGTTCCGGCGCACCGTAGGACAGGACCGAGGTGGTCATGTCCATCAGCGAATCCACCCCGCCGATGATCACCCCTGCCCCCCGCCGTTTGAGCTGGGCCAACACCACCCCGACCAGGCACTCGGCCAGGCCCTGCACCATAGCCCCGGCCAGGGTCGCCGGTCCGGTGGCGCCGGCCATGATGCACGGGGTAAAGATGGCCGGGATGCCCTTTTCTGCGGCAAACAGCAGCTTTTCTGTGGCCTCGACCGAGTTGGTCAGGGGAGAACTGGGCTCGATATAGACGATGAACAGGGGCAGCCGGGCGAACTCCTCCGGTCCGCCCAACACCGCACAGGCCATGTGGTATTGGTCGGCCAGGCCCTCCCCGTCCACAGCAGTGATGACCAGCGGCTTGGACGTGCCCTGGAGCATGGCCAGGAACTGGTGCCGGTCGTATACCTGGGGCAGCACGCCCGAGGTCAGCCCCAGCGACATGTGAAAATCAATGTGGGGCAGGGCATCGCTGAGGCGGGCGGCGTTGTACACATCGTCGAAGGTGTACTTGCGCACCTGATCGGTATAAGGGTCCACCAGCGATGGGCAGTCGGAACCGGTGCCAAAGTAGAACCTGTTTTTTTCCAGGTACAGGCGCCGGCGGCGGTCGCGCCCGGCGATGACGATGCGGTTGGGGGTGGTGCTCAGCGCCTCTTTGACCAGCCAGGTGGGAATGCGGATCAGGTTGCCGTCGCTGACCTGACAGCCGGCTTCTCGCAGCAGGGCCAGCCCTTCCCGGTGGAGCATCCGGGTCCCGACCCGCTCCAGCACCTCCAGTGCCGCGTCATAGATCTCCTCGATCTGGTCGTCGGATAGCACCCGGAATTGAGGGGTGGCGTTGATTCGATGGTTCGCTCTCATCGGTTATCCTCCTGATGCGTCAAACGGTTTGCGGCCAGGGCGGCGGCGATGGCGGCGATGTGCTCCGGTGAGGAACCGCAGCAGGCGCCGACGATGCATGCCCCCAGTTCGACATAACGGACGGCCAGGTCGGCCATCTGTTGCGGTGTGGCGTCATAGACGACCTGTCGCCGGACCAGGCGGGGCAGTCCGGCGTTGGGCTTGGCGATGAGGTAGAGGCCGGGGGCCGCTTCGCGCATCTGCGGTAAAAAGTCCAGCACCTCTTCGGGGGCGTGGCCGCAGTTGGCGCCCACCGCTGCTGCCCCCAGGGCGGCCATAGCCTGGGCGGCCTGCGCCGGGCGGACGCCCATGTTGGTGCGGCCGCGGGTGTCGAAGCTGAAGGTACAAAAGACCGGCAGGGCGCACGCCTGTCTGGCTCCCTGGACGGCAGCCTGAGCCTCCTTCAGGTCGCTCATTGTCTCGATGTAGATACAGTCCACGCCGCCGGCAGCCAGGGCTTCGGCCTGTTCGGCAAAGATCTCGACCGCCGCCTCGTAGGTCAGTTTGCCCAGGGGGGCCAGCATCTCGCCGGTGGGGCCGATGTCGCCGCCGACGTAGCGGTCATCGCCGGCGGCCTGGCGGGCCAGCCCGGCGGCGCGGCGGTTGATCTCAACCACCTGGGGGTCGAGGCCGGCTTTTTTCAGCCGCGCCCGCGTGCCGCCAAAGGTAGAGGTCAGGATGAGCTGGGAGCCGGCTTCCAGGTAGGCGCGATGCAGGCGGATGATCTCCTCCGGGCGCTCCAGCACCCAGGCTTCGCCGGGGGTGCCGACGGGCAATCCGGCCGCCTGGAGCATGGTGCCCGTCGCCCCATCGGCGATCAGCACCCCGCCGGCGGCCAACCGTTCCAGGATCGGTTGTCGCATGGTTCTCACTCCGTCCTTTGACCTTTTATGCCCCTACCATCTCTTTGACGACCCGAACCGCGTCGGTGGCGTTTTCGGCGTAGCCGTCGGCGCCGATCTCCTGGGCCCATTCGGGGCTGGCCGGCGCCCCCCCGACGATCACCTTGACCCGGTCGCGCAGGCCGGCTTCCTGGAGGGTGAGGATGACCGTCTCCTGGTTCAGGAGTGTGGTCGTCAGCAGCGCCGACAGGCCCACCACGTTGGCGTTCGTCTGGCGCACGGCCTCCACAAACTGCTGGGGCGACACGTCCACCCCCAGGTCACGGACCTCGAAGCCGTTGGCTGCCAGCATGGTGGCCACCAGGGTCTTGCCGATTTCGTGGATGTCGCCCTGGACGGTGCCGATGACCACTTTGCCGAGCACCTGGCGCTCCTTCTTGCGCTTCAGCAACTCCGGCTCCAGGGCGGCGATGGCCGCTTTCATCGCCTCGCCACTCATCATCAGGTCGGGGATGAACAGCTCGCCCCGGGCAAAGCCGTCGCCGACAACGTCCATGCCCGGCTTGAAACCCTGCTCGATGGCGTCCAGCGGGTCAATGCCGGCCCGCAACGCCTCCTCCGCCAGGCTGTGGGCCTGGTCGGGCAGGCCATCTATGACCGCCTGGGCCATCGCCTCGAAAAGTCGTTCGTTTGGCATTGGGGTTCCTCCTGTGCTCCTTGCTGGTGTGTCTGCCCCCCTTCCTGCCGCAGGGGCACAGGGACATTATACCCGCTTTTGGCCGATTGGCAAGGCCGGAAGGAAATATGACGATCAGACCGCTGAGGTCAAGGAGCATGGGCCGACGGCACACTTGCCGCATACGTCGGCCAGGCCCAGATCGGTGTAGCCGGCGGCTATGCGCAACAGGTGCCGGTAGCAACGTTGTTTGTCCAGCGGGGCATTGGCATCCAGGGCGCCGATGGGACAGCGTTGCACACACTCCAGGCAGCTTCCATCGTGAAAGTAGAGGCAGCGTTCTTGGAGCACCGCCGGGGTGGGGGGCAGTTCGGCGTCCAGGACCAGGCTGCCAAAGCGCCCGGCGCAGCCGGCCTCGGTGATGACCATCTGGTGCAGGCCCAGGCTGCCCAGCCCGGCGATGAGGGCGGCGCTCTTGTGCGACCAGCGGCTGACCAGGCTCTCCGGGTCAAAGTTGTGGGTGGCGGGTTCGGCAGCGGCGCGGATGCCGATCGTGGCCAGCGCCTCGATGAGGTGGGCCGTGATGCGCCCGATCAGGGCGTTGGTCTCGACATAAGCCACGGCCCATTCGCGGGCCACCTCCTCCCGGTGCCGGGCGTTGGCCGCGACGACCCACGGGGCGAAGGGCAGGAAAAAGGCCACCACCGATCGCGCCCCGGGCAGCAGGTCGTGCGGCAGCAGGTGCGCCGGCCCGACCAGGCGGGGCAGCTCCCGGAAGCGCGGGTCATCGGCGGCGGAAAAACCGACCAGCGGCTCCCGGTAACCGGTGGCCGTGTTGGCCCCGGCGACCAGTTGCCGGATCGTCTCGGTGAGAAACCGTTCCACAGGGTCTTATCCTTCCCTGGACCTGTCCAGCCGCCGCCGACATCGGGCGCAGAAAGCGGCCCCTTTGACGTCGGTGTCGCGCAGCGTGTTGGAAAAGTGCATCACGCAGCGGAGGTTGGGGCAGTGGGGCAGGCCCCAGGTGTGGCCCAGCTCGTGGACCGCCTCTTTTAGCGTCCGTTCGCGGAAAAGATTCAGGTCCTCTGGCTGGCCGTAGAACGATGGCCGCAACCGGGGCAGGGCGACGAACGCCCGGCGGCCGTTCGTCGTCGCCTGGCCGAAGATAAAGTTGAGGCCCGGCGCATAACAGTCGGCGTCGGTCAGGCCCAACACCCGGCCGCCGGCCGGGCCGAGGTCGGCCGGCAGCACGGCCAGGAGCAGGTCCCCCAGATATTGCCGGCGGTGGGGGTTGTAGGCTGCCTGGGGCAGCGGAATCGGTTCGCCCACGGCCACGTCCCGGCCGGTCGCCCCGGCGAGTGGTTTGGCCAGCCAGGACAGGAGTTCGGCCGGGATCGGGCCGAGGGGGACGAGGAGGATCTGGTCCTTCATCCTACCGGTGGGC
This sequence comes from Anaerolineae bacterium, assembly GCA_034435455.1. GTDB lineage: Bacteria > Chloroflexota > Anaerolineae > JAAYZQ01 > JAAYZQ01 > DAOTXL01. The sequence goes on from DAOTXL010000118.1 coordinate 51,292, forward strand.
CTGGGGGATGTAGGCCGGCAGCTTTTTCGCCGCCAGGATCGGTTGCAGGCGGGCAAACCGCTGTCGCCCATCCACCAGGGGGACGGCCGGCCAGCCATCGCCGATGAGAGGGCGGGCATAGCGCACGAAATCGTCGGTCACGTCCAGGCGGTCGGCAGCGATCCAGGCCTGGGGAAAGCTCCGCTCCGAGTTGGCGACCTGTTCCAGCGGCACCTTGTCGTAGCGCACGTTGTAGATCGGTCCGGGTTCGCGCAGGATGGTGGCCATGTAGCCGGAACCGTCCTCGACGGCGATCTGGACCGCTTTTTGCCCCACCCGGTATGCCTCCTCCAGGTCCACGGTGGAGGCGTAGATCATGTTGTGGCGCTGGTCGGTGCCGGGCATGTTGCCCCGGGCCGCCCCCCTGGCCGCCAGCCCCACCCGGTTGAGGTAGTTGACCACGGCGCGCTCGACGGTCAGGCCGCTCGATGAAAACTGGATGTGGCCGAAAGCGTCGCGCAGTTCCCCCAGATCGCCGACCGGGAACCCCTCGCTGATTACCAGCAGGCAGCGGCCCCGTTCCCGCAGCAGGTCGTTGACCGCATCGGCCAGGTCGGCCAGCGTCAGCGCCGATTCCGGCAGGGCGATGAGCAACGGCATCTCCCGTCGGGGGTCGGCCAGGCGGGCCGCCGCCGGGATGAAGCCGATTTTGCGGCCCATAGCCTGCATCACCAGCACCGGGTCGGCGGGGCAGGAACCGGCGTTCTCCTCGTTGGCGTTCTGCACCGTCAGCGCCCAGTAGCGGGCCACGCTGCCATAACCGGGGGTGTGGTCAATCAGCCTGAATTCCGCATCGCCCACGTCGTTGTCAATCGTTTTGGGCACGCCTACCGCCACCAGGTCCAGCCCGCGCCTGGCGGCCAGTTGGGCCACCTGGTGGGCCGTGTCCATGCTGTCGTTGCCGCCGTTGTAGAAAAAATAGCCGATGTGGTGAGCCTTGAATACCTCAACGATCCGCTCGAAATCCTCCTGTTGGTGGGCCTTGAGCTTGTAGCGGCAGGTGCCGATGGACCCCGCTGCCGGGGTGGTGCTCAGCAGGGCGATCTCTTCCTCCGGCTGAGCCGACAGGTCGAGCAGCTCTTCTTTCAACACCCCTTCGATGCCGTGCTGTCCGGCGTAGATCGTGCCAAAGAGGCCAGGATAAGCGCGGCAGCCATCCACCACGCCGCGCAGCGAGGCATTGATCACCGGTGTAGGGCCGCCGCTCTGGGCGACGACGACGTTTTTATTTCGGCTCATAGCTGTTCACCCCATTCTGTATGGAAAGTGCCTTCCCTATCCACCCGGCGGTAGGTGTGGGCTCCAAAGTAGTCGCGTTGGGCCTGGATCAGGTTGGCCGGCAGCCGGGCGGTGCGATAGGCGTCAAAATAGGCCAGCGAGGCGCTCATGGCCGGCACCGGGATGCCCATGCCGACCGCCGCCTGCACCACTTCGCGCAGGGCCATTTGGCGGCTTTCGATGGCTTTTTTGAAGGTCGGGTCCAGGATCAGGTTGGTCAGCCGAGGGTTGCGCGTGTAGGCGGCGCGGATATCCTCCAGCAGCCGGGCGCGGATGATGCAGCCGCCGCGCCAGATGCGGGCCAGTTCCTCGTACCGGAGGTTGTAGCCATACTCCTCCGAAGCGGCCCGGAGCAGGGCAAACCCCTGGGCATAGGAGCAGATCTTGGCGGCATAGAGCGCGTCGCGCACCTTTTCGACCATCGCCTCGCGGTCGCCGTCGAAAAGGACCTCTGGCCCGGAGATAAGCCGCGAGGCGGCCACCCGCTCCTGCTTGTAGGCGGAGAGGATGCGCGCCTCGACGGCAGCGTTGAGGGTCGGCGTTGGCGCGCCCAGGTCGAGGGCGTTCTGGCTGGTCCACTTGCCGGTGCCCTTTTGCTGGGCTTCGTCCAGGATGAGCTCCACCAGCGGTCTGCCGGTCTCTTGATCTATCCGGGCCAGGATGTGGCCGGTGATTTCGATGAGGTACGATTCCAGCTCTCCCCGATTCCAGTCGGCAAAGACCCGGTGGAGCTCCGGGGCCGACAGTCCCAGGCCGCGGCTCAGGAGGTCGTAGGCTTCGGCGATGAGCTGCATGTCGCCATACTCGATGCCGTTGTGCACCATTTTTACATAATGTCCTGCCCCGCGCGGCCCGATGTAGGCCACGCACGGCTCGCCTTTTACCCTGGCGGCAATGGCTTCCAGGATCGGCCGGACCAGTTCCCACCCTTCCGGCTGGCCGCCGGGCATGAGGGAGGGCCCCCACAGGGCGCCATATTCGCCGCCGCTGACCCCTGTGCCAAGGTAGCGGATGCCGTTGGCCGCCAGGTTTGCGGAGCGGCGCTCGGTGTCCTGGAAGAAGGAATTGCCGCCGTCTATCAACAGGTCGCCCGGTTCCAGCAGCGGCTTTATCTGCTCGATGATGGCATCTACCGGGGCGCCGGCTTTGACCATCAGCATCACCTTGCGCGGTTTTTCCAGCGCCTCCACCAGTTCCTCCAGCGTCGCGCAGCCGAGGAGCTTTTTGCCCGGATGGGCAGCGACGAACTCGCGCATCGTCTCGGTTGTGCGGTTGTAGACGGCGACCCAGAAGCCGTTGCGTTCCATATTGAGGGCCAGATTTTGACCCATAACGGCCAGGCCGATCAATCCAATATCTGCTTTTTTCATCTTATTCCTCCGAAATTTGCAAATCTGCAAGGGGGAGGGCAGAGGGGAAAGGATATCTCTCCCTGCCCAACCGGCCTATGGGCAGCGTTGCCAGGCCAGTACCGCTGCTCCCAGCACCCCGGCGTGGTCGCCCAGCCTGGCGGCTACAATCTGCACCTGGTCGGCATCGGCCTGTTGGATAAAGTGTTGGCGGGCGGTCTGGCGGATCGGTTCCAGGAACTCTTCCCCCATCGCTTCGACCAGACCTCCGCCCAGGACCACCATTTCGGGGTCAATCAGGTTGACGATGGAGGCGGTCAGGAGGCCCAGGTACCACTGCGCCCGGCTCAGCACTTCGGTAACCAGCGGGTCGCCCTGGCGAAAGGCTTTGGCCAGAATACCGCTGGTCAGTGGCTCGTCCCCCTGGCCCAGGCCGGGGACAAGGCTCTCCCGCCCTGTGTTCAGGGCAGTGCGGATGTCGCGCTCGATGGCGGTGCGGCTGGCCAGGGCTTCCAGGCAACCCTGTTTGCCGCAGCCACACACCGGTCCGCCGGCCAGGACGACCATATGGCCTACCTCAGCCGCTGCATGGCGGTGGCCGCTGCGCAGCTTGCCCCCCAGGATCAGCCCGCCCCCCACGCCGGTGCCGACAAAGATGCCGACCATATCCTTCGTCCCCCGGCCGGCGCCCAGGACATGCTCTCCCAACGTCCCCAGGTTCACGTCGTTCTCCAAAAAGACCGGTATGCCCAAGAGTTTGGACAGGCGGGGGGCCAGGGGGACCTCGTCCCAGCCGGGCAGGTTGGGCGCATGGTGGACGATGCCGGTTTCGGGGTTCAAGGGGCCCGGCGCACCCACCCCCATCCCCTGGATAGCGCTCCAGTCAACTTGGGCGTTCCGCGCCGCCTGCCGGGCGACTGCGGCCATGCGCTTGAGGATCGCCTCAGGCCCCTCGTCAGGCCGGGTTTTGGTTTTGGCTTCGCCCTGGATGCGCCCCCGTTTGTTGACGACGGCGGCCAGGATTTTGGTGCCGCCCAGGTCCATACCGATGACGTAGCGGGCCGGCTTTTTTTTCTTGGGCATGTCAACCTTCCTCGTCGGGGATTACCTGCCAAAAGTCGAGCTCCGATTTGGCCTGCTCGACGACCTCGTCAGGGATGCGGATGTAAATGCCGTTCCCCTCGACCAGGACTGTGCCGTCCGGCAGCCGGATTTCACCGTGGGCCTCATAGGCCCGTGAGCGGTGCCGAACCAGTTGGCCGACGACCGTCAATTCCTGATCCAACGGCACCGGCCGGCGGTATTTCACCTCCAACGTGCCGGTCATGGCCCAGACCTGCTCCTGGGTCAGGACGCGGCCCATCGTCTCGTCCAAAAGGGTGGCGATGATCCCTCCATGCAGGTGGCCGGGGTAGCCCTGGTGCTCGGGCCGTGGTCGGAAACGGGTGAGGCATTGCCCCTCCTCGTCCGTATAGAACGCCAGGCGCAGGCCGATAGGGTTCTCGATGCCACAGACGAAGCACATGCGGGAGTTGGGTTGTTTTTCCATGATAAGCTACTCTCCTGACATCTGGACCCCGATCCCCCATTATACCGTCCTGTCTGCAGATGTCAAACATCGGGACCAGGGAGGCACATTCCCCTTGCTTTTTCCCCTTTTGAACCGGTCCGAAAACGGGTTTTCCGGGTCGTCCGGGCAGGCTGGAAAGCCTGCCCTACGAGTTGTCCGGGAGGCTGGAAGGCCTGCCTGCGGGCCGTCCGGGCGGGCTGGAAAGCCTGCCCCACAGGTTTTCAGGGGTTGGCCCTGTGTGTGGGATGGCCGGCCGGCTGGAGGCGGGCATCCGTTCGTTTCATGCAGTTATCGCAAGATTCACAGCGTTCGATAGGCCGCCCGCCAAAGTAGGTGCTGAGGTAGCCGTGGCGGCAGAGGCGGGTTTCGGCGTAGGCCATCATCTCGGCGATGCGGCCATCCTGCCCGGCGCGGTAATCGGCCAGCAGGGCGGCAACCCGCTGGCGGGAATCGGGTGGCGGGTCGGGCAAAGCCAGGAGCATGTCGCGCCCGACGCCCCGGTAGTCCAGCCAGCCGGCCTCGGCCCAGGCCAACAACCGGGCTTCGACAGTATGCGGCTCCAGGCCGGCCTCGCGGCTCACGGCCAACAAGTCGCGGGAGACGGTCTGGCCGGGGAGCAGGCGGGCCGCTTTGGCAAAGCGGGCCAGGTCTTTTTCCTGCTCCTGGCGGAGAGGGGAGCGGAGCGTCAGGATGGCGGTGCGGGGCAGGTCAAAGCCGCGCCACAACAGCCCGGCCGTCTCCAGAAAATGGATGGCGACGCGCAGATCGGTGTCGTCGGCCACCAGCTCACGCTCCAGGTCGGCAACCGCTACCAGGCCTGTGCCCCTGTCTCTCAGGTGGCCCTGCAGGGCGGCGTACACACGGCGCAGAAACTCGATCTGCAAGGCGTCCTGGTGGCTCCAGCGGGTTAGGGTGCCCTTGTCGTTGGCGGTATAAAAGAGGATACAACGAGCGGGTAACCCGTCGCGGCCGGCACGGCCTGCTTCCTGGTAATAATTTTCCAGCGATTTTGGGGGGGTGTAGTGGATGATAAAGCGCACGTCGGCCTTGTCCACGCCCATGCCAAAAGCGACGGTGGCGACCACGACGCGCGCCTGGCCGTTCATGAAACGGTCCTGAGCAGCAGCCCGGTCTGCCATCCCGGCATGATAGGGGATGGCCGCGATCCGGTTTCTGCGGAGCATTTCGGCCAACTGCTCGCATCGCTGGCGGGAGTTGGTGTAGACGATGCCGCTGCCCTCGATCTCGCGGCACAGGGCCAGCAGGGCTCGCTGTTTTTCATCGTCGTTGGCAAAGCGGTGGGCCTCCAGGTGGAGGTTGGGGCGATGTACATCGGTGGCTATCAGGCGCATCTTGCCCAGGGCGGCCTGGATGTCGTCGCGGACGCGGGGCGTAGCGGTGGCGGTCATGGCCAGGATGGGGGGGGGGCCCAATTCGTGCCAGGCGTGGGCGATGAACCGGTAATCGGGCCGGAAATCGTGGCCCCACAGGCTGACGCAGTGGGCCTCGTCTACCACCAGCAACGAGACACCGGCCTGGCTCAGGGCGTGGAGGAAAGGCCGCTGGCGCAGCCGCTCCGGGGCGGCGTAGAGCAGTTTGTAGCTGCCGGCGGCGGCGCAGGCCAGGCGGCTGTTCAGTTCGCTGCCGTCGAGGGTGCTGTGGATGGCCGTGGCCCGCCCGGCCACTGTGGCCGGCAGGCCATCGATCTGGTCCTTCATCAGGGCGATGAGGGGCGAGATGATCAGGGTGGTCTGGGGCAGGAGCAGGGCGGCCAGTTGATAGCACAGTGATTTGCCAAAGCCGGTAGGCATGACGGCCAGGACACTCTCGCCGCGCAGGATGTGGGCAATGACCTCGGCCTGGCCGGGGCGGAAAGTGTCGTGGGGAAAGTAGTGATGGAGCGCCTCGTCCAGGCGGGCACGCTCAGTCCCGGTCAGTTCCGCCGTCACGGTGAGGAGGTCGCCGGGAGGAGCGGAGGAGGGTGGAGGCGTGGGCAGGGTCAGGCCCAAAGCCCGGCGCAGGTTTTGCAGGTCTTGCTGTTGGCGCTCATGGAGGCGGGCGGCGGTTGCTTCAGCCTGAGCGGCCTGGCCTGTGGCCCGGTAGAGGCTTTCCAACAGGCGGAGCAGTTCGACGGACGGCTCCCGTTCGTCACGCTCGGCCCGGGATAGAGCGGTCCGGGCCCAGAGGAGGGCCTGGGCAAGGTCGCCCCGTGCCTGCCACAGGCGGGCCAGCGCCAGAGCTGTAGCAGCAGCCTCCGGCTGGAGTGTTTCCCGCTGCTGCAGGGCTCGTTCTGCACCTTCCAGATCTCCGACGGCCAGGCACAGGTCGGCTTGCAGGCTCCAGACCATGAGCAGGTCGGGGGCTTCTGTGGTCAGTTGGCGGGCGATGGCCTGAGCAGCCGCCAGGTCGCCGGCGGCGAGGCAGGCATGGGCCTCCAGCGCCCGTGATGAGTTGGAGCTTTTCAGGGCATGGCGGCGGCGCATGATCTCGACGGCGCGGTCGGGTTGTCCCAGGCCCAGGTAGGCGCGGGCCAGGTCGTCGTAGAGCGATACCAGGTGGCTGTGGGTGACGAGCAGTTGTTGCAGGCAGCGGCGGGCAGCCTCGTACTCTTCCCACCGGAGCAGGTAGCTCAACAGGGCGTTGCGGGCCCTGGCCGGCAGGGTGGGGACCTCGGTGGGGGGCAGGTTGAGGGCGGCAAGGATATCGTCGGCCATGTCTGTCACAGGTTGTCGTAATCCACCGTCGCCTCATAGTCGGGCAGAGTATGGACGCCGACGATGACGGTCCAGTAGCCGCCCTGGTAGGAGCGGGTCAGGCCGACGGTCAGAAAGGTCTCCTGGATGCCAAAGCGGGCCTCCAGGTCGCCCCGGTCGAACTCGGTCCAGGGGCCGGCCCTGGCCAGCCAGGCGCGGCCCAGCGCCCGCCACTTCAGGTCGGTGACCGAAAAGCCGCCTTTGGCGTAGGAACCCAGGTAGGGCTTGCCATCCAGGCCGAAGGCCAGGCGGGCGTCGAACTGACCGGTATAGTCGTCCAGGCGGAAGCAACCCTTGATCCAGTCGGGCCGGATCAGGCACAACGACCGCTGCTGGCTATCCAGGACCTGGCGAGGGGCGGTGTCTCTGTACTTGCGCAAAAAGTTGGCCCGCCGCTCTCCCTCCAGGCGGCGGACGATGCGGGGGCGCTGCCGTACGAAATCGGCGATCCAATCCTCGACATGGGGAGGGGTGGGGCGGGGGCGGAGGAGGTGAAACTCGACGACGTCGAAAGGGCGGAGGATCGTTCCATCGGCTGTGGTGATGTCACCCAAGAGGAGGTGGCCGTGCTCGCGGACAGGACGCACCCAGCGCAGTCCGGTGGCCGGGTCCGGCTCGGTGGTCATGCCGGCAATGCAGACCCCGGCCTGCATTCGGGTCACGGCCAGCAACAGGACCTCCTGGACAGGCACAGCGATCTCCAGTGCAGTGATCGGGCGGGTCGCCCGCCCATCCTACAGGTGAACCACCTTCACCTCGGGCAGCCGGGCGGCCCAGTATTCGGCGACGAGACGGCGATGGCAGCGGTCGGGGGCAGGCTCGGCGCAGAGCAGGCAGGGACGATGATAGCGGGTCAGGAGCTGGCGGCCGAGGGTTATGGCCTGGCGCTCATCCAAAAGGCGCAGGAAGGCGCGCTCGTAGGTGGGCCAGTCGCCGTCGGCTTTGTAGGCGTCGAGGATTTCAGGAGTGGGGGCCAGGTCGGGATGGTGCTCATATTCGATGCCAAAGCCCTGGCGCAACAGGAAAGCCAGGTCGTCGCGCCGGGCAAAGCCGGCCAGTTGTGACGTATTGCGCAGGCGGATGTCTATGACCGCATCCACACCGGCCTGCCGCAGCAGGCGGATGAACTGTTCCAGGCCTTTTTGGGTGTGGCCGATGGTGTAGAGGGTGGGCATGGGGCCTCCGGCTCAGAACAGGGCAAGCTGCCGGGGTTCCTGGTCTTCGTCCACCAGGCTGCCGTCAGGCTGGATGTGAAGGACATGGGCGCCGCGGTCCAGCAGGGCCGGGGTGAGCAGCCGGTAGCGGTGGCATTGTCGGTGATCGCCTTCGGCGCACATGAGGGCCGTCCGGCGCCCGGCGGCCAGGTCCAACAGGTCGGCGATCCCCTGCTGGAAGGCGGGGCTGGCCTTGATTTTGTCATAATCTACCGCCTCGCCTTCGGGCTTGCCGCCCAGCCGATCGCCCAGCCAGCAATAGGCGATCCCCGCCTCTTGCAGGGTGTGGGCCAGGGCCTCGCGGTTGGCCTGGGGCACGTAGCGGCTGTAGGGGCTGGAGCGCACATCGGCCAGGAGTTCGATGCCGTGCCGGCGCAGCAGGGCAATGAAGGCGGCGGCGGTGTGGTTGCTGTGGCCGATGGTGTAGAGGGTGGTCATCTTGTGCCCTCAGGCGGCAGGGCAGGTTCTATCGGCCTGCGATTTTGGGATCCAGATTGCCCGACTCCGGGCCGCCGCATTCCGGCGTATAGCAGGAGACATCCACGAAAATACATTTCTGTTGACAACTGGGGCAGGTTTCCGGCGGCTGGGGGGCCTGAAACAGGTATCCACATTCGCTGCACTTCCACCACAGGTTCGGCATCTCGGACATTTTGCTCGCTCCTTTTTTTGAAAATAGACGGCGGACGGTATCCCTTGGGCAGCCGCGAGGGCTGCCCCTACCGTTTTCGTCCCTGGGGGTGTGCCAGGGAACAGGACGGCTCCTCTCAGAACTGGTCTGAAAAGGTGGTCACACAGGCAAAGGAACGCAAAGGAAATCGCTGAAAACCCTTGTGTCCTTCGTGTCCTTGGTGGTTTTCAGACAAGCCCTCAAAAGTTTTCCTCGTCCTCCCAATCCTTGTCCAATTCTCCGTCCTCTTCGGCTTCCCACGGGGAGGGGAACTCCTGGTCGAACAACTCGTCGTCCAGGTCTTCGCTGAACTCGTACAGGGGGAAATCGAATTCACCTTCAAACAGGGCTTGCTCGGCCAGGGCCTCATCCAGGGCCTCCAGGGTGTCTTCGTCGCCGGCTTCGTCGTAGGCCTCCAGGAGGATCTCTCTGGCTTGGGGCCCGCCGATCTGGCCCAGTGCCCAGATCGTTGCGCTGCGGACCTGGGCATCGGGGTCGTGGATCAGGCGGGCCAGGATGGGCACAACCTGAGGCAAGGCCAGCTCTCCACAGGCCCAGGCGGCCTCGTAGCGCATGGCCGGCGAATGGCTTTGCAGTTCTTCGGCCAGGATCTCTTTCCAGCGCCGGTCGCAGCTACGCCCCATGCCGGTGACGGCGCTGAGGCGCATCTGCTCATCGTCGTCGTAGTAGGCCATCTCCAACATCTCCAGAACTTCGGGGGTGCCGGCATAGGCGGCCGACTCGACGGCGCGGCGGCGCACCTCGATCTCCTCGGCGGTGGTGTAGATGGTGGTCAGCAGTTCATTCACGATGCGGGCCTGGATCGGCTCGGCCAATTCCTCCAGTTCGCCGGCCAGCACAAAGTGACCGAGGCCTTTGGCGGCGGCAGCCCGTACCTGGGGGGAAGGATCGGAGCGGAGCATGACCAGGAGGGGGCCGATGAGGAAAGGGTCTTCGCTTTCCCACAGCCCGTCAATGGCCATGGCCCGCACCTGATCGTCTGGGTCGCTCAGGCAGTGGCGAAAAATGGGTTCAAAGTAGACCTCAAAGCTGGCCTCGGCCAGCTCGACCAGGGCCTGGATCAGGCGACGGCGCTGTTCGGTCGAAAAGGTGTCCCAAACCGCGTTGAACTCGGCCCAGCGTTGCCCGGCCAGGTCGGAAAGGGGGTAGAGCATCGAAAACGGGATGGCTCCTGTCCTTTCCCGAAGGTTTTGTAACGCATGTTTCAATTCGTCTAAACTGCTCAACATCTTGTTCGTTATCCCGTCTCAGTACAGGTGCCCGGCACCTTTGCGGTCCGGCAATAAACTGCAAGTCCTGGCCCGTATTATAGCATAGATTGGTCGGGATTTCAAGCAGTCGGTGGCATTTCCAGGCAGTTGGCCCCTGCCCATCTGGGGCGCTATGGCTCGCCAGGCAGGGGGCCGTAAAGGCAGAGCAGGGTGCTTCCGTAGCGGCGCCGGTCGGTGAGCTGAAAGTAGGTCAGGGCCGGTGGTGGCTCGAACTCTTTGGGAAAGATCTGGACAACGATGAGCCCCTCGGCGCTCAACCAGCCGGGATGGGCCTCCAGGGTGAGGAGGGTCTTGCTCCACAGCCCCTGATATTGGGGCGGGGCGATGTAGATCAGGTCGAAAGGTTCTGGCTCGCCGGTCAGAAAGCGGAATACGTCGGCCTGGACGACGCGGGCTCTGGCCTGCAGGCCGGTGCGGTGCAGGTTGGCGCGGATGGTAGCCGTGGCCCGGGGGGCCTTTTCGACAAAAACGGCGTATTGGGCCCCCCGGCTCAGAGCTTCGATCCCCACACTTCCGGTCCCGGCAAACAGGTCCAGGACCCTTGCCTCGACGACCGCCTCCCCCAGGATGTCAAAGAGGGCTTCTTTCACCCGGTCGGAGATGGGCCGGGTGCCGCTGCCCGGAACCGACTCCAGGGGGATGCCCCTGGCACTGCCTGCTATGACCCGCACTCTTGCCGGCCTCTGTCCTTTCTACCCCCCGCCGGCTGCTCCACCCGCCCCTGCCGCAGGAGCTGTTCCAGGGCCTGGCGGCGATACAGCCGGCCCCTGCGCACGACCCAGCCCAGCAGCGCCAGCCCGATGATCTCTACCGCGATGATGGCCGGCCGGGTGGCGATCTCGAGGTAGGCGTTGAGCATCGTCCCCGGCGTGCCCATGAATTTCCAGTAGTCAAAGCGGCCCAACAGGGGGAAAAACAGGGTGCGGGGATAGTTCCACATCTGATCGGCGAGCAGGTGGCTGTTGCACAGGAAGGCATACCCTCGCCAATCAGGCCTGAGCCGGGAGATAGCCAGGGTCAGGAGCGCCTGGCCGAGCAGGGTATGGGCTGGCCCCTGGCTGGTCCCTGAATCGGACAGCAGGGTGAGGGACAGGGGCTTGTCGATCAGGTCCGGCAGCAGGGCAGCCAGAGCGGCCCCTCGGTAGTCTACGGTGGTAGCCCGTCCGTGGGATTGAAGCCAGGTCAGCACTGCCCAGGTGTAGGCTACGTGCCCCACAGGTAACATCGGTTTGGGTTCTCCTTCCGCCCTTTCCGGCGTTGGGCCAGTATACTTGCATTCGCGGAGGAGGTCAAGTTGCCGGAATGGCATGGTTGCGCAAATTCCGATTTTGCGCTATACTATATCCTGACATGAGGATGGAGTGGCAGGTGTGAGTGGGGACCGTTCTCTGGTGTGGATAACAGACTGCTTTTCGGGCAGCGAGTTGGAATTGGTGGAGCGAGCCTATCGGCAGGCCCTCGATGCCCATGATGGGCAGCGGCGTGCTTCGGGCGAGCCCTACATAGACCATTGCGTAGAAGTATCCCGGATGCTGGCCGAACTGGGGCTGGATCACCGCGCTGTGGCGGCCGGCCTGCTGCACGACGTGGTGGAAGACACCGACCTGACCGTAGAGCAGATCCGCGAACGTTTTGACGACGAGGTGGCCCGGCTGGTAGACGGCGTTACCAAGCTGGCGTACATTGACACCATGAGCAAAATGGGCAGCCGGGACATGGAGGCGCAGGAAGCCGAGAGCCTGCGCAAGATGTTCCTGGCCATGGTGGATGATGTCCGGGTGGTGTTGATCAAACTGGCCGACCGGCTGCACAATATGCGCACTCTGTCCTCTCTGCCGCCCGAACGCCGGGTGCGGATTGCCCGCGAAACCCTGGAGATCTTTGCTCCCCTGGCCAACCGGCTGGGCATCTGGCAGATCAAGTGGGAGCTGGAAGACCTGGGCTTCCGCCACTACGATCCGGAGACCTATGCCCACATTGCCAACCTGATCAACGAGCGGCAGGAGGAGCGGGAGAACTATATTCAGCGGGTGATCGCCGAGCTCCAGGCCCGCCTGCGGCTGGAGGGGATCAGCGCCGTGGTCGAGGGGCGGCCCAAGCACATTTACAGCATCTATCGCAAAATGCGCCGCAAGGGCGTTGATTTCGATCAGATTTATGACGTCCGGGGGCTGCGGGTGATCGTGGACTCGGTGCAGGATTGTTATGCGGCGTTGGGGGTGATTCATTCGCTGTGGAAACCGATCCCCGGCCAGTTCGATGACTTTATTGCCACCCCCAAGGACAACATGTACCAGTCGTTGCACACGGCGGTGGTGGGGCCGGAGGGGAAAACGGTCGAAGCGCAGATCCGGACGCGGGAGATGCACCGCCGGGCCGAATTCGGGATCGCGGCCCACTGGCGGTACAAGGAGGGGGGCCGGCGGGACGTTGCCTTTGAGAGCAAGCTGGCCTGGCTTCGTTCCCTGATGGATTGGCGCTCTGACGTGGAGGATGCGCGAGAGTTCGTAGACAGCCTCAAGTCCGATCTGTTAGAGGAGCGCGTCTATGTTTTTACCCCCAAGGGCAAGGTGCTCGACCTGCCGGCCGGCTCCACCCCCATTGATTTCGCCTACTATATCCACACCGAGGTGGGGCACCGTTGCCGTGGCGCACGGGTCAACGGCCAGCTCGTCCCCCTGACCTATCGGCTCAAGAACGGCGATCAGGTGGAGATCATCACCGCCAAGCGGGGAGGGCCCAGCCGCGACTGGCTGCGCCCGGAGTTGGGCTATGTCCGGTCGGCCCGCAGCCGACAAAAGATCCGGCGCTGGTTCCGCCAGCAGGATCGGCAGGAGAACATCACCTTTGGCCGGGAGCAACTCAGGCGGGAACTCAAGCGCCTGAACCTGACCGATGTGGTGACCTACCAGGAGATCGCTGCCCTTTTCGACTACAAGAATGTGGAGGATTTCTTTGCTGCCATCGGCTGTGGCGATCTGAATTCGCAACGGGTGGCCGCCAGGGTCCTCCAGGTGCTGCGCCCAGAGGAGATCTTTGCGGCAGAGGTCCCCCCTCCCCTGGCGGTAACGCCAGAAGGGATACGGGTCAAGGGGGTGGGGGACCTGTATACCCAACTGGCCCAGTGCTGCAAGCCCAGCCCCGATGACCCCTCACCGATTATCGGCTACGTCACCCGCGGGCGAGGGGTGACCATTCACAAATGGGATTGCCCCAACATCCTGCTCCGCGCCAACCGGGGCGAGATGGAACGGTTGATCGAAGTGGATTGGGGCAAGCCCCAGGAGCATATCTATCCGGTAGTCATCAAAGTGCGGGCCTGGGATCGAGATGGCCTGTTGCGCGACATCGCCACGGTCATTGCCGAGGAAGGGGTCAACATGCGCAAGGTCAACTCGGCCACGGTGCAAAAGACAAACCTGGCCACCCTGACCGCCACCCTGGAGGTGACGAGCATCAGCCAGCTCATCAATATCCTGGACCGGATCGAGCGCCTGCCCAATGTCATCGAGGTGACCCGCCAGGCCAGTTAGCCTGGGCGGAGGGCAGCCTTTCCAGGCTGTCCCTGCCGGTTTTCGGAAAGAAAACGGCCGGAGGGAACTCCGGCCGTTTTTACGTCAGGTGGTGTTAGCCGCCGGGGCTCTGGGCGAACGGATCGGCGGGAATCTGCTCCGGCTGCAGCAGCCGCTCGATCTGGACGTCGGGGGCCGCTTTTCGCGCGGTCAGCCAGTCCTCCAGGGCGCTGTTCCTGCGCGCCGAGATCACTTCATCCGGCAGGGGGCCGTTCTCGTTCCTCTCCACCACCCGGATCAGGTAGAACTGGCCATTGCTCTCTACCACGCGGGCTGTGCCGACCTCCATCGAAAACAGGGCCGCATCCACCTCTTCGCCGTAGCGGCTGCTCAACTGGCCAGAAGCCACCCAACCCAGGTCCCCGCCGGTCTCGGCGGTTTGCGTGTCGGTCGAAACCTCTTGGGCTACGATGGCAAAATCCTCGCCGCTTTCAATCCGTTTCAGGGCTGAATCGGCTTCTTCCTGGCTGTCGGCCCGGACCATCTGCACGTGGGCTACCAGGCCGGTCGTGAGCACCTGGCCGGCCAGCAGCTCCTGAACCTTCTGGCGCAGCAGGTTGATCTCCACGACCTCCCGAAACTGTTTGTCCGACAGCTTCATATTGGCGAGCATGTCGTTGTAGATCTTGTCCACCTCTGCCTGGGGCAGCGGCGTTGGGGTCGGGATCTGGGCTGTGTCGGTGATTGTGGACTGTGCGGCATATTGTGCCTGTTCGTTGATCATGTCGTTGATGGCCTGGGTCACCTCGGACCCCGTGACCAGGATCCCTGCCTCCTGGGCCTTTTCCCGGATCAGCGCATCTTCGATCAGTTCGTCCATCACTATGTCAGAGACGGTGTTCAGGTATGTTTGGAACTGTTGAGCCTGCTGTTCATAAAAAGAGCGCATGAATTGGCTGGCCTCATCGCTTGGGTCCAGCGAGTTCAGCACCTGGTCGATCTGATTGATGTTTTGATGCAGGTTGTAGCGGTAATAGGTCAGCAGACCTTCATAGCTTTTGATCGAAATCCTGGCGCCGTTGACGATGGCGACCGGCCTGGAGGGTTTGACTACCGCCTCGCTGACCAGGGCAAAGCCGAGGATGAACAGGATCACCAGGCCCAATGCCCCCAGGCTGATCCAGATGATGCGCAGTTGCCGGGCCTCCTTGCGGCCCAGGGCGATCTGTTTCTTTGTCTGCTTGACAGGCTGCCTGGTCTCACCCTTGCGTGGGGAATGTTTGTCGGCCCCAGATTGCGGGCGACCGCCGGCCCCAGATTGCGGTTTCCTGGCTGTTTTTGCCATTAACCTCTCTCCCAACCCCTTACTCTTTACGTTTTACGCTTCACGTTTCCGCTTCACGCTCAATAGCGGCGCATCTGTTCAGCGGTAAAGGGAAGCAGCGCCAGGTATCGCGCCCTTTTGATCGCTATGGCCAGCCTTCGCTGATGTTTGGCGCACGTCCCTGTCTTGCGCTGTCCCTTGATCTTGCCCCGTTCGCTCAAATAGCGGCGCAGGGTATTGACATCTTTGTAGTCAATGGTCTTGACCTTTTCCAGGCAAAAGGCACATATGCGTCGCCGGGCGAAGCGCCGTGGGCCGGCATAGGGCCCCCGGCCTCGTGGGCCTGTGTATTCCTGAGTTTCCTCTTCAAAATAGTCGTCGTTGCTCATGGTATCTATTCTCCTTCAAGTCTTGGGCCCCGGCATCAAAAAGGGGGCTCATCTTTGTCCGGTTCGAGAAAATCCTCATTTTCCTCATACTTGGGGCGGGGGCCCAGCAGGATCATTTCGCTGGCGACCAGTTCGGTGCGAAAATGTTTCTTGCCATCGGGTTGTTCCCAGCCACGGGTGCGCAACTCCCCTTCCACATAGACCCGCCGTCCCTTGGACAGGTACTGATTGCAGATCTCGGCCAGGCTCCCCCACGACACGACATTGAACCACTCGGTTGCATCCCGTCGTTCGCCGTCGGACGTGGTCCAGGTGCGGGTAGCTGCCAGGCTGAACGAGGTGACCGCCTGCCCCCCCGGTGTGTACCGCATCTCCGGGTCTCGCCCCACATTGCCGATGACCATCACCCGGTTGAGGCAGAGGGGGACATCCTCATCGGTGGCCTGCTCCTGGGAGATGGTATCCCGGCCATCCATCGGGATCAGCTTGCTGGCGACGATCTCGGTGCGATAGTGTCGTTGGCCGTCGGCATCTTCCCAACTCCGCGTTTGTAGATGTCCCTCGGCGTAGACCCGCTGGTTTTTGCGCAGTCTCTGGTGGGCAATTTCCGCCAGGTTGCCCCAGGCCACCACGTTAAACCATTCCGTAGACTCGCGGGCCTCGCCGGCGTTGGTGGTCCACCGGCGGTTTGTCGAGACACTGAACGAGGCTACCGGTTGACCGCCAGCAGTGGAGCGGATTTCCGGCTCCCGTTCGACAAAGCCGATGATCATCGTTTTGTTTAACCCCCGAGCCATGTCCCGCTACTCCTTTGCGCCCTACCCCTCCTCTGTCTGCTTGGTCGGTTTACGTCTCGTCGGTGCGGGTGAGCAGATAGCGCAGCACTTTCTCTTCCAACTTGAGAACCCGTTCGATCTCGGCGAGGGCCTGCGGTGGGGTGTGGAAGGTGAGGATCACGTCGTGGCCCTCCAGTTTTTTCTTGATGGGGAAGGCCAATCGTCGCTTGCCTCGGACGTTCACTTTGACCACCTGGCCGCCGGTGCCGCCATGTCCGGCCAGGATCAACTGGCTCACCTTCTCGACGATGGCCTGGGCGGCTTCTTCACCGGCGTCGGCATCCAAGATCATGTACAGCTCGTATTCCCTCATGCTCAACCTCCTTTCCACGGGATTACCTGTGGACGGCGCCACAGGCGGAAAGACGAGGGATATCGGCCCCTTGATACAACGGTCGCAACTATAGCATAATCGGGGATTCTTGGCAAATAGGAGGGGGGCCAAGGGCGAGCGGGGGGCAGGGCCCCCTTTACCGCGGTGGTGCAAAGCGAATGTGGAGGATGTCGCCATCCTGCACCACGTACTCGCGGCCCTCCAGGCGGACAAGCCCTCGCTCGCGGGCGTGGTGCAAGTCGCCCGCAGCCATCAGGTCCGGATAAGAGACCACTTCGGCGCGGATAAAGCCTTTTTGCATGTCGGTATGGATTTTGCCCGCAGCGTCCAGGGCGGTCTGGCCGCGCCGCAGGGTCCAGGCGCGGACCACCCTGGTGCCGGTGGCGGTGAAAAAGGTGATCAGGTCCAGCAGGCGATAGCCGGCGTGGATCAACCGGTCGAGCCCCGGGGCCTCCAGGCCCAGCCCGGCGCGGTATTCGGCAGCCTCTTCCGGGTCCCAGTCGGCCAGGTCGGCCTCCAGCGCGGCACAGAGGACCACCGCCTGAGCGCCTTCTCTTGCCGCCCGTTGGACCACTGCCTCTGCCAGCGGGCCGCCGCCGGGCAGGCTATCTTCTCCCACGTTGGCCACATAGAGGCGCGGCTTGGCGGTCAACAGGCACAGGGGTTGTAGCATCTCTCGCTCCTGTTCCGATACCGGCAACTGTGCCGCCAGGCCCCCGGCCGCCAGGTGGGCCTGGAGCCGGGTCAGCAGCCCGAGCTCGGCGGCATACTCTTTGGGCTGCGCTTTGGCTGCGGAACGGACCTTCTCTTCGCGGCGTTCCACCGTGGCCAGGTCGGCCAGGATCAGCTCCAGGTCCACAACATCACAATCGGCCAGGGGGTCGAGTTCGGCGCTGACGTGGGCCACATCCGGGTCCTCGAAGCAGCGCACCACCAGGGCGATGGCGTCCACATTGCGGATGTGGCCCAGGAACTGGTTGCCCAGCCCCTCTCCCTTGTGGGCGTCCTTGACCAGCCCGGCGATATCCACAAACTCGACGGTGGTGGGCTTGACCTCCTCCGGCCTGACGATGGCCGCCACGTCGTATAGGCGTTTGTCGGGCACCTCGACCACGCCGATGTTGGGCTCAATGGTCGTAAAGGGGTATTGGGCTACCGCAGCGCCGGCCCGCGTCAGCGCGTTGAACAGGGTGCTCTTGCCCACGTTGGGCAGCCCGACAATGCCGATTTGCAGGCTCATGGTTCTCCTCCTGGCAAGTCCATCCTTTTCCTCCCGGATGGATGGGGCCATTATATCACCAAATTCCTGTCCCGGCAAGGCACTTGCCGCAAACCGAATCCTGTGGCAGAATAGCGCCGGGAGGTGACAACATGCCGGAGATGACCAAACGCGAACGGCTGGAGGCAACCATCCGCGGCGAGGAGGCCGACCGGCCCCCGGTGGCCCTGTGGCGACACTTTCCGGGCGACGACCAGGACCCGGCCGAACTGGCCGCCTCGACGCTGGCCTTTCAGCGCCAGTACGATTTCGATTTCGTCAAGGTCACGCCGGCCAGCAGCTTCTGCGTCCGCGACTGGGGCGCTGAGGACCGCTGGCTGGGCAACGAGGAGGGGACGCGGGAGTACACCCATCACCCCATCCGCACGCCGGAGGATTGGCCGACCCTCCGGCCCCTCGACCCGGAACAGGGGGCGCTGGGGGCGCAGCTCCGCTGTCTGGAGCTGATCCACCGGGCCCTGGGTGACCGGGTACCGTTCATCCAGACGATTTTCAATCCCCTGACTCAGGCCAAGAACCTGGCCGGGAAGAATGGGCTGCTGGCCCACCTGCGCCAGGACCCGGCAGCGGTACGGGCCGGCCTGGAGGTGATCACGGCGACGACGGTGCGCTTTATCGAGGCGGCCCGGCAGCGGGGCATCGCCGGCATCTTTCTGGCGGTGCAGCACGCCAGCTATGAGCTGTTGAGCGAGGAGGAATACCGAGCATTCGGCATCCCCTTCGACCGGCGTCTGCTGGAGGCTGCCGCCGGGCTGTGGCTCAACGTGTTGCATCTGCACGGCAACCGGGTGATGTTCGACCTGCTGGCCGATTACCCGGTGCAGGTCGTCAACTGGCATGACCGCGAGACGCCGCCCACGCTGCGCGAGGGGCAATCGCGGGTAAAGGGGGCGGTGCTGGGCGGCCTGCGCCGGTGGGAGACGATGCTGCGTGGCACCCCCGACGATGTGCACCGCGAGGCCCAGGATGCCCTCCGGCAGACCGGTGGGCGGCGGTTCATCCTGGGCACCGGCTGCGTCACCCCCATCACCGCGCCGTGGGGCAACCTGCGGGCGGCGCGACAGGCGGTTGGTTACACCGGCCCCTCCTCCTCGCCGTAGGCGGCGCGGCGGAACGCCAGCCACGGCAGCAGGGCGCATGGGAGCCGGGCCGGGCGTGGGGTGGACTGCAACTCGAGCAGGAACTCCTCCTTGCCCAGCGTTTCCAATTCGGCCAGGGTTTTGCCCTGGATCACTTCGGTCAGGATCGAGGCCGCGCCCAGGCACAGGGCGCAGCCCCGCCCGTCAAAGCGGGCCTCGACGATGCGGCCACCCTCCACGCGGGCCTCGATGCGCACCTGGTCGCCGCACAGCGGGTTGTACTCCTCGGCGGCCAGGGTGGGGGATTCCAGGCGGCCTTTGTTGCGCGGCCGGTGGTAGTGCTCCAGCAGGCGCGGGGTGTAGATCTCGCTCATGCCACCTCCCGGTTGCTGTCCCGCAGGAAGCCCCCTTTTCGCCCGTTCTTGACCGCCACCACCTCGGCCAGGATGCTCAGCGCCGTTTCTTCCGGCGTCCGTCCGCCCAGGTCCAGGCCGATGGGGGCGTAGATGCGCTGCATCTGCTCCGGGGTGATGCCCCACTTTTGCATCCGCCTGAACCGCCCGGCGTGGGTCTTGCGGCTGCCGATGGCCCCGATGTAAGCGGCATCGGTTTGGAGCGCCGCGGCCAGCGCCGGCTCGTCGATTTTGGGGTCGTGGGTTAGCAGCACCAGATAGGTCGAGCGATCCACTTTCAGCTGGGCCAGCGCCTCGTCGGGCCAGGCCACCAGCACCTGGTCGGCGTCGGGGAAACGCTCGCGGTTGGCAAAGGTAGCCCGCGGGTCGGCGACGATGACGCGGAACCCCAGTTCTTTGGCAAAGCGGCTCAGCGGGATGGCGACGTGCACCCCGCCGATGAGGACCAGCAGCGGCGGCGGCAGGAACGGCTCGATGAACACCTCGATCCCCGGCGCTACCTCGTGGACTGCGCCAACCTGGGCGCGCGTGGCCAGCATCTCCTGGGCCAGGCGGACCACCTCTGCATCATCCGGCCCCGGCGCAACCTCGTCGGGGGTGACCGGCCGCACCCGGCCCGCTGCTTTCCCGGTCAGGGTGGTGGCCAGGGCTATCGGCCGTCCTCGCTCTACCGAATCTTTCAGTGTTTCGATCAAGGCCGGGTCGAGCCTGTGGACGAACACCTCAATCGTCCCGCCGCAGGCCAGGCCCACCTCCCAGATCATATCCTCGGTGATGCCAAAGCGCAGCAGGCGCGGCGCTCCCCCCTCCAGCAGGTCCATCATCTCCCGGTAGACGGTGGTCTCGACACAGCCGCCGCTCACCGAGCCGGCCATCCGCCCGGCGGAAGAGACGATCATCCGGGCCCCCACCGGCCGCGGCGCCGAGCCGATCACCCGGACCACCGTCGCTACGGCTATCTCTTCGCCTTTGGCCAGGCAGCCCTCTATGGTCGCCAGCAGGTCGATCATCTCTCAAGGCCCTATTCCTTCCCGACCAGCTCCCGGCGCAGCACCTTGCCCACCGCCGACTTGGGCAGCGACTTGCGGAACTCGACCAGGGTGGGCACTTTGTAGGGGGCCAGATGCTGGCGGCAGAAGGCCCTGAGCTCCTCCTCGCCGGCGGCCATCCCCTCCCTGAGCACGACGAACGCCTTGATCGTCTCGCCCCGGTACTCGTCGGGCAGGCCGACCACGGCTGCTTCCTGCACGGCCGGGTGTTTGTACAGGACCTCTTCTACCTCGCGGGGATAGACGTTGAACCCGCCGCAGATGATCATCTCCTTCTTGCGGTCCACGATCTGAAAGTAGCCCTCCTCGTCCATGCGGGCGATGTCGCCGGTGTGCAGCCACAGGCCGGGGCCGAGGGAGGGGTGCTCGCGCAGGACGTTGGCCGTCTCGGTGGGTTGCTGCCAGTAGCCCTTCATCACCTGGGGCCCCTGGATGACCAGCTCGCCGATCTCGCCCACCGGCATTTCCCGGTCACCGGTATCCAGGTCCACGATGCGGGCGTCAGTATCGGGCCAGGGCAGGCCGATGGAGCCGATCTTGTTCCGGTCAAGGGGATTGACATGGGTAGCCGGGCTGGTTTCGGTCAGGCCATAGGCTTCCACCAGCTTGCAGCCGGTGAGGGCCTGGAACTGCTCCTGCACTTTGCCGGGCAATGGGGCAGCCCCGCTCAGGCAGCAGATGATGGAGCTCAGGTCAAACTCCTTGACCTGGGGATGGCTATTGATGGCCACGTACATCGTCGGCACGCCGGGGTAGAAGGTGGCCCGGTGCTTGCTGATGCTGCCCATGATGTGGAGCACGTCGCGGGGATCGGGGATGAGGACCATGGTGATCGCCCCGGCCACGGACATGTTCATCACGGAGGTCATGCCGTAAGAGTGGAACAGGGGCAGCGCGCCGATGGTCACCTCCTGGGCTTCGCGGGCGTGGGACCAGGCCAGGCCGCCTATGGCGTTGGACACCAGGTTGCGGTGGGTGAGCTGGGCCCCCTTGGGCACGCCGGTGGTGCCGCCGGTGTAGAGCAGGCAGGCGGTGTCCTCCGGCCCGACCTGGACCGGCCGGGGCCTTGCCGGGCGGTTCAGCAACGACTGGAACCAGAGGTCGCGTTGGTCGGCCAGGGCGGTGCGGTGCCCCTCCTTCTTTTCTTTGGCCAGGGTGAACAACAGGCGCAGCAGCGGCGGAAAATACTCCTTGATATTGGCCACGATGATCTGCCGCAGCCGGGTGCGGCCCCGGATGCTGTGGATCGGCGGGTAGAAGCGGCTGAGGGCCACGGCGATCTCGGCGCCGGCGTCGTTGAACTGGCGTTCGAGCTCCGGGCCGGTGTAGAGAAAGTTGCACGGCACGGCGATGCCGCCGGCCCGCAAGGTGCCATAGAAGGCGATGACGAACTGGGGGCAGTTGGGCAGGACGATCGCCACCCGATCCCCTTGTTCCACGCCGAGGCCCTGCAACCCGGCGGCAAAGCGGTTCACCGCCTCGTCAAGCTGCCGGTAGCTCAGGGCGCGGTCCAGGATGTGCCGCCCCAGGCGCGCGCCAAAGAGGATGGCCGGTTGGTTGGGGTGTTTGGCTGCTGACTCGGCCAGCAGCCGGTCGAGGGGGACCGGCGGATATTCCAGGTGGGCGGGCACTCCCTCATCGTAGAAGCGAAGCCACGGTTTGGCTTTTTCTCCCATCTGTTCCTCCTCCTGTACCCAGGATACTATTGGGGGTGCCCGGTCGGGATGAGGTACAACGGTTCGTGGTCGGCCGGCAGCCCAAGCACCTGCTGCACCTCCCTGTCGTCGAAGGCGCCGATGGGTACCGCTCCCAATCCCAGGGCCACCGCTTCCAGCAGCAGGTTCTGGGCGGCATGGCCTGCCTCCAGGTGGACGTAGCGGGGGCTCCGTTCGGCGCCATATTTCCGGGCTGTGCGTTCGTACACGGCAGCGATCACAAATACAGCCGGCGCCCGGCCTACCGCCGTCTGGTCCAGGGCTGCCTGTTGCAGCGCCTGTCGGGCGTCGCCGGCGCTGACCTGTGACAGGCGGTGCCCCTGTGGTTCATAGTGAAAGACGCCGTCGGCTGTGACGGCGTATATCTCCAACGGGTAGAGCGCCCCTGCCGACGGCGCGGTGCGGAACCCCCGCTCGTCGGTGATGCCCTGGGCAGCCCATAGCAGTTGGCCCAGTTCTGCCCTCGTCAGGGGGATGGTGTCGAATTCACGGACGGAGCGCCGCCGGGCCAGCGCCTCCTCCAACGGCATCGGCCCGCTCAGTGCGGGCGTAGGGAGGGGGATCACTCCCTCGATGCCGGCGGTGGGGGCCGGGGCAGTGGGGGCCGGGCCGCAGCCGGTCCCCAGGATAGCAATCAGTAGCAAGCTCTGTACAAGTCGCCTGTCCATCGCCAGAATTGCAGGTCCGTTTCCCCTCTCCCCCCGGCAGGACTAACCGAAAAACAGGCCGATGGCGACGAGCAAGGGGGTGAGAATGACGAGCAGGACGTTCCGCGCCAGGTATGGGATCAGCGCTTCGAGGGCGTCGGCGTTCCGATAGGCGCCGATGAACGTCGGGATGGCGAGGAAAAGGCTGGCCAGGCCCAACAGGGCGGTCCACGGCAGAATTTTCAGGGCCACGCCCAGGATGATGGACAGGTACGTGGCCAGCAGGAACAGGCCATAGACCAGGACCGCGGTCCGCCGCCCGGCGACGATGGGCAGGTGATGTCGCCCGATGCCCCGATCGGCCTCGGTATCGGGCAACTGGTTCAGGAGCAGCAGGTTGTTGACCAGGAAAAAGGGCACAAGGGAGGCAAAGAACGCCGTCCACGAATAGCGGCCGCTCAGCACCCAATCGGTGCCCATGACCATCAGGGTTCCGAAACCCAGGCCGGGGGCCAGCAGGCACAGGAAAGGGGAGTGGGTGAGCCACGGAGTGTAGATGACAATGATCAGAAACCCCAGCACGCCCAGGGGCAGGATAGCCGGTCCTCGGACAAAGACAAAGTACAGCCCGATCAACCCGGTGAGGGCCAGGGCTGTTATGCCGGTGATCAGCGCCAGGCGGGCCGCGCCGGGGTTGGCCTGCAAGGTGCCGCTGCCGCCGCTGAAAGGGGTACGCCGTGTCCTGGAGTCAAGGCCGCTCTTGAAGTCAAAATACTCGTTCAGGACATTGACGCTGATGTGAGCGGTGAAGGCCCCCCCCAGCGCCAGGATGAGGTGCAGCACGTTGATCCGGGCTCCGGTCCACACGGCTGTGCCTGTTCCCAGCAACACGCAGACGGGAGGCAGGATCAGAAAGGGGAGGCGCATTGGCCCCAAGAGTTGTTTCGATATGCTCATGGTTGGGCCTTTTCCAACTCCTCTGTTCCCAATGGTGTGCCCATTGTATCACGAGGAGAAAAAGCTGTCAAACAGGAGCGATCTTGGCCCTCACAGCACCCAGACTTCGGCCACCTCCTCCAGTTCGACCAGCTTTTTGCCCCGGTTGGCCCGATTGTCCACCGGCACCTCTTCCAGGCGCTGCCGCCGGCCATCGGTGGCGATCAGGTCCACCACGCCATCCATCGGCCCGATGGCTACGGCCGCCACCGGCCCGGTAGCCCTGGTGACGTTGAGTAGTTGCACTCCCTGGCCGGCCCGGCCCTGCACCGGAAACTGGTCGAGGGGCACACGTTTGACATAACCTTCTCTGCTGACGACCACCAGGCCCAGGCTGGCCTTCGGGTCGCTCAGCACTGCGCCGCCCAACAGCCGATCTTCCGGGGCGACTTTGATGCCGGCAACCCCCCGCGCCGAGGGTGTGGCCTGGGGATTGACCTCGCCGGCGGCAAAGCGGTTGGCCCGGCCGGTGGTAAAGAACATGACCTGGGCCTGATCGTCGCCGGTGCCGGCAAAGAGCACCCCATCGTCGGCCCCGCCCAGGCCGATGATCATGGCCCACGAGGCCTCGCTGCCGGAGCGCACATCTTCGGCTTTGACCCGTTTGACCTGTCCTCGGCGGGTGCCCAGCACCAGGCAGCAATCCCTGGATAGCACGCCAAGGCCGACCACCTGCTCCCCTTTCTCCAGCCCCAGTTCCTGGAAGGTAGCGGAACGCGGCAGGCGGCCCACCTGGCCCCACCAGGCTCGCCCCCGGTTGGAGACCAGCACGATGGTGTCGTCCGGTTCGGTGCGCAGGTGTAGCCGATGGGCCTCCACTGCCCGGCTGGTCACCCCGGCCTTGAGGCGGTAGCTGAACCCTTTGGCGTCCTGGCGCTGCACCCCCTGAGTGGTGACGACGATCATCTGAGGGCCTTCGGGCCGGGCCAGATCGGCCTCGGTGACGATGGTTTCGCCTGGCTTCTCGCCGCTCAGGATGACCGTCTTGCGGGGCGTGGCAAAGCGGTCCTTGATGGTTTTGGTTTCCTCGACCACCACCTCCAGGCGACGGGCCTCGGAGCGCAGCAGCCCCTTGAGGTACTGGATGCGCGCCTTGAGCTCCTTTTCCTCTTCGGCAAGTTTCCGCCGCTCCAGCGCCGCCAGGCGGCGCAACTGCATGGCCAGGATCGCCTGAGCTTGTGCGGGCGTGAAGCCAAACTTTTTCACCAGGTTGGTTTCGGCAGTCTCGGCGGTCTGGCTGCGGCGGATGGTGTCAATCACCTGGTCAATGACATCCAGGGCCTTGAGCAACCCCTGGACGATGTGCAGCCGCGCCTCCCGTTTTTCCAGTTCGTAGCGGCTGCGGCGGACGATGACGTTCAGCCGGTGCTCGATAAACAGCACCAGCATCTCGCGCAGGGAAAGCCGTTGGGGGCGGACGACGACATCGCCGTTGATCCGCTCCGGGACCAGCGCCAGGGCGTTGACGCCAAAGGTCTCGCGCAACTGGCTGTGGGCCAGCACCTCCTCCAACACCTCGCGGGCGTCGGCCATGCGGCTGACCTCGATCACGGCCCGCATCCCTTCATGGTCCGATTCGTCGCGCAGGTCGGTGACGCCGCCGATCTTGCCTTCGCGCACCTCGCGGGCAATGCGCTCCAGCACGGTGGATTTTTGCACGGCGTAGGGCAGTTCGGTGACGACGATGTTGGCCTTGCCCCCGCCGATCTCCTCCAGGTCCACCCGCGCCTGCATGACGATGCGCCCTGCCCCGGTCTCGTAGGCGCTGCGGATGGTGTCCACCCTCTGGCCGGCGGCGTCGTCACGGTAACGGTAGATCACCCCCCCGGTGGGAAAGTCGGGGCCGGGGATGATCTTCATCAGTTCGTCCACGCCGATCTGCTCGCGCTGCTTCCAGTGCTGGGCCACATAGCTGATGGCGTCGCACACTTCGCCCAGGTTGTGGGGGGGGATGTTGGTGGCCATGCCCACGGCGATGCCGGTTGCGCCATTGACCAGCAGGTTGGGCAGCGCCGCCGGCAGGATGACCGGTTCCTTCAGGGAACCGTCAAAGTTCTCCACGAAATCAACCGTGTCCATTTCGATGTCCTGGAGCATGAACTGCGAGATCTCGGCCAGGCGGGCCTCGGTGTAGCGCAGCGCAGCCGGGGGATCGCCGTCAATGGAGCCAAAGTTGCCTTGCCCGTCTATGAGAGGATGGCGCATGGCAAAGTCCTGGGCCATGCGCACCATAGCCATATAGATCGATTGGTCGCCGTGGGGATGGTACCGCCCCAGGCAATCCCCGACCACGCGGGCCGATTTTTTGTATGGTTTGTCGTGGTACAGGCCCATCTCGTGCATGGTGTACAGGATGCGCCGCTGTACCGGCTTCAGGCCATCCTCAACGCGGGGCAGCGCCCGGTCGGTGATCGTCTCCACGGCATATTCAAAATAGGCCTGTTCCAGATCGGTGGTCAGCGCCACCGTTTCCAGGTCTGTCGTCTCGGCTGTCATTCTGTACTTTCCGTCTCCAATTCCTCGTCTTCTGCTTCGCCGTTTTCGGTGTGTTCCTCTTCGCGCCACCGTTCCAGCAGCCAGCCCCGGCGCTTGCCGGCCGACTTGCCCATCAGCGTGGCGATGAGTTGGTTGGCGTGATGCACATCCTCTACCGTCACGCGACGCAGGCTGTCGTTAAAGGGGCCGTTGGAGGTGATGCGAAAGACGGTGTCGCGCAACTGGTCGGGGTTCATCTCCCCCAGACCTTTGTAGCGTTGGATGACGACCCCGTCCTTGCCCCACTGCTGCAGGATGGCGTCCCGCTCCCGGTCGGAATAGGCGTAACGGGCCTGTTTGCCCTTGCGCAGCAGGTAGAGGGGGGCGACCGCCACATACAGCCGGCCGGCTTCGACCATCGGGCGCATATACCGCCAGAACAGGGTGTAGAGCAGGGTACGGATGTGGTCGCCATCCACATCGGCATCGGTCAACAGCGCCACCCCCCCATAGCGCATATCCTCCACGCGAAAGTCGGCACCCACCCCGCCGCCCACCGCAGCCACGATGGCCTTGATCTCGGCATTGCTCAGCAGGCGGGTGAGCTTGACCCCTTCCACATTGAGCGGTTTGCCGCGCAGGGGCAGGATGGCGTGATAGCGCCGGTCGCGGGCCATCTTGCATGAGCCGCCGGCGCTGTCGCCTTCGACGATGTACAGCACCGTCTGTCCGGTGGGGGTGCCTTTGGTCACGTCGGCCAGCTTGCCCGGCAGGCCGGAATCGGCGGCGTCGAGGATGCTGCGGCGGATCACCAGGGCCCGCGCCTTGCCGGCGGCCACCCGGGCCTGGGCGGCCGCCTGGGCCTGCTGGACGATGGTTTTGCCCAGCGCCGTCTTTTTGCGCAGTTGCTCCAGCAGCCCCTCGTAGACGATGCTGTGGACGATCCCCTGGGCCTGGTCGCTGGCCAGTTGCGTCTTGGTCTGGCTGGTAAAGTGCGGATCGTGCATCGAGAGTTTGATCACCGCCGTCAACCCGGCCAGGACATCGGCCCCCCGGATGCTCTCCTCCCCTTTCTCCCTGGTCAGCTTTTTCTCGGCGGCGAACTGGTTGATCGCCTTGGTCACGGCGCTCTTGAAGCCGGCCACATGCTTGCCGCCGTCGGGGGTAGGGATGGTGTTGACAAAGCTGACGATCTCGCTGTTATCCACGTCGGTGTGCCACTGACATACCACCTCGACGGCCACCCCGTTTTGGCTGCCGTTGACCTCAATCGGGTCGCGGTGGATCACCTTGCGCTCCTCGTTCAGCCACCTGACATACTCCACCAGGCCACCGGCGTAGCAAAAGGTCTTCTGTCGGACCTTCTTTTTGCGGTTGTCGGTGAACTCGACCGTTACTCCTGGCAGGAGGAAGGCGATGACCTGCAGGCGGCGGGCCAGGGCGTCAAAGTCGAACTCGGTCACATCCATGTAGTGGGGGTTCGGTTTGAAGGTGACGGTGGTCCCGGTCCCCAGCTTTTTGTCGGCATGGGCCTGGATGACCTGGACGGCGTTGGGGTCGCCCACCTGTCCCACAACCTGGCCGCTGGCCGGATCGAGGATCTGCACCGGGGTAACCGGCAGCCCTTTTTCGTGCCGCTGGAAATAGATCACGCCGTCGCGCCGCACCCGCACCTCCAGCCATTCCGACAGGGCGTTGGTGGCCTTGATGCCGACGCCGTGCAACCCGCCGCTGGTCGAATAGCTGCCCTCTTTGAACTTGCCGCCGGTGTGGAGTTCGGTAAAGACCAGTTCCAGGGTGGGGCGGCCTTTCTCCGGGTGGATCCCCACCGGAATGCCCCGCCCATCGTCGGCCACGGTCAGGGAGCCGTCGGGGTGGAGCTCAAGGGCGATCCGCCGGCACGCTCCGGCCAGGGCCTCATCCACGGCGTTATCAATCAGCTCGTAGGCCAGGTGATGCAGGGCGTCGAGGCCCGTGCCGCCGACATACATCCCCGGCCGCCGCTGGATATTCTCCGGGTATTCAAGGACCTGGATGTCTTCCGTGTCATAGGTTCTGGACATCATCCTCTCCTGAGAGAAAACGGCTCTCCCTCTATTATAGCACAAACGTTCTAATCTGTCAACAGGCAATTTGCCCAAAACAGCTACCACAAGGAATTGACCCTCTATCCCACCATGCCACTATATCTTGTGGGTCTGTCTGGGCCGGTGTCAGGCGTATATATTGTACCAGCAAATGGCCAGGTCTGCAACCTGGTGGGCCGGGTAGGGCGCCCATCCACTCCCGTGCCCGACATTGACCGGTTTGCCGGTACGTGCTACAATGTCTGCATCGCGGATGTGGAGGAGAGGCAACATGGGTGGTTTTGGAAGCTACCGGCCCCCGTCGCCGCAGTACAAAGGGCTGACCAGCCGCTCTTTGTACCTGACCATGCGCGATGGTGTCCGCCTGGCTGTGGAGGTGGTCCTGCCCCGAAATCTGCCGCCTGGGGTCCGCATTCCGGCGCTGCTGTCGCAGACCCGCTACTGGCGGGACATGGAACTGCGGGCGCCGTTCCGGTGGTTTCTCGCCGCCGACGATCTGAACCTCGATTTCGGGCGCTTCAAGCCGTTCTTCACCGGCCAGGGCTACGGGCTCGTGCTGGTGGACGTGCGCGGCACCGGGGCGTCGTTCGGCACCTGGCCCCATCCCTGGCCGGAGGATTCGGTCTGGGATGCAGCCGAGATCGTGGACTGGATTGTGGCCCAGCCGTGGTGCAACGGCCGGGTGGGCGGCTATGGCATCTCTTATGTGGGCACCACCGCCGAGTTGCTGGCGGTGCCCAACCATCCGGCAGTCAAGGCCCTCATCCCGATGTTCAACCACCCCGATGCCTATACCGACATTGCCTTTCCGGGCGGTGTGCTCAACGAGCGGTTTATGCGGGTGTGGAGCTCCTTCAACCAGGTTCTGGACCGGAACCTGATCCCGCCGGAGCTGGGCCTGGCGGCCCGCCTGTTGGTCACAGGGGTCAGGCCGGTGGACGGCGACGAGGGGCGGCAGGCGTTAGCCGCGGCGATCCGCGCCCATGCCCGGAACGGTGATGTGTATGCGATGGCCCGGCAGGTGACCTGCCGGGACGAGCGTCATCCGGTCCTGGGCGTTTCTGTGGACGAGATGGCCGTGCATCGTTTCAAGGAGCAGATCGAGCGGTCGGGCGCGGCTCTGTTTGGTTGGGGCAGTTGGCTGGATGCCGGGACGGCCGATGCCGTGCTGCGGCGTTTTCTGACCTTTGGCAACGCTCAACGGGCGGTGATCGGGGCCTGGGAGCATGGCGGGCGGTTCCATGCCAGCCCTTACCGGTCGGCCAGGCGGCGGGCCGATCCCCGGCTGCCGGCGCAGTGGGGCGAGATGTTGCGCTTCTTTGACGCCTACCTGAAGGATGCGGACAACGGCGTGCGCTCAGAGAAGGTGTTGTATTACTACACCCTGGGCGAGGAGACCTGGAAGCAGACCGATGTCTGGCCCCCCAGGGGAACGACAACCTGGCGCTGGTACCTGGCCGAAAACCGCACCCTTTCCCCCGATAGACCTCTGGCCGAGGCCGGGGCCGACCCTTACACCGTGGATTTCGCAGCGACGACCGGCGAGTACAACCGCTGGTGGGAGATAGGCGGCATCCTGAACCACACCGTCACCTATCCGAACCGGGCCAGGGAGGATGGCCGCCTGCTGACCTACACCAGCCCGCCCCTGGCCGGCGACATCGAGATCAGCGGCTACCCGGTGGTCACGCTGTACGTCACTTCCACCGCGCCGGACGGCGTATTGTACGTCTACCTGGAGGATGTGGATGAAGGCGGTCGGGTGACCTACATCACCGAGGGGCAACTGCGGGTCATCCACCGCCGGGTGTCCGATGAGCCGTCGCCGTACAACCTCCAGGTGCCCTACCACTCGTTCAAGGAGCGGGATGCCAGGCCGCTGGTGCCGGGCGAGATCGCCGAGATCTGCTTTGGCCTGCTGCCGACCTCGGTGTTGGTGCGCCGTGGCCATCGCCTGCGCCTGGCCATTGCCGGCCACGACGAGGGGACCTTTGTCCGCATTCCGGCGCAAGGGACGCCGGTCATCACCGTCGCCCGCAACAGCCGCTATGCCTCATGCCTCGACCTGCCGGTGATCCGAAGGGGCTGATCCACCCCCTGGCCCGGCGCCCGGTGCCCCCTCTGTCCGTTTGCCGATCTCCTTGACCGGCAGCCGGCACACCCGCACCCCGACCGCATTGTAGATGGCGTTGCAGATGGCCGGCGCGGTGGGGATCGAGGGCAGTTCGCCGATCCCTTTGGCCCCGTAGGGCCCTTCGGCCGTTGGATGTTCGACGATGTGGACCTCTATCTCCGGCACCTGCTCCAGGAGCGGCACGTGGTAGTCGGCCCAGCGCCGGGTCAGGGGGATGCCGTTTTCGACGACATACTCTTCCGTCAGGGCTGTGCCGATGCCCATGACGATGCCCCCTTCTACCTGGCCGCGGAAGGCCAGCGGGTTGATGGCCCGTCCCCCGTCTACGGCGGCCACGATGCGCAGGACCTGGACGCGGCCGGTCTCTTCATCCACGGCCACCTGGGCCGCCTGGACGGCAAAGCCAAAAGCAAAGTGCATGTCTCCCCCTGTGCCGAGGGGCCGGGTGGGAGGCGCATGGTAACGGTAGGTGAGGCGCGGCTCGTGGCCCTCTTCGAGGAGCCAGCGCACTGCCTGGGCAAAGGTCGCCGTGTGGTCGGCAGCCCGCAACTCCCCCTCCTCAAAGCGGATCGTGTCGGGTGGGACATCCCATTGCTCGGCGGCAATGCGGGCCAGCCGCTCGCGCATGGCGGCGGCCGCCAGGCGGGCTGCGTTGCCGGTGATGTAGGTCTGGCGGCTGGCGGTGGTCGGCCCGCCATCGGGGCACAGGTCGGTGTCTGAGAGCAGGACGCGCACCTGCTCGAAGGGCAGGCCCAGTTCCTCCGCAGCGCACTGAGCGACCACCGTACTCAACCCCTGGCCCAGGTCGGCCGAGCTGGCCCGCACCTCGGCCGTGCCGTCGGGATAGACCTCGATCTCGGCGCCGGCCGCATCATCGGCGCCACCGCCCAGCCCGCTGTTTTTGTAGGCGGCGGCCACTCCCCAGGCGATTTTGGATTTTGGATATTGGACACCAGGGATTGGATGTTTGGCCAGCTCCCGGATTCGGTTCTCAACCAGGTCGAGGCAGTCGAGGAGGCCGACCGACTCGCGGAGGACCTGGCCGGTGGCGGTGGTGGAGCCGACCCGCAGGGCGTTCTTGCGCCGCAGTTCCAGGGGGTCCAGCCCCAGGGCATGGGCCAGGCGGTCCATGTTGCTCTCCACGGCAAAGGCCGATTGGGTGACGCCAAAGCCACGGAAGGCGCCGGCCGGCGGGTTGTTGGTGTACATGGCATAGCAATCAATCCGGGCATGGGGTACCTGATAAGGGCCGGTGGCGTGGGTGGTGGCCCGGGTCAACACCTTAGTCGAGAGGCTGGCATAGGCCCCGGCGTCGCCCAACAACTCTGCCTGGACGGCGGTTAACGTGCCATCCCGTTTGGCCCCGGTCTTGATGCGGATCACGGTGGCGTGGCGTTTGGGATGGGCCAGCAGCGATTCGGCCCGGTCGTACAGGACCTTGACCGGGCGACCGGTGGCCTGGGCCAGCAGCGCAGCGTGGATCTGGCCCATGATATCTTCTTTGCCGCCAAAGCCGCCGCCGATGAGCGTGCCCCGCACCCGCACCTCCTCTTCCGGCAGACCCAACGCGGCGGCGATCTGCGCGCGGTCGGCGTAGGGGATCTGCGACCCGACATAGACCGTCAGCTTTTGGTGTTCGGCGTCGCCTTCGCCCGGGCCGCAGGCACAGACGTAGCCGGCCGGCACGCCGATGGAGCATTCCGGTTCCAGGAACATGTGGTCGTAGGCCGGGGTGCAGTATTCCCCTTCCACGATCACGTCGGCTTCGGCAAAGCCCTGCTCCACGTCGCCGTGGCGGACCTTGATATGCTCCAACAGGTTGCCGGTCGGCCATTCTTCGTGGACGATGGCCGCCTCTGGCCGGCGGGCCTGTTCGGCTCCGGCGACGACCGGCAGCGGCTCGTACTGCACCTGGATCAACTTTAGCGCCTGCCGCGCGATTTCAAGGGTGTCGGCGGCGACGATGGCCACCGCGTCGCCCAGATAGCGCACTTTGTCATCGCACAACACCGGCCAGTCGGGGATGACCAGGCCGTGGCGGTTGCGGCCGGGCACGTCGGCGTGGGTCAGGACGGCATGGACGCCGGGCAGGGCTTTGGCCTGGGACGTGTCAATCGCCAGGATACGGGCGTGGGGATATGCGGCGCGGAGCGTGGCGCCGTACAACATGCCGGGAAAGAGGTAATCGTCGGCGAATTTGGCTGCGCCGGTGACTTTAGCCACGGCGTCGGGCCGGGGATGGGAGCGGCCGATGGCGCGCAGCGGGGGCACGGTTTTCGTCTCGACCGGCGGCAGCGGTTTACCGGTGTGGTGCTCATGGATGGCCGAGCGAACGGCGCGCAGCACGCTGGCATAGCCGGTGCAGCGACAGGCGTTGCGGGCCAGCGCCCTTTTGATCTCCTCGTCGCCGGGGATCGATCCGGAGGCAACCATCCGGTTCCACAGGGCAGCGGCGGCCATCAGCAGGCCCGGCGTGCAAAACCCGCACTGCACCGCGCCATGCTCAATGAACGCCTTTTGCAACGGGTGTAGTTCGCCGGGCCGGCCTCCGCTCGCGGCCAGCCCCTCGACGGTGAGCACCGCCTTGCCGGCGGCCTTGCGGGCGGGAAAAAGGCAGGAGCGCACCGCCTGGCCATCTACCAATACCGTGCAGGAGCCGCACTGCCCGTCGCCGCAGCCGATCTTGGTTCCGGTCAGCCCCAACTCGCGGCGCAGGAGGTCGGCCAGCGTAGCATCGGGGGCCACCTGGACTTCATAGTCAATGCCGTTCACCGTCAGGTTGATTTTCATCCGAGTTCTCCATGAATAGCCCCTTCAGGTTGTCCGCCCAAAAACGGGAGCGAAGCGGAGACTCCCTGAAGGATCACGCCCATTTCTGCGGCTTTTTTCAGCGAGAACATCCCTTCAAACTTTTCTTTCAGCGTCATCTCGATGACCTCAAAGTCAGGCGACAGACGGAGGCGAACCTGCTCGTTCTCAAAGACCAACGTCCTATTCTGCACGGTGAGCGAGGCTTCCCGTCCGCCTGCACGCCGCCGAATGCGAGTGTGTTCGATGTAGAAGGCATTGTCGTCCTCCAACCGGAAATCTGCCTCCTGCAAGAAGAGTCGTGGTTTGTCGGCATAGGGCCTGCCCTGGTGCACGCAAAAGGTGGCACAGTTGCCGCACTCGTTGCAGAAATCGTCTATGTGGAGGATCTGGCGGGCCTGGGTTACCTGGAACGGCTCTTCAGCGACCACGGCCAGCTTCCCGTCGTGGCAGGCCAGCACCGGCAGCGTCCAGCGCACCGGTTCGATGGAGAAGGGATAGTTGGCCCGGTTGGGGCACACCTCGACGCACTTGTCGCAAACCGTCGAGCATTGCAGGCAGCGGGCGGCTTCGGCGCGGGCATTCTCTTCCCCCAACGTCTGCTCGACACAGGCAAAGCCGCTGCGCCGGGCTACCGGCAGCATCTCCGGCTCGTGCTGTGGCACCTTCCGCGCCCGTGCCTGCTTGACCTGGAGGATGTCATCGGGGGACAGTTGCGGCCTGGGGGCTTCTGGCAGCCTGAAAGGCAGACCCAGTTGCCGGCAGATCGCTTCGGCGGCGCGTCGGCCATCGGCGCAGGCGGCGATGATGAGGGCCGGGCCGCGGACGGCATCGCCGCCGGCGTAGACGCGGTCGTGATGGGTGGCCCCTGACGCGCCATCGGCGACGATCCGGCCGTCTCGGTGGCGGGTGAGGGCGCTGCCCTCCAGGAAGGCCAGGTCCGGCTGCTGGCCGATGGCCAGGATGACCGCATCGGCTTCGATCTGAAACTCGCTGCCGGGGATCGGCACCGGTTTGCGTCGGCCGTCGGCGTCGGGCGCGCCCATCTCGTTGCGCACACACTCCAGAGCGGCTACCCGGCCATCTTGCAGGATGATCCGCAGCGGGGAGGCCAGTTCTCGAAGCTCATTGCCCTCTTCCAGGAGCCAGGCCACCTCCTCCGGCTCGGCGGGCATCTCTGCCCGCGTGCGGCGATAGACGACCGTTACGGGGTGGCCGGTGAGCCGCCGGGCGGTGCGGGCCGCATCCATGGCCGTATTGCCCCCGCCGATGACCAGCACCTTTTGGCCGAGCGCCGGCCTTCCCCCCCGTGCCACCGCTTCCAGGAAGCGCAGGGCGGTGAACACCCCCTCCCCTTCGATGCCGGGGATCTCGAGTCCGGCGTCCTGTTGGAAACCGGTGGCGACATAGATCGCGTCGAACCCTTCCTGCAGCAACGCCTCCGGCGGGGCGGTGACGCGATGGTTTAGCACCAGCTCGACGCCCAGGTTGGTGATGCGCGCGATATCTGCCTGGACCACCTCCGGCGGAAGGCGAAAGTGGGGTGCGAGGGCCAGCATCCCTCCCGGCCTGTCGCGGGCCTCCAGGATCGTCGCCTGTACGCCGTTCAGGGCCAAAAAGTAGGCGGCGGCCAGCCCCGCCGGCCCGCTGCCGATGATGGCCACCCTGTGGCCTGTATCCGGTCCCCTGCTCCTGGGGGCCTGACCCCTTTCAAAGGCGAAGCGTTTGAGGGCGCGGATGGCGACCGGCTGGTCATAGTTGTTGCGCGTGCAGCGGGTCTGGCACAGGTGGGTGCACACGTAGCCGGTCACGCCGGGCAACGGGTTGCGGTGGAGGATGACCTCCAGGGCCCGGTCGTACTCCCCCTGGGCGATGAGCCAGGCATATTCGGGCACCTCCTGGCCTACGGCGCACTGCTCGACGCACGGGGCGGCGATGCAATCGAACAGCTCCAGCCCCGACTCGACCTTGGGCAGGCCGAAAGGAAAATAGCTCTTTTTGTAGCGGGGGTTTTCCAGGGCTTCGGCGGCGGCGGCCTCCAGGGCGGCCATCTTGTTTTGGGCCAGTTCGTCCAGGTTTGCCGCATTTCGTCGGCCCATCTCGGCTTCCAGATTCTCCAGCCAGTGCCCCAGCCGCGAGTAGCCCCCCGGCTTGAGCAGGTCGGAGGTGGCGGTGACAGGGCAGGCGCCGCAGGCCAGCACCGTCGCCACGTTGAGGGCATCGGC
Source organism: Anaerolineae bacterium (assembly GCA_034435455.1). Taxonomy (GTDB): domain Bacteria; phylum Chloroflexota; class Anaerolineae; order JAAYZQ01; family JAAYZQ01; genus DAOTXL01. The sequence continues at coordinate 86,759 of DAOTXL010000118.1, forward strand.
CCCGCCGGCATACGAGACCGGCAGATCGGGGAATTCGCGGCGCAGCCGGGCAAAGAGGTTCATGGTCAGCGGGTACAGCGCCCGCCCCGACATATAGATCTCGTCGCCGGCCAGGGTGCCCTTGTGGTTGGCCATGGCCAGCGTGTTGCTCAGCTTGACGCCAAAGGTCAGCCCCCGCCCGGCGGCCACCTGCCGGAGCGCGGTGATGAGCTCCACGGCCCGGTCGTACTGCAAGTCGTGCTCGAACACCCGGTCGGGGATCTGGATCTCGCGGTAGCCCAGGCGGTTGTGCAGGATCTCCAGGACCGTCTCCCGGCCCAGCAGGGTGGGGTTGAGCTTGACAAAGGTGTGCAGCCCTCGCTCTTCCAGCAGATAGCGGCAGATCGCCTCGATCTCGTCGGGGGGACAGCCGTGCATGGTCGAGAGGGTCACATTGTCGGTCAGCCGAGAGGGGATGGCCAGGTCGGCGAATTGGGGGAAATGGAGTTCCAGGCTCTGTCGGATCGCGGCGATCTCCCCGGATGCGTCTTGCAGGTGATCCATGAACTGTTGCATCGGGGCGCTCAGGATGCCGGACAGGTTATAGCCAACGCTCATGTTCAGGATGGTGCCCAGGGGGGTATCTTCCCAGCCGAGTACCCGGCGCAGGATGTGGATCAGCGCCCAGGCGTGGATATATTCGCGGGCCGACTGTTCCAGTTTGAGCTCCTGGGACCATTCGACGTTGTACCCTTCATCTTCCATGTCTATGCAGGGCCGGGGGATCTCCAGTTCATCCATGATCTGGACCGTTTTCAGCTCGATAAACCGCCCGCCGGAGAGCCAGGCTGCGACGATGTTCTGGGCCAGTTGGGTGTGGGGTCCGGCTGCCGGGCCGACCGGCGTTGCCAGGAGGTGGCCGAACATCTCGGTGGCGTAGGGTGCATTGGGGCGAGGGGTGTAGAACAGGGCGCGGGGGATGCCGAAAATGGAATCGTTTTCCCCCAACTCGGTCAGAATCCACCTGAGAAGGGCGTCAAACGGCTGAACGTTCATCTTGTCGGACATGGTTATCTCCCCTTAAACCTTTGGGCAGCCGCGAGGGCTGCCCCTACCCTTTTCATCCCTGGGCCCTGCCCTTTTCATCCCTGGGCTCTGCCCTTTTCATCCCTGGGGGTGTGCCAGGGAACATGACTACTCCTTCAACAGCCCCGTCCTGGCGTTGAATTCTTCGATCAGGGTATCAATCTCGGCCACCTGGCGATGGATGCGGCTCCAGTAGTCGGGGTCGTACCATTGTGCCTGGATCTCGTCGTAGGTTTTGCCCTGTTGCTCTACCCAGGTGTAATATTTCAGGTTGTGAATGCGGCGGCGGTCCCAGTACCCCAATTCTTCGACATAATCCACGGTGCAGCCCAGCAGGTAGCGGTGATAATCGGCGGCGGCGTGCAGTTGGGTGTATTCGCCCCGCTCCTGGCGCAGCTCCCGGATACGGCTCTGGTACAGCTCCATCGAGTCGGTCCAGACGGTGAGCACCAGGTCATGCTCACCCAGTTCGTACCAGCGGGCAAACTTGATGGCGGAGAGCACGTTGGCGATGCTGGAGATACCCATCAGGTCGAGCCGGCCGACCAGGTCCTCCGGCACGCCCTGCCGGACCAGATAGGCGCGGCCGGCCGGCTCGTTGAACAGCCGTACCAGGCTGAGGCAGGCTTCGTCGTCAATGGCCATCACCAGGTCGGTATTTTTGACGTTGTGGATCCAGGGGATGTGCTTGTCGCCGATCCCCTCGATGCGGTGCCCGCCAAAGCCGTTGAGGAGCAGGGTCGGGCACTGCAACGCCTCGCTGGCCGCCACCTTGCTGGCCGGGAACCGCTCTTTCAAATAGTCGCCGCAGCCGATGGTGCCCGCCGAGCCGGTGGTCAGCACGACGCCCCGGTAGGCATCGTGCGGCCCCATTTCCCGTTCCAGCACCTCCTGCATGGCATGGCCGGTCACGTCATAGTGCCACAGGTGGTTGCCGAACTCGTCGAACTGATTAAAGATGACCAGGTCATCCCCCCGGGTCCGGCGCAGTTCCCAGCATTTGTCGAAAATCTCCTTGACGTTGCTCTCGCAGCCGGGGGTGGCGATCACCTCGCCGGAGATTTTGGACAGCCACTCGAACCGTTCGCGGCTCATCTCCTCCGGCAGGATGGCGATCGATTCGCAGCCGAGCAACGCCGAGTCGTAGGCCCCGCCCCGGCAGTAGTTGCCGGTAGAGGGCCACACCGCCTTTTGTGTCGTCGGATCGAACTGGCCGGTGACCAGGCGCGGCACCAGGCAGCCAAAGCTGGCCCCGACCTTGTGGGCGCCGGTGGGGAACCACTTGCCCACCAGGCAGAGGATGCGCGCTGGCACCCCGGTCAGCGCCGGCGGCAGCTCGACATAATTGACGCCGCCAAACCCGCCGCCGTGGGCGGTTGGCTCATTCTTCCAGGTGATGCGGAACAGGTTGAGCGAGTTTACGTCCCACAGGCCGATGCCCTTGAGCCGGGCCTTGATCCTGTCCGGGATGCGGGAGGGGTCTTTCATCTGGGCAAAGGTGGGGATGAGGATGCCCCGTTCCCGCGCCCGCTGCACCGCTCGTTCCAACCGCTTTTCGTCTATGGTCAGGTCTATCACTTTTTTTCCTCCGTGAGAGATTTACAATTCTGTTACCTGCTCAGCACGCGCCGGACATCGGCCAGGTCGGGGGCGACGATGTGGGGCTGGCCTACCGACCGGATGGCCGTGGCGACATCCTTCAGCCCTGAGCCGGTCGCCAGCACCACCACCCGCTCGTCGGCGCGCACCAACCCCTGTTCGACGGCCTTGACCAGGCCGGCGTAGGCCGCCGCTGCTGCCGGTTCGGCAAAGACGCCGACGCCCTGGGCCAGGGCCGGGATGGCAGCGATGATCTCCTCGTCGCTCACCCGCAGGAAGGCGCCGCCGCTGTGGCGCACCGCCCGCAGCGCCTTGATCCGGTCGCGGGGCAGCCCGGCGACGATGCTGTCGGCCACCGAATGGGCCTCGGCCGGCTCCATCTGCCAGCCCTCCAGCCCCTGCTCCCAGGCAGCCACCAACGGGGAGGAGCCTGCCGCCTGGACGCCGATAAGGCGCGGCATCTTGTCGATCCAGCCCAACGCCAGCAGGTCGCACAGCCCCTTGTGAATGCCGCCGATGATGCAGCCGTCGCCGACGGGGATCAAAATGCAGTCGGGGGCCTGCCAGTTCAGTTGCTCACAGATTTCATAGGCGGCGGTCTTTTTCCCCTCACTCATATAAGGGTTGTAGGCGGTGTTGCGGTTGTACCAGCCGAACTCTGGGGCGGCCTTCAGGCATAGCTCGAACGCCTCGTCGTAGGTGCCGTCCACCAGCAATACCGTCGCGCCATAGACCAGCAGTTGGGCGATCTTGGCCGGGGGGGCGGTCTTGGGCACGAAAATCACACTTTGTATAGGCTCCGTGGACCCGTTGGGCTGGGAGATGGCGGCGCACAGCCCGGCCAACGCCGCCGCAGCATTGCCGGTGCTGGCCGTGGTTACAACCTGATAGCCCCGTTCGCGGGCCTTGACCACGGCCAGGGCCGATGCCCGGTCCTTGAATGAGGCGGTCGGCTGCCGCCCGTCGTCCTTGACCCACACCTGTGGCTGCAGCCGGTGGCGCAGGCCCAGCCGGGCCGCCAGGCGCGGCGCCGGGTAGAGCGGCGTCCAACCGACACTGCCGAGTACGGTTCCTCTTATCAGCGGCTCGGCCACCGCAGGGTCCACCGGCAGCAGCGGCAAGTAGCGCCAGATGGAGCGGGTGGGCGAGCCGGCAAGTTTTTCGGGGCTGATCCGCTGTGCGATATACCGATAGTCATAGACGACGTCCAGGATGCCGTCGTCGCCGTGGTGGGGACAGACATACTCGACCTGATCGACCCCATATTCCGTGCCGCAGATGGTGCAACGAAGGCCCAGAAGGTGCTCCATACAGACTCTCCCGAAAGTTGGCTATGGCGGTGAACCCGGCCCTGGCTCCTATTCTGCCTCAAGTTGGCCCCTTTGTCAAAATCGGCCCGGAGGAAACCTCCGGGCCGATGTCCGTTGAACTCCCTGGCCAGCGGTTTTGCCCCAGGCCCCTACCCGCCGGGCGTGGCCTCAGGGGTGGCTGTGGGTGTCGGGGTGGGCGGCAATTCTAACAGGTCTTGGCGCTTTTTTTCGACCAGGTCGTTGACGGTGTACTGGCCCACCTTGACGTAATATTCCGATTCGGACGACTTGACGATGTAGTTGTCATCTGTCGGGTCTTTGGCTCCCACCCACAGGGTATAGGTCTTGTCGCCGGCCTCGTCGCTGTGGGTCTGGATGGTGACGACAGCGGCGGGTTGGTCCATGCCATAGCTGGCCTTTTTTTCCTTGCCCAGGGGTTGGAGCAGGGTAATGATAGCCACCCGGTTGGCTAACGACTGAACCGTCTCCTGCTTGAGGATTTCATCGGGGGCCAGGTCGGCCAGCGTCCAGGTTTCTCCCTCTTTTTTGAACTCAAAACGGCCGTTGGCGTTTTCCAGAGTGAGGGCCACGATCTGATCCTGGGGCACCGACAGGTAGTTGCGGTCTACCCAGGCGGTGGCCTCCACCCCTGCATCGGTGGCCGACAGCTCAGAGGTCAGGTAGACCTCTTTCTGGCCGTCGGCGCGGACGTGGGTGGTGAGGTAGGCCGGCGAGGTGCCTACGTACAGTCGGTGCAGGACGCCGTCGTCCAGGACAAACTCGATGAGCCGCTCATACTCCCCTTCGGCCACCTTGAGCCGCTTGTGGCTGGTGGTGGTTTGGGTGACCAGGCGGTTGGCCTTCAGCCCGGCGATCTCGGTCACCAGAGAGGTGACCTTGTCCTGCTGGCAGGGATAGTCCCCTGCATCGGGCAGGACCCATCCCTGGTCGTTTTTGGCCAGCGCGATGGACCTGCCCTGGCTGTCGTGGATGGTCAATCTGGCGATGCGCCCGGCCTCGACGCCAGGGAAGAGGCTGGCCCCTTCCTTCCCTGAAGCGGTATGGCGAGGCCAGAAGACGACAACGCCTATCAACAGTTGGAGGATCAAGATGCCGGTCAGGAACAGGTTTCGCCTATTCATCGTTCCCTCCCTGTTCGTTTGGAGTTTGAGAGTCGGGGTTCGGCGGAGAGGTATCCTCCGGTGTCGAACCCTGGAGGTCAAAAAGCGGGGTTTCGTTGCGGCGGCGTACATTCCACACCACGCCGATGGCCACCACGGCTACCAGGGCGAGGGCGTAGTTCAGCCCTTCCCATATCTGTTGGTCGCTCTGATCCAGCGGCTTGAGCAGGCGGGCGTAGGTGCCGCGCGAGCGGATGGAGAGCAGGTCCTCGTCCTCGGCCAACCAATCCACCACGTTTTGCATGAATTGCAGGTTGTTCAGGTAGCGATCGGGGAACAGTTGGTTGGAGATGCCCAGCACCGCGTCGTCTATGAACTCGGCACTGCCGATGACGACCAGCCGCGCCGACTCGGGCGAGGTCTCGATGGTGCCCAGGACCGGTTCGGTGATCGAGGCGGTGGCGGTGATCTCGGTCCCTGTCTGGAACGGCAAGGCCTTGCCCTTGAAAAAGCTGTCGAACGACCCCCGGATGGCCACGGCCAGCGGCCGGGCGGCCTGCTCGCCCTCTACCGGGAAGCCATACTCCGGGTACAGGTCGGGTTGGGGTTGGATGGTGAGGGAATCGCGCAGCCACGATTGGGCGGTGGACTGGAGCAGGATCGCTACCTGCCGCCCCTGCATCTTTTCCTGGTCCAGGCTCAAGGGGGAGACCCATTGCAAGGTGATCGCCGGCAGGTTGGCCACGATGGGGCTTTGTCGATCCATGCCGTCGGGGCGGACGTCCACAAAGTAGGGGTAATTGACCTGCTGGATTTCGATCACCTGCATGTTGCCCACCTTCCGCGCCACCTGAACCGGGAACGGTTCATTGCGGGGGTCCAGCACCATGCTGTTTTCCACCTTCACGCCATAGCCGGCGAGCATCTCTTGCAGCCCATCGCCGATCTGGTCCATGGTCAGGCCGCCGGGGAACTGCTGTTGGGCGAGGACATAGTTGCCGGCCGCCACCGCCACCGCCCCGCCGCGCATCAGATACTGGTCAATGGCAAAGCGTTCCTTGTCGCTCATGCCCTGGGGGGCCACCACCACCAGCACATCCACATCGCCGGGCACGCGGCCGGAGCTGAGGTCTACCTGTTTTACGGTATAGTTCTGGCTCAACTGTTCTTGCAGCAGGTCCCAACTGGAAAGCGGTTGGTTTATGCTGCCGGTAAAGGGGTCCTGCACCGGCCCCAGTTTGGGCAGCCACAACCCCACCGTTTTGAGGAACCCCGGCGTGGCCCGCTTCAGGGCCGATTCGATCTCGGTGCGGATGTCGGCCTCGGTCATGTCGCCGGAGGGGTACAAAAGCTGGCCCTTCTTGCCGATCTGCAGGATCAGATCGAGATAGTACGATTCCTCCGAAAAGGGGGAAACCAGGATGGGCCGCAGGTTGTAGGAATTGAGGAGCGTCTGGCGGGTGACAGGGCTACCGGGTGCGTCGGGGTCTATGATCTCGAAGGTGAACGCCCCTCCCGATTCCTCCTGGAGGGCCCTGGCCACCTTTTCGACCCGCTGGGGCACCTCTTGCAGCCCTGCCGGCAGCGTGTTGGGGGTGATAAAGGCCGTCAGCTTGATCGGCTCCTGGATGCTGGCAAACACCGCATCCAGGCTCTGGAAGCCGTACACCACCTTTTTGATGGATCGGGTCAGGTCATACTCCAGGTTGCGCAGCCGGACCTGGATCTGGTCGCCGCTCTGCTGTTCCACTTCGATCAGGTCGGACCAGGACAGCACGACGTGCTGGTCGCCGTAGCGGACCAGGATGTCAAAGTAAGAGTTGACCACCGACGCTTCGTACCGCCCGGCGATGCGGAAGGGGGTGGGCTGGATGCCGTACACCTGGCTGGCCTCGGTTTCGATCTCCTCGTTCTGGCGGGGGTCCACGATCTCGATCCGGATCTTGCCCCGCGCGGCGATCTCGTACTCCTTGAGCAGGTCGCGGATGGCCGGCACCAGGGGCGCCAGCAGGGGATGGGTCTTTTCGCTAAAGTAACCCCGGATCAGCAGCGGCTCCTGCAGGCTGCGGATCAGGTCTTTGGTGACCGGCGACAGGCTGTAGGCCCGGTCGGCGGTCAGGTCGGCGCGCAGGCCGGCCAGGGGGAAGAGCCAGGTGTTGAGGGCGATCAGGTTGGCGGCCACCAGGAGCACGGTGAGGATCACCTGACGGCGGTAGGCAGCCATGTGCGGCCCCCGGCTCCAGCGTTTGGCGTCTAAAGATACGATGTTGAGCATCAGGAACAGGGCGCTCAGCGACAGGTAGTAGATCAGGTCGCGCAGGTCGATCACCCCCCGCTCGATGCTTTCAAAGCGGCTGCCGGTGCCGATAGCCCGCAAGACCTCCCCCAGGGTCTTGCCGGCCACGCCGGTGACGCCGGTTGTGCCGAGCAGGTAGAACGTCCCGCCCACCAGCACCGTGACGATGAGCGACACGATCTGGTTGTCGGTCCGCGACGAGACAAACAGGCCGATGGCAGCGTAGGCAGCGGCCATCAGCAGGGCGGCCAGGTAGCCCCCCAACACCGGCCCCCAGTCCAGGCGGCCCAGGAGGGCGACGGTGATGGGCACAAAGAGGGTCAGGGCCAGCGACAGGGCCACCAGGGCGATGACCGCCAGGAATTTGCCCAGCACCAGCCAGACGCGCTGCACCGGCAGGGTCAGCAGCACCTCCAGCGTGCCCGACCGCTGTTCCTCGCTCCACTGGCGCATGGTCAGCGCCGCCACCAGAAAGATCAGGAGCACCGGCATCCAGCGGAACAACGGGCGGACGTCGGCGATGTTACGGGCAAAGAACCTGTCTACCCAGAAGAAAGTAAAGAGGGTAACGGCCAGGAAGGTGCCGACGAAGATGAGGGCCAGCGGTGAGCCAAAATAGGCGCTCAGTTCCTTGCGAGCGATGGCTACAGCCTGTTTCATGCTTCACCTCCTCGTATAATATGTGCCTGGTGGGGGCGCCAGCCCGCTGCCCACTTGACAAGATCGGGAATCTCTGGCATCCTGGGGGCTGGCCCAGGGAGGGTAGCGCTGCACCTCCTTGTTGCACCCGGCAGGGT
>DAOTXL010000119.1:0-10052 GCA_034435455.1 Anaerolineae bacterium
CCCACCCCCACCCAATGGATTTACCCCAACGATAACTTTTCCTCCTCCAACGACTCCTGCTGGGCCAGGGCCTCGATGGTCAGGCTGGCTGCTCGCGCTTCTGGCCGGCCTGGCGCTGGCGGACCTCGCCGGAGCGGGCGAAGAAGCGCCGGTCATCGGCGTTCCAGCGCCCGTAGCGGTGGGCCAGGTAGGTCAGCGGCCCGATGACGGTGCCCGGGGAACGGCCCAGGCCCATGAGGTGGTAGACGCCCATGGCGTTGCTCCTTATGCTCGCTGCACCTTGACAACAACCCGGTGTCCTTCCCGCTCCGCCAACGCGTACCGAACCTTGTGCTTCTTCCCCGGCGACCAACCCTTTTCCTCAATAGCCTCGCGCCCAAAGCGGAGTTCCTCATTGGTCTCGGTGTCCACCAGGCGTCCCCGTCCTGTCGCCGGTTGATACTCTCTGACCGTGCCGGTGCGCCAGACGAGTGCTTCCGAAGCCGGTGTCGCAGGCGGAGCTGGAGTTGGCGGCGTGGGCGCCGGTTGCAAGGCCTGCGTCGTTGTAGCCGACCGGGACATGGCGCCGGCTGGCTGAGCTGGCTGCAGTGGCAGAAAGTACCCATACCCCGCACTTGTCTTAGCGCCGGCGCCCAATTGGGTCAGGCCCTCAACCAGCCACGTCCGTGCCAGGTCGCGCAGGCGTCGCCCCTCATCATCGAGTGTGCCCCGCCACCCCACTGCAAAGCGAAATTCGGTGCTTGGAGCCACAGTGAGGAAGTATACCGGCACCGGGCTTTGCCAGTCGGTGGGAGGCTCTTCCCCGCCGTAGTACTTGGGATAGTGTGGGTTCATGATGTCCAGTTCCAGCGTGGGCTTGCGGGCCGGAATGGCATCGAAGAAAACAGCCTGACCGGTTGATGCAGTGGTGCCAAACACGGCGCGGAAGTCATCGGCCAGCTTCTGAACCTCTGCGGGTTGCCTCGCTCTCCATTCCTCATACTTTTTGCGTTCCTTATCGCCGTCGGCGCTCAGGTTTCCGTCCAGTTTATTGAGATCAGTAGTGTCCACTTTCTCGGCAATCTGGAGGAGCGCCCAGGCCCGCGCCACGCCCTTCACGCTGCTTCCCGGCAGGATGGGGAAGCCGTAACGATGGAAGGTAAAGCCCACCTCCAGCGAGCCCTTGCGACCCAGGCCGGCGATGAAGCGCCAGTCGGTCCTTAACTCAAACGGCTCGCCGTTGGCTGCGCGTGCACACGCTTGCCAACGTGTGTTCCACTCGCGTAAGAGCTGTTCATCCACTCTCTCCGCCGCCCGGCGCACTGCTTCCAATCCATCCTTTTTGAGGGTAGATTGGCGACTCCAGTCCGGCGCAAAGCGGTCAAAGATCAGGCCGGGGTTTTGGGGACTGTTTTGATCCCGCCCGGCAAAAGCCTGCGCACTGGCCGCAGGAATGGGGTAGCGAACCTCACTTTGTGCATCTGGCGCGCGGTCTGCATGTCTTTGTGTGGGTCTGTTCTGAGGTCTCTGTTGCGGCATCAGTCACCCTCCTTGGGCAATTCCGCCTCGGCGAAGCGCTTCAGCCAGATGAGGAAAGCGATGGCTTCTGCTGTGGCACGCCGATAACCGTCAGTATCTGCGGTGGTGACAATCCATTGCAGGAGATCGCTATTCGAGAATCCTATCTGGCCTTTCACCCACTCGGAGACATGCTCCAGGAGGGCGCGGTGATGGCTCTCGCTCTTGGCTTTCCAAAAGGCCAGAGTCTGCCCCAGGCCGTTGGCCTGGATGTCGGCCGGCGCGCTGCGGGCCAACTGTCCATACTTGCCGGCGTAGGTTTGGCCTTTGACTGCGGCTACCCTCTCCCAGGCTGCTTTCGCCCGCTCTTGCTCCAGAGAACGCTGTCGGCTCATTGCCCACCTCCTGGGGTCGCATTTGCTTGCGGCTGGCCGTTGCCTGCATTGGCAAAACGTAGGGCCACCATGCCCTGGCCGGTCGTCTCATCGCCACCCAGTTGGGTGTGTACCAGTCCAATGCTCTTGACCTTCTGCAAGACCTGCTGCCCGCTCAAATTGACTCCACTTGCCCGGGATTTCGTCGCCATCAGCGGTGCATAGAGCAGGGTATCTACCGGCAGGCTCTCCGTCGTCCACAAGGCGCCGCTCTGCACTGTCTTTTTGTCGGGGTCCAGTTTGATGTGTGTCTGCACCTCGGTGCCGTAGAGCACGAAATCGCGGAAGGCGTCTTCGGGCAGAATGCACAGCTTTTGCGGCAGGGCCTGTTTCCAGTAGTCGTAACCGGTCTGCGGCAGCGCGTTGCGTGCCAGCCACTGGCCGATCATCTGGATGGTATTGGCCTGTCTCTGGTCTGGCGTGAAACTGAACTCTTCCAGCACCACGCTTCCCCCCGCGATCAGGGCATCACCGCTGACCAGGGTTGTGTTCCTGTCCGGCTCAGCGGGGAGTTCCCAGTTCACCGACAGACCGACCATCTGCGCTTCCCGCCGGAAGCGGGCCAGGGCGTCCACGCTGGTGGTCCAGGCAAAGACGCCGGCCAGCGAGCGCACGGGGAAGAGCAGGATGCGGGCATCGCCCGTGGAGAGAGCGCCGGCATACTCAGAGGCGCTACCGGTCTCCGGGCCAAAGATAGCGAGGTGTTCGGCCTTGGTAAGCCCGCCCTGCGGGTTGAAGTTCGGATCGCTGGCTGCCCGCAGCCGCCCCTTCAGGCTGCTGGCCTGGACGATGGGGTAGCCGGTGGTGCGTTCCCGCTGGATGGGCAGGTCCACCGCGCCCAACCCGCGGCCCGTGCCGGCGTGGAGTGGCGTCTCCACGTAGATGAACAGCATACTCTTTGCTTCAAACATGGCTTTTCTCCTTCCATTCGGTGATAATAACCTGGCCGAAACCGATCTCCGGCCAGCGGTCGGTAATGGCCCCGTTGATCAGGTCGGTTTTGAGACGGACCGAGCCATTGGCAGTAAAGTAATACACACTTCCGGCAGGGACATAGCGGCGGGCCGGCTTCTGTCCGCCGCTGGCCCAGTCAAACCCGCCGATGGATTCGTAGCGATTGACCGCTACGGCCTGCAAGGTGACGGCTCCGTCGAAGAAACGTCCCCAATCCTTCGGTTTCCAGCCTTCCTCAAAACAGGTGGGGCTGGCAAAATACACCTTAAAACGCTCAGGCAGGGGATCAGGCATTTCAGGCCAGCTCAAGGGCGGTTCGATTCTACTGAAGTGCGCTCCCCGCCCCTCGCCGCCGATGCGCATCAACCCGGCCTCGGGCCAGCCATCGTACCCCTCCACCTGCACCCACAGGCCCACGCCCGCGCAGGGACGGATGAACTCGACTTCGTACAACGCGCCCTCCAGGGTGGTGCGGGTGGCGTCATCCCGGCCGATGCCGAAACGGCTCTCGCGGACGAAAAGCGCATTGGAGTGCACTCCCTGCGCGTGCTCTCCACGGAGACACCTGTACAATTCTTCTTCGGTCATCCACTCGCCGAAACCTTCCTTGCTCGGCTCGCTGGTCTCTGGCGGCCAGAGCAACATCGGCAGATCAGCCGGCGCGCTGGTGAGCACGTATGGCGCTTCTTTCCGCGGACGGGGTCTGAGCGGACGATAGCCTCCGGCCTGCCTGCCCAACACCACGTCGGCGGGGACCGGGAAATAACGGGTGATATGAGCGCCCTCCTTCCTGGCGATGAAGGGTCCGCGCAGCCGAAGGTGGCTGAAATCCTCTGCTGTGCCCACGGCCTCCTCGATAGCTGCCGGATTGCGCAAATCAACGCCTTTCACCACCAGATAGTGAGAACGGATGACACCCTGCATAACCGTCGGGTACGGCGGAAAGAGACTCTGCGCGCGGTGGTCGCTCAGAGCATCAAAGGGTTTGCCATCGCGAAAGAGCCAGACATCCACAGGTTCAATGAAAAGTTCCATCATTCGCCACCTCCTTGCGCCACAAAGCGGGCGAACACCACCCAGCGGGCCAGTTCGGCCAGGCCCTGGGAGACATCAACGCCATCCACATTTTCACGCGGTGTCTGATCATCCAGCGCCTGCGCCCATTCCCCAAGGCGCTCAACCAGACCATCGGAATCGGCCAACCGATCGCTTTTATGTCGCTTGACAAGTTGTTTGATGGCTGCCTTGCGGGCATCGGCCGGCAGTGCGGTGACCACCGGTGCGCGTTCGTTCAAATCGTAGGCAAAGCGGGAGGAAAGGCGCTCCTCGGCGAAGTGCCCGACCAGTTCATCGAACAGGCTGCCCATACTCTTCCACCTGCTGCGCACTGTAAGCGTCTCGCCGCTGCGCTTCAGCACTCGCACCGCGATCGCAGCCTTGCCCGGCACTGCTTTCGCCGCCTTTTCGGCCTCGCGGGCGGCCGCCAGGGCCGCATCCAGCGGATAGAGATGGTGAACAACGGCGAGGCCGGCGCTCAGCGTGATGTTGGGACCTGGAACAAGCAGGTTTTCTTCATCCCATTCCAGAAAACCGTTGCTGTCATCTTTGATTTTCAAGTCCCCGCCTTTCACCTCCGCATAGCCGGTGAACAGGGCATACAGTTCGCGGGCAGCAGGGATAGCCTCAGACAAGGGCAGCAACGCCAGCACATCATCACCGCTAGCGTAGACCACACGGCCGAAATGCCGCTCTTCCACCACCCAGCGCACGCAGCGCCAGGCAAAGGTGCTCAGGGCCGTGCTCAGGCTGGCGTGCAGGTTGGCCGCCAGAGTTCGCGGCGTGCCCAACATCTCCTGCCAGTCGCTCGCGTTCACCAGGCCCCCAAACTTGGGGAGTATGTCCGGATGCATCGCGTCTCGGAACGCTGGCATCTTATCGTGCTTGCCTGCCAGCCACTTTCCCATATCGTCGCCATCCATCAACAGGATGGCGTAGTAAGTCGGAGGCGCCATGCCAACCGCCCGACGAAGAGCCCGGCAGGTCTGCTGGGCTTGCAGGGCTGCGTCGCGGGCTGTGAGGCCATGTTCACGTTTTAACGACTCGGGCTCCAGCCGCTCCGGATACAGCACGTCGGCATCGTAACGCAATATGGCCATTGCGTAGCGTTGAAGATCGGTCGGAAGCTGTTCCAATTCTTTACGCAATCCCGGCAAGGCCCTTTTTGCGGCGTCGTCGGATACCTTTGGATAAGCCAGTTGCTCAAGCGAGGCCAGGTGCTCCCGAAGGGCCTGTTGGAGTTCTGCATTGTCCGGTAACTGCTCGATCAGGTTTCTGTAAAAGGGAACTGCTGCGACACGAGAGGTAGATGGAAAGTAGAGCTGAATTTGATGTTGGGCAAAATAACCGTGTTGGGCAAAGCGCTTGACGGCGGCAATCGCGCTCAGACGTTCCCGACCATCTGCGGCCAGCTCGTGGGCTCGTCCCTGCCCCTTGAGTTGCTCAGCAACCGTCCGCCAGTATCGTCGGACTTGCTCACGACTCTGTCTCTCTGCGGTCCGCAAGGCCGAAAGCGACGGGCTGACCGTACATTTTTCGCCGTCTTCTTCAGCCGGTAGAAAATCACGGCTGTGCTTGCGGGCATCCAGGGCACTGGTCAGCAATTCATACAGCGCATCGTAGAACGTGCCAATGTTCGTGCCCTGTTGCCAGCTTCGCTCGTATAGCTCCAGCCTCTGTCGGCGGAGGGGCTGTTGGCCGAGACAGGCTTCTACGCGGCTGAGCGCCTCTTGAGCACTCTGCTGGAAGGGATAGGATTTCACATCCGGCCAGAGCACCAACGACCAGTAGATTTCGGGCCAGTCCTCTCTTTCAACCTGCCGCCTCCAGATGTCCCTCCAGACGCCATTTCTCGGCCCACCCGGAAAGTCCTGGCGGACCGCTTCGGCGATCTCCCACCAGGTGTCACGAATCGCCTGCGCCACAGCACCGGCCAGGTCGTTCACTTCCTGAGCCGGCACCAAAGCCACGAACTTGTTGGGCGTTGCGGCGATGGTGATGTCGCCTGTAAACACTGAGGGTGGAAGAGAACCCAACTCGCTCTTTAGCCACTGATCCACCCAGGGATGCCCGCGCAACGAGGGATAGAGCACGGCGTCCGGCCCATATTTTTCGGCGATCACTTTGATCCCTGTCCAGGTGAGATAGGAGAGCAGGTAACTTCCCATCCACAGGTCCTGAGTGCGCCGCGCTTCAGAGATAAAAGTCTGCACCGGCCCCACACTCATCTGCAACATTGCCACTTCGTGCAGAGCCGAAACCAGCCCCGACGCAGTATCCAGGTGGGACCATAGGGTGTGATCAATGATGCGTGTATCAGGCGGGAGTAAGCGAGTCTGCGGGTCTGCAGAAAGCAAAGGCAGGGTTCGCCACAGGGCCAGGTACTTTTTGCGTGGATCGGCCTGGCCGCTTGCGAAATCAAGGATGCCCTGGGCAACGCTGTCCTGCGCACTCCCTGTCGAAGACAACAGCAGCGTTCGGCCAGAAAAGGGATGCCGAATTTGAGCGTTGCGAATAAAGTCCGGCGACTCCAGGCGGGTCTGGTTAGGAAAGGCCGCCCGGTCAATAGCCGAGGCGATGCGGTCGGCCTCCTTGATCAACTTACCTTCTTGCCTATCCTCAAAATCCCTTCTGGTGAGCTCAGAAGCCGCCCTGCCGAAGCGTTTTTGAAATTCCTCCCGCCCGATAACTTGTTCTACAAGCTCAAACGCCCGCCTTTGATGACCTGCCAATCCCAAAGCCTTGCCGGGCGGGTCGTGTAAAAGAGCAATGGTCTTGAGCGTCCAATCGGTCATTGAATTACCTCCGTTGCTGGGTAACAATCTGTTGCCAGCCGGGTCTGGACAACGAAGCACTGTACAGAGCGAATGTGAAGAATGGTAGTGTTCATATGTTCCATCCTTTCGCCTGGAGGTACCGGCCCTCAAAGTGTTCGTTGAGGAACCTTTGAACCTTGTTGTAATCGGTCCCAGTTTTCAATTTCGACGCCAGAACCAGAAACAATAAGCCATAGCCATTCTCATCAATTTGAATGGGGCGCACCCAAAGCGGTGAGGCCTGCCGGGGCTGAATACCGCCGAAAGCAGGGTCTCTGGGCGCTTTCTGCATGAATTGTTTGACTGCATCCATGGCGCTGCTTGCCTTTAGATCGCAAAGTATGATCAGACCTTGTTTGTTTGCACATGGGAAGCAGGCCGGACCGTTTGGAGGTTGATCCAATACGGGTACTCGCTGCGATTGTGCTAGCTGGCGACAGGCCTGGATGGCATTTTCGGCAGTTCGCTGGACGAATGTTTGCCAGTTCTGAAATGAGATGGGCGATGCGGGCAAGAGCTCAGGATCAGTAGACTCGATAATCCTCAAAGTACCGTACCCCCTCCTGGATCTCAGCCCCACTCCGCCGAAGGTTACAGCCAGACGCAGCGCAGCAACGGCTGCATTCCAGATTTCCTGACTGACGTGATGAGGTGTGGAAAGCGTTAGTTCAAAGCGCTGCCCAGCTTGAATCGCCCGCCGCGAGCCAGCTTCTCTACCCTCTTTGTGGGGAAGTATCCTTTCGTGGTTACTTTGCGGCTTGCCGTCAAGCGGTCTCAAACGAACATGAATAGGCGAACCGAAATCGGTGCTTCCAAACACATTGCTTTCAAGATCATGCAAGGCTTTGAGATCGTTATCTCCAATTACCCCGCCCAGCGCTGCCCGCAACCAATACCTCATCGCTCCCCGAAACGCCGGCGGTCGCAACTCCGGCGCACCGCGCGGCTCGGCTCCGCCCAAAAACAGCGGCGTCACCGTCTCCAACGTCACGCATAGTTCTCGCATACCGCACCTCCTTCTCATCGAGTATAACCGATCCCCCTTCCCCCCCACATCAGAGCATCCCCTGATTCACCTCAGAGAAACCTCCGATGTTTTTCCTGTCATCCTGTACTATCATTAGCAAAAAACGAGCGAAACTTTTCGTGGAGGAAATGATAGTCCAACCATTTCTCATCCGGCACAGCCCAGGCATTGCGACATTCGCCCAGGATGGCCGTCTTGTGGGTGTCCACCGTCTTGAGGGTGATGCACAACGCCTCGGCCACCTGCTGCGGCGTCTGGCCCGCGGCAAAGGCCCGCAGCACCTCCACCTGCCGCGCCGTCAACCGCTCCACCACCTCCTGGCAGCGCGCCCGCTCGGAGAGGCTCACCAGGCGCGTCTGGGCGGCAATCACCTGCTCCGGCGTCGCCTGGGCCAACATCCGCAGCGTCGGAAAATAGGCCCCCCACGGCGTCAACGGCACCTGGATCAGCCGCACCCCATCCTCCGGCCGGGCGTGGCGGATCGCCCCCTCCCGCGCCTGGGCCAGAAACTCGCGCGGCGTGTACAGGTGCCATACCCGGTCGTAATGGTCGAAAATCAACATCGCCGCCGACAACGCCAGCAGCCCGATCATCCGCCGGCCCCCGGCCAGGCACAGGTGCACCCGCCGGCTCTGCGACTTGAGACCGGCCAACAGCTCGCGCACTACCTGCCAGGTGGCCACCGCATCCGCCTCCTGCCGGATGTCCACCAGTGGCCGGCCGCCGTCGTGGACCGCCAGGTGGCGGAAACGGCAGGGACGCCCGGCGTAGGCATAAAAGTCGCCGGCAAACTCTTCCCCCAGTTGGGCCAGCGCCCGCTGCACCCGCTCATCCTCCGCCGAAAGGTGCAGCACCACCACCTGCTCGATCTCCTCCCCCTGGGCCAGCAGCGCATCCAGGGCAAAGGTCACCACCTGGGCCTGGCCCCCCATCGTGCTGAGCAACACACTGTTCACGACCATCATCCTTTCGACCACGAGGTGTCCCGATGGAACTCTTTCCTGCCATCCTGATCGGCGGCCCGCCCCACATGGGCAAATCGGTCCTCACCTACAGCCTGACCCACGCCCTCCGCGAGCGCGGCCTCGACCTGCACTATGTCATCCGCGCCTACCCCGACGGCGAGGGCGACTGGGCCAACGAGGCCGACCAGGAACTGGTGCGCCGCATCCGCATCAAAGGGCAGGGCACCCCCCAATGGGTGGACCACATCTGCCGCGACATCGCCGCCCGCCACATGCCGCTGATCGTGGATGTCGGCGGCCGGCCGACCCCCGACCAGGAGCGCATCCTGGACCGCTGCACCCATGCCATCCTGCTCACCGGCGACGAGGAGGCCCACGCCGCCTGGCAGGCCATGCTCGCCCGCCACGGCCTCCTCCTCCTGGCCGACCTGCACTCCGAACTGCACGGCCGGGAGCGTATCACCGACGACGGCCCCATCCTGCGCGGCACCATCGCCGGCCTGGAGCGGGGGAGCACCGCCGCCGGCCCCACCTTTGCCGCCCTGGTCGAGCGGGTGGCCCGCCTCTTTGCCTACGACCCTGAGGAACTGCGCCGCTCTCACCTGACCACTGCCCCGGTCGAAACAACGGTGGACCTGGACCGCCTGGCCCATACCCTGGGTGTCCCCTTTGCCGGCGAAAAGGCCATCTGGGCACCCCACCACCTGCCGGCCGTGCTGGACTATCTGCCCGAAAACACACCCCTGGCCATCTACGGACGCGGCCCCAACTGGGTCTACGCCGCCGTCGCCCTGTTGGCCTGCCCGGCCGAGTTCTACCAGTTCGACGCCCGCCTGGGCTGGGTCGCCCCGCCGACCCTGCGCCCGGGCTCCGTGCCCCCCGACGCCCCCCTCCAGGTCCGCGCCACCCCGCGCGCCGACCACCTGTACCTCGACTTTTCCCTGCCTACCACCTACCTGGACTATGCCGAGGCCGAGGGCCTGACCGTCCCCCCCTTGCCGGCCGGCATGGGCCTCATCCTCGGCGGCAAGATTCCCCACTGGCTCTGTACCGCCCTGGCCCTGGCCTACCGCGCCGCCCCCTGGCTGGCCGTCTACCAGCCCCAGATCGAAACTGCCGTCGTCTGCCAGACCTCCGGCGATCCGCCTCTCGGCGCCTGCCTGTCTCCGTACGGGCAGGGTGACGGGCGAGGTCACCCCGGGCGGGGTGACCCCGGGCGGGATGACCCCGGGCGGGATGACCCCGGGCGGGATGACCCCGGGCGGGATGACCCCGGGCGGGATGACCCCGGGCGGGATGACCC
>DAOTXL010000120.1:0-28212 GCA_034435455.1 Anaerolineae bacterium
TTCGTGAAGAGGCAGCACATGTGCTCCTCACACACTAGGGTAGCCACTTCGTCTCTCCCAGGGTGTAGTATGCCACCAAAGCTTGTTCTTGGCTATTCTTGTTGGTAAGGTACGGGTCTAATATACAAGGACATCAAGTTTTCTCTTTGGTTAAAAGTTGCCCGCCCGAGTAGTTACTTCCGGGTATATCCTCAAGCAGGTTGCCCTGTGCAGCGGCAGCCTCAGAGAGGCTTTTGCTCAAGCTGACAGCCTGCCGGAGAAAGCTCCCCACATCTGGGGGCCTGCCCTCCCCGGTGGGCTCCTAGTCCGGCTTGATAGCGGCGAAAATGGCGCCGCCGATCGCCCCCAGAATCACGGCCAGGATCAGCCCCCCTATACAGCAGATGCTGCCACCAAGCAGGGCACCTCCAGGCCCGGCGAACCGTTCGAGCATTTGGGGGTCCATCCCTGCATCTTGCAACTGTTGGAGTGTTTCCGGTGGGATTTGGGACAAAATCCGGGCCGAGCCGGCGATCATTGACTGAATGAGGATAAGGATCGTGTTGGTGATGCCGCTGATGAGCGCCGCCAGCCCGGCGGCCAGGGCGCCCTGCCCGGCTGCCGGACCGGCCATCCGCATCGGAGGCAGCCAGTAGGCGGCCAGGGCACCGATGCCAATATAGGCTACCAACCCCAGGATGCAGGTGACCAATCCCACGCAAGGGATCAACCCCAACAGGTCGAGGACGACAAGCACAACCCCGCCAATCAGTCCAGCCTTCAGCCAAGATGACATAATTCCCCCTCCTTTCTTTGAGCTCCATAGAGAGCGGCTTCCCTATTTATACCACGATTTGAACAGAAAAGCAATTTGCCCTGCCTGTTGTTGACATCTTGGCAGAGATGTGTTATGATGGGATAGCTTCAAACAATAGCGATATCTCGAGAAAGGAGCTAGCAGAACCATGAGATCGCGTACGGAACAGATGACCGCTCGCCTGCGAGATTTGCGGGTCAGTACCCCCGACATTGAGGCCTCGGCGCTGGTCAGCGTGGATGGCCTGATCATTGCCTCTGACCTGCCGGCGGACGTAGAAGAAGATCGCGTCTCGGCCATGAGTGCGGCCATGCTCAGCCTCGGCGAGCGGATTGCCGGTGAGCTGGGGCGGGGGATGCTGGATCAGGTGTATATCCGTGGGGATAACGGCTATGTCATCCTCATGTCGGTGGGAGAGGAGGCGGTCCTTACCGCTCTGGCCCGTCAGGACGCCAAGCTCGGCCTGGTGTTCCTGGATATGCGCCGGGCGGCCTCCGACCTGGCCCGCCTGGTGTAGGAGGGCTGTGGCTGTCGCTGCAGCCGGGTGAATGGATGGTGGCCGGGATACGTCTGGCTCCCTGGCCAGATCTCTCCTGGTGAGTTTGGCATGTAGGGGGAGTCGTCACCTTGGCGACTCTCTTTTCTTTGGCCGGTAGGACAACTGCTGGCAGTTGTCTACTACCAATCTGTGAATGACGGTCGGGGGCAATGACAACCAGGTATATTTTTTGCACCGGTGGGGTGGTCTCGTCGGTGGGTAAAGGGGTCACGGCGGCCTCTATCGGGCGGATCCTCAAGAGCCGGGGCGTCAAGGTGTCTATTCAGAAGCTGGACCCTTACCTGAACGTGGACCCCGGCACCATGTCGCCCTATCAGCATGGCGAGGTTTTTGTGCTGGACGATGGGGCCGAGACCGACCTGGACCTGGGCCACTATGAGCGGTTCATTGATGAGAACCTGACCCGGTCCAGCAATGTCACTTCCGGCCAGGTCTATGCCGAGGTGATCGCCAAGGAGCGGCGGGGCGACTACCTGGGGGGTACCATCCAGGTCATCCCCCATGTGACCAACGAGATCAAGCGGCGCATCGGCCTGGTGGGCCGCGAGAGCGGCGCGGAGGTGGTGATTGTCGAGATCGGAGGGACGGTGGGCGACATCGAGGGCCTGCCGTTCCTGGAGGCCATCCGCCAGATGCGGGTGGACGTGGGCCGGGAAAACACCGTGTACCTCCACGTCACGCTGTTGCCCCACATCTCCTCGACCGGCGAGATCAAGACCAAGCCCACCCAGCACAGCGTCCGAGAGCTGCGGGGCATCGGCATCCAGCCGGACATCATTGTCGCCCGGTCCGACTATCCGGTTGAAGACAGTGTACGGGACAAGATTGCCCTGTTCTGCGATGTGGAAAGGCGGGCCGTCATCCCCCTGGTGACGACGCCGATTATCTACGAGGTGCCCCTGGTCCTGGAGGAGGCCGGTCTGGGCGATTTTTTGGTAGAGCGCCTGGGGCTGACCGGCCTCCATGCGCCAGACCTTGATGGCTGGCGGGCAGTGGTGGCTGACATCCGCCGGCCCAAGCCGCCGGTACGGGTTGGTCTGGTGGGCAAGTATGTCGAGTTGCACGACGCCTATCTCAGTGTGCGGGAATCGTTGCACCATGCCGGCCTGCGCTATGGGGTGGCGGTAGAGATTGATTGGATTGACGCCGAGGAGATCGAACGGCACGGGGTGCAGCGGCTGGTCGGGTTGGATGGCATTGTCGTGCCCGGTGGTTTTGGCTATCGGGGCATCGAGGGCAAGGTGGCAACGGCCCGCTTTGCCCGGGAGAACCGGGTGCCCTATCTGGGGCTTTGCCTGGGGTTGCAGGTCATGATCATCGAGCTGGCACGCCATGCCCTGGGCAGTGAGGAGCCCAATTCGACCGAATTCGATATCAAGACCCGCTATCCGGTGATTGACCTGATGCCCGATCAGCGGGACCTGTCGGAGATGGGGGGTACCATGCGCCTGGGGCTGTACCCCTGTCAGGTGCTGCCCGGTACGCGGGCGGCAGCGGCCTACGAACAGTTTGCCCGGTTGCCGGCGGACCAGCCCCTGGTTTACGAGCGCCATCGCCACCGCTTTGAGGTAAACAATGCGTATCGCCATCTGCTGGCCTCGGCCGGCATGATCTTTTCCGGCCTGTCGCCCGATGGCCGCCTGGTCGAGATCGGCGAACTGGCCGACCACCCCTTTATGCTGGGCTGCCAGTTCCATCCCGAGTTCAAGTCGCGGCCTAACCGCCCCCACCCCCTGTTCCTGGGCTTCTTGCAGGCGGTCAGGGCCCGGGCCGAGGATACCAGAAGCCTGGGGTAAGTGCCTGAACTGCCTGGCACCTCCCGTACGGCACCGGCCACCTATCAGCTTCCGATCCGCTACAGAGCAGTTGTCCCCGCCGGGGAAGGATGGTATAATCGGGCGCATGAAGTGGCCTGGTGACCATCCGCTGCACACCTTGTTGCTTCTTACCGAAAAGCCGGGGCGCTGGGCTGCCTGGCAGGTCGCGCCCTTTTCCCTGGCGCTGGTGGCCGTGGCCGGGTGGCTGTGGGCCCGGACGACACACCAACCTGCTCTGGGAGGGGCGATTGCCTCTGGCCTGCTGGCCCTGGCCCTGGCCGACTGGTCCTTCCTGGCCAGCCTGCCGCGCCGGGGGCTGTCGTTCGGGGCCGTCCAGCCCCCCTGGTTGGGCCTGGTCCTGGTCCGGGGGCTGGCAGCCTGGCTCGCTGCAACCGTGGCCGGCCGCTGGCCGCTGTTGACGCTGGGCGGCCTGGCTTTGTTTCAGGCCGGCGTCTGGGGGCTGCTGGCCTACGGGACCCTCATCGAACCGTTCCGTCTGCGGGTGAGCCGGGTGGCGGTGCCCAACGCCAAACTGTCCAACCCCGGCACCCCCCTGCGCATCGTCCAGCTTGCCGACCTGCATGTGGAGCGCCTCACCCGCCGCGAACGGGCCCTGCCGGCCCTCGTCGCCGGGCTGGCCCCCGACCTGATCGTCCTCACCGGCGATTATCTCAGCACCTCCTACAACGACGACCCCCAGGCCCTGGCCGACCTGCGGTGGCTGCTGGAGCAGCTCCAGGCGCCGGGCGGGGTCTATGCGGTGTGGGGCACCGCCGAGGTGGACCTGCCGGACCTGCTGCGCCCCCTGTTTCTCGAATTGGGCATCAACCTGCTCGAAGACCGGGCGGTTGAGGTGACGGTGGGCGGCCACCGGTTATGGCTGCTGGGCCTGTCGTGCCGCCGCGACCGGGCGGCTGCCGGGCAGCAGCTCCGCACCCTGCTGGACACCATACCGCCGGGGGCCTTTACCCTGCTGCTGTATCACACCCCCGACCTGATGCCCCAGGCGGCCTCCCTCGGTGTGGACCTGTACCTGGCCGGCCACACCCACGGCGGGCAATGGCGGTTGCCCGGCTTTGGGGCGATCCTGACCAGTTCGCACTACTGGAAGCGCTACGAAGCAGGCCCTTATCGGCAGGGCCACACCCACCTGTACGTCAGCCGGGGGCTGGGCATGGAGGGGTTTGGCGCACCGCGCGCCCGCCTCTTCTGCCCGCCCGAAGTCGTGCTGGTCGAGGCAGGTGGGGCAGAGAGGCAATAGGCGCAGATGTTTGGCCCGTGGACCCCCCTGGTTGCCCTGGCGGTGACGCTCCTGCCCCTGCTGTGGGTCAAACGCTGGATCACGACGCACCTGCAGGACCTGAGCCTGCGCTGGGCCGGCGATGCCGACGTGGCGCTGATCCTCTACTTTGTCGTGGTGCTGCCCGGTGTGGTGATCCACGAGCTGAGCCACTGGCTGATGGCCCTGGCCCTGGGTGTGCGCGTGCGCCGGCTGTCGCTGGGGCCGGTGCGCAAAGGGCAGGGCAGACGGGTCTCGCTGGGTTCGGTGCAGGTGAGCGGGGCCGACCCGGTGCGGTCCGGCCTCATCGGCCTGGCCCCGCTGCTGGGCGGCTCGGCGGTCATCCTGGGGATCGGCTATTGGGTTTTGGGGGTTGGGGAGCTGGGGCCCATCTTCGCCGGGCAGGGGCTGGCCGGGCTGTGGTCCGCATTGGGGCAGATCGTCCGGGTAGCCGATTTCTGGCTGTGGCTCTATCTGATCTTTGCCATATCCAACGCCATGCTGCCCAGCGAATCGGATGTGGCAGCCATCCGCCCCGTGCTCCTTTTCCTTGCCATGGCGGCAGGAGTGTTGCTGGTGGTCAGCGGGGTGCCGGCAATGCCGGCCGGCGTGGTGCAGGCGGTCAACGGGATTGCCGGTTATCTGGCTTCTGCCTTTGGCCTGACCCTGGCCGTGGATGCCCTGTTCATGCTCCTCATCGGCCTGTTGACGTTGTTGACACAGTGGCTCCAGGATAGCCGCCGGTAAAATCCTCGGTAACTGTTCGGGTGCCAGGCACTGTTACCTATCCGGGTCAGGGGGATGGAAACCGGATCGGCGTGTCCAGGAGGATGTGCTGGCCCAGGGGGATGTTGGTGGCCGGATCGTAGAGGCCGATGCTCAGACGATACTCGCCGGCCGGCAGGTCGGGGGGCAGGGGCAGGGTGTGGGGGTCGGTCAGGTATTCGCCGGGCAACCAGCCCAGAGTCGGGAACCGGCCATCCCCCGGCGGACCGTCGTGCTGGGCGACGATGGTGCCCCCCGCGTCGAGCAGGTGGACGAAGGTGTGGTAGTTGCGGTCGGGTGTGGCCAGGGCGTGCCAGTGGAGGGTAAGGGATAAGGAGCGCTGGCTATCGGGCTGTGGGGATGGCAGGTCGTAGCCGATGAACTCGACGCTCCCGCCCAATTGGACGACCTGGGGGTGCTGCGGCGCCGTCGGTTCGAGGCGGTGGTCACGGCCCTGCACCTCGATCTCGCCCAGGTCCGCCGGGTACCGGCCCTGTTCTGCCGGGACCGGACGGCCGTCGGCGGCCCGGATCAGGCTGAGCACCAGGCGATAGTGCCCCGGCGGGACCGTCGCCGGGATGGGCAGGGCATGGGGGTCGCGCACCAGTTCGCCGGCTTTCCACCAGGCTGTGGGATAGGTGCCGGCCACCGGCTTTTCGGTCAGTTCAGCCCTCACCTGGTCGCCGGCCACCAGTTGCAGCCGGGGCAAAAAGTCCTGGCCCGGATTGGCCACTGCCTGCCAGAACAGCTCGATTTCGACCAGATCTCCCGGCCGGACGATCGCGCTGCGGGGGGCGCTGTAGCCGAGCAATCGCAGGCGGTCGCCCAGGTCAACCGGCAGCGGTTCGGCAATGGGCAGCGCCTCGATGGGCGGGGGGAATTGGGGCCGGACGACGCGCACGGTGCCAAGGGTCACCTCGCCGCCGCTGCCACCGACGAACGAAACCGGCAGCACGGCCACGTCCCGGCTGCGGTAGACCCGCAAGGTGACGCGATACTCGCCCGGTGGCGTCCCGGCGGGCACCAACAGGCCGTGGTGGTCAGGCTGCGGCCGGTCCACCGGCATGGTGGAAAAAGCCCGCCGTCCACTGCCGGGCGGGACGTCGCGTTGTGCCCATACGTACCCCGTCGGGCCGACCAGGCGCAGGCCGACGGTATAGTCGTCGGTGGGTTGCCCGGAAAGCTGCCAGGTCAGGTCGGCGGCCACAACACCCCAACCGGCCTCCAGAGGGCCGGGGGACAGGGCAGCGCCCTGCAACGTCAGCCAGTCGCCAAAGCGGGCGGTGACCGGCTGTTCCACCGGCTTTCCTGTGACAAAAAAGGAGAGCACGGTGTTGGGCCCATGCCACTCCCTGAGGGTCGGATAGGCCCGTTCGAGCAGGTATGCCTCGATGGGGTCTTCCAGCACGCGGCCCATCGCCTGGTGGGCAGGTAGCCACAGCCGTCCATGCTCCGCCAGCAGGGCCTCCAGGTCGGCGGCCATCAGCGCCGGGTCGTCGGCCCACAGCTGGCGCTCGCGGGGCAACACCTGGCGGGGCGTCAGGAAGAGGGCCGGTCGGGCGGCAGCGGCAGGGAGGTACGACTCAAAGTAGCCAACCTGCCAGGGATGGACGCAGAGAATGGCGTCGGTGGGCAGGCCCAGGGCCTGAATCCGCGCGGCGATGGGGCGATAGTCGTCGTCGGGGTAGCGCGGCACGGCGTAGAAAAAGGCCAGAGACCCAAGGCTGAGGATAAAAGAGGGAGCAAACAGCAAAAGGGCAAGGGAGCGGCGGTAGGGCCGCAGGGTCAGCAGCCCGGCGGTAAAGAGGAGCAACCAGGCCGGCAGGGCCAGGAGCAGCAGCCGCTCGCTGCGGGGTGGGTTGAAGGGAAAGGCCAGGTTGACTCCATAGCCACAGAGCAGGCAGCAGGCCACAAGCAGCAGGCAGCCAGGAACAGGAAATCGGGGGCAGGGGGTGTGTAACCCAGGCCGACGGCGTTGCCCCAAAAGGGAGACGAGAGCCAGGGCAACGATGGCCGGGGGCAACAGCCCTAACCACCACCCATCGGCCAGGGGGCCTTCGGCGTGGCCCCAGGTGAAGGCGGCCAGATGGCGGCCCAGGTAGGTCAGCAGGTCGAGGGGCAGGTCTTGTTCGACGCTGACCTTGAAGCGCACATAGGTCAGGAGCTTGTCGCCGGCGTACCACAGCCAGGGCAGGTAGAGGAACGCCACGGCGGCCTGAGCGCCCAGCCAGGCCGGCAGGCCCCTTCCCCCCTGGGGGAGAGGGTCGGCGTGAGGGGACTCCGACCCCGTGAGGGGGGATTGCCCTCTCCTCCGGAGGGAGAGGGTGGGGGTGAGGGCTACGACCAGGTTCAGCCCCAGCAGGAGGAACGCGGCATAATACTGCGTGTACAGCGCCATCGTCGCTGCCAGCACATACCCCATCAAGGCCCAATCCTTGCCATCCAATGCCCATCGCACGGCACAATAAAAAGCTGCCACTCCCAACAACGTCACCAGCCCGTACATGCGCACTTCTTGGGAATAGTAGATGTGGAAAGGGGAGACCGTCAGCAGGAATGCTGCCAGCAGCCCGCCGCTGTGGCCCAGCAGCCGCCGTCCGGCCAGGTACAGGAGCGGGACGGTGGCCGTGCCGATGAGCACCGACAGCCACCGCACCGCTACGACACCGGGGCCGAACAGGCCGGTCCACAGGTGGAGCAACAGGTAGTAAAAAGGAGGATGGATGTCTACGGCGGTCAGCCGTAGCAGGTTGGGCATGTCGGTCGTGGCGAAATAGAGGCTCCAGCCCTCATCCCACCACAACGGCTGGAAGGTGAGGCGGACCAACCGCAGGCCCAACGCCAGGAGGGTCAGCGTCGCCAGGGCAAAGGATCGCCCCCGGCCGGTATTCAGAACATGGGCCAGCATGGCCGGCAACCGTCTTGGCATGGCCCCAGTATACCACAGCTTTAGCCCGGTGGAAAGCGGACGCCCGGCGGTTTCGAGGTTTGCGGCCCTGCTTTGCCTTTGTGGGGTCTCCCGACAGGAGGTGGTTTCCCCCCTCCAGAGCAGTGGATAGGGATGAACCGCAGAAGGTGCGGAGACCGCCGAGAATCGCAAAAAATGTGGGGAAACTCTGTGTTCTCGGCGGTTTGAATCCACGCTCTGCGCTGATAGGGAGGCTACCTGACGGGGGAATGCTGAAAAAAGGGACGGCTCTCTACCGACAGCGGCGCGACCTGGGAGGTGCAGGCTAGCACCGGGTACCTGAGGGCCCCCGGCTCACGGCAGCCACCTCAACAGCTCTTCGATGTGCTCCAGGGTCAGGCAGTCAGCTTCGGGAAAGAGGTGATGGGGGTCGAGCAGGACAGGGGTCACGCCCGCCTGGCGAGCGCCCACCACATCGGCCCAGTAGTTGTCGCCGACGTAGAACGCTCGCTCTGCGGAGGCCCCCAGCCGCTCCAGGGCGGCGCGAAAGATGCCGGGGTCTGGCTTGCGGACCCCTACCTCGCCGGAGGCCAGGACCAGGTCGAAATAGGGCCCCAACTCCATCTGCGCCAGGAGTTCGTGGAGGCGCTCTGCCTTGTCGCGGTTGCTGAGCAGCCCCAGGCGGTAGCCTCGGGCGCGCAGCTCGGCCAGCACGTGGCAGCCAGCGGCGGGGCAGTGGTAGACCATCTCGATGTTGGCAAAACAGGCCGAGAGCTCGTCGGTCAGGCGGTCCAGGTCGCCTTGAATGCCCAACGCGGCCAACAGATGGCGGTTGAAATGCCGCCAGAACCCATCGGCGGGCAGGCCCTTGAGCAACTCGACGATTGCCGGGTCCGCAAAATACTCGTGGCGCATCCGGCGGCCCTGCCGCTCGGCCTCGGCGCTCAGGGGCTGACCGATGCTGGCACAAAAGGAGCGGATCACGTCCATGCTGTCTGGCTCGTGAAAGACCAGCGTGCCGTCGAAATCGAACAGGACAGTCCACGTCGTCTGCATTCTTCCTTTACACTCTCCCATAATCTTGCATCGCCGGGGCGTCTGATGAATAATGGACGCTATTGTAGCACTGGCAAGGGTTGGTGTCAAGGCCGGTTCTGCCACAGGCTGCCAGGAATTTGACAATTCTCCCACCCCTGAGTAGAATGTGACCCCGGTCATATTTATTATGTGGTCATGATTCGGATGGGGGCGAGGGTGGAGGAGGTGCTGTCCCGCCGGGAGCGAAAAAAGCTGGAAACCCGCCAGGCCCTGCTGGAGGCTGCCGTCAGCCTGTTCCACGAGAAGGGGTGTGAGGCGACCACGGTGGAAGAGATCACCGAACGGGCCGACGTGGCCAAAGGGACCTTTTTCAACTATTTCCCGTCGAAAGAGGCGCTTCTGAGCGAACTGACGATGTGGGGCCTGGATCGGTTGCGGGCCGAGTTGGATGTGGGCCACGGAGCGCCGGCCAGCCCGGTGGCCCGCATCAAACTGCTGCTGAGCCTGATGTACGAGCACGCTGCCCGGAATATCGGGCTGGCGCGCCGGGCGTTTGCCGCTTCCCTGTGCCATCCGCCCTCTCTGCCTCCCCCCCAGGTCCGCCGCCATTTTCTCAATCTGTTTAACGATCTGGTGGATGAGGCCAAAAGTTGTGGGGAGATCCGTACCGACGTGGATACCGGGCTGGTCGGTGACTTGCTGCGCCTGTTCTTCTTCCGCCAGATGTGGGCCTGGGGCCAGGCTGGCTCGACTCCGCCGCCATCGGAGCAAATTGACCGGTTTGTGGACCTTTTGCTGGAGGGCCTGGCCGGGCCAAACTGGCCCAAGGCGTAGGCCCGGTTTCGTACCGGGCTTTTCCATCCAGATGGCGCGTGGGAAAGCGCGCCCTTTTTGAGGAGGATGACTTTGCAAGGACAAACCATGCCGGCGGTGAGCCGGCCCCCGCGCCTGACGGGGATCGGCCGCGCTATCCGTTACCTGGGGCACTATAAACGGCTGACCCTGATGGCCTATAGCTTCCTTTTTGCGGCCACGGCGGCCCAGTTGATGGTGCCTCAGCTTGTCCAGCGCATCATTGATGCGGTCACCAACGGCTTTACTGCCCGGCAGCTTGCCCGGTTGCCCCTCGCCTTCCAGGCGGTGGCCCTGCAGAAGCTGGGCTGGACTGCTGAGCAATTTGCCCGTTATCAAGGAAACGCCGAGACGATCCTGCTCTCGACCGGGTTGCTGATCGCAGCCTTTGTCGTGACCCGGGCCTTTCTGGCCTTCGCCCAGACCTATAACGCCGAGCGGGTGTCGCAGAGCGTGGCCTTTGACCTGCGCAACGAGCTGTTCGCCAAGATCCAACGCCTGTCCTTCAGCTACCACGACCGCAACCAGACCGGACAACTGATGATCCGCGCCACCGACGACGTGGAAAAGGTGCGGATGTTCATCGCCCAGGGGTTGATGATGACGGTCCAGGCGTTGGTTATCCTGACCACAGCCCTGATCATCCTGTTCGCCACCAACGCGACGTTGATGCTCACCCTCCTGCCGGTGCTGCCGCTGGCCATGATCCTGTTCCTGGTCTTTGGTCGGCTGACCCAGCCGCTGTTCATGAAGGTTCAGCAAAAGTTGTCCCGGTTGAACACTATCTTGCAAGAGAACCTGGCCGGCATCAGGGTGGTCAAGGCCTTTGTGCGTGAGCCACAGGAGCAGGCCCGCTTTGAGCAATCGGCCGAGGACCTGATGCAGCAGCAGATCCAGGTGGCGCGCATCTTTTCCTTCCTGTTCCCGGTGGTCTTTTTGCTGATGAATGTCGGTCAGGTGCTCATCCTCTATTTCGGCGGCCGGCAGATCATCTACGGCTCCATGACCTTTGGCGAATGGCAAAAGTTCAGCCTGTACCTGGTGTTTGTCTTTTTCCCGTTGGGGATGCTGGGCATGATCATCACCCAGATGTCGCAGGCCGGGGCCTCGGCGCAACGCATCTTTGAGATCCTGGATGCCCAGAGCGAGGTGCAGGACAGGCCCGATGCCATCAACCTGCCGCCGGTCAGGGGCCATGTGACCTTTGAGAACGTCACCTTCCGCTATTTTGGCAGCGGTGAACCGGTGCTAAAGGGGGTGAGCTTTGAAGCCCTGCCCGGCCAGACCGTCGCCCTGCTGGGCGCGACCGGCAGCGGCAAGAGCACCATTATCAACCTCATCCCGCGCTTTTACGATGTGACCTCAGGGGCGGTCAAGATTGACGGCTATGACGTGCGCGAGGTGTGCCTGGATTCGTTGCGGTCGCAGATCGGCATCGTCCTCCAGGATACGACCCTGTTCAGCGGCACGGTGCGCGACAATATCGCCTTTGGCCGGCCCGAGGCGACGATGGACCAGGTAATCGCGGCGGCTAAAGCAGCGGCGGCTCACGATTTTATCATGAGCTTCCCCGATGGCTACGACACGATGGTGGGGGAGCGCGGTACCACCCTCAGCGGCGGCCAGAAGCAGCGCCTGGCCATCGCCCGGGCGCTCCTGATGGACCCCCGTATCCTGATCCTGGACGATTCGACCAGCAATGTGGACCTGGCGACCGAGGCCCAAATCCAGCGGGCGCTGACCTACCTGATGGAGGGGCGGACCAGTTTCGTCATCGCCCAGCGCATCAGCACGGTGCGCAACGCCGACCTGATCCTGGTGCTGGACAAAGGGCAGATCGTGGCCCAGGGCACGCACCGGGAGCTGATGGAAAACAGCCCCATCTATGCCGAGATCTATTCGTCGCAGTTGGTCGAGGATGCGCTCCCGGTCGCCGGGCCGGAACGGCGGGAAGAGGCGGTGTTGGCGTAAAACGTGAGGTGTAAAACGTAAAGGGAGAGGTGGGATGCATGGTTTTGGCGGCGGCGGACCTCGCCACATATTAGCTCAGGAAACCAGGAAGCCGACCCGCGTAGGCCAGACTCTGGGCCGGCTGGTGTCCTGTTTTCGGCCCTACTGGCCGGTGCTGCTCCTGGTCCTGGCGTTGATCCTGGGCAGCACCTATGTTCAGGTCTTACAACCCAGGCTCACCGGCCAGGCGGTGGACTGTTATCTGACCCCGGCTCTGGTCAGCCGCATGGCCGGGGGTGCCCAGGGGCTCACGGCGGCCTTTCCGGGTGGGTCGCCGATGGGCACGGTCCAGAGTACGTCCCAGACCAACTGCTGGCTCGGCACGCCGGGCCCTGGCGCCGAGGCGGGGGAGTATGTAAAGGGCCTGGGGCGGCTCATCCTGCTCATTGTCGGCCTGTTCGTGGCCGGGTCGCTGATGAGCGGCCTCCAGTTCTACCTGATGGCCTGGACCGGCCAGCACGTGCTCAAAGGCTTGCGCGTCGAGGTCTTTCGTCACCTGCACCGCCTGTCGTTGAGCTACTATGCCGAAAACGAGGCGGGCAATGTGATGAGCCGCATCACCAATGACATGGATACCCTCCAACAGGCGATCAGCTTTGTCCTGGTTCAGGTCAGCAGCGGCGCTCTGCTCCTGATCTGGGTGGCATTTACCATGTTGACCACCAGCTGGACCTATGCCCTGATCTGCATGACAGCGGTGCCGTTCATGATCCTGGCCACCTGGTGGTTCTCGACCCAGGCGCGGCGGGCTTTTCGTCGCACCCGCCTGGCCATCGGCCAGGTCAACGCCGACCTGCAGGAAAGCATCGCCGGGGTGCGCGAGGTGCAGGCTTTTGGCCGCGAGGAGGCCAACATCGAGAGCTTCCGCCTGGCCAACGCCGCCAACCGCGATGCCAATATCCGGGCCGTGTCGTTCACGGCTGCACTGTCACCCACGCTGGAGGCGCTGGGCTACATCGCCATGGCCATCACCATCATCGTCGGTGGCATCTTTTTGCTGCGCGGGCAGACACTGGGTGGGACTGTCATCTCGTTGGGGCTGGTTATCACCTTCATGCAGTACGTGCAGCGCTTCAACCAGCCCATCCAGCAGATCTCGGTGCTGTGGGCCAACCTGCAGAGCGCGGTGGCCGGCGCCGAGCGCATCTTTGGCCTGCTGGACACCGTGCCTGAGGTGCAGGATCGGCCTGGCGCCGTGCCCCTGCCGCCCATCGCCGGCCATGTCGAGTTCGACCATGTGGAAGCCGCCTACAAGCCGGGCGTCCCGGTGCTGCACGAAGTGAGCTTCCAGGCCGAACCGGGGCAGACGGTGGCCATCGTCGGGCCAACCGGGGCGGGCAAAACGACGATTATCAGCCTGATCCCCCGCTTTTACGATGTGGTCGGCGGTGCGGTGCGCATTGACGGCTATGACGTGCGCGAGGTGACCATGGCCAGCCTGCGCGCCCAGATCGGCATCGTGTTGCAAGACACCTTTCTGTTCAGCGACACGGTGTTGAACAATATCCGCTTTGGCCGGCCCGATGCCAGCGATGAAGAGGTGATGGCTGCTGCCCGCCTGGCCCACGCCGATGATTTTATCCGACGCCTGCCCGACGGCTATCACACGATCCTGGGTGAGAGGGGCGCCGGGCTGAGCCAGGGACAGCGGCAGTTGATCGCCATCGCCCGGGCGGCCCTGGCGGACCCACGCATCCTGATCCTGGACGAGGCGACCTCCAGCGTGGACACCCGCACCGAGCGGTTGATCCAGGGCGCTCTGGAAGAGCTGTTGAAAGGGCGCACCAGTTTTGTCATCGCCCACCGCCTGAGCACCATCCGCAACGCCGACCAGGTGCTGATGCTCGTGGATGGGCGGATCGTCGAGCGGGCGACCAGCACACCGCAGCGTTCGGCCCATGAGCAACTGCTGGACCTGGGCGGCGAGTATTACAGGCTTTATACCAGCCAGTTCCGCTTTGAGGAGCCGGCGGTGCCGACGCCTGAAATCACGGCTCTGGTCGAGCCGGGAGGAGATGGCCGACGGCCGGCTCAGGTCGTCCCGGCCTGACAGGGGCCGGGATGGCCGGCGGGAACGGGGGCGCGGTGACCGCTTGGGGGCGCGGTGACCGCTTGGGGGCGCGGTGACCGCTTGGGGGCGCGGTGACCGCTTGGGGGCGCGGTGACCGCGCCCCTACGTTTTGCGGAAACGGCCCATCTCTGGTAAACTAGGGGCAGACCGGATGAGGTGAATGGATGCCCACGCAGGCACTCTATCTCAAATACCGTCCCCAGACGTTCGAGGAGGTGGTGGGTCAGGAGCCGATCACGGCCACCCTGCGCAACGCGCTGCGCCAGGGCCGGGTCCGCCACGCCTATCTGTTCACCGGCCCCAGGGGTACCGGCAAGACGACCACCGCCCGCCTGCTGGCCAAGGCGGTCAACTGCCAGGCCCCGGTGGAGGAACGGCCCTGCAACGCCTGCCCACTGTGTCAGGCGGTCAACGAGGGCCGGCTGCTGGACCTGATCGAGATCGATGCCGCCAGCAACCGGGGCATTGACGAGATCCGCGACATCCGCGAAAAGGTCGGCTTCCGGCCCAACGAAGGGCGCTTCAAGGTGTACGTCCTGGACGAAGCGCACATGCTCACCGAACCGGCCTTCAACGCCCTGCTCAAGACCCTGGAAGAGCCGCCCCCCCACGTTATTTTTACCCTGGTCACCACCGATCCGCACAAGATCCCCCCGACCATCACCTCGCGTTGTCAGCGGTTTGACTTTAAGCGGATCCCCCTGCAGGCCATTGTGGACCGGCTGGCCACTATCGCCGCGCGAGAGGGGCTGACCGTGGAACCGACGGCGCTGGAGCTGATCGCCCGCCAGGGCACCGGGGCGATGCGTGACGCCATCAGCCTGTTGGACCAACTGGCCAGCTACGGCAGCGAGATCACGCTGGGCCAGGTGCAGATGGTGCTGGGCACCACCGCCGGCGAGATAGCGGGCCATGTGGTGGCCTGCCTGGTCGAAGGAGATGTGGCCGGGGGCCTGGACTGGATCAACCGCGCTATAGACGACGGCGCCGACCCCCGCCAGTTGGGCCGGGAAGTGGTCGAATATCTGCGCGGACTGCTTCTGGTCAGGGAGGGGGCCGGCACGCGCCTGCTCAACGCTACTGCCGAACAGGCCGCCCAGATGGAAGCCCTGGCCGGACGGATCCCGACGGCGCGGCTGCTGCGGGCCATCCGCCTGTTCAACGAGGCGGCCAACGACCTGAAGAGCGGCTTGCAGACCATCCCTCAGTTGCCCCTGGAGATGGCTCTGGTGGAAAGCCTGTTGGAGCAGGGGGTGCCGGTTGTCTCACCGCTGCCGGCGCGCCAGGAAGAGGTAGCCCCGGCCCCGCCCCGGCCGGAAGTCCGGCACCTGGCCGGGCCACAGGCCTCATACCAGGCCGGGCCGCCGGCTGAGGCCGGAAGCCCCTCCGGCGCGCCCCTGACCCTGGAGCGGGTGCAGCAAGCCTGGGATCAGGTGTTGCAGGTGGTGCGGCAGCGCAATCCGACCACGCATGGGGTGCTCAATACCGGCTGCAAGCCGGTAGAGGTGTGTGGCGACGAAATCGTGGTAACCTTCCCCTTTCCCTTCCTGCGGGACAAGCTGGGCGATCCGCAACGCAGGGATGAGATCCACCAGGCCCTGAGCGGGGTGCTGCATACCAGGTGCCGGGTGAGGCTGGTGCTGGCTTCTGAGTATGTGCCGGGCCAGCCGCCGTCCCCCGCTGCCCCTGAAGCCGCCGCCTCCGGGTCGCCCCTCGATGACCAGGCCCTGGACCAGATCTCCCGCTGGGCAGCGGAACGGGGCGGACAGGCTACGATTGTTCAACCATAGGAGGACCGACAGATGGCAAAGGGCAAAGGACGACGCATCCAGGCCAGCCGACCCGGAGGGCGACCCGACCTCCGGCAGCAGATTCAGCGCCTGCAAGAGCAGATGCTCCAGACTCAGGAATCGCTGGGGGAGCAAACGGTCACGGCCAGCGCCGGTGGGGGGGTGGTCCAGGTGGTGATGACCGGGCAGCAGCGGGTGCAATCGATCACCATTGACCCTGAAGTGGTGAATCCTGACGATGTGGAGATGCTCCAGGACCTGATTGTGGCTGCTGTCAATGAGGCCATCGAGCGTTCTCAAGCCATGGCTGCCGAGCGGCTGGGAGCCCTCACCGGCGGGCTGGGAGGGCTGGGCGGCCTGGGGGACCTGGGCGGCCTGCTGGGCTAGTCAGGGGACCGCCTGGGGCGGATCGTGAGAGGGGTGGGATGAGTGCTGTCACCCCGGAGCCGGTCACCCGGCTGATCGAGGCCTTTGCCCAACTGCCCGGCATTGGCCCCAAGACCGCCTCGCGGCTGACCTTTTACCTGCTCCGTCGGCCGGCCGAACAGGCCGAGGCGCTGGCGGCTGCCCTGCGCGACCTGAAGCAAAAGATCGTGTTCTGTACCACCTGCTTCAACATCACCGAGGCCAGCCCGTGCGCCATCTGCCGCGATGAAGGGCGCGATCGCTCCATCATCTGCGTTGTGGAGGAGCCGTTGGATGTGCTGGCCATCGAGCGGACGGGGGAGTATCGGGGGCTGTACCACGTCCTGCACGGGGCCCTCTCGCCGGTAGAGGGCATCGGCCCCGACGAACTGCGCATCAACGAACTGCTGGTTCGCCTGAAGGACCGCCCGGTACGGGAGGTATTGCTGGCCACCAACCCCAATCTGGAGGGAGAAGCGACGGCCATGTATCTGGCCCGTCTCATCCAACCATCGGGGGTGCGCGTCACGCGGCTGGCGCGTGGGCTGCCGGTGGGTGGCGACCTGGAGTATGCCGATGCGGTGACCCTCAGCCGGGCGTTGGAAGGGCGGCGAGAGGTGTGAGAGGGAAGCGATGGGCCTTGCTCTTGCGGCCATGGCGCATCCCCGGCTCGGTCAGGCTGATGATGCGGTCGGGAGCCGTGCCTTGCCCGATCTGGGACCGGCCCTGCTCACCGGTCTCCAGGTCGTCGCCCAGGACTTGGTCAGCAGCCAGGCCAGGTGCCGCACCTCATCGTTGTCGCTGTGCTCTCTGGCCAGTTCTAGGGCCGCGTCCACGTCGGCGACCAACACCTGGAGGTGCGCCCGCCGTTGCTGCGGGTCTGCCCAATCGATGTCGGCCTTGCGGTCCTGATCCACGTAGCGCTCGACCAGGTCTCGCGTCCGGGGGGAGAGGCCCTGCCGTTTGCCGGGCAAAGCCGGCGGCCTTCAGCAGCTTGCGCGTCCCTTGACGCAGCAAGGTATAGATGTCTTGGACCGCGCCGGCGCCTTTGACGTTAGTCGTATCGGTCAGCAACGTGACCCGGTCGGGAATGAAGCCGGCTTCCCGCCCCACGGCGATGAAGCGGCTGAAGGCGTAGCGTTCTTGACCATGTTCGACGAGACGACTGCGAAAGTTGGACAAGGTGGAAGGGTCGAAGCCAGGGAAGTCCACGGGCAGATTGAGGGCTACTTTCCAGCGCTGGTCGAACATCGTCCGCTCCACAGCCTCGGCATCCGATACATTGTCGTGGTGTTGCAGCAACGTCACCCCCGACAGGAGAGAAGGCGGGATGCTGGGCCGGCCGTTATCCGGGCAGTACATCATATCCAGGTCGTCGTCGCGGAACAGCACGTCGCTGACGGCGCCCATGCGTCCATAGAACGAGTCGGCTGGGACTCGGTGGGGCAGGCTCTGGCTGTCAAAGAAACTGCGTTGTGGATCACGGCGTCCAAGCATGGTTACGGCTCCTGTTCTGAATTTGGATGTAATCAGGTTATAGTATACCAAATATGGTTATATCTGTCAATATCTACGCCACAATATTTGGGGGCTTTTTCAGCAGCCTCCCAAGTTCCCTTCAATAGGGTCTTGACAACGGTTTCATTTTCTGCTATAATATGAAAAGGTTACCGGTAACGATACTGGTACCGTTTTCGAAAGGCTGGGTGGAGAGGATGCCCCGGGAGAGGCGTCGAAACAAGAATATCACCATCGAGGATGTGGCTCGGGCCGCCGGCGTCTCGGTTTCGACCGTCTCACGCGTGCTCAACGACAAGGATGACGTCGCGCCCGAGACCTATCAGAAGGTGCAGAGCGTCATCGCCGAACTGGGCTACACCTCCAGCCTGGCGGCCAGGAGCATGCGCAGCCGCCGGACCGGTGTGATCGGCCTGATCATGCCCGACCTGGAGGATCCGTTCTGCATCCAGGTGATGAAGGGCATCCATCGGGCCATCGTCGCCCTCGACTATGACCTGATCGCCTATACCAGCGGCAGCATCAGGCAACACTCCAAGGCCAGCCGGGAGCAGCATTACGTCTCTTTGCTCAACGGCAGCATCACCGATGGGATCATCGTGGTCACCCCGGCCGCTACTACCTTTTCTACCGCAGCCCCCGTGGTGGCCATTGATCCCAACAATGAATGCCCCGAATGTCCCACGGTCATCGCCACGAACCGCGCCGGTGCTCTGGCGGCGATGGAATATCTGATCGGGTTGGGGCACCGGCGCATCGGTTTCATCGGAGGGCGCCCTGATCTGCAATGTGCCCAGCAGCGCCTGCAGGGCTACGAGGCTGCCCTGCAACAGGCCGGCATTGCCCTGGACCCGGCCCTGATCACCGTTGGCGACTTTACCAAGGAAGCCGGCCGCCGGTGTGCCCGGCAGTTGCTGTCCCTGCCCGTGCCGCCGACGGCGATCTTTGCTGCCAACGACCAATCGGCCCTGGGGGCCATCGAAGCCGCGCGCGAAGCAGGGCGACGCGTCCCCGATGATCTGTCGGTGATCGGGTTCGACAACATTCCCGAGACGGCCTATTTCCATCCGCCCCTGACCACGGTGGACCAGTTCCTGGACCGGATGGGCTACGTGGCCACCGAGATGCTGCTTCGCCTGATCCAGGGGGAGTCGGTGGATGGCCAGGTGTACCATATGCCCACCCGGCTTGTGATCCGGGATTCCTGTCGCTCCGTGGTGGACGCCTGATGGCACTTTGGCCGCCGGAGGGGGAGGGGGCGCCGGGTTTGGGGAGAAATTTGCAAACCTCAACGCTTCGGCGGTCCCACGAAAGGGGTGGCAATCAACAGTGCAAATCTTTTGAGAGCGATCGGATGGGGGTAGTTTTTTTGCCGGCTTCGGTATCGTTACCGGAAACGATGCCAGGCACAGAAAGGGGGTGGTTGGAATCTGGAGACAAGGTCAGGAAAAAGGGTACAGGCCTTCACCCGCCTCCGCGCAGCAAGGAGAAGGCCTGCACCAGGTTGTGGGGGCAGAACTTCCCCACGGGGCATAGTTTACCAAACCCATTGAAAAAAATCAAAAGGAGGAAAGTAAGATGCGCAAGTCAATTCTGGCTACGTTGAGCCTGTTGGTGGTGGCAAGCCTGATCCTCGCTGCCTGCGGCCCAACCCCTACTCCACAGGTGATCGAAAAACCGGTCGAGGTCACGAGGGTCGTTGTCGAGACCAAGGTGGTCCAGGGCGCGCCGGTCGAGGTCACCAAAATCATCAAGGAGGAGGTGACCAAGGAGGTCGTCGTCACGGCCACCCCGGTCCCGGAGAAGAAGGAGGAAGCGCCCGCCGTTCTGGGTGTTCTCCCCCGCAGCGAAACGCTCATTGCCAGCATCCTCACCGGGCGCGTCGGCACCCCCGGCAACTTTAACGAGTGGGTCGGCTGGAAGTGGCGGGACCGCGGCATGCAGAACCTGGCAAACGAGCCGCTGTGGTCGGTCGACTTTGCCACCGGCAAGATCATCCCCGGCCTGGCCGCCGGCGACCCGGTGTACAACGAGGACTTTACCCAGGTGACGATCCCGCTCCGCAAAGGGGTGGCCTGGAGCGACGGTGAGCCGTTCACGTCGGCCGATGTGGTCTTTACGGTCGAGACGCTCCTGAAGTATGAGGGCCTGAACGCTCACAACTTTTTTGTGGACAACGTTGCCTCGGTCTCCGCTCCCGATGACTATACGGTCGTGTTCGAGCTGAAGCAGTCCAACTCCCGGTTCCACACCACCTTCCTCGACCGCTGGGGCTGCACCTGGATCATGCCGAAGCACATCTTTGAAAAGGTGAGCGATCCGGTGACCTTCGAGTTCAACCCCTTTGTCGGCACCGGGCCGTACAAGCTGCACAGCTTCGACCCGGCCGGGTACTGGACCATCTGGGAAAAGCGCGAGGATTGGGACAAGAGCCCGACGGGCATCCTCTTTGGGGAACCCAAGCCCCGGTACATCGTCTTCCAGGCTTTCGCCAACGAGGGGGCCAAGATCCTGGCGCAGTTGACCCACCAGCTCGACGCGGTGGACCTGTCGGCAGAGGGCCTCAAGGCGGCACTGGCCCAGGGCAAGACGAACCGGGCCTATCAGCCGACCTTCCCCTGGGTGGTGAACAACGACCCCGCCCTGACCGGCCTGACCTTTAACACGGCCAAAGCCCCGTACGACAACCCCGAAGTCCGTTGGGCGCTCCTGCTGGCCATTGACATTGTCGAATATGAGGGCCAGGCGGTTGACGGGACGGGCACCCTGAGCCCGGTTCATATCCCCTCCCTCGGTTCCTACCCCCAGGACTATATCGGGCCGATGCAGCAGTGGTTGTCCGAGTTCACGCTGGACCTGGGCAACGGGGAGACCTTCAAGCCATACGACCCGGATGCCCCAAAGCGGCTGGTCCAGTACGTCAAGGACCGGGGTTACGTCGTCTCGGAGGATCCGGCCACCGTGGCCCAGACCTTTGGGCTTGGCTGGTACAAGTACGCGCCTGAGGTGGCCGAAAAGCTGTTGCTGAAGAACGGCTTTTCCAAGGACGCCGACGGCAAGTGGCTCCTGCCCGATGGCAAGCCCTGGAAGATCGAGGTCATGAGCCGGTCCGACATGTCTCACCTGGAGTTCAAGAACGCCGCGGCGGCCGTGCAGCAGTGGAAAAAGTTCGGCATAGACGCGGTGCATGTCCCCTCGGACAACGTATCGGCGCTGACCCAGAATGGCGAATTCGACGTTGCGGGCAACTGGCCGGCGCAGGAGCCGTGGGGGGCCGGTGCAGACCTGTACCGGGTCCTGGACTTTTACAACTCGGCCTATGTCGAACCGGTCGGAACGATGACCAAGGGCCACACCTCCCGCTGGTCCTCTCCAGAGATGGATGACGTGATCAAGCGGCTGCGCGAGACCGATCCGGCAGACACGGAAAAGGTGATCGCCGTCGGCACCGACGGGCTCAAGATCCTGGTCAGGGAGATGCCGGGGATCCCGACCTTCGGCTACATCGGCTTTGTCTCGTGGGACCAGTACTACTGGACCAACTGGCCCGGCTCGGAAAACCCCTACACCCAGCCCTATACCCACTGGGGCCCCTTCAAGTACATGACGCCGTTCCTGCAGCCGACCGGAAAATAGTCGCGCATAGATGCATCCATCTCCCCGGGCGGGCGTGAGCCCGCCCCGGGGTTCCTCCCCCGCCCGGAGGGGGGACAAGGAAAACGACGATGACGTTCATAAGGCGGTATCTCGTTCCACGGCTTATCCAATATTTCCTGGTCATCTTTTTGGGGATCACGGCGGTATTCTTTATCCCCCGTTTCGCGCCGTCGGATCCGGTGGAGCGGACGATCACCCAGCTCAGGTCGCAAGGATCTTACCTGGACCCTGCTTCTATGGATGCCTTTATCCAGGACCTTACCGAGTTGTACGGGCTACAGGGATCGATGCTCCAGCAGTATGGCGCCTTCTGGCAGAGGTTGTTTCGGGCCGACTTTGGGGTCTCTTTTTTCCAGTTCCCCACGCCGGTGAGCAGGCTGATCGGCACATCGCTGCCGTGGACCGCCGGCCTGTTGCTGACGACGACCCTGTTCTCCTGGATCATTGGAAACATGATCGGCGGGCTGGCCGGTTACTTTTCCCGCAAGCGCTGGTCCAGGGTTCTTGACATTGTGGCGATGGTCATCCGACCGTTGCCCTACTATATCTTTGCCTTTGCCTTGCTCGTTTTGTTGGCCTATGTGGTCCACTGGTTCCCTGTTTCCGGTGGAACCGTGATCGGGAGGCAGGTCGGGTTCAACTGGCCTTTTATCAAGGATGTGCTCTGGCACGCCTTCCTTCCGGCTCTGTCGCTCACCATCCTCGGCGGGGCGGCCAACTTTCAGATCATGAAG
This sequence comes from Anaerolineae bacterium, assembly GCA_034435455.1. GTDB lineage: Bacteria > Chloroflexota > Anaerolineae > JAAYZQ01 > JAAYZQ01 > DAOTXL01. The sequence continues at coordinate 22,200 of DAOTXL010000120.1, forward strand.
CTGATCGTGCAGAACGTCAACACCGAGGATTTTGTGCAGTACGCCAAGCTGGGTGGGATCGGCGAAGGCAAAATTGTCTCGAAATATGTGATCCGAAACGCCATGCTTCCCCAGATCACGAATCTGGCGCTGTCGCTCGGGCAGATTTTCAGCGGCGCTCTGATCACCGAAATCGTCTTTTCTTACCCAGGGCTGGGGACGCTCCTCTACAACGCGATCATCACCGGGGACTATAACCTGATCATGGGCATTACGCTCCTTTCGATTGTGGCCATCACCACGGCGATTCTCATCATCGATCTGCTGTATCCCCTCTTTGATCCGAGGGTCCGATACACGTAAGGAGCACGGACATTGAGAGTACTGCGAGATCTCTTCCGGGATTATAGATTTGCCCTGAGTTTCTCCGTTTTAGGTGCGCTGCTCATCCTGGCCCTCCTCTCCCTCTTTTCGCCCTACGACCCGACCCGCTGGGGGGTGGTGCCCAGGGACCTCAAGCCATCGTGGCACTATTGGTTGGGGACCAACTCCAAAGGGCAGGATCTCTTTTGGCAGGCGGCGTTCGCCGTGCGCAACTCGCTGATCATCTCGGTGATCGCCGGGACGGTGTCGCGTGTCATCGCCGTGCTGGTCGGGATGATCGCTGGCTACAAAGGAGGGCTGACCGACAGGGTCCTGATGTTCGTAAGCGATACTTTCCTGGTCATCCCTCTGTTCCTCATCATCGTCATGTTGGCGATGTTGGTGCGGGACAAGATGAACCTCGTGACCCTGGGGCTGCTGCTGGCCTTTTTCGGATGGGCCTGGGATGCCCGGGTGATCCGGTCCCAGATCTTGAGCCTGCGGGAGCGGGAGTTTACCCAGACGGCCATCCTTTCGGGGACAGGCACGCTGCGCCTTGTGTTCAAGGAGTATATGCCTTTTGCCATGCCCCTGGTGTTCTCCACTCTGATCAACAATATGTCCTGGGCGATCGGGATGGAGATCACGCTGGCCATCCTCGGCCTGGTAAACATGGATATTCCGACGCTGGGGACGATGCTGCAATGGGCGATCAGCTATCAGGCCCTGCTGCTGGGGTACTGGTGGTGGTTGTTGACGCCTATCGTCCTGTCGGTCCTCCTGTTTGTGGCCCTGTACTGGCTCTCGGTCAGCATCAGCGAATATCTCGATCCGCGGACGCGGATCCAGCGCGTCGGGGCGCAGTGAGGGGGCTATGGGCGAGACGATTCTCAGGGCCGAACGGTTGAAAGCCTTTTATGTCCTCGACCTTTTCGGCACTCAAAAGGTGGTCAAGGCCGTCAACGGGATCGATCTCGAGATCCGGGAGGACGAGGTCTATGGGATTGCCGGTGAAAGCGGCTGTGGCAAGACGACGCTTCTAAAAGCGCTCTATGGCGCCATCGAGCCCCCTTTGCGGCTGATGGAGGGGAAGGTCTATTACTGCGTATCGGGCGGGGAGATCGATATCTCGGAGCTCGGAGCCGAGGAGAGGAGAAGGTTGCGGTGGGAGTACGTGGCCTACGTTCCGCAGGGGTCCATGAGCGTCCTCAACCCCGTGACCAGGCTGAAGGAGACCTACCTTGATTTCATCTCCAGCCATGTGGGCGGCAAGACGAGGGAGGATGCCTTCCGGATCGCCAGAGATCACATAGCGGAGTTGGGGCTGCCGCCGGAGATCCTGAATGCCTATCCCCACCAGTTGTCGGGTGGGATGAGGCAACGGGTTACGATTGCCCTGGCCACGCTTCTGAAACCGCGCCTCATCATTGCCGATGAGCCCACCACGGCCCTGGATGTTGTTGTCCAGAGGGGGGTCGTCCAGCTCCTCAAAGAGATCCAGCAAAGGCTGAAAAATACCATCGTCCTGGTGACGCACGACATGGGGGTTCAGGCCAACCTCGCCGATCGGGTCGGCATCATGTACGCCGGTCAGATCGTCGAAGAAGCGCCCACCGAAAAGATCTTTGGCGATCCGGTTCACCCCTACACCCGGTATTTGATCGATTCCCTGCCCCGGTTTGGGGACAAAACGACCCGGCGCAGCGTGCCGGGAAGCCCTCCATCCCTGGCCAACCTGCCCGGCGGCTGCCCCTTCCACCCCAGATGCCCCGATAGGCTTGAGATCTGTGCCGAACAGATGCCGCATTTCGTCCCCCTGGCTGCCAACCACAGGGTGGCCTGCTGGCTGGCCAGAGAAAGATGCGCGTAAGATGGAAAAACTCGTTGAAATCGATCATCTGACCAAAGTTTTCACCCTGGGAAGTGTGCTGTCGAGGGTCAGGATCACGGCGACCGACAGCGTGTCCTTTTATATCAAACCGGCAGAAATCTTCGCCCTGGCCGGTGAGAGCGGTTGTGGCAAGACCACCACGGCCAGGATGATCCTGGGCTTTGAAGAGCCGACCTCAGGCACCATTGCGTATAGAGGCCAGGTGAATGCCGGCTCCGGGAACAGGAAGGTCTGGGCTACGGAAGGCATACAGGCGATCTTTCAGGATCCCTTCAAGACCTTCAACCCCTTGCGGACGGTTGACCGCTATTTCTTTGAGACCATCCAGAATTACAGGTTGGCCAGAGACCACCATGAAGCCGTCCGGCTGATCGATCAGAAGCTAAGGGCGGTTGGCCTCTCGTATGACGAGTTCGTTGGCCGCTACCCCAGCGAGTTCTCCGGAGGACAGTTGCAGAGGATCTCCATAGCCAGGGCTCTGTTGACCAACCCCACCCTCCTGGTCGCCGATGAACCGGTTTCGATGGTGGATGCTTCCCTGCGGATGTCGATTGTGAATCTGTTCAAGGCGCTCAAAGAGGAGCTCGGCGTGAGTGTGCTGTACATCACCCACGATCTGGCAACCGCTTATTATGTGAGCGATCGGATCGCCATCATGTTCCGAGGAAACATTGTCGAAATGGGGCCTGTGGAACGGGTGTTGATGGAGCCCAGGCATCCCTACACCAGACTCCTCAGGGAATCGATCCCGGAGGCGGATCCGAACAGGCGATGGAGCAGCACGGTCAGGCTCTCTGACATGGAGCACCAGGAGTACCTGAGACAGGGCTGTCGGTTTGCGGGCAGGTGCCCGCTGGTCATGGAGACATGCCGGCGGCAGGTCCCAGACGATCTCTGGGTAGATGACGTGCTCGTCAAGTGTCACCAATACGCCGGGCAGCAGGGCTTGGGTCCCTGCCCCGAGACTTGATGCCGAGGAATCAACAGCTATGTCTGAACCAACCGATAACCCACTGCCCCCCGTGTACCGGGATGCGTCACGGCCGATTCAAGAGCGCGTAGCGGACCTGGTCTCCCGGATGACGCTGGAGGAAAAGGTCTCGCAGATGGTGTTCGATGCCCCGGCCATCGAGCGGCTGGGCATCCCCCCGTACAACTGGTGGAACGAGTGCCTGCACGGTGTGGGCCGGGCGGGCCTGGCCACCGTCTTTCCCCAGGCTATTGGGCTGGCCGCCACCTGGGACCCGGACCTGTTGCACCGGGTGGCAACGGCAATTTCGGACGAGGCCCGGGCCAAGCACCACCGGGCGGAGCGGCTGGGCCGGCGCAGCATCTATAGCGGGTTGACCTTCTGGTCGCCGACCATCAACATTTTCCGCGATCCTCGCTGGGGGCGAGGCCAGGAAACCTACGGGGAGGACCCTTACCTCACCGCTTCGCTGGGGGTGTCTTTTGTCCGGGGGCTGCAGGGCGAGGACCCCCGCTATCTGAAGCTGGCCGCCACGCCCAAACATTTTGCTGCGCACAGCGGCCCCGAACCGGACCGCCATCACTTCGATGCCCACGTCGGCGAGCGGGACCTGCGCGAGACCTACCTGTACGCGTTCGAGGCCTGTGTCGTCGAGGGCAGGGCCGCCTCGGTGATGGGGGCCTACAACCGCCTCAACGGCGAGCCTTGTTGCGCCAGCCCAACCTTGTTGCAAAAGATCCTCCGCCAGGAGTGGCGCTTTGACGGCTATGTCGTCTCGGACTGCGGGGCCATTCTCGATATCTATGAGCGGCACCGGGTGGTCCAAACGGCCGAGGAGGCCACCGCCCTGGCCGTCCGGGCCGGCTGCGATCTGGAGTGCGGCAGCATCTACCCGGCCCTCCTTGAGGCCGTGCGGCAAGGGCTTTTGTCGGAGGAGGCCATTGACCGGGCCGTTGAGCGGCTCTTTGTCGCCCGCTTTCGGCTGGGTATGTTTGACCCGCCCTGGCAGGTGCCCTATACTCAGATCCCATACCAGGTCGTCAATTCGCCCCAGCACCAGGCACTGGCCCTGCAGGCGGCCCGCGAATCGATCGTGCTCCTCAAGAATGAGGGCAACCTGCTGCCCCTGAGCAAGGAGATCGGATCTATCGCTGTCATCGGTCCCAACGCCGACGATCCGGCGGTGTTGCTGGGCAATTATAATGGCACGCCTGCCCACGCCGTGACTCCTCTGGAGGGGATCCGCCGTAAGGTGGGCCTGTCGACCCGGATCTACCATGCGGTAGGTTGCGCCTGGGCGGACGGCATCGTCCCGCTGAAACCGGTTCCACCCGATTGCCTTCACCCCGGAGATGCCGAGGGACCCGGCCAGGGCCTGAAGGCCGACTATTACGACAATCCTGATTTCAAGGGGAGGCCGCGCCTGTCCCGCATTGACCCCACTGTGGATTGGGTCTGGAAGGATACCACACCGCTGACCGGGCGGTGGGGGGACCCCTTCTCGGTGCGCTGGCGCGGCTTCCTGGCGCCCCCCGTCAGCGGTACCTACCGGTTGGGGGTCAACGGGCACAACGGCTACCGGCTTACCCTGGATGGCAGGTTGCTCGCCGAGTCCGAATCGATTCACCACCCCATGCTCAAGTTCCAGGAGGTCGATCTGACGGCCGGCCGCCTATACCGCCTGCAACTGGATTATGTGAGCACAGGCCTCGATCCCCAGGTGCAGCTCTTGTGGGCGCCGCCGGGCGTGGACAACATGGCCCAGGCGCTGGAGGCGGCGGAGCAGGCGGACGTTGTCATCGCTGTAATGGGCCTTTCCCCTCGGCTGGAAGGGGAGGAGATGCCCATTGAGGTAGATGGCTTTATCGGCGGCGATCGGACCGACATTGCCCTGCCGCAGCCCCAGGAGCAACTGCTCAAGCGGCTCCAGGCCCTGGGCAAGCCGCTGGTGTTGGTGCTGCTCAACGGCAGCGCGTTGGCCATCGAGTGGGCAGCCCGGCACGTCCCCGCCATCGTCGAGGCCTGGTACCCCGGTCAGGCCGGGGGCGAGGCGCTGGCCGACGTGCTGTTCGGCGACTATAACCCGGCCGGACGGCTGCCGGTCACCTTTTACCGCTCGGTGGAGGACCTTCCCCCCTTTGCGGACTATCGGATGGAGGGGCGTACCTACCGCTATTTCCGGGGGGAGCCCCTTTTTCCCTTTGGTTATGGGCTGAGCTACACCACCTTCAAGATGGACAACCTGCGTTTGGACCGCTCCGAGGTGCCGGTTGGAGGACAGGTGAACGTCAGCGTGGATGTGACCAATACCGGCGGGTGTGCCGGGGATGAGGTGGTTCAACTGTATGTCAGCCATCCTGAGGCAACGGTCCCCCGTCCCATCCGGGAGCTAAAGGGTTTCAAGCGGATCGGCCTGCAGCCGGGGGAACGCCGGACGGTGACCTTTGGCCTGCACACCCACCAGCTCGGCTATTACGACGAGACCGACGGCGGAGACCCCTCCTGCTATGCCGTCTATCCGGGTACCGTTGAGGTATGGGTCGGCCATTCGTCGGAGCATCTGCCCCTTGCCGGCCGTTTCACCATCGTCGGTCGGAGGACCGAAGTCGGCAAGGTATTCGCCAGCCAGGTGAGCGTGGAATAGAGAGGGACGGTAGGGGCAGGGCTTGCCCCTGCTCCATACGCATCAAGTTAAGGCACATCGAGCAGCAACTGATAGGTACTGGGATGTTTCTTGCGCCGATTCAGCCGGCAGGTAGCTATCAAACACGACCGCAGGCGAGTCAGCACCGAGACCAGGGCCTCGCGGT
>DAOTXL010000121.1:0-3961 GCA_034435455.1 Anaerolineae bacterium
AGCAGGACGCTGCCGCCCCGGCCCAACTGGACCAGGCCCCGGCAGCAGGGCTTTTCCACCAGGTCGGGCGCGCCCAACAAGGCTTCTGGATCGCCATACCTGCTTTCCGCCCCCGGGCCGGGGTTAAAGGCGATCACCCGGTCGGCTCCGGCCGCGCCGGGGGTGGGATGGGCGTCGAGGTCGGTTCGGGCGTGTTGGTTGTGGTGGGCGTGTCGGTCGGGGGAGGAGTGAAGGTGGGCGTTGAGGTCGGCTCGGCCGTGTCGGTCGAGCCGGGGATCGAGGTGCCTGTCGGCGTGGCGGTCACCGCCGCGACCGGTGCCGGCAGTGTGGGGGTCGGGCGGCCGCCGCCTTCCCCGCTCAGGGCCAGGAGCAGGCCGACCAGGATCGCCACCACGGCCAGCCCGGCCAGCGCCCAGGGCCAGGGTTGTACGCGGCGGCGGGCGGGAGCCGGCCGGGGGGTGGGCACGGCCACAGCCGGCGGTTCGGCTACCCCCTGCCCGGCCAGAGCTGCCTTCAGGGCGGCGACCAGCTCCCCGGCCGTGCCATACCGCTGGGCGGGGTCTTTGGCCAGCGCCTGGCCAATCACCGGTTCCAGGGCAGCCGGCGCCCAGGGGTTCAGGGAGCGCAGCGGCGGCGGGGGATCGTAGCCATGGGCGTGCAGCACGGCCAGGGTGTCACCCACAAAGGGCACCCGGCCGGTCAGCATCTCGTAGCACACCACCCCCAGTGAGTAAATGTCGGAACGGGGGTCCACATCCTGTCCCCGGGCCTGCTCCGGCGAGACATACTCGGGTGTGCCGATGAAGATGCCGGTTCGGGTCAGGCTGGTGCCGGTCAGGGCCTTGACAATGCCAAAATCGGTCAGGGTGGCCTGGTCGCCGGGGCCGATAAGGATATTGCCCGGCTTCACATCGCGGTGCACCAATCCCTGGGCATGGGCATAGTCCAGGGCCGAGGCTATCTGCTCCGCAATCCTGGCCACCCTCTGGAGCGGCAGGGCCCCCTCCTGTCGGATCACCTCGGCCAGGGTACGGCCTGGCAGGTATTCCATTACAAAGTAGTAGATGCCATCCTGTTTGCCCACGTTGTAGATGGTCACAATGTGGGGGTGTTTGAGGTGAGCGGCGGTCCTGGCTTCACGCAGGAAGCGGTCCACCAGGCCCTGTTCCCAGACCAGATGGGGAGCCAGCACCTTGATCGCCACGTAGCGGTCCAGAGCTGTGTCGTAGCCTTTGTAGACTGTGCCCATGCCGCCATGGCCTATTTTCTCCAGAATGCGATATTGTCCCAACGTCATGCCAATCAGTTCTGTCACCTGCACACCTCTGCTGTGATCTACATCTCGCTGCTACGACTGCAGCCTGGCGGTTTGTTGGAGAGAGGGTGGGCGGCCTGTTGATTGGGCCCTCTCTGCTCTGGCCTGTCTGTCCCGATGTTTGTCTGAGCGTTTTATACCTCTATTCGGGCGGTTTGTCAAGTCGCGGCCTGTCATTTTTTCCGCTCGCCGGTCGGGGTGGAGTGCCGCTCCGCCCGTACGACCTCCCGGCCAGGCCACTCCGGAAGGCCCGCCGCCGGGTAGCTGACGGCAGAGGTTTTTTTGTGGGTCTCCTCTGCGGTTTTAGCGCCTCTGCGGTGGGTTCAGGATGTGAACCATCATGGCAGGATTAAGGGACCAGCCGGATCAGCGATTGCGCCAGGTTGATGGGCCGGATGTAACCGAGTTTGCCTGTGATCTGCACATCTGTACCGACAAAGGTCGGGATGCCGATCAACTCGCCGGCATCGTTGAGGGCCAGGCCGCCGCTGTTGCCCGGATTGATCTCGGTGTCGGTTTTGATCCAGGCCCGGGCCAGCCCTGCGTCGTCGTGAAAGCCCGAGACGGTCCCCCTGGTCAGGGTTACCGTCTCACCACCCAGTTCTGGGAAGCCGAGCACCGACAGGGTATCGCCAATCTGCACCGTGTCCGAGTTGCCGACGGGCACGGCGACCAGGTTCAACGGACCGGGCAATGGGTCGCCATTGGCCAGAGCACTGATGCGCAGCAGAGCCAGGTCCAGGTCGGTGTTCGCCTTCACCAGTTCGGCCTGGTAAGCGACCTCCGGGGGTTGATCCTGGGCCGAATTGATGCCTATGGCGATCAGGCCATCACGGTTGTACAGCTCACCTGTGGTTTCGTCGCCGATGACGTGCAAGTTGGTCAGGATATAGCCCTCCGCACTGATGATGCTGCCTGAGCCCCACGACTCCTCGTCGCTGCCCTCAACAGGCACGATCACGAGCACCGTGGCCAGGATGGCCCGTTGCAGCCCACTCAGCCCTGAGGCCGCCGGGGTGGTGATCGGGGTAGTGGGGGCGGGAAGGACCGGCGTGAGGGTGGGGATGGGAGTGGGAGCGGGGGCAGGTGACGGCTGGCGGGTCAGCAACACCATGCCCACGATCAGCGCCAGCAGAAGCAGCCCTCCCCCCACCACGACGGGCATGGAGCCAGGTCGGCCAGACCTGGCCGCCGTTGCCGGCATGGCCGGTTCCTGGCGGGGCTGCGCCGTCAGGTAAAAGACCGCCGCGCCGATCCGCAGCCGGTCGCCGGGCTGCAGCTCTTGAGGGCCGGTGATACGCCGCTCGTTGACAAAGGTGCCGTTGGTGCTGCCCTCGTCGCGCACGTAGCAGCGTCCCTGGCCGATCCACACCGTGGCGTGGCGGCGGGAGACGGCCGCATCGTCCAGGACGACGTCGTTCTCCCTGCCCCGCCCGAGGCGCAGGCCGTGGGGTGAAACTCCGTAGGTCTGACCGCTTTGTCCTCGTAACGTGAATCCGTTCGATGTCCTGTTTTGCATGTTTGCCTTACCCCTCCGGCTAATAATTGCCAATCCGCACATCATCAATGTAGCCGGTCAAAGCTTCAGAGGATGGTCCCCAGACGCCTATGATAAGCTTAAACCTGGCCTTTTTGAGTTCCTCCGCGTCAACGGGCACATGAGACCCTATCATTTGACCATCCATGTAATAGGTAAAAGTCATCGTGGCCGGGTCTACTTCAATCCGAAACGTGTGCCATGTTCCATAGCCGACTTGCTTCCCTTCTGATGCATAAACATGCCCGTCTTGCTCAGGATAGATTGTATCCCAGCAACCAGCGCTGGCTTGTTCATCAGAGTGATCAATAACGCACTCAGAAAACCAATCCCCTCTTCCAGCCCGGTCGGTCCAAAGGTGCAATTGGACATTGCCTGCATGTTGATCAGGGCTTAACATCAGTCTGGCTTCAAAAAAGGTTGGAGTATTCAGTGTGACCCCATCATATTTGCGAGCAACCAAAGCTGTTTTCTCTGGTTTTCCATCCTGTGTCACTATGAGTATCCCATCCTGTTGAGCAATCTGGTTGGGTGGATCAGTCTTATATCTCCACTGGCTCCGGTTAAAACTGCCATCATTGGCCGGATTATTAAAGTTGTCATACACCGTCGGGTCGGCATCAATCGTTGCTGTCGGCGTTGGCGTAGGTCGGGGGGTAGGCGTCATGGTCGGTGTGCTCGGGGGCATCCGTGTCGGTGTAGCCGTCGGGCGGCGCGTTGGGGTGGGGGTGAAGGTCGCCGTGGGTACGGCAACAGCCACCTTTACGCTCGTGAGTTCTGGCGTGATAGCCCGCTCAGCCATTGGCACAGGAGTAAGGGTTGGTCCGCTCCGCCCGGCCAGCAGGATAACCCCCACCACTAGAGCCAGCGCAGCCAGCGCGCCAACGACGATGGCCGGATGCACCAGCCAGCCTCGCTTCGGCTTCGGAACCGGGGCTGGCTTGGCAGACACGGCCACAGTCGGCGGTTCGGCTACCCTCTGCCCGGCCAGAGCTGCCTTCAGGGCGGCGACCAGCTCCCCGGCCGTGCCATACCGCTGGGCGGGGTCTTTGGCCAGCGCCTTCAACAGCACCTGCCCCACAGCCGGCGGCAGGGCCGGGTTCAGGGCC
>DAOTXL010000122.1:0-20154 GCA_034435455.1 Anaerolineae bacterium
CGAGCGCAGCCAGCCGGTCAAAGTCGGCCTGAACATAGGGCGGGCCGATGTAGCCATCGCCCATGATTTCATCGCCATCCAGGCTGGGGACGCGGATGCGCTGCCAGATGTTCGCCCCGCGCAATTGGGTGCCGTTCGTCCAGAGCGACCACTTGTCCGGCGCGGCAGGCTGCAACGGCCGGGTGGGGCGTATTGGAGCAGGCGCCGTTGGCGACGGTATCTCTCCATTTTGACTTTCACCCTGAGCAAGAGTAAGGGTGGCATGGACATTCAAACCAGGAGAATTTGCAGGAACAACGCCACACGATCCGATTAGAACAGAGATGAACCAGAGAACGAGCATTTTAGTTTTCATGGTTTTACTTCCTGAGCAAGAGCAAAGCAGTTTCGGGGCTGGTCAGAATGTAAAAGGCAAACATCTGACAAAGCCATAAAGCACGATGCGCAGAAATTCAGCGCAAAATCAAAGGTAAAAACACCCGGTAGGGATACACCCGCTCCCACTGGAGCGCCACGTCTGTGGCCAGCGGCGCCGGCAGCGAGACGGTCAGCGTAGGGCCGCTCGTGGTGACCAGTTGGCTGGCAGTCGGCGTGCCGGCCCAGGTGTCCCACCAGGTGACCCGATACGTGCCCGTCACCAGGTCGGGGACGGCGATCTGGCCGGAAAGGGGCGGAATCGTTACGCCATCCACCACGTTGCGCCAGGTGTATTGCCGATGGCGGATCCAAAGGTGGCCGCGGCCGGCAACGCGGTCGGCCTGGCCCAGCACGAGCAGGTCGGGATGCGAGGCCGTGGCCCGCGCGTCTTCGTAATGCCCGTTGTTGAGCGGGATGCCGTCCATAAAGTCGCGGAAGGCGCGGAAGTGGAAGTACAGGTCGTAGCGGCGGATGTTCGTCGCGTCCCAGTAGAGTTCATACAGCCCGCCGGGGTTGACCTGCGCCCAGAGAAAGTTGTGCAGCCAGACGCCCTGGGTGTCGTTCCGCTGGTCGTGCTGGTCGTCGCCGCGATAGTCGTCATTATCGCCGATGGCCACCTCGCCGCGAGTGACCGGCCGGCGCGGGCCGGTGAGGGCGCGTCCGCCGATCTGCAGGCTGAGCGCGGCGTCCAGGTGCGCCGAGTCCGAGATGACCGAGGTCAGGTCAAAGTCGCCGTTCAGATAGGCGCGGCGCCCGTCCGGCGCGATCAGTTCCACGTTGTCGATCCACGCCTGTCCGCCCGTGCCAAAACCGTTCTGGAAGGCGATCTCCAGCGTGTGCACCTCGTCATCGCTCAGGATGATCCGCTCGCTGGCGGGCGCCGGTTGGCCGTCGTGGGTTGTGCGACTGTCAAAGGTGCGCCAGTTGTAGCTGCCCGCCGGCGCGGTGCACAGCCAGGACTTGCCCTCCTCAGCCGGCGGCGGCACCACGCTGCTCTGCGTGCCGTCCAGGATCCACAGCAGGCGCGGCCCGGCCAGCGAATTGGGCAGGCCGAACTCGCACGTGCCGGTGAAATTCTCGGCCTTCATCCCGTAGCGGATCACCCATTCGCCCGGCCCACGGATGATGAGATGGCGCGGCGTGTTGCCGGCGTTGTTGAACTGCGTCGCGCCGGGGATGCGCACCGAGTGGCCCCGCCCGCCCACCACATAGGCCGGGCGGTCCTCAAAGGCCAGCGGCGCGCCGATGTTCTGCGCCCAGCCGGCGTAGCGGTTGCCGCAGCAGGCGTACTCGTGGATGTCGGCATAGTCCACGCCGCTGTACTGCGGGTTGGCCCAGAACTCGGCCTGCGGGAAACTGTGCCAGTTGGAGGTGGTGACCGGATGGCGGTGCGGGTCGTTCGCGTGCATAAAGCGGCCAAAGGCGTCGGCCATCGCGTAGTGGTTGCCGTTGTAGGGGTCGCCCTCGTTCATCAGTTCCCAGGAATGGACGGCGCGCGAATAGCCCCAGCGCGCGATGAGGTAGCGCCAGAAATACTCGTGCAGGCGGCGCACTGCCGTGTCCGGCGCGGCGTAGAAGCGGTTGTTGTCCAGGTCGTAGTAGCCGCCCACCGGGTTGCCGTTCGCGTCCAGATGGTTGGCGATCCAGTCGTTCTTCTCCAGCACCACGGGACGAATTGTCACCTCGCCCCCTTCGGCGCGCCAGAAAAGGTAATCCCACTGCCAGGAGGGTTGCTGGTCGAAGTACAGGTGATAGGCGAAGCGATTCTTGCGCAGCACCTCCGGGCCGACCGGCGCGCCGTTGTGCAATTCGCGCAGCGACACCTCGTCCACATAGGCATCGCCGCCGGTGGTGTTTTCCAGGATCAGATAAAAGTTGTCCAGGAAGTACTCGTCCGGGCCGGTGGTGAAGGTGGCGGTGACCGTGACCCAGCCGGCCGTCGTGCCGTTGACGTGGCCCAGCAGCAGGCGGCTGTCGCCGCCGGTGGATGCCGGGTCGGCGCACGCCTCGCCCAGCCAGCCGCCGGTGCGCACGGCAAAGCCGTAGGGATAGCGGCTGTCGCGCGGGCCGCTCACCCCCACCGTCTTCAGGCGCACGCTCAGGTGGTAGGCCGTGTCCGGCCGGACGGCGACGTTGTTGGTAAAGCCCTGGAACATACACGGGTTGCGCCGTCCCTCCATGGAGGGGTCGGGATAGTCCCACAGGCGCAGCGAGACCAGATGGCCGGTGTAGGCGTGGGTGTAGGTCAGGCTGACGGCGTTAAAGTAGCCGCCCTCGCCGGCCAGGTGATGGGAATGCCAGGGGTTCCACGGCGCCATAAAGATACTGCTGCCGATCATCCACACCCGCACAAAGTTCACGCGGCCAGCTTCCAGTCGCGCCAGTGTGTCTTCGGCATCGTAGGTAAAGCGCCAGCCGGAGAATCCCTCGCCGTGCCCGACGCCGATGAAGGGCGTGCCGTCGGAGTACTCAAAGTAGCCGGGGTCGGTAGGGCTGACGCGCACAAAGCCGTGGTTGTGCGGCAGCGTGGACGGCACGACGGTGAACGTCCCCTCGGCGCTCTGGGCCGTGCCCGAGGCATCCGTGGCGCGCACGCGATAGCGCCAGGTGCCGGTCTGCTGGGGCGCAAAGCGCACCGTCCAGACCGGATCGCCCGTTGGATAGAGCCACTCCTCGCCTTCGGGCGGGCAGGGGGTCACGGGCGCGTGGTCATAGATGCAGCGGCGCTCGTAGGGCTGGTAGAGGAAGGCCGGCTGGGTGATGACGGTGGTCCAGTTGTCGGGGCTAAACAGCGCGTCCACGGTGATGCCCACGCCGGCGGGCACAGGCGAGGGCGGCGCAGGGTCGTAGGGGAAGTAGGGGTTGGTCGCCACGCTTCCGTTGATGTCGAAGGTCAGTTCGAACTTTTCGTAAAGGCCGACCGTCGTGGCGTTGGCCTGCACGTTGACGATCTGAAGGGCGGACGGGGCGGCAGGAGCGTTGGCGTCGGCGGCGCCCCACATGGGCAACAGCAGGACCAGGGCCGTCAGGAGTTGCTGCCTTGTCCGACGGTCCACGCGCGGCCGCAGCAGCATGATGCCCATGCCGATCCCCAGCATCAGCGTCACGGCCAGGCCGCCTTCGGGGCCGAACGCGCCGCCGGTGAACCAGTCGGGGCCGGTTTCCATCAGGTCGAAGAGCATGCCGCCGTCGGCCTGGTTGCCGCTCACGGCCAGCCCGAACAAGTTCCCCTGAGCCCAGTTCCAGGCGCTATGGAAGGCGCAGACCCCCCACAGCGACCCCTCGCGCAGGGCATAGACGGCGGCGAACAGGCCGTACAGGAAGAGGTTGACCAGCGCCAGCACAGTCAGGTTGGGATTGAGGCCATGGGCCAGGGTAAAGAACAGCGAGGAGGCCAGGATCCCCAGCCAGGGTCGGTAACGGGCGGCCAGGGCCGGCATGATCCAGCCGCGCGTCAACACCTCTTCCGCCGCGCCCTGCACCAGCCAGCCGGGGATCACCAGCAGCACCCCGCCCAGGGCCGCCAGTCCGACCCGGCCCGGGTCGCTCGCCTCGGGCGCCACGAAGCCGAAGAGCGCCATCAGCCCCACCGCGCCGGCAAAGGTCAGGAGGCCGATGAGCAGGCCGCGGCCGTAGCGGCGCAACACCCCTTCCCGCTCCAGGCCGACGGTGGCCAGGCCGCGCTTCTCGTAAAGCCGCACCCACAGCCACACCAGCAGGATCATGCCGCCAAAGGCCAGGGTCAGCGTCAGCCCTTGCAGGAGCCCCGACAGCGCGGCGGGCTGACCGCCCGCCAGGTCCTCGTGCCCCGGCCTGAGCAGCATCAGCGGCAGGCTGAGAAGCTGGGAAAACAGCAGCATGAGCCAGGCAAGGGGCAGCAGCGCCCACCAGGGCGTCAGGCGGCGGCCCTGATGGGCCAGATCGTACAGGCGATTGTGGGTGATCCAGCGGAGCATGGTTCGCCTCCGGTGTTGGGATTTTCATCGAGTCTCAATTATACCACACCACGTAACTGCCTACCCTGAACCCTCCCGCAGGTTCGAAAGGGGCTGACAACCGATGCAGCCGGTCATCTGGGCGTGCTCTGCTCTGGTCATTGCGCCCAAACCTGCGGGAGGGTAGGTAGTTACCCACACCACTTGCTTTTTGCCACTCCCCTTACTGGCATCGGTACAGCGCAGGAGGTGGATTGGCCGGAGCGCCCGGCTGTCCTGGCCGGCTGAACTCCGGCACGGCGGCGCAGGAAGCGGCCAGCCATTGGGCGATCTCGCGCTTTTCGGGGCTTGGGCCGAACAGCACGTAGCGCAGCCGGCCTTCGGCCACCATGTCCGCCAGCCCCGCCGCGTCTACCACCGCATCCGCGCCGCCAAAGCCGCCGATGTAGAGCACCGGCCGCCCGGTCGCCAGCACCAGCGGCGCGCCGAGATGAGCGTCGGGGACGGCCACCAGGTATTCCACCTCCTGCGTGTGGGCCTGCAGAAAGGCCACCAGCGCCGGGTCAACCGATGGTGGGGTCTGACGCGCGGCCCCCGGCGCAAAAGCGGTCGGCAGATGGACGTCCGGCGCGCGCTCCAGGGCCGTCAGCGCCGTCCACGCCAGCGGGATCGTCACCAGGGCGGCCAACACGGCCGGATAGGCCGCCGGGCGCAGGGAGCGGATCGAGAGCAGCCCCCCGCCGGCCGCCAGGAGGGCCACCGGCAGGTAGAGCAGCGGAGATCGGAAGCCGTACTGCCGGGCGGTGAAGACTTGAAAGCCGACGGTCAGCGCGGCAACCGCCACCAGCCCGACATTCGCCCACGGGCGATGGGCCTGTCGACGCCAAAAGAACGCCATCCCCGCCCCGACCATCGCGCCCAGGGGCGGGGCCAGCATAAGGGTGTAATAGGCGTGAAAGATGCCCTCCACCGCGCTGAACAAGACCAGCCCGGTGAGCAGCCAGCCGCCCCACAGGACGAGCGCCCGGTGTTCGGCCTCCAGCGGCAGGCGGAGACGCACCGACAGGAGGGTCAGCGCCAGGCCCACCAGCGCAAAGGGCAGCAGCCACGACATCTGTTTGGAGAGCGGGGCCACGAAGAAGCGCAGCGCGCCGGGGAAGCCGGTCTCCTGGCTGAAGGGTGCGCCGCCGGGATGGGGACCGACGTTGGGGCCGTCGCCCATCACGCCGGGCGGCGAAGGCGGCGAGGCGGCAGGGGCATGGCCGGCGCGCGGGTTGACCAGCCGCGCAAGCGCGTTGTGGCCGACGATGAGGCCCATCACCGTGTTGTCCTGGCTGCTGCCGATGTAGGGACGCCGGTCGGGAGGGGTCAAATCCACGCTGACCGCCCACGCCAGCGAAACGACCACCAGGATGAGCGCCGAGACGGCGATGGCGAGCCATTTCTTCCCCCGGCCGGTTTTCGCCCCCAGCAAGTAGAGCGCATAGAAGGCCGGCAACGGCAGGAAGGCCTGCAACATCTTGATATTGAAGCCCAGCCCCAGCAGGAACGCGCCCAGGACCAGGTAGCGCGCCCGGCCGCTTTCGGTCGCCGCCACGAAAGCCCAGGCTGCCAGCAGCAGGGTCAGGACCAGCAGCCCATCCATGGTGTTGTTGCGGTCGGTGGCTACCAGCACCGGCGTGACCGTCAAGACGAGCGCGGCGACCAGCCCGGCCCATGTACCCAGGTGCTTTCGGACCAGATGGTAGAGCAGCGGGACACTCAAGATGCCGGCCAGGATGTTCGGCAGGGAGACGGCCCAGCCCTGCACGCCCAGCAGGAGGGCAAAGGCAGCTTCCACCCACAGCCCCAGCGGCGGCTTGTCCACCGTTACCGAGCCGCCGGGTTCGGCGGCCACGAAGAAAAAGTTGCCCCACGATTGCAGCATGGACTTGACCGCCGCCGTGTAGTAGGGGTTGGCGTCGCCGATGGATTCCAGATTGACCAGGTGCAGGAGGGCGGAAAGCAGCACGATGCCCGCCAGCCAGGGCCAGGTGACAGTCACCTTGGAGGTGAAAGTCGGCCTGACCCTCACCCCTCCCCCCGACCCCCTCCCCTCTCCGACCCCCTCCCCGGCCCTCCCCCGAAACGGGGGAGGGAGTTGGGAGAGGGGAGGGGGTGGCGGCGCAGCCGCCGGGGGTGGGGTGAGGGTCGGCGAAGGCCGACCGTTGGCCGCAGGCCCAAACAGGGTGACTTCCAGTCACCGCAAAATCCGCCGCACCTCCTCCACCAGCCCCGCATCCGGCGCCTCCCCGGCCTCCTGGCAGGCCTGGAGGTAGTTCCCCAGCATTGTCTGCATCCAGTCCGCAAAGGCGGCGGGAAAGGCCTGGAAGAACGGGAGCAGGGTGCGGACGGCCTCCTCATAGGCTGCCAGCGCCTCCTCCCGCCGGCCCAGGGCGGAGAGCATCCCGCCCAGGTTGTTGAGGCTGGTCGCCAGGTATGGGCGGAAGGCCTGGGGGTGGGCCTGGGCCAGGTCGCGGTAGAGGTCGGCGGCCTCCTGCGTCGCCGCCAGGGCATCCTCCCGCCGGCCCAGGGCGGAGAGCCGGTTGCCCAGGTTGTTGAGGCTGGTCGCCAGGTCGGGGAGGAAGGCCTGGGGGTTCTCCTGGGCCAGTTTGCGGCGAATCTCCACCGCCTCCTCTGTCGCCGCCAGCGCCTCCTCCCGCCGGCCCAGGGCGGAGAGATCGCCGCCCAGGTTGACCAGGCTCATCGCCAGGTCGGGGAGGAAGGCCTGGGGATTGGTGCGGGCCAGGTCGCGGTAGAGGTCGGCCGCCTCCTGCGTCGCCGCCAGCGCCTCCTCCCGCCGGCCCAGGTCGGAGAGATCGCCGCCCAGGTTGTTGAGGCTCATCGCCAGGTCGGGGAGGAAGGCCTGGGGGTTGGCCTGGGCCAGGTCGCGGTAGAGGTCGGCGGCCTCCTGCGTCGCCGCCAGGGCCTCCTCCCGCCGGCCCAGGGCGGAGAGCCGATTGCCCAGGTTGTTGAGGCTGGTCGCCAGGTCGGGGAGGAAGGCCTGGGGGTGGGCGCGGGCCAGGTCGCGGTAGAGGTCCACCGCCTCCTGCGTCGCCGCCAGGGCTTCCTCCCGCCGGCCCAGGGCGGAGAGCATCGCGCCCAGGTTATTGAGGCTGGTCGCCAGGTATGGGAGGAAAGCCTGGGGGTTGGCCTGGGCCAGGTCGCGGTAGAGGTCGGCCGCCTCCTGCGTGCAGGTGAGCGCCTCCTCCCGCCGGCCCAGGGCGGAGAGATCTGAGCCCAGGTTGTTGAGGCTGGTCGCCAGGTCGGGGAGGAAGGCCTGGGGGTTCTGCCCGGCCAGTTGGCGGCGAATCTCCATTGCTTCCTGCGTTGCCGCCAGCGCCTCCTCCCGCTGACCCAACTCGGAGAGGCGGTTGCCCAGGTTGCTGAGGCTGGCGGCCAGGTCGGGGAGGAAGGCCTGGGGGTTGGCCTGGGCCAAGTCGCGGTAGATGGCAACGGCTTCCTGTGCCGCCACCAGTGCCTCCTCCCGTCGGCCTAAGGCAGACAGAGCATTTCCGATATTGTTAAGAATGATGGCCAAATTAGCGAGATCATCTTTGTACAGATTCCGATAAATAAACTCGCTCCATTTGAAGGCATCCAGAGCTTCTTCATACAACCCTTTGTCAAAAAGACGATTGCCTAACTCCCCAAGGCCTGCTGCGAGAAGAGGGAGAGGATTCTCTGGATCCGCCAGAGATAGCTGTTGAGATATTCTCATAACCCCCTCCTTAACTATCCTTATACCGATGGCACTAGTGGGTAATCCCCACAAATATGGCAATCGCATAATATCTTCTTCCTGCAGTTGATATAAATATCTGGACAATTCCCCTCTTACATCTGAGGGCAAACATTTTACCCATTCGCGCAAAGCATCCTCGATCAAGTCACCCAAACTAGGAAGGCGATTTTTAACTATGATTATTTGAACAACCTGGTTAACGACTGACCCATATCCCTGCATTTCTTTCAGCCCCGGCAGGGCCAGGGGGACCAGGTCCGGCCGTTCCGCCAGCCGCCGCCGCAGGAGAAAGTCGGCCAGGGGGTCGGGCACGACCGGCGGGATGAGGCTCCCCGGGACGCGGCGGGGGAAGAGGACGGGGAGGAGGTCCGCCAGTTCGTCCCACTCCACGCCGGAGATGGGCCGGAAGTGAGGTTCGTGGGCTTCCAGGAAGGCTACCACCGCTTCCGGGTCCGGAAAGGCCCGGCCCAGGGTGGCCAGGACCGCCAGGTCCTCCACCACCGCCACGGCGCGGTTCAGGCGGTCCTCCGGCTGGTTCCGGAAGAGGGGCTCCAGGTGGCGTTTCCAGGCCGCCCGCTCGCGGCTCCAGGTGCACTCCAGGACCTGCTCGGGGTCGGTGGGGCGCTCCACCCGCTCCCCCGCCGCGGCCAGCAGGGCCAGGAGCAGCACGTAGAGGGGCGCGTCCGGCAGGTCGGCATAATCGGGGAGAGGACGGCCGTCGGCCCGGAGAATTTTCGCAAACTGCTCCCGCGCGGTCCGGAAGAGCATCCGCCGGTCGTCCGCGGCCAGGTCGGGCAGATGCCGGGGCTCCTTCTCCACCGTGGGGAGGCCCAGGAAGGCGGGCCAGCCCACGTATTCGGGGTCGGTGTAGGTATGGAGGTCCTCCCGCAACCAGTCGGGGAAGGTGCGCTCCAGCAGGACGACGGCCAGGGGGGCGGCGCGCTCCCCGCAGGCGCGGGCCGCTTCGTGCAGCAGGATGCGCACCTCCCCCTCCCGGTTGGCAACATAGTCCACAATGAGCAGGGTGGGTCGGGCGTCCGTGCCCAGGATGCGGGCGTTCTCCTGCATGAGCCGTCCGGCCCGCAGGAAGCCGACCCACCAGCCCTCCTCGCGCAGCGCCTGGCCCACCTCAATCAGCAGGCGGGTCTTGCCCGCGCCGCCCGGGCCGATGTACGTGCGCAGCCCCACCGGCGGCCGGGCCGCTTCCAGCCCCTGCGCCCAGTCCAGCAGGTCCGTCCGCGTCTCCTGGAAGGCCCGTCCCCTGTAGGGGACCAGGCGGTAGGCGGGGAGCAGGAGGTCGGCGCGCAGTTCGGTGATCTCCGAAAGGGTCTGGACCGGCCAGGCGACCAGGTCCGCGGGCAGGCCCAGGAGGCAGTTGACGGCCCCGTAGAGGTCGTTCACCGCCTCCAGAAGGCGCTCCACCCCCCTCTCCGTGCGCAGGGTGCTCAGGGCGACGACCACGGGGCGCAGGTTCTCGTCGGCCAGCAGGCGGGCGCGCAGGCAGACCAGGTAGAGGGCCAGGGCGCGGGTCTGTTCCTTCTTGGGGATGTCGGTGAGGCGGGCAAACTCTTGCGCCAGCCGCTCCGTCAGCGCCCCCTCGTCCCAGTGCGTCCGCAGGCTCTCCAGCGCCTGGCGGAAGGTGGGGAGATTCCGGACGGGGAGGGAGGCAACCCACGCGGCGGCGTCTTCCAGGCCCTGCTGCCGGGCCTGGCGGACAAAGTCCTCTTCGGCCTCTTGGAGGAGTCCCTCCAGGCGCTGGCGGGCGGCCTGGGAGCGGCGGAGGCTTTCCACGCCTCCGACGGCGCGGCGGGCCAAGGAGGTTCCCGGCACGTCCAGCGCGCCCAGGACGTCCAAGAGGACATCTACGGCTTTGGCGATGGTCTCGTGGGGCATCCGGCATCTCCTCTCTGGGGGAACGGCGGTCACCCCAATTATACACCCAACCGGAACGAGGTCCAAATCTCCAGCGCGCGCAGGGCGCTCCGCTCCTTGTCCTTGACCTCCAACATCAGGTCAAAGTCGTGCGGGGCGCTCTCCGCCAGGAAGCGCCGGAAGTGGGCCTCGTCCAGCGTGTGGGCGTGGCTCCCCGCACGGCCGCCGGGAAGGGGGGAGGAGTAGTCCACCATCGGCGGGCCATCCTGGTGGCCCCAGGTGGCCCGGGTCGCCGCCAGCGCCTCCGGCAGCGTCCGCCCGTCCGGATACACCTCCCGGTGGAAGACGTCCAGCAGCACCGGCAACCCCGTCGCCCGGCTTACCGCCAGCACGTCGTCCGGGTTGAAGAGACGCTCGTCGTTCTCCACCACCAGGCGCGCCCGCACCGCCGGGTCCAGCCGCTCTACCTCCCGAACAAAGCGCTCCAGCGCCGCGGCCCTGTCCCCGTAGCGGCCGCCGACGTGAATCTGAATCTTTGCCGTCCGGTCCAGCCCCAGCAGGTCCAGGACGCGGGCGTGGTAGGCCAGGTCGGCGCGGGCCGCCGCCACCACCTCCGGGCGGGGGGAGTTGAGCAGGGTGTACTGGCCCGGATGCATGGAGATGCGCATCCCCGCCGAGCGGATGAGGTCGCCGATGCGGGCCAGGTCCGGGGCGAACTCCTGGTCCCAGGGGAAACGGTTGGCCGGGTGGGAGGCCAGGGGGACCAGGTCGGAGGTGATGCGCAGGAAGAGGAGGCCCCGTTCGGCATTCCAGCGGACGATGCGCTCCAGGCAGGCCAGGTTCCCGGCCACCAGCACCCGCAGGCGGTCCGGGGTGAGGTTGGCCAGCCGGAGGGTGCGGCTGGGGCGACAGTCCAGAGAGAGGTTGATGCAGGGATAGCCGATGCGCATCATCGCCTCCGAAGTGGCCGGTGGCCAGGCCAGGTGACAGTCACCTCAGTCCCTATTTGCGCCAGAGCGCCCAGAGCAGTCCGCCGATCAGCAACAGGGGAGCAAAGGCCATCATGCACAAACCGGCCATGAACAGTCCCGAGGCCGCCTGTCGCTGCGATTCTTCGAACTGCAGGCGGTCTCCGCCAAAGATATGTTCAGGCAACACACCGCCATTTGCAGATTTCTTCCCCAAGACCGTGACCAGGTCGCCATCGAAGAACCCCTGGTAGCGCCTGGTGCCGTCGGGCAGGCGCTCCCCTTCATACACGGCCTGTAAGTTGATTTCACTCTCCCCCTGCTTCGTTCAAGGCGCGTTCCAGCAGGTCTGTCACCTGGAGTTCCCGCGCCCACGTTCGCACATAGTCCAGGTCGAGTTCGCCTTCGCGGACCTGGAGGATGCCCAGGACATCGCGCCATTGCCGCTCGGAGACCTCGCCGCCCAGCCGGTACCATTCCAGTTTGGCGAGCAGAGTGTCTTCGGGGCTGAGGACATACACGCTTTGCTCGGGGTCGGCTACGATGACCGCTAACTTGCGCCGCTCCAGTTGCATCTGGTCAAAGGGGCGTATCTTGCGGATAAAGATGTCCACCTTGAAGGCGGTTTCGTAGTGAATCAGGTTGAAACTACTGCGGCGTCGAAGGGCATCTCGCATCATTTCCTCATCAACGTAGAATTCCTCCGAGAGCGCAGCGACCAACGGTTGAATATGTTCCTGGCGCATGTCCGCAACGATGTCCACGTCGAGCGTGGAGCGCATGACGCCGTGCAGAGAGCTGGCAAGCGAGCCGCCAACAGCGTAGGGAACGCCCATCTGTTCGAGAGCGTGCGCCACAAGCAGGGTAATGCGGGCAATTTCATTCGGCATGGTCATACACCTTGCGTGCCAACTCTGCGCCCAGCATCAATTCCGCTAACATACGGTGAATTTGCTGCGGTGTGGCCTGGGGATAGCGTTGTTTAATCCCGCTGACCGCCAGCGTTTTGACCGTTTCATTCAGCCCTTCCAGGATGGCGATTTTCTTCCAGGAAGGCATGCGGCGGAGCAATTGGATTTGCAGCGCCTCCATTTTGGGGTCGGTATCGGGGGACAAGGTGCTCATAGACCGGTCTCTTCCCTTCCGTTGCTACGCGGCAGGACAGGCTCAATCCGGCGCGGGCAGGCGGACAATGGCGGCAGCGATCTCCACGATGACCGGCGTGGGCTGGGTGAGCGGCGCGCCGCTCTGCCGCACCTGATGCAGAAAGGCTTTGCTCGCCTGATGTGCCGGTTCGGAGGGGGTAAAGACGCCGGCATCAACCGTCAAAGCCTCGCTCATCGGCGCATCTCCGAGAGGATTTCCCACGAATGCCGATCTCTTCCATCGCAACCCCTTATTGTGGTCTCTTCTATGCTCTATTGTAGTCGCTTTTGGGGATAAGTCAACCTCTGACGCGCCGAATAAGGTTTTGTGCCGCAGAGCGGACTACCTGGTCACGCGCCCGGCCCCCATCACATTCCAGCCGTGCGCCGCGTCCCAAACGTTCTCGCTGGCAAAACGGCTGGCATCGCGCCGGGTATCAGCGCAAGATCAACGGCAGAAACAAAGTGAACGATCCAGGGGGGACGCCCGCATCATACTCATCCGCCCCGATGTCGCAGCCGGCGCCTTGAGGGCGATGGTCGCCGTCGAAATCGTCGCTTGGCGCGCCGGTGCAGATTCCTGCATCCACAGCCGGGCTGCCGGCGGACAAATGCCCGTCGGCGGTCAGTTGAGGGGCAGCGGTCAGACTATTGGAATCGCCGCCGATGTGGGTTTGCCATTGGGAGAACGTCCCCTGATCCAGGGGACTGGTGGGGCGCTGATCGGTGAACAGGCAACTGCCGCCGGCGTGAAAATACAGGTTGTCATCCATGTCCGGCATCCCGGTCAGCGCGGACAGGCCGCCCAGGTCGTTGGAATAACGGATGAACACACATTCCGTCGGCAGGCCGTTGGATTGAGAGACCAGGTTGTTGCGGATGACAGGATTGACCGAGGGCGGACGCCCGGCCTGCGGGTCCCAATCCTGATAGGTGACGCCAAAATAGATCGGGCTGTGATACGCCTGCGCCGTATCCATGAGCGTGTTGTTCCAAATCTGCGCGTCCTGGGCGGCGTACAGGCCAATGCCGGCCCCCTGGGTATCGCGGATGATGTTGTTGCGCACCACCCCGCGAATGCTCTCGTAGTAATCGGGATTGGCGGTCAGGTCAAAGAACTCCGGGCTGGTGTCGAACCCTACCAGGATGCCCGCACCGCCGGTATGCTCGATGCGGGTGCGTTCCACCACGCAATCGGTCGCCCCGCCTTTGAAGTACATCCCCGTGTCCGAGGTATTGTGGATGTAACTGTCCTGGACGAGCATGCGGTCGCCGTTGACGTTGTCAATACCCTCGGCGCTATCGGGGGCTCTGACGCCCGTGTTGTAGAGTTCGGCGCGGCGAACGGTGAGGCCGTCGCAACCGGGCGTGACCTTGATGGCCGCGTTGCCGGTATCGTGCACCCTGACATCCTCGAGCAGGATGTTCAACGCGCCGCTGCGGTCCGGCCCGCCCCAATCCCACCTGGTTTCCAGTTTGATGCCGTACCAGTACCCGCCAATGACCTCGACGCGTTGCAGGCGGCTGCCGTCGCTGTCCACGTCGAAACGCACGCATTGGCCGATGTCCTCATCGTCCGTCGGGCATTGGATAATGGCCCACTCGCCGGTTTGCGAGCGAATGGTGAGGTTGGGCTGCTGGATGCGGATGGATTCGGCGTAGACGTTGTTGGTCAGGGCCGGCGCGCCGCGCAGCACGATTCCGTCGCCCGCAACGGCGACCGTGAGCGCATGTCCAATCGTTCGGAACGGGTTGCCGATCGTGCCGTCTCCGGTGGTGTCGCTCCCGGCGGTTGAAACATAAAGGCTGTTGCCCAGGACGCCATCCGGCGCGGTCCCTTCAGGCGTGGCGAGGGCAATGGTCGGCAGGGTGATCTCGTGCGCCCGCGCAGCCTCTCCCTGGGGGAACAGACAGACGCCAAAGAGCAGAACGAACATAAACGGCAATAGCATCTTGCGCACAAGAGCCTCCTTTGAGATTTATTCACGAACACTGACGCTCCCTGCAAGACCCTAAAGGTCTTGAAGACCTTTAGGGTCTCCGGTCAGTTGGGGGGGCGATGCCCGGCACGACTGCGCCGGGGACGCTGGCGGGCGCGCTGCCAAAGCGCCGTATGCGGCGGGGTAGATGCCTTCGCCCCGGTCGGCGAGAGAGCGGGTGAAATGAGGCATAGGAGACTCCATCAGGTCAGGGAGATGGGCGCAGGGTGTTTGTGCGCCACGATTCAAGGCCGTCACAGGGGATTTGGAACATCGTCGCCCGGCGACATCAGCGCCTGGCTCACCAACATTTCCAGCTCCAACGCCCGGCCGCGTTCCACGGCGGCCGCGAATTCGGCGCGCGGCATCTGCGTTTCCAGTTCCGCCAGCGCCCTGGCCGCCGGTTCGCGGGCCTCGCTCCCCATGGCCGGATGTCCCAGCGCAAAGGCCAGCAGTTCCACCGCGCGCGTCGGCTGCCCCTCCCGCGCGGCCAGCCGACCCAGCCCGGCCAGCACTTCGACCATCAGCCGGGTGGCGTGGATGCTCTGCGCCAGCGCGAGCGCCTCGGCATAGTGCGCGCAGGCGGTCGCATAGTCGCCCAACTCGCAGGCGACCGCGCCCAGGTTGTCCAGCGCCACGACGATACCCCAATCATCGCCCAGTTCGCGGCGCAGGCGCAGCGCCTCTTCGTACAACGCTCGCGCCTGGACATACTGCCCCTGTTGGAATGCCAGGAAACCCAGGTTGTTCAGACAGATCGCCTCGCCCAGCCGATTGCCCAGTTCCCGGAAAATGGCCAGGCTCTCCTGCTGCGCCGCATAGGTTTCATCGTAGCGCTGCAACGCCTGCCAGACTGCGGCCAGGTTGATGAGCGTTTTGGCAATGCCGGGGCGGTCGTCCAGGGCGCGACGCAGGGCCAACGCCTGGCCCAACGCCTCCTGGGCCGCCGTCAGGTCGCCGGCGAGATAATGGAGGTGTCCCAAATTGTTCAACGCGCGCGCCAAAGCCCAATCGTCCCCGGCTGCGCGCGCCCTCTGGGCGCTGGACTCAAACCAGATCCGTGCCTCTTCATGCCGGCCCACCCGCTCGGCGACACACCCCAAATAGTTGAGCACAAACGCCTCCAGTTCGGGCGTGGGATCTGTCTGCAGCAGGGCGCGAGCGGTTTCCAGCAGCGCCTGAGCGCGGGGATAGTCGGCCAGACGATTCGCAAACTGCCCTTCCCAGGCCAGCAGCAGCGCCCCGCGCCTCCCGCCGGCGCGCAGGGCCAGGTCATACGCGCCGCCAAAGGCCTCCATTCCCTCCTGGGGCCAACTGCGTGTTTCCAGAAAGTAGCCCAGCCCCTCTGCCGCGCGCGCCAACAGGTCCAGGTCGCCCTGCCGGATGGCCCATTGCCAGGCGGCGCGGAGATTCTCTATTTCCCCGGCGACCTGCGCCAGGGCCTCCGGCCGCCCCAGGCGCAGCGCCGCCTGCCGTTCGGCCAGAAAATCGGCAAAATACCGCGCGTGGGCGGCAGCGGTCGAGACGTCGCCTGGCAATGTCTCAACGACAAAATGGCGCACCGTTTCAAACAGGGCATACCGCCCACTGCCGCTGGGTCGCAACCAGGATTTGTCGGCCAGCGCCGAGAGGTGCGCCGGCCCCGCCCCCGCGACGCGCTCCGCCGCCCGGCGATCAAAGCCGCCGCGGAAGACGGCGAGCCGGCTCAAGACCGCCTGTTCCTCCTCCCGGAGGGCCTCCCACGCCGAAAGGAACACCGCGTACAGGCTGCGATGGCGCAGGGCCACATCCGGCGCCGTCGTCGCCAGAACGCTCAGGCTCTCCTCCAGCGCCTGGAGGACCTGGTCGGGGGACATTCCGGGCAGGAGCGCGGCGGCCAGTTCCAGCGCCAGTGGGAGGCCCTGGACGAGCTGGCAGATGCGGCCCACGGCCGGGGCCGTGGACGGGTCCAGCGCGAAATGGCGGTCCGCGCGGCGCGCCGTCTGCAGAAACAGGCGCACGGCGTCATACGGGGTGATGTCCTGGACCTGGGCGGGCGGGAAGGCCAGCCCGTCCAGCGGGAAGACCCACTCGCATTGCAGGTTCAGCCGTTCGCGCGAGGTGACCAGGATTTTGACTTCGGGCGCGCGCCGGAGCAGTTCGGCCAGTTGCCCCGCGCCGGCGCGTAGTTGCTCCAGGTTATCCAGGACCAGGAGCATTTCCTTTTCGCGCAGGAATTGCGCCAGCCGCTCGGGCAGGTTGTTCGCGCGCCATTCCAGGCCGAAATGGCCGGCGAGGGTGGGGAGCAGGCGCGCCGGTGAATCCACCGCCTCGAACTCGATCCAGGCCGCGCCGTTCAGGAAATACTCGGCGCGCACCCGGGCGGCCTGCTGCGCCAGGCGCGTTTTGCCCACGCCCCCCGGACCGGTCAGCGTGATCAGGCGACAGTCCGGGTCGTCCAGCAGGCGGAGCAGGGCGTCCAGTTCATCCGCCCGCCCGACGAAGGGGGTCAGCGGCGCGGGCAGATTGTGGCGCGGCGCCGCCTCGGCGGCGCGGATGCGCTCGTACAGCCGAACGGTGGCGGCCGATGGTCTCGTCCCCAATTCGCCGCGCAGGGCGCCCTCATAGGCGGCGTATTGCGTCAGGGCGGCGGAACGTTGACCGCTCCGCGCCAGCGCCAGCATCAGGGCCTGATGCGCTTCCTCGTGCCACGGCTCCAGCGTCAGCAGCCGCCGGGCGGTGGCAATGGCTGCTGCCCACTGACCGCGCGCCAGATAGGCGTGGGTCAGGCGATAGAACGCCTCGACGGCCAGTTCGTGCAGACAGGCGCGTTGTTGCCGCAACCACTCGTTGAACAACACGTTATCCGGCAACTCGAAACCGTCCAGCAAGTCGCCGCGATACGCCTGCACCGCCCGTTCCAGTGCCTGAATCATCTCCGGTGTCTCCGCCCGTCCGGGCCGCGCCTGCTGCAGCGCGCTCAGGAACTCTTCCGCGTCCAGCACAAAGTCGGGGCGACTCTGCCATGCCACCGAGAGGCGGTCCGCGTCAAACGCCTGGAGTCCCAGCACCTGGGTGAGGTTCCACAGCGCGAAGCGGAGATTGCCCAGCGCTTTAGGTTCGGGGGAATCCGACCAGAGGAGGCCGGCCAGGCGGCTACGACTGTGCGCGCCGGGGTTGAGCGCCAGGTAGATGAGCAGCGCCAGCACCTTGCGGCTTTTGAACGGAGGGAGAGGGACGCCGTCGCGCCGGATGTTCAGTTCGCCGAAAACCTGCACGTGAATCATGAGCCTATTATAGCATAGAATAAACGATGAGTAAACGCTGGGGGTGTATAATAGCATCCGGAGGCACAGCCTCTGGGGGGAATGGACCGGTGTCAAAGCCATACCGGGTGGACGATAAAAAGGAGGTAGAAATGAACACCCAAACGAAACACTGGTATCGGGTGCTATGGGCAAGCCTGTTTCCTTCCTGCCATTTCTTTTCAACCGCGCCAGGCTGGGCGCTGCGCCTGGCGCTCCTGGTGGGATTGCTCACCCTGAGTGCACCGCTGCCTGCGCCCGTCGCATCCGCCGAGATCGCACCGCCGCTGTTGCAGTTCACCGCGGGCGGACACGTGGTCGGCTTTGCGCCGACGCAGGTGGTGATGGCGTCGCTCGACCACGCGCTGCGCGTCGAGTTCGTCGGCGCGGCGGGCGTGACGCCCGTGGCGGCGGCGGACGCGTCCGCAGCCAGCGACGGACTGACGATGGGACGCGCGCAGCCGCTGGGCGTGGTGACCTATCCCGAGGTGTGGCGCGGCGTCAGCATTGAGTATCGCGCGGGCGAGGGACCTGCCCTGAGCGCCAGCGAGGGGGACATCCTCAAAAGCACGTACACGCTTGCCCCCGGCGCGGACGCGGCGCAGATCCGTTTGCGCTACAACGTCCCTGTAGAGTTGCAGAGCGACGGGAGTTTGCAATTTGCGTTCGAGCGCGGCTACGTCAGCGAATCCGCGCCGCTGGCGTGGCAAGAGATGGACGGCGCGCGCGTGCCGGTGCCGGTGGCCTTTACCGTGCTCGCCGGGGGTGAGGTGGGTTTCCGCCTGGGCGCCTACGACCCGCGCTACCCGCTGACGATTGACCCGAATTACCTCTGGCACACCTTCTACGGGGATGGTGGTGATTCGGGGCGGGCCATTGCCGTGGATGGGAGCGGCAATGTCTACGTGACGGGCGCGAGTTACAGCTCCTGGCTGGGGGATGGCAACACCCCTCCGATCCACGCCCACAGCGGGAACGGGAACTGGGACATCTACGTGCTCAAACTGAACAGCAGCGGCGCCTACCAATGGCACACCTTCTACGGGTCAGCCAGTAGTAGTGAGGATAGTGGCCTGGGCATTGCGGTGGATGGGAGCGGCAATGTCTACGTGACGGGCAAGGGCTCCGCCTGGTATGGGGATGACGGCCAGAGCCCGATCCACGAGCACAGCAGCTCGAGCAACTGGGGAGACATCGTCGTGCTCAAACTGAACAGCAGCGGCGCCTACCAGTGGCATACCTACCAGGGGGAGTCCACTTCCGGCCAGGGCCTTGCGGTGGATGGGAGCGGCAATGTCTACGTGACCGGCTGGAGTGGCGACTGGCTGGGGAATGGCACCACCCCCCCGCTCCACCCCTACAGCGGCGGCGCCTATGGAAGCATCTTCGTGCTCAAATTGAACAGCAGCGGCACCTACCAGTGGCATACCTTCTATGGGCCTGGAACTGATCGCGGCTACGGCATTGCGGTGGATGGGAGCGGCAATGTCTATGTGACAGGCGATAGTATCGAGACCTGGCAGGGAGATAACAACACCCCCCCGCTCCACGCCTTCAGCGGAGGGAGCGACATCGTCGTGCTCAAACTTAACAGCGCGGGGGCCTACCAGTGGCACACTTTCTACGGGTCGTCCAGTTCCAGTAGTGACACTGGCTACGGCATTGCCGTGGATGCGAGTAGCAACCTCTACGTCACGGGCAGGAGTAACGCCACCTGGCAGGGGGATTCGGGCCAAAACCCGCTCCACGCCTTCAGCGGGTGGGAAGACATCGTCGTGCTCAAACTGACGAGCGCGGGGGCGTACCAATGGCACACCTTCTACGGGTCGAGCGCGGCGGATAGGGGCTACGGCATTGCCGTAGATGCGAGCAGCAACGTCTACGTCACGGGCTACAGTATCGCCACCTGGCAGGGAGATGACGACGCCAGCCCGCTCCACCCCTACTGCTGGGGGAACGACATCGCCGTGCTCAAACTGAACAGCAGCGGCGTCTATCAGTGGCACACCTTCTACGGGTCAAATCTGGAGGATAACGGCTACGGCGTTGGGGTGGATGGGAGCGGCTATGTCTACGTGACGGGCCAAAGCTACGCCACCTGGCAGGGGGATGGTGGCGTCGACCCGCTCCACCCGCACAGCGGATACATCCTCGTGCTCAAACTGAGAGGCACGATGGATACCACGACGGCCATCACCGCCGACACGCCCGACCCGTCGGATTTGGGGCAGCCCGTGACGGTCAGCTTCACCGTGACGGCAACCCGGGGCACGCCGACGGGCGTCGTGACGGTCACTGACGGACTCGTCTCCTGCACGGTCCCTGTCACGGTCAGCACCTGCGTCCTGACGCCGACCATGGCGGGCGAAATCACGCTGACGGCGACCTACGGGGGCGACGCCACCTTCCACGGTTCGAGCGACACCGAGCCGCACACCGTCAACAAGGCCGACACGACGACAACGATCACTGCCGACACGCCCGACCCGTCGGTCGTCGGCCAGCCCGTGACGGTCAGCTTCACCGTGACTTCGACCTGGGGCACGCCGACGGGCGTTGTGACGGTCACCGACGGACTTGTCTCCTGCACGGCCCCCGTCGCGGCCGGCGCCTGCGTCCTGACGCCGACCACGGCGGGCGCCAAGACGCTCACGGCCACCTACGGGGGCGACGCCACCTTCCACGGCTCGAGCGACACCGAGCCGCACACCGTCAACAAGGCCGACACGACGACGGCCATCACCGCCGACGCGCCCGACCCGTCGGTCGT